>JANNMO010000014.1:0-196423 GCA_031398005.1 Ferruginibacter sp.
TACTTCCTTTAATGGCTGCAAGGATAGTGTGAGTAGATCATTCTCTGTATTTCCAAAACCTACAGCAGCTTTCACACAACCATTAAACCAATGTTTGGCAGGCAATAGTTTTACATTTAATAATAGCTCCACAGGTGCCGCTACTTCCTTTTGGACCTTTGGAGATGGAACAAATTCAACGTTACAAAATCCAACGCACGTTTATACAACCTCGAATTCTTATACAGTTAAATTAGTGGTTACTTCCTCTAATGGCTGCAAGGATAGTGTGAGTAGATCATTCTCTGTATTTCCAAAACCTACAGCAGCTTTTACACAACCAGTGAACCAATGTTTGGCAGGTAATAGTTTTACTTTTAATAATAGCTCCACAGGTGCCGCCACTTACTTTTGGAATTTTGGTGATGGTACAAATTCTACTCTACAAAACCCAACGCATGTTTACACAACTGCAAATGCTTATATAGTTAAATTAGTGGTTACTTCATCCAATGGTTGTAAGGATAGTGTAAGCAGATCATTCTCTGTATTTCCAAAACCAACAGCAGCTTTCACACAACCATTAAACCAATGTTTGGCAGGTAATAGTTTTACTTTTAATAATACCTCCACAGGTGCCGCCACTTACTTTTGGACTTTTGGAGATGGAACAAATTCTACTCTGCAAAATCCAACGCATGTTTATACAACTGCAAATGCTTATACAGTACAATTAGTGGTAATAAACAGCAATGGTTGTAAAGACAGTGTTACAAGAAGTTTTATTGTTTATCCAAAACCTGTTGCAGCTTTTGCTCAACCATTAAATCAATGTTTGGCAGGCAATAGTTTTACATTTAATAATACCTCCACAGGTGCATCCACTTACTTTTGGACTTTTGGTGATGGTACAAATTCTACTCTGCAAAATCCAACGCATGTTTATACAACTGCAAATGCTTATACAGTACAATTAGTGGTAACAAACAGTAATGGATGTAAAGACAGTGTTACAAGAAGTTTTATTGTTTATCCAAAACCAGTTGCAGATTTTACTCAACCATTAAACCAATGTTTAGCAGGTAATAGTTTTACTTTTAATAATACCTCATCTGGCGCAGCCACATATTTTTGGACCTTTGGTGATGGAACGAATTCAATTCTTCAAAATCCAACGCATGTTTATCCACATGCAAATAATTACACCGTACAATTAGTTATAACAAATAGCAATGGTTGTAAGGATAGTATATCAAGAAGTTTTATCGTTTATCCAAAACCTACAGCAGGTTTTAACCCACCGACTGATCAATGTTTATCTGGTAACAATTTTACATTTACTAATACATCCACAGGCGCAGCCACTTATTTTTGGACCTTTGGTGATGGCACAAATTCAACCTTACAAAACCCAACACACGTTTATACAAGTGCAAATAATTACACTGTACAATTAGTTGTGACAAATAGCAGTGGCTGTAAGGATAGTATATCAAGAAGTTTTCTCGTTTATCCAAAACCTACAGCAGGTTTTAACCCACCGACGGATCAATGTTTATCTGGTAACAATTTTACATTTACTAATACATCCACAGGCGCAGCCACTTATCTTTGGGCCTTTGGTGATGGAACGAATTCAACCTTACAAAATCCATCACACGTTTATACAACCGCAAATAATTTCACTGTAAAATTAGTTATAATAAACAGCAATGGTTGTAAAGACAGTGTTTCGCATTCATTCATAGTATTTCCTAAACCTACAGCTGCATTTACACAACCTGCAAACCAATGTTTGGCAAATAATAATTTCATTTTTACAAACACATCTTCAGGGGCTACAAATTGCTATTGGAACTTTGGAGACGGAAATACTTCTACCAATTTTAATCCATCACATACCTATACAAATGCAGGAAATTATACTGTAAAATTGGTGGTTGTAAATTCTAATGGTTGTAAAGACAGCACTACACGTTCTTTCAATGTAAATCAATCACCCAATATAAGTATTAATAATAACCATGCAATTTGTTTGGGCGATTCAGTACAGCTAAGCACTCTTGGAGCACAAACATATCAGTGGTTTCCTGTACAGGGCTTAAGTTGCAGCACTTGTCCAAACCCAATGGCTACACCTACTGGCAATGTTACCTACACACTAACAGGATTGTCAAACTCAGGATGTATAACCAATGTAGTGGTTAATATTACAGTAAGACAACCAATAAAAATATTGGTAAGTCCAAACAAAGCAGTGTGCGGCAAATCATCCACCAACTTATTTGCAGTGGGTGCCACTTCTTACAAGTGGTCTCCTGCAGCCGGGCTAAGCAGTACAGTAATTTCAAACCCTGTAGCATCGCCAGATACTACTACTACCTACATGGTTATTGGATACGATGCTAATAATTGCTTTAGAGATACAGGTTATGTGAAAATAACCGTTAACCCAATACCAGCTATTGAGCTTGGACCAGATGTTACATTACCTACGGGAACTGTTCATCCTATTCGTCCGCAAATTATAAGTGGCCCCATTGTTTCGTGGGCATGGTCTCCGGCCATTAACTTAAGTTGTACTACTTGCACCAACCCGCTTGCAACGGTAAAATTTGATATCACTTACCGTGCAGTTGTAAAAAATGTTTATGGTTGTTCCGCAATAGATACCATTCGCATACATACGCTGTGCAAAGGTTCGCAGGTTTTTGTACCCAATGCATTTACACCAGATGGCGATGGAAGGAATGACAAGTTGATAGTAAGATCATCGGGAGTAAATGCCATTAGATCTTTCAGAATTTATTCACGCTGGGGCGAATTGCTTTTTGAAAAATATAATTTTCCGCCTAATAACCCCATGTATGGATGGGATGGAAAAATTAAAGGCAAAACAGGTTCGGCAGAAGTGTATGTATATATTTTAGAAGTAACCTGCGACAATAATGAAAAACTTGATTTTAAAGGAAACATATCTATCCTAAATTAAAATGAACCAATGAAAATAAATGTACGATATCAATTGGTGTTTATATTTTTACTTGTAAGCAAAATTTCTATGGCGCAACAAGATATAAATTTTTCACAGTTTTACGAATTGCCTTTGCTTAGAAATCCTGCATTAGCCGGTATCTTCAGCGGAAATATTCGCTTTACCAGTGCATACAGAAACCAATGGCAAAGTGTAACGGTACCATATAGATCGATGGCATTGGGTACAGAAATAAAAGTGTTTAAAGGAATTACAGAAGGGGATTTTTTTACGGTAGGAATTCAAATAACCAATGATGTAGCAGGCGATTCAAAACTAAAAAGAACACAATATTTACCAGCCATAAATTATCATAAATTATTAAATGCTGAGCATCACACGCTGCTATCTGCTGGTTTTATGGGAGGTGCTGTAAGCCAAAGTTTTGACCCAACCGATTTAAAATTTGATGACCAGTTTGTTAATGGCAGTTACAATGCTTCCAACGTTACAGGGCAAACATTTAATAAAACTTCTTTCACTTATTATGATCTATCTGCAGGTTTATGCGTGAGCAGTTATTTAAATGAAAATGCTAAATTTTATGTTGGTGCAGGTTTATTTCATGTAAATAACCCTAGTCTTACATTTATGCAAAACAGCAACATAAGTTTAAATAAAAAATATGTTTACAATGCTGGTTTAACCATTACCACCAATTCAAACGATAAGGTTGTTTTGTACGCAGACCATTTTAGCCAGGGTGCAAATAAACTTACGCAAGGTGGGTTTTTATATACTCATAATCTTGATAAAACGGGCGATGGAAATGAGCTATCCATCTCGGGCGGAATGGTATATCGTTATAAAGATGCCATGATACCCACTGTGAAATTAAATACAAGCAAACTTAGTATGGGCTTAAGTTACGATACCAATGTAAGTTCTCTAAAGCAGGCTTCTAATTACAGGGGCGGATTTGAAATGACACTCTCCTACCTGGCTTTTTGGAAAGGAGAAGAAAATGAAGATGTACATACCAAATGTCCTGCAAATATTTGGTAAGATTTTATGCTTTCTAGCTAAGTTTCATAAAATTTAATAATAACATGTAGCTACTTTGTTCTTACATTTATAGCATAAAAACTAACTATGAATAAGAATGAAATTGCAATAGAGCTTCGCCAAAAACATCTCCTATTTATTAAATATATTGACTCGTTAAACGAAAATGATTTTGTAGAAACTGCCAATCAAAAATGGTCTGCCGGGCAACAAATGGATCATATTTACCGAGCAATAAAACCGTTGGTACAAGCGCTACAATTACCACATTTTGTTTTAAAATTATTATTTGGAAAAGCAAACCGAAATAGCAAAAGTTACGATGATCTTGTAAAAAAATATCTACTGAAATTAGAAAGTGGAGGTAGAGCTCCAGCAAGATTTATTCCAAGAAAGATTGCTATTACCCAGAAGAAAAATCTTGTAAAAAGATTGAAGCATGTAGTAGAAAAATTAATTGTACAAGTAAATAAATTGACAGACCATGAGTTAGATAATTTAATAATGCCTCACCCTTTACTTGGCAAAATTACTTTAAGAGAAATGATGTTCTTTACCATTTATCATGTGGAGCATCATCACCAAATTACGAAGCGTAACACAACTGTAGAATAAGAAAATAGAATATTTAAAAATGTTGGTTTAATAGTTGATTAACTTTGACCATTAAATAAATTCTCTGGATTCACTTACACATATAGCTTTAGGTGCCTGCATGGGTGAAGCATTTGCCGGTAAAACGGTGGGTAAAAAAGCCATGTTATGGGGTGTATTGGCTCAAAGCATTCCCGATGTAGATTTTATAGCCTCGTTTTGGTTGAATACTTCTGATAATTTATTGGCGCATCGTGGGTTTACGCATTCCATTTTATTTGCATTAATAATAACTCCCATCATTGCATTTGCTGCTTATTATTTGCACAAACCACACAACATTTCATTTGCCCGCTGGCTCATGTTTATTGGCGCAGTAATATTAATGCACGATTTTTTAGATGCTTTTAATAATTATGGTGTTGGTTGGCTGGAGCCCTTTAGCCATGTGAGAATTTCGTTCAATACCATTTATGTGGCAGATCCGTTTTTCTCTTTAATACCGGGCATTTGTTTGGGTTTATTATTAGCATTTAGGCAGAAAAATATTTACAGAAAACGGATTTGGAAAGTAGGATTAGTTGTTCCATTGTTTTATCTATTTTATGCATTGGTAAATAAAATGTATGTTACCAATTACACAAAAAAAATACTGGCTCGGCAAAATATTTCTTACAATAAATTATTAATTACACCTGCTCCTTTACAAACATGGCTATGGTTTGTAGCTGCAGGGAACGACAGTGGTTTTTACACCGGTTATCGTTCTGTATTTGATAAAAACAAATCATTGGATCTCCACTTCAGCCCAAAAAATGATTCCCTCAAAGCTTTGGTAAAAGAGCCTGAACAAATAAATAAACTCATTCGTTTTTCGCAGCAGTTTTATACTTTAGAAAAAAGAAAAGACAGTTTAATATTGTACGATCTGCGTTTTGGGCAAATAATTGGTTGGCAAGATAAAACCGAGCAGTTTGCATTTTATTATTATATACAACCAGATGTTGACAATACATTGGTTGTACAAAGGGGCCGATTTGCAAAGTGGGATAAGAAATCTTTTAATACTTTAATACAGCGTATTAGAGGTAATTAATTATAATACGGGAGAAGATAACCTTGCAATTCTTTCAGGAAACTGTGTGTACCATTTGCGGTGAAGCCATTCTTCTTTGTCTATTTGTTCAGCATCTTGCAAGTCCTTAAAAAATACATTCCGCAATTCATTTGCTACATCATCATCATACACAATGGCATTTACTTCAAAGTTCAATTCAAAGCTTCGGTAGTCCATGTTAGCTGTGCCTACTACAATCAATTTTGAATCTGTTATCAAAGTTTTTGCATGCACAAAACCTTTTTGGTATAAGTAAATTTCAACACCTGCTTCCAGCAAAATCTTATAATTACTTTTAGATGCTGCGTTCACTATTTTAGAATCGCAAATGCCCGGCACCAATAATTTTACTTTTAATCCACTCAATGCAGCTATTCTCAATGCATCTATAATACTGTCGCCAGGTATAAAATACGGGGTGGTTATCAATATTTCTTCTTTGGCTAAATATATTGCCTGCAGTAAAGTAAAGAGCACAGATGGCTGAATAGAGTTAGGACCGCTTGCAGATATTTGAACATAGGTAGAATTCAAAGAAGGTTTTATTACAGGAAAATATTCACTCACGGCTTTAAACTCATCTTCACAGCAAAAGTGCCAATCTGCAAAAAATAAATATTGTAAATAATAAACTGCCGGACCATCTATTCTCACATGAGTATCTCTCCAAAAAAGCTTATCGCTGTTATCGTTTACGTACTTATCACTTACATTAATACCACCAGTAAATGCAGTACAACCATCAATCACCACAATTTTACGATGGTTTCTATAGTTGATTCTGTTTGCAAGAAAATAAAAATGTATTTTATGAAAAGGAAAAATTTCTACACCTGCATCCTGCATTCTTTTTTCCGTTTTGCTTTTAATAGTAGGGCTACCAAAATCATCATATATCATTTTTACCTTTACCCCTTCTGTAGCTTTTTGTATCAATAATTCTATCAACTCACTCCCCACTTTATCGTACTCATAAATGTAATATTCTACATGAATGTGATGCTTGGCTTCTTTAATTGCCTGTAACAATTCAGGAAATTTTTCTTCCCCGTTTATTAAAAGTTTTACTTTATTGTTGGCAGTTAGAGGGCTTCCAAGGTCCTTTAGCAACATGGTAGATAGTTCCGCATTTTGTTTTACGGCTTCATCATTTGCTTTTAGTGAAACTTCGTTGTATTGTAAAATACTTTGCTGTAATTGATCTAGTATTTTTTTATCAGACAATGCTTTTTTGCCATATTTTTTTAATCGCCAATAATTAATACCAAAAGTTATATAAAATCCTATTCCAACTACAGGTATAAAAATGCAGAATAATAAATAAGCCAGGGTTTTATTGGTACTGTGCGTTTCGTAAATAATACGCAGGCAAATCAATACTAAAATCACCAAATAAATAATTAATGCTATATAGATCCAATTCATGGTTAAAAGGTTACTGTAGTCTAAATCAAAACTTGATAAAGATATAAAGGATTAAATATTTTGTTCGCAAAATACAGAGCTGTGATCGACCTTAGAAAAAAAGCGTTAAGAAAATTTGAATGTTTGTCGTTAAGAAATGAAATCACTGTTACAAGTGTTTGGAAAAGATTCTTTGTCGGTAAGTCGCACCTCAGTATGGTATTGAACAAATGTTGAAACTGATTTCATTTTAGACAGACATTTAAATTTTTAGCTTTTTTTCGACAGTCTTGATTTTTTTTGTTACTTTTTTGCATCAAGGCAAAAAAGTAAATACATACAAACCTATTATAAATACACTTTTGAGAATAAAATGATTAAAAAAACTCATTAGGAGTAGTATCACTCATTACATCTATCAATTATTGCTCCAATCAAAAAAAGCATCCACATCTTTTTTAAATTGTATCATATCGGGTTTATTTATGTAGTACATATGCCCTGCATTGTAAAAATATTGCTTAATATTTTTCCTTGCCTCCGGGCGAAGAAACATGTGCTCAATATCATACTGCGCAGTAAAATACGGTGTGGCAAAATCATAATAACCCGAGCCTACATATACTTTTAAGGCAGGGTTTTTAGTCATAGCATCTCTAAGGTTTTCTGCCACATTTAAAAACTGGTTTTGTACATTATTGTAATTCCATGGCGATACATTTCCAAAAATATTATACGCCTTGTCATCTTTAAAATTTAGATCTTTCCCAAAATAATCATTCAATGCAGATGTAAACGGACCATCGATATTTGTAAACGATGGGTCATAACTTACGCCTTCACCCACATCATCAAAGTCACGCCCGGTAAAGCGTGCATCTAATCTACCAATGGTTAATCCATCTTGCCTGCGCAGTTCTTTATAAAACCTATTTTCATCTACACGTAGGTTTGCAGCCAAACAATATGCCTTGCTTAACCCGGTGTAATAACTCATTTTTTCAGCAATATTATTTTTCTCTGCCTCCGTCATCCAACCACCCTTAATTAATGCAGCTGCATATTCTCCCAATGCAAATTGCTCACTCTCTCTTAATGTTTTTTGCAAATCTGCCTGTAAAGCCGGTGCCAATTTTTTATGGTACCATGCCGCTGCGGTGTACGATGGAATGTACAATGCACGAGGCAAATCGTTGCCAATATAATAATCGTTTGTACCAAAATTAAGCACAGGCGATATCAAGAAAATGCCATTGAAATAAATACGGTAACTATCCTGCAAATATTTTGAAAGCCCTGCAGCTCTTGTGGTACCATAGCTTTCTCCAGCCAAATATTTAGGAGAACCCCAGCGTTCGTACCTCGATAAAAAATGGCGAATAAACGAAGCGATAGATTGTACATCTTCTACAAAACCATAAAACTGTTTTGGGTTCTCCCCCATTGCTGCCCTGCTGTAACCGGTAGCCACAGGGTCAATAAAAACCAGGTCAGTTTTATCTAACCAGCTATACTCATTGTCTAAAATTTTATAAGGCGGTGCAGTAGCCGTGCCATCCTCTTTTAGCAAAACTCTTTTTGGTCCAAGTCCTCCCATGTGCAACCATACAGACGATGAGCCTGGCCCGCCATTAAATGTAAAGCAGATTGGTCTAGTGTTTTCTGCATCCCCATCTTTTTTATAATAAGTAAAAAATACTTTTGCCACCAATTTACCGGTATCATTTCTCAGGTCCAAATAACCGGTATGTGTTGTGTAATCTATTTTTTTACCTGCCACGGTATTTGTTCCTTTGGTAACAGTTACCTGCACGCCAGCGGGCGTTAATTCTATTACAGGTATAACAGAGTTTTTTTGTGCAAAGGTTTGAGTACTTAGAATTACAAATAAAATAGGTAGAAATAGTTGTCTCATAAAAAAAGTTTTGTAGGAGAAATAAAGTTAGCGGAAAAAATATTCACATTTATCAGAAGAAAAATTGGGGCTGTAAATAGTAATGCTTTCCTCACCATTTGATCCGGCTGTATGTAGTAGCCCCACCACAAAGTTTATTATTATCTAAAGTTTATTATGGCGGGGGCTACTACTGCCCATCCGGCAGCCCTTCATCAGTTTATCTTTTTTCAACTTTTATTATGCAATAGATTATGTTGCTTCTACAATTTATTTTATCTCTTGTATGATACAATTCCTTAAAACAAAATAAAGTATTCCGAAAATAAAAAACCAAAAACAGTGAATCTGTGGCAATATTTTTTTTCTTCCCTACAACTAAATTATGATGCCATAAATTTTTTTAAAACCAAAACAGTTCTTCTGTGCCTTCTGTGGCAATATTTTTTTCAATAACCAAAACAGCTTTATACCTTCCCGGGTAAAATTTTTATTTTAATACATGTGCATATTTAAACGATGTGGCTACCCATAACTAAAATAAATTGCAGTCTAAATACAGCACATGCAATCATACCAACAAAAAATTACCGACGAATTAAATATATGGCAAAAGCAAATGCTTAAAAAGCCTTCGCTATTTAATAAATTATCAAAAAAATTACAGACAAAAATTAATACCTGGATACCCGAAAAAGTACACCAAGCCATTACTGCTACCATCAAACAAATGATAAAAGGCGTTCTCTTTGGTGCAAAATATACCACACAAAAAGCTTTGACAGATGCTGTATCATTTGAAGAAAAGGAAATGGCAGTCATCAAAAGAATTGAATTTTACCGAACCACCGCAGCAGTAGAAGGTGGCATTACAGGAGCCGGAGGTATTTTGCTCGGCCTAGCAGATTTCCCCATTTTACTAGGCCTAAAACTAAAATTACTTTTTGATATCGCTTCCATTTATGGGCACAATGTGATGGATTATAAAGAAAGAGTTTATCTACTCCACATTTTTGAACTCGCCTTCTCCAGCCACGAGCATCGTAAAAATATTTATTTAAAAATGGTCAATTGGAATGAGAAAAGCAAAGACCTCCCCGAAGATATCAACCAATTTGACTGGAGAAATTTTCAACAGGAATACAGAGACTATATTGACCTTGCAAAACTTGCACAACTCGTACCGGTTATTGGTGCACCCATTGGAGCTGTTGTAAATTACAAGCTTATAAAAAAGTTGGGGGTTACTGCTATGAATGCATACAGAATGAGATGGAAAGAAATTAATTAAAACACATTTCTTGGGCAAGCATCACTGTATTTATTACCCAATGTAAACCCTACTAATATTTCGTGAGTGTTGCCGCTATAAACCCTCAAACGGCTTGTGGTGGCTACTTCGTAAGAATAACTTAAGTTTAAAGTGTTGGAAATGTTAAACCCAGCCAAACCAGAGTATCCGGCTAAAAAATCTGAATGGCGGTAACTTCCACCAACCCATGCTTTATCCATGTATTGCAGTTTGGTGGTAAAATGTACACCAGTTAATTGAGGCTCCCAGTATTGCATCATTACAGAAGGTATCAATGTAAAATCTTCTCCCAACGAAAAACGATAACCGGCAGTTGCAAAATAATTGGGAGTATAATACGTGCCATATTTATCATTCTTAGTAAACTTTGCTTTGCCCGGTACAATATTTAAAACAGAAACTCCAGCAAAATATCTGGCAGAATATAACCAAAGCCCCGCTCCTACTTCTGGCTTTACTTTTTTTAACTCACCTGCCGCTACGCCAATGGCAGGATCATTATTGGGATCAGCAAAAGTTGCTTTGGTAGCATCTAAACTAATACCAGATATGCCTGCATTAAAACCTGCAGCCAACGTAGTTTTTACACTGAGTGGTCTATGGTATGCATAAGATGCTGAGATGGTCCATCTATTTATATAACCTGCTTTATCGCTCATGGCGTAAAAACCAATACCATGGTGTGGATCTGGCGCTGTATATTCTTGCCAGTATTGTTTACCACGGGGGTTTTGACCGGGCACTGCGTTAGATGTGGCGCTTGTGCGGTAATCAGATTTGCCAATGGGCGCCTGTAAACTTATATAAGAAGTTATTGGTGCACCTTTAATGCCCGTCCACTGGTTTCTAAAACTGGTTTTTATATCTGTATAATTTTCTATGCCTGCTAATGCTGGGTTCAATATATAATTGTTTAATACATATTGCGTAAATGCAGGTTTTGCTTGTGCCTGTACAAATTGTATGGATACGATCATTGCTATAACCGTAAATGTTTTCTTCATCCGATGTATCTTTTTTGCACCTCAGTGTTTTTGTCAATTGTGAATGGTGAATAGGGAATAGTCTATAATAAATGTCTATTCAATAATCTAGTGGTCACTTTAAAACTATAATTACATTGGTGCGGTTTTAATATTTTTTTCAAACTGCAATAAGTCAATTTATGATTTGACTCATTACCTTAGTTTTACTTTTTCTTTTTGCCGGAAAGCCGGTAAGCCGTTTTTTTATTAAACTTTTTATAGTTTCTAAATATTTTTTTCTGTCCCCAATAAGTCGGTAAGCAAGATTATTTCACAATAGTCACATACCCCGTTACTGGTTTTCTTCCACTACCTGGTTCAATAATATAATAGTACGTATCAAAAGGCAATGGTTTTCCATTCATTGTTCCTCCCCATGGTTTTGTATAACCCCTGCTCTCAAATACCAACTGTCCGGTTCTGGTAAATACCTGTACCCTATTGCCCGGGTAAGTAAATAAATATTTTATCTCCCATAAATCGTGAATACCATCATTGTTAGGAGTAAAAGTATTTGGTATTTCAGGAAACTTCAACACTTTTATAAATACGCTATCAGCTTTTGGACAATTACCTTGAGCCGTTACTGTTAATATATATTTTACATCAACAACAGGAGTTGAAATAGGATTTAGTATAATATTCGAACTTAAATAAGTTGGCAATGGTACTGCAGTCCATAAATAAGAAATAATATTTCCTGTAGCAGTTGCAGCAAGTGGTATAGAACCACCTTCCAATACAAAATCATCTGGGCCTGCATTTACAACAGGGTAAGGGTAAACAGTAAATGTTTTCACCGTATCATCAGTGCAACCAAAACTATTGGTAATAGTAAGTTTTACATTAAACGTATTTGCAGTAGCGTAAGTGTATGGAGGCTGATTTTGACCCAGTTGGTTGTTGGTACTTTCCCCAAAATTCCATGACCATTTTAAAGGACTGCCATCGGCAAACGTACTGTTGTCTAAAACAGTTACATTCTGCGCCAAGCATACACTTACTTTATTAAAATTAAAGCTGGCCGTTGGTGCAGGGTGAATAGTAGTAATGGCTTTGGTTATTGTATTTGTACAACCTGTAGAAGCTGAAGTTGCAACCAATTTTACATTGTGAGGTGATTGTGTAAAATAGGTATGCGACCCTGGTTGTGGTTGCGTACTTAGGTCACTTACAAGCGTAGAAGGAAAATCAAAATTCCAGTTGAAAAACCAGTCGTTTATATTAGGAGTAATGTTAGTAAATAAGACTTTTGCCTGTGGCAGACAAGCGGTATCGCTGAATTTAAAATCAGGTAACGGTTGTGGATTTACTCTTACGGGTATTTGTTTCAACAGACTTTTACAACCATCACTCGTTATAACCATTAAAGTTGCAGTAAATGGTGTTGCTGGTGCAGTTGTATAAATATGCGTTTGGTCGTTGCCATTGTTAAATGTTTGAATTGGCGATCCATCACCCCAATCATAAATCCACTGTGTTAGTGTTCCAACCGGTGTAGTTGATGCTTGATGAAATGTAATCGCACTGTTCTGGCAGGTATTACCAAACGTTGCAAAATCTGCTACGGGTGGCGCCAATACTTTCACAGTCTTGTTTATGGAGGTTGGACAGTTAAAAGTTGATGTCCATGTATAAGTAATGGTATGTGTACCCACTCCAGCAATAAGGGGATTAAAGGTGCCATTTGCAGAAATAGCTGCGGGTGTAAGTGCACAGGTAAATATGCCAGGACCACCAGCTATACCACTAGTTTCGCTTGCTAACCCAGCAAATGAAACAGTTCCATTGTTTAAACAAACATCTGCTATATTATTAAACTGCAACACCGGTGCAGGGTGAATAATATTTGAATTTATAACCTGTATAGCACTTGTACCTATGCATCCTGTAACAATATTTGTAGCAATAAGTTGTGTATTAAATGGACCTTGTGATGTATAAGTATGTGTTGGACTTGGAGCTGTGCTAGTGTTAGCAGGTGCTGTTGATGGCAACTCAAAACTCCACTGGTAAGTATTGTTGCCAGGCGTTGTGTTTGTAAACAAAACATTGGCCGTAGGCAAACAAACTGAAGTACTAGGATTATAACTCGGTACTGGCAATGGGTTTACCGTAAAGGTTACAGGAAATGGAATATTCCTACAACCATAACCGGTTTCCAGCGTAAGTGTAGCAGTATGAGGTCCTGTAGTAGTATAAACATGTGTGACATCTGCGCCCGTGGTCATCGTTTGAAGTGGCGAGCCATCGTTCCAATTGTAAATCCATTTCACTACTGTACCATCCCCATTTGTATAAGTATTGTGGAAAGTAATGGCATTGTTATGACAAAGATTACCAACCGTTATTAATGTATCTACAATAGGCGGCGCTAGCACTTTAACCAATTGCGGTCTTGCTGAGTCACAGCCTGCAGGCGATGTTACTGTATATATCACAGTATTATTGGTTCCTAAAACAACTCCCGTTGCTAAGGGATTAAATGTATAAACACCTCCTGAGAAAGTTACGCCGGGGCCTGTATAAACCGCAGTTCCACCAGAGGCAGTTCCTTGTGTAAGCGTTACCGGGCCACCATTTAAGCATACATCTGGCACAGTTGTAAATACCGATACAGGCGATGCTCTCACCAACACATCTATAATTGTATCTTTTTGGCAAACACCATTAAAACCTGAATAGGCAAAATACCTAACCTTGTATAGTCTATCTACCTGCAGGTTTGGATAATTGTGGGTGTATATTTTATTTGGTGTAGGCGTATTATCCTGGTCAAAAACAGTTGGTGCTCCCACATAATCCCAATAAATATCTGTTCTAATTAATCCACCCACATTTACAATGCTGTTCTCTCTTATCTGTACGGGTCTGTTTGAGCAAAGATTGTTTGCATTTAAAGTGGTGAAAGCCGCACGGGTTACTTCTCCATTAATAAAAAATTGCTGAGTAGTAGTATCCTTACAACCGCTATTGGTTGTTACAATAAGTGTTACCGTTTTTTGCCCAACAGCAGCATACGCATGTGTGGGGTTTTTATGAGCCAATGTACTACCCGCATAAGAAGGTGAGCCATCACCAAAATCCCATTCCCAGAAAACAATGGAAGCTCCTACACCTGCAACCGTACTTGTGTCGGTAAACTGTGCCAACGCATCTGCAAGGCATGCTCCCGGATTAATGAAACCAGCGTTGGGCTTGCTAAATATAGTTGTGGGAAGCATAAATACATCACTCACACAACCATTATCGGATATCGTTTTAAAAGTAATAATTTTTACACCTGCGGTGGGATAAGTAAGCGTAAATGGATTACCATTCGTTCTTATTTGTGGTCCTGTACCATCGCCATAATCCCACACCCAAGATGTTACTGTGCCTGTAGGTGTAATACCAAATGCAGGAGTTATTAAAACAGATTTTTGAGCACAATATGGTCCTTGGGTAGTAAAGCTTGCGGTAGGTTTTGGATGAACAATTACTTGGGTGGAAGAAGTTTGTGGGTTAACACAATTTGCAGTACTAGATTCCTGCACACTCACAAGTGTGTAAATGTAAGTACCAGCTGTTGTTGTGGGTAATGTGAGTGAGTATGAATTACCAAAGGGTGTAAATGGTGTTGTTTGTACAGCACCCGTAACACCGTTGGTGGTAATTGTATAATTAAACCTGTAAGGTGCCACACCACCAAGAGCAGTAAATGTAATTATAGGTAAGGTAGTACTTGCCTGGCAAATAGTTGCAGCACTCGTACCAATAGTAGCAGTAGCCAATTGTTTTACAGTAACCACAGCAGTGGGTGCACCAGTAGTATATGTTTTTGTACATCCGGTTGCATTATCTCTTACAGAAGTAATTACATAAGTATAAACAATAGCTGCAGTAGTTGGTTGATTGATAACAATATTATTTCCGGTTAATGGAGTTTGAGCTATTCCATTTATTGTATAACTAAACACATAGGTTGCTCCGGTACCACCTGTTCCAGTAAAAGTTACTGGCTGCGTGCCAGTGTTTTGGCAAACGGTAGTTGAACCTGTAATTGTAGCAGACGGAATAGGATTTATGGTAAAAGTTGCAGTTTGTCCGGTTATAGCAGTGGTACAATTGGTAGGACCGGTATTTTGTACGCTTAATAAATTGTAAACCAGTGTACCAGCCGTTGTCATTGGTATTTGAAAACTA
Organism: Ferruginibacter sp.; assembly: GCA_031398005.1. Taxonomy (GTDB): domain Bacteria; phylum Bacteroidota; class Bacteroidia; order Chitinophagales; family Chitinophagaceae; genus Ferruginibacter. Next base: position 15,550 of record JANNMO010000014.1, read on the forward strand.
AGTGTGTTGGAATTTGAAGTGTTTGATATTATAGCACCCGTAACACCATTAGTGGTAACAGTATAAGTGAATGTAAAGGGCGCTATACCATTTGCAGCAGTAAAAGTTACAGTAGGCGCAGTTGCATCTTGACAAACGGTACTTGTTACAGGAGAAATGTTAGCTGTAGATGTTGCTTGAAAAGTAACTGTTGCAATAGGTTTATTTGGGGCAATATAAGTTTTGATACAATTTGTTGAAATATCTGTTACAGAAATTATTTCGTATACAAATGGAATTATAGTAGTAGGAAAAACAGTAATTGTTGCAATATTTCCTACAGTTGTTAGAGGAGTAGTTTGTGTTACTCCATTAATTGAATAAACTATTGAATATTGCCCTAACCCGCCAGCACCTGTGAAAGTAACCGTTTGCGCACCTGCCGCTTGGCATACCGTAGTAGTTCCTGATATGGTTGCACTAGGCACCGGGTTTATTGTAATAGTGGTAGTTGGGGCAGTTGCCGCAGTATAATTATTTATACAATTGATAGCACCTGAATTTTGTACACTTAATAATGTGTAAATTAAAGTACCCACTGTACCCATAGGAATTGCAATTGGGGTTGTACTACTGGATGCACCAATTGAACTTATGGTTTGAACCGGTCCAACTACTCCATTGGTAGTAATGGTATAGGTAAATGTATAAGGTGCCTGACCATTTGCACCACTGCCGGTAAAAACAATTGTTGGCGCAGTAGCATCTTGGCAAACAACAGTAGTATTTGCTGTAACTATACCTGTAGGCGTTGCTTGTACAAAAATAGTAGCGTTGGTAGTTGCTCCCGCAGTTAGTGTTTTAATACAGGTTGTTCCAACATCGCTTACAGAAATTAAATCATAACTATACGTACCAATTGTTGTAGTAGGCACAGAAATCGTTGCAATACCCACTGTATTGGAATTAATGGTTTGCGCTGCACCAGCTACACCGTTTATAGAAGGTATATATGTAAACTGGTAAATAGTTGAAGAAGAAGAACCACCAGAACCTGTAAATGTTACATTTTGTGTGGGCGAATTTTGACAAACATTTGTTGTACCACTAATAGTAGCTGTAGGCAATGGGTTTACAGTTACGGTTGCTGTTTGCCCTGTTATTAGGTTTGTACAAAAAGCAGGATTGGCATTTTCTATACTGGTTATGTTATAAGTATAAATGCCTGCAGTTGCTGTAGGTACTGATAGTGAAAACGTAGTTGTACTTATATTGATCGGAGCTTGCGCCACTGCCGGCCCTCCATTAATAGAAAGCGTATAATTTATTCTGAAGGGTTGTAACCCTCCTGTAATTGTAAAATTAAGATTTGGTTGTGGAGCATTTTGGCAAACGGCGGTTGTGCCGGTTAGGATTGCGTTTACAAGATCGGGAACGATAACAGTTTGGTTGATTGTATCACTTAAACAACCCGGGGTAGTAATATTTGCAAATCGAACGATATAATTTCCTGGTCCTGAAAAACGGTGTACAGGGTTTCTTAAAATAGAAGTGTTGTTTGCAGCACCACTTGCAGGGTCTCCAAAGCTCCACCAAAATCTGTATGTTGGGTAAAAAGTTGGAGTTGGTCCTTGCGGGGTAGTTTCTACAAAACGAACAGAATCTGCAGGGCAACCCGGCTGGTTATTTGTAAATGTAGCAGGTGGTGGTCCTGAAACATTTAAGGTTAAATTAAATTCACTTTCATTACCAGATGCACAACCATCACCATTATTATTAGTTCTATATCCAGTAATTTTAATGTTATATGTGCCTGCTGTTGTAATAGAATATAAATTAGGAGCAGGCAATGCGTAAAATGCGACAGATTTACCATTTCTAATTCGTATGGAATCGGGTCTAACTACTGGGTTACTATACCAAGGTAGCAAAGGTCCACCTGGAGGGGCCTGGCTACTCGGATATACCATTCTAGGAAAATTATTGGGTACAAAAGCAGAGGCATTGTTAGTTACCTCCCATTTCATTGAATCATATCTTATAGGAACATTGGTACCAGTAAAAGGCCCTGAATTACTTAAAAGTGTCTCTGGTAAATAAATATTAAAACTAAAGGGAGAATTTGAACAAGAATAAGCCTCCCCTGTATTTATGATGCCATATTGAGATTGCACATCAATACCTTGATTAAAATCTATAACATTTGTACCTGCATTATAACCATAGCTTTCTGCTTGGGCAAAACCATATGCAATTGCATTAAACCCAGAATCAGATACTAATGTATGTTGACCTAATGTTAAACCTGCGATTTTAATGTATGAATAAGAAGGATCTTGCGGATGAACAGTAAAAGAGGCAGCAGGAACTGTTACGCCGTCTCTTTTAAAAGAACTGATAGCAGTACCCCCATTTGGAATAACAACATTTGCAAAATGGACAGGGCTGCCTGCTACTAATAAATTAGAATTAAATAATACATTACTAATACTCTGTTCAACCGGGCTCAAGTAAATAACTTCAGGATCTCCCGGGCTTCCGTTGCTACAAGCACCCTGCGAAGGGATATATTGCGCAACTGTAATAGGTAAATCTCCCTCAATTTTTAAAGGATTGGTTGTAAATGGTATTTCATAATAAAAATTATTTATTAAAGGCAAAGTTGTAACTACACCATTAATCTTTACAATTGTTGCAGGATCAGCTACACAAACTCTGTATATATTTCTGGTCATATTGCCACCAGTTGTAACGGTTAGAAATCTTTTCCCCCATGCAGCTTTTGGGAATGCCTGAACCATGTAATTATCTGAAGAAGAAGGAGTATTATTGCAAGTTAAACTGATTCGCCCACTACCGGAATATACGGCGATCTTTTTACAGCCTGCTGTACCTGAAGCTATACTTTTAATTTTAGAGCCAGTTAAATCAACTGTTGTGCAAGGCGGTTGAGGCGGTGTGCTATTAGTATTTCCACAACCGGTATTTAATATAAGCGCTCCCATAACATTATAAATCTGGCCCTGCGTTAAAGTTACAGTGTAAGTATTACCAGCTATCCACCCATTGGAAGTATTGGCACTAGGAACAATTTCGACATTGGTTGTACCTGTATCTGCTGCCACAACATAAAACCAGCTATTGGCATTGGTTGAATTTGAATTATTTGTATAATTTATGGAGTAATATTCTTTCCCTAGTGTTGTTGTAGGTAATAAAACACAGGCCCCTGAAACACTGGCGTTATATATGTGTGCATAAGCCACAATTGGCTTAGTACTTACTACATGAATTCCCTTAGTAGAAATTCCTTCAACCATCAACCTTGCATCTGTAAAACCTGTTTTGGGAAGAGCTGGTGTAGTAAATATTGTATTAGCAGGAATATTTGAAAAAGTTTGGCTATAACCATTACCTGGAATACTGACCGTAACTGTAGTAACTTGATCAGTTGCAAAATATAACACCATATCCTGGGCATTATTTCCAATCATCACTTGATGATAACCATATCCAACCCAAAAGTCCTTACCCTTATTAGAAAAGTTTTGAGCAAATGAAAACTGTATAAAAAAAGATACAATAAATAGAGATAAAATTTTTCTCATCGTTAACGTTGTGAGTATATAAATGTTTTGGTGTTTTTATTATAGATTCCTTTAATGTAAAAAACGCTTTATGGATTATTCATTTTCAAACACATAAATGAATTTTTCTTAATACTTTTTAAAAATTCCGAAGAGAGCATTTTAAGAACAGTCAATTTAAAATTATGGTGTAAATCATTTCTCATATATCAGGCAATAATCGTTAGTATGACAGGTACGTATTAAAGAAAGTTTAATTCTCGAATTTAATAAAAATTTCACATGTTGTTTGCAATATTTTCCAACAAACTATTAAGGAGTACAAAAAGTAAAGAATTTACATATTGCAAAATTTAATTAATTGTTCTTAAATTTTTTGTCTTTATATCAAATTAGACTGAAACGTATTAATCTATACATACAAAATTCTTTGTAGTAAAATTTGGTAAAATGACAAAATAACAGTTACTGAAAAGATTCCAAAAATTAGATTTAAATTCTTTAATTCCATAAAATTTGAAATTGATACAATGATCCATGGCCTCCAAAATAATGCAAAATTCAGCAATATTTTAATTTCAATATTATGAATTTTTATAAGTAGTGTTTTTACTTTTAGTAATTATTTAGTAAAATTAATTTATATTTTTGTAATTCAATGATTTATGATATATTTAAAACTGATATCACTGTTATTCTCATAATCTTGTAATTTTATCCATAATTTATAAATATTTAAACATTATTATTTAATTAATTATTTATATAATTTTTACAATTTATTATAAATAAGTGTTTTAAATTTAAATTTATTATAAAACTAAATTTAGTACAATTTGCTGAGTCAAAATTCCTTTCAAAATATTGAAATACTAATTTTTTACGCCAAATATATTTATTTCTTCAAAACAAGATTTCCACAACCACCCTCTTTTAAGTAAATTGCACTATAAAAAATGTTGAATGAAAAAGTATACTGTTTCCCTCCTATCATTGTTGGTTATTTTGATAATAGTTTTGCCATCTTGTCGTGAACCAAAATCTTTGGAGTTTAAAGAATTTAAAAACCTCTCGGTTGATAAATTATCGTTTGCAGGGGCTGCTTTAAAGGTAGATTTGGTGTATTACAATCCTAATAATTTTAGTTTACAGCTCAATAGAACGGACTTGGATATTTTTATTGACAGTACTTTTTTAGGTCATTCTTCTCAAGATATTCAGGTGGCCATACCCAAAAGAGACATTTTTACTATACCCCTTAAATTAGATTTGGACGTAAAAAACCTCTTAAAAAATGGCATTACATCTCTTTTAAACAAGGATGTTTCGGTAAGAGTTTTAGGAACGGTGAAGGTGGGAAAGGCAGGAATCTATAAAAGTTTCCCGGTAGATTATACGAGCGTACAGAATTTTTCTTTATTTAAATGATGGATTTTTATATCAAAAATTAAATGTTTTTCTTGTTTTTTTATAAAAATTCAGAAAATCTCTTAATTAAAATGTCCTTTTTACCTCTTTAAAATAATTTTTTGCCACAAAGGCACAAAGACACAAAGAAGAAAAGCTATGCTTTTTTGTGACGATTTTGGTTAAACGATTTTTGTAATTTACTTCACTCAAAATGATGACTAAATAAGTTTTTGTCACACAAATGAAACCAATAACATGAAGATTTTTGAGATTATGGAATTCTTTAGAATTACTCCGACCTTCAGATCAGTGTTGATTGTTTCTTCTTATTAAAACACTTTAGCCGTAAAATAAATGGTTGGGGCTAAAGCCCTTTTTGTGTGGTCCTTTATCCCTGTGCTAAAGCACAGGGCAATTCAAGATAATTTCAATCCTATATTGATTACTTAAACCACTCAACTGCACAAACAGCAGTAAATAGGAAGATTTTTAGGTTATGGATGGAGTTCTTTTGAATTGCGCCGAACTTTAGGTCGGTGTTAATAATTTTCTCGCAATTGGGCTTTAGCCCTAAAATATCATATTGGTTAAGCCCTTTTTATGTAATTTTTTTCCCTATGCTAAAGCACATGGTAATTCAAAATAACTCAACATAACTGAATTATAAAAGTTATTGATAACGGTTATCGAATTTTCTAAGTAGAAAATTTATACGAAGGAATTCAAAATGAAGAGATTATTACCATCCACTTGCCAATATATCTGCCAAATGCATGGTCTCAATTGGTAGTTTTTTGTTTTTTATGGCTCCACCTAGCTGCATCATACAACTACAATCGGTAGATATTATACACGATGCACCTGTAGCCAGTACATTGGTGATCTTTTGTTCAGCCATTGCTATAGATATTCCTTCAAATTTTACGGAAAATGTACCCCCAAAACCGCAACAGGTTTCTACATCATTCATCTCCACCAATTCAAGTCCTTTTACATGGCTTAAAAGGCGCCTAGGGCCCGCTTTTATCTTGCATTCTCTTAAGGCAGCGCAACTATCATGGTAAGTAACTTTGCCGTTAAATGAAGCACCAAAGTCTTCTATTTTTAATACATCAGTAAGAAATTCGCTAAACTCATATGTACGTGCGCCAAGGTCTTTAATTTTGTTATGTAAAACACCGTTTTCAAACAATGTTGGGTAATAATTTCTTATAAAACCAACACAACTTGCACTGGGCGCTACTACATAATCAGTATTATCAAAATCTTTTAAAAACTTCTCAGCTACGGTACGAGATTCATCGCAAAATCCTGCATTAAAAGCTGGTTGTCCACAGCAGGTTTGCTTGGTATTGTAAGCTACTTCGCAGCCGGCTTTCTCCAACACTTTTACCATGTTAAAAGCTGTTTGTGGGTATAATTGATCCACAAAACATGGAATAAACAATTGTATTTTCATCGAGTATATTTTTTTAAAATGATTGTGAAAGTGCAATCATTTTGATAGCAGCAGCTGCACATTCTTCCCCTTTATGTCCGTTTCTTCCACCGGTGCGTTCATCTGCTTGTATTTGATCATGTACAGTAAGTATGCCATTCATGATAGGAACAGGTAAAGTAGTATTTAAATGCATCATGCCCTGTGTAACTCCCTGGCAAACGTATTCAAAATGAGGTGTATCGCCTTTTATTACACAACCTAATGCTATAAATGCATCAGGAAAATTAATTTCTTTTGGGGTAAAATTTTCTACCTGATCAATTTCAACCAAAAAATCTTCGTCCAGCAAATCATCTTCCTCTTTGTCTTTTAAAATTTGCCAATACTTATTAATAGTAAATGGAATTTCAAATGCGCCCGGTACAAGTAATGTTTTGTGCGAAATATTATTGGCATCCAATATTTTTAAACATCCCTCTTCCAACAGATCTGTTACATGTGCATTCCATTCTGTTTTTATAATTACAACAAAGGCATCCCTGTTAAGTTGGATGCCCGTTGTGTCTGTCAGTTTATTAGTAGCTACTGCCATTAAAATATTTTTATTTAGTTACACCAAGCTTTGCAAGGTATTTATCTACATCGCCATTTTGTACAGAAGGATAATTTGGGTATTTATCTTTAGCTTTTTGGTACAAATCAATAGCATCTTTTTGTTTACCGGTGGCATCAGCATAAGCCGCTGCAGTTACCAAAGCTTCTGCTGTAAAAGCTTCATCTTTTTCATTTACAGATGCTGCTTTTTTAAATGCACCCATGGCATCGTCCGTTTTCTTTTGCTCTGCATAAGCATTGCCAAGCATCATGTATTTTTTAATTTCTATTTGGTCTGCACCGTTTGCTTCAAATTCGTTAAGGTGCTTTACAGCTTTGTCAAATTCTTTAATATGCAAATAACAAGCCCCTGTCATATATTCTGCTCTGTTGGCGTTTAAGGTACCGCTGTAATTGCTTATCACCTTCAACAAACCTGTTATTTGAGTACCATCAGTAGTAGCTCCACCATTTAAAACCAGGTTAACTGAATCTTTGTTAAAACCAGTCTGTGCCATTTTATCAAACAAACCTTCTGCTGTAAAAATTGCTTCTGCAGCTTTAATTTCTTTAGGTTCTTTTACTAATTTTTGATACCCAAAATATGCACCGGCAAGCAATATCAATGCGCTACCTGCATAAATAATTGGTTTGCTGTACGTACTCCAAAAATCTCTTTTTACGGTATGAGTTTCTGTAATAATGTTATCTTCCGTAGTTGCAATTATTTTATCTGCCATGTTAATTTGGTGTGCTGTTTTTAATGAATGCTTGAAAAAAATCAAACAATTTAATCAGTTATAAATGGATAATCTTCTTGTACGTAAACATCTTTCAACAATTCATCATCATCCGGCCAAGGGCTTTCCTCTGCAAATTTTACTGAATCTTCAACCTCTGCTTTTACTCTATCATTTATTGCTTCGACTTCCTCGTCTGTAACGCCATGGTCTGTTTGTAAAACTTTCAACACATGCTCAATAGGATCTTTGGTTTTATATTCTTCCAATTCTTCTTTGGTTCTGTATTTTTGAGGATCGCTCATGCTATGTCCTTTATAGCGATAGGTTTTTATTTCTAATAATGTTGGCCCACCCTTTTCTCTTGCTCTGTTTACAGCTCTTAGTACCGCATTGTGCACATCTTCGGGACTCATACCATCTACAGTATCAGCAGGCATTTCATACGCATCTGCCATTTTATAAATATCCAAGGTTTTGCTGGTTCTTTTTACAGAAGTACCCATTGCATAACCATTGTTTTCGCAGATAAATACCACCGGTAAATCCCACAACATAGCCATGTTAAAGGTTTCGTGAAGCATTCCCTGCCTTGCAGCACCATCACCAAAAAAACAAAGAACCACATTTTGTGTACCTCTGTATCTTTCAGCAAAAGCTAAACCTGCACCTGTACCTATTTGAGCACCTACAATACCGTGTCCACCAAAAAAACCTTGCTCTACACCAAAAAAGTGCATACTTCCACCCTTTCCTTTACTGCATCCGGTAGCTTTTCCATATAATTCTGCCATACAACTTTTAGCACTCACACCTTTAGCAATTGCCAAAGCATGGTCACGGTAAGCGGTAATAAATTTATCATCAGGGGTAGTAGCGGTCATGCAACCTGCAGCCACGGCTTCTTGCCCAATATATAAATGGCAAAATCCACGTATTTTTTGCATCCCGTATAATTGACCCGTTTTTTCTTCAAAACGGCGGAGCAACATCATCATTTCGTACCAGTAGAGGTAAGTTTCTTTAGAAAACTTTGTAGCCAATGCAGTATAATTTAGGCTGCAAATATAGGGAATAACAATTTAGATTGGAGAGATGAAGGGAAGAAATTAGACAGATGGAAAACAGAAGGAATATCTGCTATTTGAATATGAATGATTAGAATATGGACTCCGGGATATTTTTGGAATATGTTATCTGCGTGTGCGGCTTATATTGCCACTGAAGACACAGAAGAACTGTTTTGGTTTATGTTTAGCCAATTACAATTTTATGTAGAGGCTTAAATTAAAATTTTTTAATAAAAAAGGAAACCCTAACAATTATCTTTGCCCACAATGTTGCGTCTTCAAAAAATATCAATTACCCATTTTAAAAATTACCACTTCTCCCCTTTTGAGTTTTCAAAAAATGTAATTGGAATTTGTGGATTAAATGGTATTGGCAAAACAAATTTGTTGGATGCCATTTATTATTGCTGTTTTACCAAAAGTTATTTTACCGTAAACGATTCTTTAAATGTAAATTTTGAAAAAGAAGGGTTTAGATTGGAAGCACATTTTGATAATAATGGAGAAATACAGAAAGTAATTTGCATAAATCGTGGTACCGGCAAGAAAGAGTTTTTGGTAAATGACGTGCAATATGAAAGACTTGCACAACACATAGGAACTTTGCCAGCGGTAATAATAGCACCAGACGATGTAGAAATTATTATTGGTGGCAGCGAAGGCAGAAGAAGATATTTGGATACCATTATTTGTCAGCTGGATAATGACTACCTGCAACAATTAATGATATATAATAAAGTTATGCAGCAGCGAAACAGTTTATTGAAACGATTTGCCGAACAGGGAAAGGTTGATAAAACGCTGTTGGAGATTATTGATGCACAATTAACCGCACCGGGGAAAATTGTTTTTGAAAAAAGAACTGTTTATACGCAAAAACTAATTCCACTGATTGAATCTTTTTACAAAAAAATAGCTGATAATAATGAAGAGGTAATTTTTAATTACAGCAGTAATTTGCAGGAAGATAATTTTGAAAACATTCTTTTGCGTACGTACGAGCGTGACCGTATTTTGCAACGCACCAGCGCAGGCATACATAAAGATGATGTACAGTTTACATTAAACGGACAACCATTTAAAAGCATAGCCAGCCAGGGGCAAAGAAAAAGTCTTTTATTTGCATTGAAACTGGCGCAATATCAATTGCTGAAAGATTACAAATTATTCAGCCCCGTATTATTGCTGGATGATGTATTTGAAAAATTGGATGAAAAGCGCATGCACCGACTATTGCAATGGGTATGTAAAGAAAATGAAGGACAGGTTTTTATTACAGACACACATAAGCAGCGTTTAGAAAATATTTTTGAACAGTTGCAAATTAACGGACAATTAATAGAACTTTAAAAACAAAACCATGGCAGAATTATCTATAGGTGAAGCCCTGCAACAATTCCTTAATAAAAGCAAGCTTAAAAGCGGTATGCAAGCCATGCAGATAGAAGTTGTATGGGAAAAAATAATGGGCAAAACCGTAGCAAAATACACCGATAAGTTGCAGATAATGGGTTCTACCCTTTTTGTAACTACCACCGTAGCGCCGCTAAAAAATGAATTGCTTTACCAAAAAGAAAAAATTATAGAAATGGTAAATAAGGAGCTGGGCGAAAAAACTATAAAGGAGGTTGTGGTGAGGTAAAAATAAATTACCTACTCATCATTCCTCCAATTATGCCAAAAACTAATGCTAGAAGAATAAAACCTAGATAAATAATCATTATAATACCGTAAAAACGAAATAGAAATTTTAAGTTTGTTAGCCCTTTATCCAAACTTTCTTGATCGGTATTTATTAATGCAAGTTTCGTTTTTACACCAAATTTGTAAGAAAAGAGCGACATAAAAAATCCCATGACAGCCAGAATTAGATAAATGGCTGTAATAAATCCATTCATCATAGTAAACATGCTTGCGCTAGCATTTCCATAAGGATTACTGCTCATAGAACTTTTAATATAAAATGGAATAATAAAGGCAACAACTCCTAATAATGCAGAAAAAACAAAACCTATGATCCCCAAAAATTTAGCCCATCCTGCTGTTTCTTTAAGGTGAATATTTGTATTGTGATTAAATTGTAATTCGTTAGTAATTAAATTTTCATTAGTTTCCATAAGGCGATTTTTGGTTATATATAAAACGAATATTAATAATATTTTTTGTATTGCATAAATAAGGCATCGAAGTTATCAATGCCTTATCAATAATGTATTTTTTATTTAATATGCCCTCGCAAACAAAACCCTTTCCTTACTTATTTTCCCAGTCATAATACAAATTCCTTCTTCTTGTTTATTATCTAAAGGAATACAACGAATGGTAGCTTTTGTTTGTTCTTTTATTTTCTCTTCTGTTTCCGCTGTGCCATCCCAATGTGCAGATACAAATCCACCCTTTCCATCTAATAACTGTACAAATTCCTCCCAGGTATTTGCTTCTGTAATATTTTCGTTTCTAAAAGTTAGCGCACGGTTATAAATATTTTGCTGAATTTCATCCAACAAATTTTTCAAATAATCAGCAATACCATCTAAAGAAATTGTTTGTTTTTCTTTCGTATCTCTTCTCGCAACTTCCACTACATTATTTTCTAAATCACGCATACCAAGCGCTACTCTAATTGGCACACCTTTCAATTCATATTCTGCAAATTTCCAACCCGGTCTGGCATTGTCACTGTCATCAAATTTTACCCTAATGCCCATTGCTTTCAATGCATTCATCATGGCATGTGCTTTTTCATCAATTACCGGTTTGCTTTCCTCACCTTTATAAATAGGAACTATAACTACCTGCAACGGTGCAATTCTTGGCGGCATTACCAAACCTTGGTCATCGCTGTGCGCCATTATTAATGCACCAATTAACCTTGTAGAAACTCCCCAACTAGTAGCCCACACATATTCAAGCTTATTGTTTTTATCGCTAAATTTTACATCAAAAGCTTTTGCAAAATTTTGTCCAAGGAAATGTGATGTTCCCGCCTGCAATGCTTTACCATCCTGCATCAGCGCTTCTATACAATAGGTATCTTCTGCACCTGCAAAACGCTCACTTGCTGTTTTCACACCTTTAATTACCGGCACCGCCATGTATTCTTCCACAAAATCTGCATACACATTTACCATTTTCACCGTCTCTTCAATTGCCTCTTGCTTGGTGGCATGAGCTGTGTGACCCTCCTGCCACAAAAACTCTGCAGTACGCAAAAATAAACGGGTACGCATTTCCCAACGCACCACATTTGCCCATTGGTTTATTAAAATTGGCAGGTCTCTGTAAGATTGTATCCAACCTTTGTAAGTGTTCCAAATAATGGCTTCACTTGTTGGGCGAACAACTAATTCTTCTTCCAATTTTGCCTCGGGGTCTACAATTAATTTCCCTTTATTATTTGGGTCAGCCTTTAAACGATAATGCGTAACCACCGCACATTCCTTTGCAAAACCTTCTGCATTTGCTTCCTCCGCTTCAAACAAACTCTTTGGTACAAACAATGGAAAGTAAGCGTTTACATGCCCGGTATCTTTAAACATTTTATCTAACTGGTCACGCATATTTTCCCACAACGCATAGCCATAAGGCTTTATAACCATGCACCCACGCACGGCAGAGTGGTCTGCCAATTGGCTTTTCACCACCAGTTCATTGTACCATTCAGAATAATTATCGGCTCGTTTTGTAAGTTCTTTACTCATGTTTGTTCTTGTATCTAATATCAAAAATCTAGTGTCTTTTTTTTGTTGTCCAAACAAAGAAGCAGCTATGGTCATCATCGTTGTGTCACTCACTTGTACCGCATACCTTTATTCACCTTTAATTATGCAACTTGGTTTGCAGCGAAGATAAGAACTGATAGGGGAAAAGTTTTTAGATAAAGAGATTATCCACAACAATCATAGAAAAAATATTTAGCTAAAAGAAGTACATTTGATACATGAAAATAGCATTGCAATATTTAAGTGATATAAACGGAAAGCCACAAGCCGTGCAATTACCTTTGAATGATTGGGAAAAAGTAATTGCTAAATTAAAAAAGTATGAACAAACTTTACAGCTTAAATCTGATTTAAAAGAAGCTTACGAAGAAGTAGCAATTTTAAGAAAATCAAAAGCAAAAAAAGAAACCTTAACTGATTTTTTAAATGATTTATAATATTATTCCTTCTACAAAATTTAAAAGAGAAGCTAAAAGATTACTTAAAAAATATCCTTCTCTCAAACATGAGCTATCTGCATTAAATGAAGACTTGCAATATAATCCTACACTCGGAACATCTCTAGGTAATGATGCTTATAAAATTCGTATATCCATCAAAAGTAAATCAGCAGGTAAAAGTGGTGGCGGAAGAATTATTACTTATGTTATTTCTGAGAATAAGGAAGTTTACCTCTTAACAATATATGATAAAGCTGAGTATGAAAGTGTGGATGATAAAATGATAAAAAGTATTATAGCCAGTCTACATAAATAATCAAGATTATATATATTCCCGAAAGTGATTTAAGTTTTTTTATCTTATTAATATTTGAACATTAAGTATACTCTTTAAAATCTACCATTGGTTCATCAAAATCATCATGCATAACAAAAACACCTTTGCCACAACCAAAAATTGGTTTCTTATTATTTGATGAATGTTTAGCTTTTTCCAAAAGAGTATCTATAAACTGATATACTTCCGATTTTAGATCTTCAGGCAATACTGAAAGTTTATTGTATAGAATAGTGTCATTCATATTATCAAATTTACTACATATTTTTTACAAGTTTTTAACCGGTTCATGTTTCTCAATAATAATTTGCTATTTTCAAAGCCCCAGCGGGGTGACATGCCAGTAATAGGAATCATCAACGTATTTCAATTAGCTCCGTTAGGAGCGACATGTTAACAGAAAACATAATTACATTTCGCTCCTACGGAGCTTAAATATTTTTAAGCAATATTTGGCTACTGGCATGTCGCTCCTAATGGAGCTTAAAACATTTAGAGCTACTGGCATGTCGCTCCCAACGGAGCAAAAACTATACAGCATCTTCAATTACCCCGCCCACAACTCAATACAATTCCCTAAATTGCCGCTCACAAAAACAACCAATGGATATTCAATTTAATAAAAACGAAGACGAACAGAAACTTGCCTGGGGAACTGTAAAAAAACAGTTAGAAAAAATACATGAAGGCGGTGGTAAAAAAGCAATAGAAAAGCAGAAAGAAAAAAATAAACTGGTGGCACGTGAGCGCATTGCATACCTCTGCGATGCTGATAAACCTTTTGTAGAAATTGGTGCATTTGCAGGTTTTGGTATGTATGAAGAATATGGCGGTTGCCCTGCAGGCGGCACAGTTAGCGGCATTGGGTATGTGAGTGGCAGGCAATGTGTAATTGTAGCCAACGACCAAACTGTAAAGGCAGGCGCATGGTTTCCGATTACCGGCAAAAAGAATTTACGCATGCAGGAGATTGCTATGGAAAACCATTTACCTGTTATTTATATTGTAGATAGTGCCGGTGTTTTTCTTCCAATGCAGGATGAAATTTTTCCTGATAAAGAACATTTTGGTAGAATATTTCGGAACAATGCAAAGATGAGCGCCATGGGCATTACACAAATTGCAGCCGTTACAGGTGCCTGTGTGGCAGGCGGTGCATACCTACCCATCATGAGCGATGAAACCTTGATGGTAGAAGGTGCAGGATCAATATATTTGGCAGGACCTTATTTAGTAAAAGCAGCCATAGGCGAAGATGCAGATGGAGAAACACTAGGCGGCGCTGCTACACATAATGAGATAAGTGGTATTGCAGATTATAAATTTAAAACGGAAGAAGAATGCCTCGAGAGAGTAAAAAGAATTATCGGCAAATTAGGCAAACCAAAATCGGCCGGTTTTGATAGAATTGCCAGCATAGCTCCAGCTAAAAACCCTGCAGAAATTTATGGCATTATTGCAGCAGATAACAGCAAACCTTACGATGTATTGGATATAATAAACAGCATTGTAGATGCAGATAGTTTTGATGAATTTAAACAGGATTATGGCAAAACAATAGTGTGCGGTTATGCCCGTGTAGATGGATGGGCAGTAGGCATTGTAGCCAACCAACGCCTCATTGTAAAAAGCAAAAAAGGAGAAATGCAATTGGGCGGGGTAATCTATAATGACAGTGCAGATAAAGCGGCACGTTTTATTATGAATTGCAACCAGAAAAAAATACCGTTGGTTTTTTTACAGGATGTTACAGGCTTTATGGTTGGCAGCAGAAGCGAACACAGCGGCATTATTAAAGATGGTGCTAAATTGGTAAATGCAGTAGCAAATTCGGTAGTTCCAAAAATAACCATTATCACCGGAAACTCTTACGGGGCGGGCAATTATGCCATGTGTGGCAAAGCCTATGACCCTCGATTTATATACGCATGGCCCGGAGCAAAAATTGCTGTGATGGGTGGTGAACAAGCCGCAAAAACAATGTTGCAAATACAGGTGGCAGGCATGAAAGCAAAAGGACAGGAAGTAACAGCCGAAGAAGAAAAAATAATTTTAGATAAAATAACAGATAAATATTTATCGCAAACAAAAGCACAATATGCAGCCTCTCGGTTATGGGTAGATGCAATTATTGACCCTGCGGAAACAAGAAAAGTTATAAGCGAAGGCATTGCTGCAGCAGATCATAATCCTGATATTGCTGAGTTTAAAGTGGGGGTTTTTCAAGTGTAGGGCAGTGGCAAAATGAACTGTCCGAAAAATGCGGACAGTTGACAAAAGAATTGAATGCTTTTTTAGTTTATAAAAAAATAGAAGTTGATACAAAACGATTCATTAAAAATTTTTGAGGAAAAACAAGTTCGATCTATCTGGAATGAGGATGAAGAGAAATGGTATTTTTCTGTGGTTGATGTGATGGCGATTTTAACTGAAAGCCCGAATCCTCAGGTATATTGGCGTGTATTAAAAAAGAGATTAAAAGATGAGGGAAATGAAACCGTTACAAATTGTAACGGTTTGAAAATGGTAGCGCCTGATGGAAAAATGCGCATAACTGACGTTGCCGATACCGAACAATTGTTCCGATTAATACAATCTATTCCATCCCCAAAAGCAGAACCATTTAAAATTTGGCTGGCAAAAGTAGGTAGAGAAAGGATAGAAGAAATACAAGATCCGGAAATAGGGATTGAAAGATTGATGGAAACTTATCTTAAAAAAGGGTACTCCAAAGAATGGATTAACCAACGGTTAAAAAGTATTGAAGTAAGGAAAGATTTAACGGATGAGTGGGATGAAAGAGGTGTAAAGAAGGGACAAGAATATGCAATTCTTACGGATGAAATTACAAAGGCTTGGAGCGGAATGACGGTGAAAGGCTATAAGAAATTTAAAGATCTTAAGACTGAAAACTTAAGGGATAATATGAGTAATTTAGAACTGGTACTTAATATGCTTGCCGAAGCAACCACAACCGAAATTAGTAAAGAAAAAAAACCTTCCACTTTTAATGAGAATAAAATCATCGCAAAAAAGGGTGGTAAAATTGCCGGCGATACAAGAAAGAAAATTGAGGCAGAGACGGGGAAAAAGATAGTATCAAAAATTAATGCAAAACAGATTCAACAAATTAAAAAACTAAAAGCTTAATAATTTTTGAGTAAGATAACTTTATATACCGATGGTGCAGCTCGTGGAAACCCAGGACCTGGTGGCTATGGCGTGGTACTTATGTATGGAGCACATAAAAAAGAACTATCGAAAGGTTTTAAACATACCACCAACAACCGAATGGAATTGTGGGCCATTATTGCCGGCTTAGAAAGTATTACCAACAGAGAAATACCTATCACCATTTATTCTGACAGCCAATATGTGGTAAATAGTATTAACAAAGGATGGTTAAATATCTGGATGAAAACCAATTTTAAAGGAGGTAAAAAAAACAGCGACCTCTGGAGAAAATACCATGCATTGGCAAAACATTTTACGATAGATATTGTATGGGTAAAAGGACATGCTGATAACCCTTACAACAACCGTTGCGACGAATTGGCCACTGCTGCTGCAGACGGGAAAAATTTGGATGTAGATGTTGAATATGAAAGGGAACCTGCAGCAAGTAATAAACTATTGTAATGGCTCTACGCTGTAATAAAAGTTGAAAAATGATTTTCTGCTGAAAGGCTCCCGACAAAAATGTACGGGACACAGTGAGGGATAGAAGCGTAAATCCTTTTTTGTTGCCTTTGAACAAAAAAGATTGGAGCGGATAGCCCTAACAAATGTTCAATTAATATTTCTGCTCAAAGCCCCAAACCAAATTACGAAAATGGCACATCACAACGATACAGGAAAAAAAGGTGAAACGCTTGCCGTTATTTGGTTTGAAGAGAAAGGTTATAATATACTCCACACAAATTGGCGACATAAAAACTTAGAAGTTGATATTATTGCAAGCAAAAATAATATGCTACATTTTATAGAAGTGAAAGCGGTTACTACTTTAAAATTTGGAAACCCAGAAGATAAAGTGAGTGAAAAGAAAATCAGGAATCTCATAAATGCATCGGAAGAGTATATATTTCAAAACCCTAAGTGGCAAAGAATACAGTTTGATGTTTTATCTATTACAATGATAAAAAATACGGCAACGGAATATTTTTTAATTGAAGATGTTTATTTGTAAATAAGTTCGTTATAAACATTTTATTTCTATAAATTTTTAGCTAACATTAAATGTAAAATCAATCCAATCGTCTGCATCTTGTCTTGGATAAAAAGCAAGGCTTTGAAAAATATTATTAACCAATTTTAAATTTGTCAAATCTTCTGAGGTATATATTTCTGTGTATTTATAATTTCCATCAGAATATACTACGAAAAAATCTCCAACATCTTGCAAGATTATTCTTCCCTTTTTTGTTTCAAACACTTTAGAATACCATGCGTTAAATACAGAAACTGGTTTTATGCTTTCCGGATTTATAACATAACAACATCCACAAGAAATTATTAATAAATTTGGAGAGTTCTTAAATTCATATATTTCATTAGAATTATTTTGTGACCCTCCCTTAAAATTACCAATCCAATTTGTACCATCTAGTCTATAAAACCTAACTACAAAACCTTCATCAGAATAAAATGCTTGATTGTTCTCGGCTATAGGAATATACATGGGTCCATAACTTGGCAACATTTCTAAAATTTCATATCGTTTATTCACTTGTAATATTAAATGACTTATATAAAATGTACTATGAAATAATCTTTAAAGCATCTACCCTTCCAATCATTTTTTCAACCATACGGTATGTAGCAGGGCAATGATCAATATTTTGCTTATGCACATGGGCATATTCTTCAAACTTTCTTTTTTTTAGATGTGGGAAACCGGCACAATCATCTGGCCTCACGGCGTATATGGTACACATATTTGTTTGCATATTTAAAAATTGGCAGGGCTGTATAACATTTACCCAGTCGCCATTTCGCTCTTTGCGCAACCATTTTGTTTTAAATTGTTCTACCGTTTCGCCAAAGTGAGCAGCTATTCTTTTTAAATCTCTTGGAGTAAATGTTGGCGTCATTTTTTTGCAACAGTTGGCACATGATAAACAATCAATTTCTTGCCACACTTCTGCATCTAAAATGGGGGTAAGTTTATCTATTCCTACAGGTGGATTTTTTTCCATTTTATTTAGAAATCTCCTAAAAAGTTTTCTATTTATTAATAATTTTTTTTTGAAGGTTCGTAAGTTTACCGGGAACATATTTTTTATTGAGAATGATAATTTTTATGAAACGAAAATAATCTTTAATTATATTGTAGCATCAGTGTTAATAAATATCTGACCTTTATTTTTATGTGGGAGAGTTATAAAAAAGGATACAAAGCTTGGCTTAGGCTTGAAAAGTCTTTATCAGAAAATTCTGTTGAAGCTTACATGAGAGATGTGCAGCACCTCACAGAATATTTACAGCATATCGGCGATTTGAAAAACCCGAATGAAATTGTTTTAAAAGACCTGGAAGCATTTACAAAGTGGATAAATAAACTGGGGATGAAGAATGCTTCACAAGCGAGAATGATCTCCGGATTACGAAGTTTTTTTAAATATTGTTTAATTGAAGAAATTGTAACGATTGACCCTGCCGCATTATTAGAAGCACCAAAAAGCCAACGCAAACTGCCAGATACATTGGCTTATGAAGAAATTGAAAAAATAATTTCGGTAATTGATTTAAGTAAACCCGAAGGCCAAAGAAACAAAGCAATACTGGAAACGCTGTATAGTTGTGGGCTACGGGTGAGTGAACTTATTAATTTAAAAATAAGTCAACTTTATTTTGAAGTGGGATACATACGTGTAATTGGAAAAGGTGATAAAGAAAGGCTTATTCCCATTGGCTCAGATGCCATAAAATATATTGAAATTTACAGAAGCAACATCAGAAATCACATCTCTATTAAACCCGGAGAAGAAGATGTACTTTTTTTAAACCGGCGAGGGGCAGGCCTTAGCAGGGTAATGATATTTATGTTGATAAAAGAACTTGCTACAACGGCCGGGATAACTAAAACCATTTCTCCGCATACTTTCCGGCATTCATTTGCTACACATTTGGTAGAAGGCGGCGCAGACCTGCGTGCAGTGCAGGAAATGCTAGGGCACGAAAGCATAACCACCACAGAAATATACACGCATTTAGACAGGGAATTTTTGCGGACAACTTTGCAGCAGTTTCATCCTGCTTTTAAATAAATAAATTAATTGGCTTCCGGGGTGAGATTTTGTTCGGTAAGTACTGTATTATTTTCCGGAGTATTAATAATTTTTCGGCGATAGTTCTTAAAAATGCTTTGCCATTTTAATTGTATTACTCCAAAAATACCTTCCTTAATTATTCCTTTATTCATTTTACTTGCTCCAAGCTTGCGGTCTTTAAAAGTGATGGGCACTTCTACTATTTTAAAGCCAAGTTTCCATGCAGCAAATTTCATTTCTATCTGAAAAGCGTAGCCTACAAAACTGATGGTATCTAAATTAATGGTGCTTAACACATTTGCCCTGTAACATACAAAACCTGCTGTAGGATCTTTTACCGGCATAAAGGTTATCATACGAGTGTATAAAGATGCACCCTTGGATAATGCTATTCTATTTACAGGCCAGTTTTCTACAGCTCCACCACTTACATACCGAGAACCTACTGCCACATCCGCACCATTAACTGCCGCTGCATGCAATCTAATAAGGTCTGCAGGGTTGTGAGAAAAATCTGCGTCCATTTCAAAAATGAATTGATATCCCCTTTTTAATGACCATTTAAAACCATGAATGTATGCAGTACCCAAACCGAGCTTTCCTTTTCTTTCTTCCAAAAAAAGTTTACCACTAAGATTAACCATCATAGATTTCACAATTTGGGCTGTTCCATCTGGCGACCCATCATCTATAATAAGCACATGAAAATTTTCACCGAGGTTTATTACTGCTGTAATAATGGCCTCAATGTTTTCACATTCATTATAAGTTGGTATAATAACTATTTTATCCAAATAAGTAAGGGGGAATTTATGCTCAAAAGTAATTTATAAAACTGTAGTGTGATATTAATTTTAGCTGTTTTTCTATTTTTTAAGCAATGTTTTATTAAACATTTCTGTTAGTTTTTTCTTTGTGTGCATGGGAAATTCGCCTCTCATCATCCAATCATAATATTGTGGTTCTTTTTTTAATACAGATGCAACAGACATTCCTTTGTATTTTCCAAAATTAAATACCTCTTCTCCATTAGCATCATAACTAAACCTTCGTGCATAATCCACTATTTTCTCCTCTCCAATTACGCCGAGTACAGAATCAACAGTTGTACCAAGTTTATCGTATTTCTTTAATTGGGCTTCCAATACTTCAATAGTTGCATTAATATCCGCTTCTGCGCTGTGTGCATCTACCAATTCTTTTTCACAAAAAAACTGATACGCTGCAGAAAGTGTTCGGGGTTGCATAGTGTAGAAAATATGCTGCACATCTATCATTCTGCGGTTGCTAAGATCCACATCAATATCTGCTCTTAAAAATTCTTCCATTAGCATTGGTATATCAAACCTGTTGCTGTTATACCCCCCAAGATCACAGTTTTCTAGAAACTGCTTTATCTCATTGCTCATTTGTTTAAAGGTGGGTGCATCCTTTACCATATCGTCTGTAATGCCATGTATATCACTTGTTACTTGTGGTATGGGCATTTGTGGATTTATTAATCGGCGTTTTGCAATTCTTGTACCATCTGGCATAATTTTTACTACAGCTAGTTCAACAATTCTATCAGTGGTAAGATTTACACCGGTAGTTTCAAGATCAATAAATGCAATGGGACGAGTAAGTTGCAGCATAATATTTTAGGTTAAATGTAAGATGGCTTTTAATAAAACGCAATATACATCTTTGAGCAAAACTTAAGCAATTGCTAATAATAAAAGGCATCTTTCTTCGTTTTAGCGATATAAGTTATATTTGCCATCTTAAAAACATCTAAAAAATGAAAAAATTATTATTTACAATATTGACTGTATTTGCATTTACTGTTTTATTAAGCAGTTGCGGTAGTGCAAGAAAAGTTGGATGCCCAAATAACCAAGGCATCATACATTAATATATAACAATGAACTGGAAAGCATTTACAAATGAAGAAGATTTGGAAGCTATAAAAAAACGCTCCAACGAAAAGCCTCAGGTTATTTTTAAACACAGCACAAGATGCTCCATTAGCAGCATGGCTAAAGGAAGATTAGAAAGATCTACGGCTCCTGATAGTATTGATTTTAATTATCTTGATTTAATAGCTCATAGAAATATATCTGCAAAAATTGCTGAAATGTTTAGTGTAGAACATGAATCTCCACAAATTTTAATTATTAAAAATGGGGAATGTGTGTATGATGAAAGCCACAATGCCATAAGTATGGATGAAATTGTGGAAGCAATAGCATAATCTTTAAAAAAAAATAGTTGAATCTCATTACTGAAAAGTGGTGAGATTTTTTTTGCTCATTACGAAACTTCTTTACTATGCAATCTCGAGTAATGATTTTTTTCGGAGTTAACTATTACGCTTTGCATTTGAATTCTATGATTTTTTTCTGTGCTTTTTCTGTGTTTCAGTGGCAAAAAAAATATTGCCACTACTTGTCCCGTTTTGCGGGAGAGTACACAGAATAACTGCTTTTGTACATTTTCTTTAAACCCTATTTCAATATTTATTTAAATTAGTTTTTGTTTTTTTTATCTGTATTTTTTCTGTGTTTCAGTGGCAAAAAAAATATTACCACAACTTGTCCCGTTTTGAGGGAGGGTACACAGAATAACTGTTTTAGTACATATTCTTTAAACCACCATTCGTTTTTTGTAGCTTTTTTTGTACCTATTTCTTAAACTATAATCAGTTTTCTGTAGCGTCCTTATCTACTGTAATAAAACCTTATACTTATATCATTCTTGTGCTTTTACCCCATAAAAAAACTGCTCCCCAAAATTGAGGAGCAGTTTTAGTTATTATATTTTTATAAAATTAGAATTTCACAAAACGAGTTGTTTTTATTTCTCCTTCTGCATTTACTGCAGTAATAACGTAAGTACCTGCACCCAATGCTGCAAAGTTCATAGTTATAGGATTGTTACCCGCTATTACAACAACTGATTGCTTAGATACTACCTTACCTGTAATATCACTTACATTAATTTCTATTTTACCACCCTTAACGGTAGTAAGAGATAATATAGAAGTGGTTTTTACCGGATTTGGTGCAAGGCTAATTAATTCAAAGCCTTTTTCTTTGTTAAGCAATACAACTATTGTACTGTAACTAATTTTACCATCAGGTGATGTTGTTTTCAAACGATAGTAATTATAATCAGACAATGGTTTGTTATCTGTATAATTAAACCCTTGTAAGCATCTCACAGCAGAAGCTGTTTGATCATCGATTGATGTAAAGTTTCTACCATCTGCGCTACGCTCCAATGATAATTGTACTGAAGGCTGACTTGTGCAGGTTACTTTCCAATCAAGATAATTTGAAGCTGCTAGTTTGCTGCCACGGAAGAATTCGATGGTAACAGGGAGAACTGCAGAAGATTCTCCACCAATAGCAAACTCAGAAAAACCTGTCATGCCAGTGCGGCTCATAACCGGTGCTGTGTTAGAACCTGTAGTTGTAACGTGTACACCATCTAATGTCCAATCTCCACCAACGCTTGGTCTCTTTATCAATACTGTTTTAGAGAAATCAACTATATCATTTGCACCAGTTCCGGTAAATGTTGGTGTATAAGTTCCACCTGCTAAACCATCGGCAGCATCTACAAACCAAGACCCTTGTTTAGAAACTGAATTTACAATTAAAGCACCTTCCATTAATGGCGAAGCATTAGGAAATGATGGAGGAGCACTTGAGAACATTGCAGTTAAAGTACCTGCTGTTGTTGGAGCGGTTGTGAAGTTTGTAGAGGCATATTTTGTGAAGGTAGCATTACCTACAGGGAAACTTCTTGCACCCGTTGCTGCAGAAATCCAACGTTTAAATGGACCTGTAATTCTACTTGGTGAAGTAAATGACAACACACCAACATTAGTAGCATTATAACCCAAAGTTAAAAGATTGGTCAGGGTAGTATTAACTATTCCTGAGGTAAGTGTTAGTGTTCCGCTTATGCGTAAAGGGGTTGCAATAGTTACACCTGCAGCACTTGAATTGTTTATTGTAAGCGTGTTTAATTCTGCTGTAGGTGATGCAGCTAAATTCCTAAACACTCCGGGTCCGCCAATTGTTTGCGCATTTGGATTTACAACTGTAGTTGTGCCCGATGTAGCAGCTAATATTAAACCAGTTGTAGCAGATTGAGTTATTGTACCATTGTTGGTAATATTACCAGCAATTACAGCACCTGTTGAACCGGCTCCAATGGTAAAAAATGAATTAGCATTAACAGTTAAATCACCATTTACAAAAGTACTCCACGAACCTAAGGACGCTAGTTTATTAGCTCCTGCCCCCCCATCAATTATCAAGTTTCCAAGTGCTAATTTTCCCGAACCTGTGTATTGTTCTAATATAAAGCCACTAGTATTAGCAGAAGGATTTACACTCGCAGGATCCCCTATGATGAGTGTATGACCGGTTGCCCAGCTTAATGATGGACTTGCATTGAAATCAAATGCTTTACCGGTACTGTTGAAGTTTGGATCAACAATTCTAATCGTGCCTGCTGTTACAGTTCCAAGGTTTGAATTAATCAACATGGTAGTTGTACCTGCTGCAACACTTGTTCCAACAACTCCGCTGTTTGGATCAATTATAATATCTCCTCCGCTTTGGTTAAAGGTAGAACCTGATGAAATAAGCAGATTACCATTAATATTTAAAGCACCGCCCGTAACTGAAAGTGTACCATTATTTGTAACCACTCTGTTATCTCCACCGGCTACACCGAGTGTTAAACCACCACCTGCATTTACCGTAAGTGATTTACCTGAATTAACTGTCACGTTTCCTCCAATATTGCCTGCATTACTTACTGTAATATTATGGTCGATAATAATTGGCGTACTGCTGCTTGGCGGAACGTTACCACAAGCCCATGTTGCTGTATTACTCCACTCTCCATCTGCTACTGTAGTAAAATTAGTTACAGCAGCTAAGATATTTGCCGCTGTGGCTGTACCGGTAACAGGTATTGTATTTCCACTTAGAACCAACGAATTAATATCTGCATTTACCAATGCACCTACAGTACCTGTGCAACTTATATCATACACTACCCAGAAATAATTAGCTCCGGTAGCTAATAATTGCGAACCGGTAAAAGTTAACGCACCTGATGCAGGAGTTGGAATAGATGAACCAAACTGTACAGCACTGCTAAATGTAGCTGTAGTGGTGTAATATGCTTTTGCATTTACAACATCTGTAGGGTTAGCATTTGTTGCTGTAAAATTTATATCTGTAACTGTACCCGGACATGTAGCTGATCCTGTGATTAAGGAATTTACAAACTGAGCATTTTGAGTACCGAATTGTATCGCCGTAGTTCCGTTTCCATCAGCACGAGTTGGGGAATACAAAGCACTTATGGCTCTTGTGCCTGCGGGATTAGGTGTGGTAGGTATTAATGTAGTACCACCGGTAACAATTGAATTTATTTCTGCATCAACCACATTTGTTGGAGTAGCTGTACAATTTATATCATACACTAACCAGAAATAATTTGGAAGTGTAGTGC
The DNA here is from genome assembly GCA_031398005.1 of Ferruginibacter sp. Classification (GTDB taxonomy): domain Bacteria; phylum Bacteroidota; class Bacteroidia; order Chitinophagales; family Chitinophagaceae; genus Ferruginibacter. Next base: position 40,662 of record JANNMO010000014.1, read on the forward strand.
TCAATGTCTGACTACCTGTAAAATTTAAAACCCCCGCAGGTGCAGTAATTTCTGCACCAAATTGTGTTGTGGTTACAAAAGTGGTAGTTGTGTTATAATAAACCCTTGCTTTTGAAAGATCTGTTGCGGCATTCGTAGAACCATTTGTATTAAAAACTAAATCTGTTAAAGGTCCACATGATGTTGCAGGAATAAGTACTCTTAAAACCTGTTGATTAATAGTTCCAGGAAGTACTACCCCGGTAGGTTGAAATGTAACAACTCCTGCTTGTAAACCTGTAATAGCTCTCGTTCCTGTAGGATTTACTGTAGTTGGGGTAAAACTATTTCCGCCTGTTGTAACTGTATTTATTTCTGCATCTATTACGTCTGCATTTATTGCTGCGCAATTGATATCATACACCAACCAAAAATAATTAGTACCGGTTGTACTCAATGCCTGGCTACCTGTGAAAGTTAAAGCGCCAGCTGGTGCATTAATTTCTGCACCAAATTGTGAGGTGGTTGCAAACGTTGTGGTAGTAGTATAATACACTCTTGCTTTTGAAAGATCAGCAGCGGCATTGGTTGAACCATTTGTATTGAAAACAAGATCAGTTAACGGACCACAAGCTGTTGCGGGAATATCCACTCTTAACACCTGAGCATTTATTGCTCCTGCAGATACTGCAGTTGTTGAAGGTTGGTTTGTTAAAATTAGTGTTGCCAAACCTGTAATTGTACGTGTACCTGTTGGGTTTGATGGAGTTGGTGAATATGTACTTGCACCAACAGTAAATGAGGTAAGTCCGGCATCTACCGTATTTGCATTGGTTGCATTACATGCAATATCATATACAAGCCAGAAGTAATTACGGGTTGTTGTAGATAATGCTTGTGAACCTGTAACCACAAATGCCGCAGCAGGTGTAGCAGTAGTACCAAACAATGTTGCAGTTGCAAAATTATTAGTTGTATTATAGAAAACTTTTGCTGCACTTACATCAGTAGGAACTGTAGAAACATTTGTAAAATCAAATTGAGTTGATGTTTCTGCTGTACATGCCTGTGTTACATCAATTAAAATAATCTGATTATTGGTAGAACCTGCTACTACGGCTGTAGTAGATGGCTGTGTGATAACCGATGTATTGTATGATGCCAATTTTAAACTAACTGTGCCTGTAGAACTACAATTTGGATTACTTACTGTAACTGTGTAAGTAATATCAGATGTTACATTGGTAGCAACGGGGTTAGCAATTGTTGGATCACTTAAGAAAGTTGTTGGTGACCAACTGTATGTTAAAACAGGAGGCACATAAGTGTAAATAGTACCAGCTGGCGGTGCAATTGCATTTACATTATTTGCTGTTGAAGAGCTGGAAGTGTTTGTTGAATAAGTTATGCTTTGGAAATTTGTTGCTCCGATTGTAACACCGGCAGAAATTGAATTAGAAGTAGGAACTCCCATTGTACCATAACGATATTCTATCCTATTGCTGCCTTCATATAACCATGCCTGCATGGTTGAGTTTGAGGGATCGGTTAAAACTCTTGGTATTACAGTTTTCCACTGAACAATAAATATTCTGTTAGGTGCTGAACCTGTAACCAAAGTTTGTACACTTCCGTCAGTACCTGTTGCCATATCATCCCAATAAGGATATATTTTCGGAATATTAGTTGTACTAGTTACCGAGTTAGAAAACTGGTTAGCTGCTACTGTACTTCCCAATAATATCCATCCGTCAGGCGAAACTGAATATTGTGTGTAAGCCGTACCACCAAGGCTAAATGTAAAACCAATATTAGCCGGGGCCGCTGTAGGTGTATCATCGCTACTTACTCCAAGTACCGTTGTTGCACCAGTCATTGGGTCTAAAGCAGCACCTGTGCCTGCGCTAAAAGTATAAGAGCCCATTGCAGTACTAACATTAGCCTGTAATTGTGAATTTGCTCCGGAACATACCGTAGTTGGTGTTGCTGTCACAGAAGTAATTACGGGTGCATTATTTACAGTAATAACTGCAGTTGCAGTATTTACACAACCATTGCCATCTGTACCTGTAACAACATACGAAGTTGTAACCGTTGGCAATGCAGATACATTTGCACCTGTTGTTGGTGTTAAACCTGTAGTTGGTGACCAGGTATAAGTGCTGGCACCACTTGCCATAAGAGGAACCGCCGTAGCACCCGGCTGACAAATTGTAGCACTTGTTGGAGTAACTGTTACCGTAGGTAAAGAATTTACAGTAACTGTAACTTCATTTGTAATATTTGTTTGACCAGATGTTGAACAGGTTGTTTGCAATACATAATAATATAAACCTGCTGCTAATGCCGCAGTAGTGTAAGAAGATGTAGTTGCGCCTGTACCGCCAGTTACATTTGTATAAGGACCACCAGCAACTGTAGCAACCTGCCATTGATAAGTTATACCTGTACCTGTTGTAAGGCCTGTGGCAGACATTGAATAAGTTTGTCCATTACATCTGCTTGCAGTAGTTGGTGTTATTGCACCCGCAGCAGGCTGGCCTGTACATGATACCACAGCAACGGTGAATTCATCTGCACCTATATCCGGTGTAGTGGCATTTCTTGTATCACCATCATAATCGTCAGTAATACCACTTATAGGGTCGCCGCCATTATCTATTGCAGTTGCAATAGTGGTATTGATGTGAAGGAATGTAGCATCATTACCATTTAAGCTTACAAAGTTGGGTGTTTCCGAAATCGAGTTTGCATCTCTTGGTGCTACCAATGCTTGATAAGCTGCAAAAGTTGGCTGCGGTGTTGTACCATCTGTATATATAGTACTCGCATTAAATAAATTTTTATTTGATGCTGAGGCATAACTTATAAGGGTAGCAGTTGATCTTCTATAAGCCACTGCTAAACCTGCACCAGAAGTACTTGAACTGTTTACAAAAATATTATTACGTAAAGTAAGTGCCGGTGTAGTTGATGCTGATATTGCACTTGAACCGAACAATGCACCTGATGAAGATGCTGCTATATTTATAGTATTAAAATAAGCATTCACTGTTGTACCGCCAGTTATGTTTAATCCATTTAAAGGATTTGCAGCATTTGCAGCAGGTGTAGTTAATGCACCTATTAAATTATTGTAAACAGATATTGTTGTACCGGAACTTACTAAAATACCATTTACAGTTGATGACGCATTACTGCCCGAAATATTGTAAATTTTATTTTTAAATACATTTGTACCTGCACCAGCACCGCTTATTACAATACCTGATACAGAAGAAGCACCTGTGGATGAAAGCCCATTAATAATATTATTATTTACATTAACTGTGGTTGAAGCATTAGAACATGTAATTCCGAAAACAGCACCACCTGTCCCTGAAGATGTAATATTATTAATTACATTATTTGCAATATTTAATGTGGTTGCTCCACTAAATGATGAGCCTATAGTTATTGGAGAAATTGCACCTTGACCAGTAATATTAGTAACCGTATTATTTGAGATACTTGAAGTTACTGCTCCAATATAACCAACCGAAATTCCAATAATAGAACTTGTGCCACCGGTCCAGTTATTTAAGGTGTTTCCAGTGTAAATTTTTGTTGGACTTGTACCCGAACCATCATTGTTTAGGAAACCAGTAATTGCCGTTGCACCTGTTACAGTTATATTCGAAAAATTATTGTTTGTATATGTTCCTGTAGAACCGTTGGGGGAACTTGAACCTGTTGTTGAACACGTAATAGTACCACCAGCCACTGTTTTGTTAAACGCTGTTACAATAGAGTTATTATTTACTGTACAACTTCCACCTGCAGGCATCGCATAACTATGAGATAATAATGTTACACTGCCTGATGTATTTACAGATAAGTTCGTAAATGTATTATTATTAATTGAATTAGTTAATACAGCACCCGTTGAGGAGATATATGTATGAGCTGATGTTGCTGCTACAGAATGTACAATTCTTCTAATATCATTATTTTGTATGGTTGTATTACAGGTAGAAGCCCCTGCACTATTACTAATTCCCAAAATTGCACCCGAAGTGGCAGTTGATGTAGTTACAAAATCTGCTGTTGCAGTTCCGAACTGGTTATTATTTATATTAAGTGTATTTACAATAGCACCAGTGTTAGTAATACCCTGAACCTGCCCCGTAGTACCGGTCCTATTATTACCACTAAAAATGTTGTTGTTTATGTTTAGAGTGCCAAATGCAGAAGAATTTGTTATCCCTACTAACCCTCCTGTTGTGGCTGCTGCGCCTGTTATAGCACAATTGGTAATATTATTATTGTTTAAGTTTAAAGTAGATGTTGATTGCGCAGTTAAACCTGTGCTAGAAATTGCCTGTGCAAAACCTGAGGTGGGGGCAGAAGTTACAGTTATTGTATTAAAGGTAATATTGCTTGTTATTGTTCCTGTCGGTGTAGCAGCATAAGTTTTAGCTATACCATTTAATGTAATAGCTAGCATTGAACCGCTTGCGCCTGTGGCAAAACTAGTAATGGTATTATATGAAATATTGTCATTTATTTGTTGATGCATCACTATACCAGTATTTGCACCTGTTAAAGAAATATATCCTGAGGGTGCAACTCCAACACCGCCCCAGTTTGTAAGAATATTACCAGTAATGGTGGCATTACCGCCTATATCATTTCCATTATCTATTGCAGCTAAAGTTGTAACAGCTCCAATAAAAATGATACCATAATTCACATTATTAATAGCATTTCCATAAACTTTATTAAAACTGTTTGATCCAGCAACGGAAGTTGCAACTTCGGCAGATGTTGTCATTGACGTTGTAGTAGTACGAACGTTACTGTATATTCCAAAAGCATTTTGGTAGGTTCTGTTAAGTGAAATGGTATTATTTAAAATGGTATTATTTTGAGAACCATCTGTTGCAGAAGCGTAAAAAAGAGCAATACCAAACTCTGTCATATTGTTTGTACCTCCCGCTGTAACTGTATTTCCTGCATTTTCCATTAAAGTAAAACCAGTAATGGTGATCCAGTCTGCGCCTACTAGTTTAATGATAGCATCATTTAACTGTCCGGCAACATGTCCGGCAGGCGAAGCACCGGTTGGGGCTGTAATCGTATTTCCATTACCTTGTATAATTACCGGATTTGCCGCACTGGTAGTTGTAAGAACCAAAGACCCTGTGCCTCCGATAACATAACCACCACCTATAGTCGAAAGTGCTGAAGGGGAAGTTTGTGGATTGCCGGCAATTACATTAAGTGTTACACCACCGGCGCCTACGCCTACGGTATTTAAATCTGTAATGGCTGCTGCAAGCGTTCCGTAATCTCCGGGGATATTTTTTGTACCAGTAAGCTGAGCTTGCGTGGTAGCAATAAAACACAGAGATAGAAATAACAAGTAAATCTTCTTCATAATTTGTTTTTAAAATGATTGATTTGTTAGGGGCATTAATAAAGCTAGTGTAGAGGGTAGTTAATTTTGGGATAACTTTTTCTTAACAATAATTTTACATTGCGACGCTGAAATTATCAAAATAAATTTAATATTATAGAATTTTTACTAACCTAATTACTCACATATTGTTTTAAGGTAATGTAGGTTTTATTACAAAAAATTCTCCATCATTCATAAATTTTGTTTTTCATTTTTAAATATAAAAAGGTTAATCTTTTACGATTAGCTTTTAGTCGATTTAGAATTTAATTGAAGCCTGACATAGATGGTTCAACGAAATACAGGGTGTTTTGTATACAAAAAATGCGAGAGAATCTAACTGCAGATTCTCCCGTCTAGAAGAGCGTCTTTGGGCTGGTCGCTATAAAAGGAACATATAGCCACTTCAACGAATCTGTTGAAGTAATGCATAGCGTCTACATTGGAGATCTTATAGCGGAAGTCAGTACATTTACCGTAGCTATTGGCATGGATGTAACGATGAAAGGTACAGTCAGAATGAAAATGGACGAGATAGTTGGGTATTAAGTAAAAGACGAAATAATTGTGAAAGAAAAATCTTTTTATTGAAAAACCCGCTAGTCTCAAAATGCAAGAACACTTTTGCTTAGAGGCAAAAACTCGTTTGGCCAAAAAGAGGGCATATTAAAAAGTTGAAAAAGTCCCAACTTTTTTAATATGATTGGTAAAATTCAAATTCAAATCACTATTTAATTTTTTGAAATTTGATTCTAGGTGCAATGCCGTTGTCTGAACTATGCAGGTAATACAAAAAATTTGTTAGCTGATCAATATCAGAAAGGGAGAATATGCTTTCACTTGTTTACAGATCCTTTTCCGAAATTACATTTTCATGTTGGTAACATAATTTTATGCTGTACGCCAATTATGTAAAAATACCCGCTTTTTTCTTTTCGATACATCAATTAGTTCTCCATTAAGCAAACAGATTTGCCCACCAGTTCCATCAATATAACTACTAATAAAAATTTTATTTACCAAATGGGTACGATGCGTTCTTAAAAAAGTATCCATGCCAGCTTGTTTCTCAAACCAGTGAAGCACTTTAGCAGCTACGATTGCTTTGCCATTGGTAAAAATCAATTTACTGTAATTACTGCTTGCTTCTATTCTTACAATGCTTTCAATATTTATTCTTTCTATCCCTTGGCGGGTAGGCAGCATAAGCAATGTAGGTTCTATTTTATTTGATACAGTATTTAAAGAAAGACTCATCGGTTAAATTTTATCAAGATTATTGTTTTTAGCAAAATCCAACTGCTGATTTACATTATTATGAAGCAAATGTTGGTTCAGGCAATTTCATAATCATACTTGCAAAGCATTCAGAAACAATACGCTTCTAAAGTTCTTACCTGCACGAGTTACAATTAACAAAAATGTATTGTGCGGATATAAATTAATGTTAGAGACTGCCAAAATGCAGCCTCAAACATTAATGAAATTTTAATAATTATAAACCATTTAATTTCAGTTCGAATCCGGAGGTTACAGTAACAGAAGCACCCGGATCTAATTTGATTTTCTTTATTTCTATATTTGTATTAATGACTGGATAATTTGGTTTACCTGCTTGTATCAATACTTCTGATGTAATAGTAGGAATGCCACCACAGTTCCAGTTACCAGCGTCATTCCAATTTGTACTCACAGCTCCCGTCCATACAATAGTACCTGCCGGCATTACAGTTACATTTACAGTAGTTGAACCAGGACAACCTCCTGCTGAGGCTTGTACAGTATACAAAGTTGTAGTACTAGGTTTTGCAAATACAGTTAACAAGTCTTGGTTTGTATAAGGAATCGTTAATGCTGCATCTGCAAATAAGCCAGCAGCTGGTGACCATAAATATACAGGTAAGACTAATCCAGCATTATAAGTTCCTATAGTTTGTAATGGGCTAGGTGTATTAGATTGAGACCAGTCACTACCAACATTATTATCAATAGGCGTTGTTCGTATGGTTCCTGCGAAACCACTTAGGCTTGGTGCAAATCCGCTCCAATCAGTTGCTGTTACGCCGGTAGCAGGGTCAAAAACATATCCGCTGTTAACACCAACAGCATCTATTATTGTTGAGCCATTTTTTACTACTACTCCTATAAAACCTCCAGAGAAATAACTGTCATTGGCTCCTCCAGTATTAAAATAAAGATTAGCTACATCATCTGTGCCAGTACCTAAATGTATAACCATTACGCTATTAGCAGGAATTATTGTTCCTGCTGGAATGGTGTATGGATGCGCTGCGACAGCACTTGCAGAAGCATAATCTGCTACAGTATATCCACTAACATCTACAGGTGATGATGAAATATTGCTTATTTCAACAAGATCAGCTCCCGTTATATATGCAGGATAAGTAGCTGTTTGACCAGTACCCGTCCTAAATAAAGTAACTTCTGTTATTTTAATCACACCACCTGAACCACCTACACTCAGTTTAACTGAATCACATGAAATAGATGGATTATTTGGATTTATAACCACTGTGGGCGATATAGTAACAGTAACTATAACTGCATTAGATGTATCTCTACAGCCTGTTACACCATCCGTAGCAACCATTCTGTATGAACCTGTTGCAGTAGCAGTATAAGTAATAGATGTAGCACCCACAATATTTGCAATTCCGTTTACCCACTGGTATGTAGGAGTTGCAGCGTTTGTACTACCAGTCAATACTTGTGTAGCGGGAGAACATAATATAAACGGACCGGTAGGCGTCACACTTACAGTAGGAGGCGGCAATACGTTAAATGTAAATACAGAACAACCGGTAGCATCGCCAAATATATTTCTTGGAATTATCTTCCATGAATATGCACCTGCTGGTAAAGAAGCAGTAGTAAAGCTTGTAGTACTTTGAGTAGATACCAAGGTAGTAGCGGAACCTAAATCGAGGTACACTTCATATTGACTAGCGCCCGTTACAGGAGCCCAACTCAACGTAACGGTTCCAACGCATACAGAACTAGCATTGGTTGGTGCAATAGGAGCAGCCACACAAACTGGAGGCGCAGAGTTTACACAAATATTAAATGTTTCTCCAATTGCAGTACCAGTTCCGGCATGGAATACCCTTACAAAATAAGTATTGCCTACAACAGTAGCAACAGTAGCACTATCCACTACACCAGGTCCATTTGCATTTATACAAACAAGCGCTGTTTTGCCTACACAAGCACCGGGAGATACACCACCGTTGTATACTTGGAATGCAGCATCAAAAGTACCAGTTCCTACAACTTCAATTCGAGTATTTACATCAATCGCAGTAAACTTATACCATAAATCATCGTCTGGTGTACCACAAACAGTAGGTTCAGCGGATGCCGTAGCGCCTTGTGTATTGGTAGTAGCAGAATTTTGTCCAAGCACGCAGGAATTGTTTGTTAAATTAGTTAAACCAATAGCACCAGAACATTCGTCGTTTTCTGGTAATGAGAAAAGGACTATACCGAACTCACCAGTAATACCCCAATCTGGACTTTCAATTGTTACAGTAGGAGCTGATGTATAACCAGATCCACCGGTCAAAGCAAGGTTAGCTCCGGTAAGTGGTAATACTCCAGTTGATACAGTAGGAGTTACCCACCCTGCAGCAGCACCATTACCTCCGCCACCAGTGAATGTTATCCTTGGACCTTGATTTTGTGGTGAATACCCTGAAAATGCTGTGGCAGGGTTAGAATAATTAGTACCAGGAGTTATGGTTAAACCAGTAACTACACCGCCAGAAACCGTAGCTGTAGCGGTTGCCTGTGTTCCAGTGTTATCATGATAAACCCTAACATAATATGTAGCACCAACTGTTAATCCAATAGCGGCAGTATTGGCAATTAAACCTTGTAAACCAACCACACAATTTGGTAAAAGCGTAAATGCGTTGTCATAAATAGAAACACGTGGAATAAAACCACCCGAACCGTAAATACGAACTGTAACTGAAGGATTTGGAGCTACAAACTTAAACCAAACGTCTCTAGCATTGGCTGCTCCCCCACAATTTGCAGGAACGGCTGTGTTAGTAGCAAATCTTGTGGTAAATAAATTTGAAGTGTTTGTTCCATTATCCCACGCAATATTGCTCGGGAAACCAGGCAGTGCTGGTCTAGTGATTGCACCAGCTGGCTCATCATTTATTGGTGCAGTTGCACTAGGAGCCGCTACAGGAATATAAGTACCTGGAGTAAATTTAATCGAACTACGTGGGTCAGGCGAAATAGCCAATCCATTTGCTCCCCAATTTGAAGTACCGCCGTTTTCATTTGTAAAGAAAGTAGTATTTTCATACTGTTGCTGCATTACTTGACCCGGTTGAGGAATTGATTGTATGAAAGCACCACTTAAACCGCTCGTATATGAATAACGAATATTTTGCGTCCCATTATACAACTGCATATTACCATAGTTAAAAGTAATACTTTGATCAGCAGCATCTAGAACCACCTGATAGAATAACTGTGGTCCACTTAAACCAAAGAAAGTTGTATTAAACCATTCAGCCGTAACTTTTGTGCCAGCTATTTTATAATAAATAACAGGTGAAGTTTTATTTAAGTCATCATAAAATGGCGCAATAATATTACGCTTATTACCATCAAAAGTACCAGCAAAACCATTGTTAACAGGAGCTAAAGTATTATCCCATGATGATGCTGTGACATAAGTATAAAGAGCATTATTTAAAGATATATATCCATTAGGATGAATAGACATGGCAGTAACAGGTGAACCTTGATACACAAACCCTGCTGCAGCAATATTAATACCTACTTGTGCTGTTTCATCTCCGGTTGCTGTTGACAATGTACCTGTACCATCACCACCTGAAAGAACTGGCGCAATAGATTGATAGGTATTTCCAGTTGTACGGGTTACAACGTAATTAAGTGCAGGAGGAGGTACAAAAGTAGATGTCCAAGCAAAGAAATCATTTCCGGTAGGAACAATCGGACCAGGAACTGCTGTTGCAGTTGTTCTAGATCCAGTGCTTGGTAACGCACCTGTTCCAGATGTTAAACTTCTAATTGTCCAAGGACCAGCAAGGGCAGCACTTTGACTTATTCTTAAAAGTGGGTTATCTGAAATAAGGTTATCATTGGCATTCCAGTTGAGTGTTACAGTTGGGTTAGTACCATACACCGCACCAGCATTCACAACAGCATTATATGCACGAGTACCAATAGGATTTCCAGTTCCTGTAGGTGCGGCCGTACGACTAACTGTTAAAGCAGTAACAGTTGATCCAACAGCTGCTGTAGCAGCAGAACCAGTAAATGTGGTGAATGTTGCATCGAAAGGGAAACTCAATGAAGATCCAGATGTACCGCCACCACGTGTAGTTAAAGTAATGGAACCATTGGTAACATTGGCAGTAGTATTACCAGTTTGCCCAGCATAACCATTCCAGGAAGCCAATAAGTTATTACCACCCATATTTAATACACCTGCATTGATTGTTAATGGTGCAGTAGCTAACAATTCTATATTACTAGTTAAGTTTAGGTTACCTATTATTGGCGTAGTACTTCCCAATGTAAGCAAATTGATTTTTCTGCTAACAGGTATTATTGCATCATCTGCATTTGGCACATTTGCAGGTGAAGGAGTAAAATTATTTATAGTAAGGTTATACAAACCCAAGCGGCAAGTAGGAGTAGTTGCTACTGTGGTAAAAGTACCTCCTGCGGCTGTCCCACTGGTAGTACCTACTCCTACAATTGGAGCGACAACATATCCAAATCCTGCATTGGTTACTGTAAAATTGGTAATTTGCCCATTGGCGCCTATTGTGGCAGTAGCAGTAGGCCAACATCCAGCAGGGAAAGCCAATGTAGCTCCTGAACCTGCACCACCTGTAAATGCTAAAGTAGGAGGAACTGAGTAAGTTGCAGATGTGGCTGTATTCAAATAAACTGAGACAATCCTACCTTGATTTGCCGTGATAGTAAAATTAGCTGTTGTAAGTGCCGTACCAGAAATTAACGTACCACCAGTAACAGTAATAGTGGGATTAGAAGTAAAACCTGATCCACCCGCCGTAACCAAGTTAATTCCCGGAGGACCTGCAAAACCCAATGTAGGGGCAACCGAATAGTTTACGCCTCCATTAGGTGTACTAACATTTCCTACCCCCGATTGTGCACTTGCACCTTGGCCGCTGTTAATGTTTAATACACCAGAAATAGTTGCACTTCCGCTTTTTTGACCCAAGCTATTTGCCACACCGGCAATTGATTGAAATAGAACAGCAGTAGCGGATGCGCCTGTACCTCCACCGCCGTTTATAGTTACGGTCGGTGCTGCTGATAGACCTATACCTGCATTAGTAATATTTAAACTTCTTATTGTAGAAGTAACGGCATCAAAATTGGGGGTAGCTGTTGCAGCGGTACTGGCATATAAGAATGTAGCAGCTCCACTAGGAACTGCACCTGTTACATGAACAGGTGGATTAGTAGGATCTGGGGTTCCTGCAACAGTACATACATAAAGATTGCCTCCATAAAAATATTGTGTACCTACGGTTGTAGTAGTGAGAATAAATGGATTACCAAGGGTACCGTAAGGGGCTAGCCATAATAAACTTGCAGCCCCGTTTGCTACTACTCCAGCAGTATGTGTAGGAGGATTAACGGCATCAAATGCCCCTGCTACAGTACATATATAAACATTCCCTCCACTAAAATAGCGTGTACCTACAACAGCGGCAAGAGATGCTACCCAAGTTGAGCAAGCTGCTCCAAATATTACAGGTGCACTTGTATAAAGGCTACCCATATTGGTTACAGCTACACTTGCCATCTGCGTGTTGAGTGCTTGACCGTATACCTGAGCAGTATTATCAATTGACAATTTACCATTGGTGTTTAAAGTACCAGCAGTGGTTGCAAATGCGCTTACTACTTTTAAATTCTGCGCTGTAGTAATAGTAGATGTGCCTGTAGTTTGAAACAATATTGCACGAATTAATCCGAAACTACCATCTCCCTGAAAAGTTCCTGAACCACTGATGCCTTGAGCAAGACTTCCCCCAGCTTGTTGACTTCCGTTGAGATTTATTGCAGCACTAGCAACAGCCAAATTAGCATATCCATCATTAACAAAGTTACCTCCTATGTTTATAGTTTGCCCTGTACTGCCTGTTGTGTAAGGCAAAAATTTAGCTCCGCTGCTTACAGTTAGATTTCCAAACAGCGTCATCGCATTTGAAGTAGCATTCCATTGTAAGGTACCAGATGTACCTTGTCCGATAGTAAGATTATTTATCCCAGAAACCAGTTGATCAACTGTAACAATTGCACCATCTGCAATGGTTACATTATCTCCAGCCACAGGCACTACACCTCCAGCCCATGTAGCAGGGCTACTCCACAAACCTCCTACTGCAGTTGAAGTTGGGCTACTTGGTACATAAACGGTAAATGAATTAACTACACAACCTGTGCTTGCTCCAATTGAATTTATTGGAACAACTTTCCAAAAGTATGTAGCTCCGTATGTTAAACCTGGAAAAGGAGGAGTATATGTAGTAACCAATGTATTTGTGATAACCCTCACTGAAGCATCTTCTGCTGTAACCAAAGCATTGCTTGTACCAAAGTAAACATTATAACCTGTAATGGCGGGTGAGCCTAAAGCACCACTCCAAGAAAGCGCTTGGGCAATAGGCACATTGATAGCAGCATTTAATGGCGTAAAAGTAGTAGCACAAGAAGGAGGTAACGGTCCCGTAGTAGTTCCACTTCCAGATAATGGCGAGGTGGTTAAATACAGAGGTCCTCCCGTACAAGCAAAATTTTCAGAATAGATATAAAAGTCGTATGTAGTAGTTGCAGCTAAACCCGTAGCACTAAAAGTAGTACTATTAGAATTTGCCTGCACAATTGTACCTGTACCCAAAGTACCCCCTACGGTGTATGTAGTACCATTTACTGGGTTGGTAACTGTTCCTCCACTAGGATACCTTACTATTAAGTAACCGTTGGGTGAACTTGGAGCAGCTGTAAACGTACCATTTATTTGTGCCGAGTTAATACCCGTTAATATTAACCCTGTAGGCTGATCGGTTGGTGGAACGCAAGGTGGTGGTGGGAGATATAAATAAGTTCTCCTACTGCCATCACTTGCAGAATTTAAATTAGTTATCGTACCTAAAGGATAAACCGGGTTATCTGTAAAAGTACCTGTTGTGGTGGATGAGTTGGAAGATGTAGTAATATATGCAAAGCTGTTAGCAGCAGAACCATTTGAAAAACCTATACTTACAGTATTATCCGATGCACTGGTTGTGTTCGTTATTAACATATCAGCATAAACAAATTCAAGAGAACCATCTTCATATAATCTTGCCTGAAAACTTCCATCATTTGTGTAGGATGATGTCCATAATAGAGTCATACTTTTAAATTCAATTACCAAACACCTATTAGGAGAAGAGCCCACGAGTTTTGATTTTATTGACCCCGCTGTTCCAGTTCCCAAATCTGCACCAAAAGGTGATATTTTTGGGCTTGTAGCGCTTCCTCCACTAGTGACATATGTTGAACCAGAAACGACAGTTCCACCTAATTGTATAATACCATTAGCTGAAACCGAAAATTGAGTATAGGTATTACTTAAAAAAAGATAAGAAAACCCAATGCCAGTTACGGTTGAAGCACCTTGATCAGAAGATGCAACTACTAAACTGGTAGTACCAGTACTCATATCAATGGTATTACTATTTTTGTCTAATACCATCGAACCTGATGTAGTGGTAGAGAATGGATAGGATCCAGACTGAGCCATGCTGCTAAAACTGATAAGTAGTACAGCAAGAAAGATTAAGTAAATCTTCTTCATAAATAATTTTTAATATGATGATTTGTTAGGGGATTAATAACCTTAATGTTGAAGAAAGTTAACATCGGTATAACATTGGCTTAACAATAATTTTACAATTCCGACGATGAAATTATATTTTTTTAATTATTATACAAATTAAAATGAATATATATTTATTAACATATTATTAAATTCAAATTTGGCATCAATTTTACCTATTTATTAATGATATTATTATTTGGTTTAAGTTACCGTGATGTAAATTGTTTCGTTTTATAAACAAAAGATTGTTAATACATTAATAAAGCCACCCCCATATTTTCAGGGCCTTCGTACAAAAAATGCTATTTAATTTTGACTGATGACTATAATGTGTAAAAGCATAAAATTGCAATTATGATAATGTGCAGTTTTTAAGAGATCCAAAGAAATTAAAATTTCAACGGGATTTACAAGATCAAAAATTATTTTTAATAGTAACTGTTTAATATAAACTCGAATATTTTTTTGCAAATGAAGTACTACCCTTACTTCTAATTGTGTCAGATAAAAAATACAATAGACTATACATTTTTCATTCTATGATTGCTTCCTTATGAAACATTATGATATATTCAAATTAGCATTATCAGTTCGGCCCACACTTTCTAATATCCTTAACTAAACCATCCTTAATTTTATAGCATGAAGAAAATATTATTCCTGTTCACCATTTTATTTACAAACACCCTACTTTTTGCTCAAAATAAATACAAGGCTGTTGATGATGCTGTTGAAAAATTAGGTCCGCTTAACAATTTTAATGTGGCGATAATTGTGGACACCATTACCGAAAAATTTGCAGACAATGAACAAAAAGCCCGGGCCATTTTTTACTGGATTGCCAATAATATTCAAATAGATCCTAAGGGTACAAAACAAAATGATGATAAGAATATTTTACCAGAAAAAGTAATTGCATTAAGAAAAGCCACCCCACTAGGTTTTTCATTATTGGTTCAGGAAATGTGTAGTGATGTAAATATTCGTTGCCTGAGTGTAGATGGGTATGTAAAAAATTATGCTACAGAAATAAATGAAACGGCAGATGAAAAAAATTACTCTTGGAATGTAGTGCAGCTCGGTCAAAGCCCTGAAACATGGTACTACATTGATGCTGCAAGAGCAAGCGGTTATCTTGATAAAAAACTTACAACCTTTACCAAACAATTTACCAGCGAGTATTTTTTTGCTGACCGTAAACTTTTCAACCTTACCTATTTTCCTGATAACAGCGCCTGGCAGATAGGCGGCGGTGTAAAAAGTGTGAAGGATTATTATGCATTGCCTGTAATTTCCAATACTGCATTTGCCTTAGGTATGGGTAAGCCCTCTCCTATTACCGGACAAATAAAAGCTACTTTAAAAAAGCCGGTTATTTTTACATTTCCAATAAGTGGAAATATGGATGTGAAAAATATTTCCTTGATAATAGGCGATGAAAAAAAACAACCAAAGCCTGAAGCAATGAATTTTGAAAATACCGGAAGTGCCATTACTTTCTCCTACCAGTTTAAAAAAGAAGATACTTTCCCTTTAAGAATTGTAGCAGATGGAAAAGATATTTTACAGTATATGGTGGAGGTAACCGAGTAAGAAAATTTACCTACCCTCCCGAATATTAAATTTCACGCAAAGAACCAAAGTAATAAAGTCGCAAAGTTTATTAACCAATGCTTCATTTCATGCTCTCACTACCGAATGAAAAAGGCAGTAATTGTGATGCGCTTGTTATGACCATTACTTTTCCTTCCATGCCTGACATAATTAGCCTCATTGGTTGATTGGTTCTTTCTTCATATTCTGCAAGGCTTTGTCTGCACATGCCACAGGGAGAAATTGGCTTATCGCTACCACCGTTACGAGATAAATTATTGTAACTTATTGCCATGGTTTTTATGGGAATATCTGTTTGTATCATACTTGCAGAAGCCAGCAAAACCCTTTCTGCACATATACCCACCGGGTACGATGCATTTTCCTGATTGGTACCGTACACTTTTTCTCCATTATTAAACACTGCCGCAGCCCCTACTAAAAAATTACTATAAGGAGCATATGCTTTTTGAGTGGTCTTTCGTGCCTCTTCCAGCAAGGCTGCATCTTCTTTATTCAATTCACTTATGTCGTTATACATTTCAAATCCAAAACTGTGTTCTTGCTTCATGCGTAATTAATTACTGAGAAATAGGTGCTGTTAGATTGAGTACAATTTCACAGCCAAATTCATTTTTTAAAAAAATAGTTGAGATAAAAAATCCTCTCTGCTTATGGCTGAGAGGAGATCTTATTAAAATAAAGTTATGTAATTTTTATTATAAACTATTTTATGCTATTAAAAATTCTTTTCCATCTTGGACCATTTTCCCAGCTAAACCAAATAAGCGATGCCTTACCTACTACATGGTCTTCAGGTACAAAACCCCAATAGCGACTATCCAATGAATTGTGTCTGTTATCACCCATCATAAAAAAATAATTCATCTTAAATGTATAGGAAGTAGCAGCGTTTCCATTAATAAAATATTGACCGTTTCTGTTTTCAAATTTATTGCCTTCATATACTTCAATACAACGTTGGTATCTTATTAAATTATCAGCATTTAAAGCAATGGTAGCGCCTTTTTTGGGGATGGTAAGTGGGCCATAATTATCTGCCGACCAGTGGCTTGCTGTATCATGGTAGGGAAACAATTGTCTATCTGGCGACATTATATAATCTGTAATAGTATACCCTGCAGGCAATTTTAATGTAGCTTTTTCTTCATTGGCAATATTTACTAACCACTTAGTTTGGTCTATTTGTCTTACATCGTTTTGATCTATTCTTGCATTAATACCCATGGCCGCAAGGCTCTCTTTATCTACATAATTATTTGCAGGTACTGTCATTACTGAATATCTTTCAGCTTGCGGAAAGGCAGGCTGTGGCTGACCATTCACCATCACTTTTCCATTTACCACCTGCAATACATCGCCTCCAATAGCCACACACCTTTTAATAAAGTTTTCTCTTTTATCTACTGGTCTTGTAATAATATAATCGCCATGTTCAGCCCAGGTTTGTTCTCTTCCTTTTTCTCTCATTGCCTCATAATAGGTTTTTTGGCTTCCAAACTGTTGTTGACCATCAATGATAGGATCATTTATCAATGTATCATTTACCGGAAAATTAAATACCACTACATCATCTCTTTTTACCGGGCTAGCAAACCATCTTGTATATGGAATGTACACCGCTTCCGTATAAGATTTTACAGGAACAAATGGCATTGTATGATGCACAAAAGGCATTGCAATAGGAGTATTTGGAATGCGTGGACCGTAGGCAAATTTGCTCACAAATAAAAAGTCATTCACCAACAATGTTTTTTCCATGGAAGGTGTTGGAATGGTATATGCCTCAAATACAAATGTGCGGATAATAGTGGCAGCTACTACAGCAAATGCCGCAGCATCTATCCATTCTCTTGCACCAGATTTTTTATAATTATCTACTACTTTTTTACCGGCATATCTTTCATTTTTACTAAAGCCCAAATAAGGAAAATATATAAAAGGTAAAAAGACTGCCGCTGCATGGTGGCCCAAACTAAATCTTCCAAAATGCTCAGTAAATTTTATAGTAATCCAAATGGTTATAAATGCCCCTGCCACCGGAATAAACTGTACAAAAAACCACCATTTTTTCAGCTCCATTTTTTCTACCATGCACCAGGTATTGTAAAAAGGTATCAGTGCTTTCCAAGGTTCAATTCCAGCTTTTTTAAACATCCCATACATTCCAATATGCCAACCAAGGGCGCCAATAATAAAAATAATCCAACCAAAACTCATAAGTAGTATTTTAATAATTTCAAAAGTAATATTTGAAAATTGGATATGAACAGATTTAACATTTAATTGCTGAAGACACAAAATATTGTTGCCACTAATGAACGAATTTTCACGAATAAGAAAAATTTACTTATTAATAAAGTATTACTACGGCGTTGCATACGTTTTCACATCTTCTACTGTAATTGTTTTTCCACCCATAATAATTAAGCGTTCTACCACATTGCGCAGTTCTCTAATGTTACCACCCCAGTTATAATTTTTTAAAATTTCCATAGCATCTTTATCTATTTCCTTTTTGGGCTGACCATATTCTGTAGCTATCTGTTTTGCAAAATGGGTGGTAAGTTTTGGTATATCATCTTTTCTTTCTTTTAAAGATGGTACATGTATAATGATCACCCCAAGGCGATGGTACAAATCCAATCTAAAATTTTTATCATCCACCTCTTTTAATAAATCTTTATTGGTAGCCGCTACAACCCTTACATCTACATTAATATCTTTATCTGCACCCACTCTTGTAATTTTTCCTTCCTGCAATGCACGCAGTACTTTTGCCTGTGCATTCAAACTCATATCGCCTATTTCATCCAAGAATAAAGTGCCACCATTTGCCTGTTCAAATTTACCTATGCGTTGTTTAATGGCAGAAGTAAATGAACCTTTTTCATGCCCAAACAATTCACTCTCTATTAACTCACCTGGTATAGCTGCGCAGTTTACTTCCACCATTGGGCCTGCATTGCGGTTGCTTTTTTCATGTATCCATCTTGCCACAAGTTCTTTACCCACACCATTTTCGCCAGTTATTAAAACCCTTGCATCTGTGGGTGCTACTTTTTCAATGGTATGTTTTATTTTTTCTATGGCAGGGCTATCGCCCACCATTTCTATCGTTTTATTTACTTTGCGTTTAAGCACTTTAGTTTCGGTAGTAAGTTTGGTGCGGTCTATTGCATTGCGAAGCGTAATAAGCAACCTGTTTAAATCTGGCGGCTTGCTTATATAATCGAATGCACCTTTTTTTACAGCATCTACGGCCGTATCAATATTACCATGCCCACTAATCATAATAATAGGAACATCCGCATTTATTTCTTTAGCTTTTTCTAAAAATTCAATGCCATCCAGTTTAGGCATTTTAATATCGCATAAAACAACATCGTAATTTTTTACACCAAATTTTTTCAGTCCCTCTTCGCCATCTACTGCCTCTTCAATGGTATAACCTTCAAAACTTAAAATTTCTGAAAGGGTTTTTCTAATTGCCTTCTCATCATCAATAATTAATATATCTGCCATGTGTCATGTTTCTTTAAGGGGTTAAAAATACTATTAAAAAAATTGTCTTTTGCGGTAAGTTCAATTCTTTTTATCAAGTGAATTTTTGATGCAAAATTTTTAGGATGTTTTTGAAGAAGAAGGAGCATGAGCTAAGAAGCTTTTTTCGGCATTTGTTTCGTGCTATCCGTTCCTATCTTTTTATCCGCCTTTGGCGAATAAAAAGGATATCCACTCCTATCACGGCTACGCTCAGCATTCAAAAATTTTTCAACTTTTATTGAAGCAAATTTAAAAATGCATTTTATTATTTAGTTAATACTTTTTCCCATCCTTACTGTATATAGAAAACATTACAATAAGATAACATCCAAACCATTTCATATTCATTTTTACTATCTTTAAAATAAAAATGAACCGCAAGCATTTTCTTAAATTAAGTTCATTGGGTTTATCTGCATTATCTTTTAATACCAATAAAATTGTAACTGCTGCACCTACCAAACCCATCATCATTTCTACATGGGATAGTGGGATGGATGTAAATAAAGCCGCTTGGCCTATTTTACAAAAAGGTGGTCGTGCATTAGATGCTGTTGAAGTAGGAGCTATTTCCATAGAAAATAAAATAGACTGTTGCGTAGGTTTAGGTGGCTACCCAGATAGAGATGGCATTGTAACACTCGATGCCTGTGTGATGGACGAACATTCCAATTGCGGTGCAGTGGCGGGTTTGGAGCAAATAAAACATCCCATATCTGTTGCAAGAAAAGTAATGGAAAATACCCCACACGTTTTGCTTGCAGGCAATGGTGCGCAGCAATTTGCTATCGAAAATGGTTTTGCAAAAGAGCCGCAAATATTATCTACCGAAGCTGCCAAAGCTTATAAAGATTGGCTAGAAAGCAGTGAGTACAAACCGGAAATAAATATAGAAAAGAAACAAAAATTTAGCGGCCCGTTTGCACCTGCATTTTTTGATGATGGTACTCCCAACCATGATACGATGGGTATTTTGGCAATGGATAAAAAAGGAAATATGAGTGGCGGCGTTACCACCAGCGGCATGGCATTTAAAGTACATGGTCGTGTAGGAGATTCGCCGGTAATTGGCGCAGGTTTGTTTGTAGATAACCAAATTGGTTGCGCCACCAGCAGCGGTGTGGGCGAGGAAGTAATTCGCATTTGCGGAACCCATTTGGTGGTAGAATTTATGCGCCAAGGCTACAGCCCCGAAAACGCCTGCAGAAAAGCCGTTGAGCGAATTGTAAACCGAGATAAAGCAAAAGCAAAAACATTTCAGGTAGGTTTTTTAGCCATGAACAAAAAAGGTGAACATGGTGCGTATGCCATACAAAAAGGGTTTGTGTATAGTCTAAAAACTGGTACTGAAAATAAGATTGTGGAAGCGAAATGGATGGTGGGTTAGTTACAGTTATTTTAATATTCAAGACTTTTATTTAATGAAATATATTTTAGAAACAATTGCCTTCAACATCCAAAGCTGCATACTTGCACAAGCAGCTGGTGCAAACAGAATTGAATTGTGCGATAACCCCGGCGAAGGAGGAACCACTCCTTCTTATGGTTTTATAAAAGCAGCAAGAGAAGTATTGAAAATAGATTTGTTCCCCATCATACGGCCAAGGGGTGGAGATTTTCTATACAGCAATGATGAGTTTGAAATAATGAAAAATGATATACAGGTTTGTAAAGATCTTGGTTGCGATGGCGTAGTTGTTGGTTTATTGAAGCCCGATGCAACTGTTGATGTGGAGCGTTGTAAAAAATTAGTAAAATTAGCTTACCCAATGAGCGTTACTTTTCACAGAGCGTTTGACAGAGTTACAAATCCTACACAGGCATTGGAGGATATTATTGAATGTGGTTTTGAAAGAATTCTTACCTCAGGGTTTTATCCAACGGCGATGGAAGGAAAAGAAAACCTACAAAAACTAATCGAACTAGCTGATGAAAGAATAATCATTATGCCGGGTAGTGGTGTAAGATCATCCAACATAAAAGAATTAGTAGAAAGTACCGGTGCAGTTGAATTTCATAGTTCTGCCAGAAAAATGATTGCCAGTAGTATGGAAGTTTTTAATACCAGTATGAATGAAAATTTGCAACAGGTAAGTGTAGACGAGGAAGAGATTAAAAATATATTATATATCCTACACAATATGTAAAAGCAATATTCCAAAATATCCTCCTTACTTACTTAAGCTTGGTACAAAAAATGTAATGGTACCATATGGAAAGTAAAGTACGAGATATTATTTACAGATTAACTCACTGGGAAACCTGGCACCATCATGCAAAATATATTCCGATATTACCAGTATGGGCTTGGTATACAATAAGGGCTAAATCAATGTGGTTTTTTACAGCCTCCAACCCTACTATTTCGTTTGGTGGTATGGAAGGTGAATCTAAAGAAGAAACTTACAGCCAATTACCTGAAGGCACTTTTCCAAAAACTATTTATATCTCTCCATTAGAAACATTCTCAACCGTAGAAAATAGAATAAAAGAAAACAATTTTGAATTTCCATTTGCCGTAAAACCAAATGTAGGAATGATGGGTTTTATGTTTAGAAAAATAAATTCAATTGATCAACTCCGCATGTATCATGAACAAATGCCGATTGATTACCTGGTACAAAAATTTGTAGACTATCCACTAGAAGTTGGCGTATTTTATTATCGTATGCCGCACCAAACGAAAGGCACTGTTTCAGGATTGGCTTACAAAATAATTCCTGAAATTATAGGTGACGGCAACAGCACTTTAATGGAGCATTTAAACCAAATTAAAAGCAGACGATTTGATTTGGAAATGATGAAGTATAGACACCAGCATAACCTTGACAAAATAATTCCGCTTGCTGAAAAATATATACTGAGCAATGCCAGCAATGGCAGCCAAGGTGGTAAAATGCTGGCATATCAATCTTATAAACTCGAATACCTCAATAAAATTTTTGATGAAATAAGTTTACACAAAGGCAATTTGTTTTATGGCAGGTTCGATATAAAGTGTACCAGCTTGAAAGATCTTGAGGAAGGAAAAAATTTTAGCATACTTGAGTTTAACGGCTGTGGCTCCGGCATACAACATATATACGGCAGAGGTTTTAATTTAATACAGGTATGGGGACTGGTTTTAAAACACTGGAAAATGCTTTACAAAATTTCGGTGCATAATCATAACAATGGCGTAGCATATTGGAGCTTTTTAGGCGGACTTACATTTCTTAAAAAAGCAAAACAAAACCTTGAAATGCTTAAGAAGCTTGACGCCGGGTTTCCATCATTTCAATAATAGTTATAAATTTTTTTTGTGCAATATAGCAATGGGTGAGCCTTGTGCCATAAAAAAGGTATCAGGTTTTGCATTGTCTAAAAATGCAAATTCATTGCCATACAATTTTTCAAAATTGCATGCTATTGTAAAACTTTTTACTTTGTGTACCAACCAACTTGGGTGCTCTACTGCGTATTCGAAAGTAGTATCTGCATTGTATTTTGAATAACCCCAATAATGCTCCGCAATAAATTCTTCTTTGCTGCCTACAATCATGGGTGAGTTGTTGAGTTCGGTAATGGCTTCCAGTTTATTCCAACTCCCTTTGTATTTCCAATGATAACCTAACTGTATTTCATCGTTACTTTCCCTGTAATAATGTTTCATTGGTAGGGTAACATATTTTTCTCTGTACAAAGTATTTGCCACCATGGTGATAGCAAATTTTGGTACAATCTCTTTTATAAAAACGGCACCCCTTTTCCAGGTATCACCATCTTTTACACGTACATAAAAACGCAGATTTACTTCTTCAAAATTTACGTGAAATGGTATGCGGATGCCAAGCATTTTTGTTTGCTCAAACATAAAACCAATAAGGCTTACATAACATTCACCATGATACAAATCCAGTTCAGTTTTCGGAGGCAAATAAGGTTTTAATATACCAGGATCTATAATATAATTTGCCATTATCAAATTATTCCATTCCGCTGTAAGAAATTTTTTAGACATTTTGTAAATTCGAATTAGATGTTTTCACACCACAGAGAAAAAAGTTAAAAGAGTTTTAGCAGAGATTATAAAAGTTGTGTTTCTTGTATTAAAATCACTTCTGCCTTTCTTTATAATTCACCTTAAAGATCAAACGCAAATTTTGATCTTTTGTAAAATAATTATAGAACCAATTAAAGAAAACGGATAACCTGTTTTTTACCCCGAGTATCAACATTAAATGTAAAAACATCCATACCAACCAAGCTAAAAATCCTCCGAAATGTAATTTAGGTTTGGGTACATCCACAACAGCCAATTTTCTTCCAACAGTAGCCATGGCACCTTTATCGTTGTACACAAATTCCATCATACGATCGTTGTTGCTTTTCATTTGAATGAGTTTCAAATTGTTTACCAGCATATCTGCATGTTGTATGGCTACCGGCGCCACTTGTGGATGACCGTTAGGATAAGCTACATCACTTTCCATATAAGCAACATCGCCTATTGCATACACATTTGTGAAACCATTAACCAGGCATTGATTGTTTACTTTTATTCTATTACCCCTTGCAATAATAGTTGGTTCAATACCGGGTAACACATTTCCTTTAATACCTGCAGCCCAAATAACCAAGGCTGTTTCTATTTTACTTCCGTCTTTTAATGTAGCTGTCTTCCCATCATACTCATTTATTAATGAATTGGTGCGAACCACCACGCCTAATTTTTCCAAATATTGTTGAGATTGCTCACTGCTTTTTTCACTCATGGCAGCCAATAACTTTGGGGAGCCTTCCAATAAAGTGATAATCATTTTACTAAAATCCAATTCAGGATAATCTTTTGGCAAAACAAATCTTCTCATATCTGCAATAGCCCCACTCAGCTCCACGCCTGTTGGTCCGCCGCCTACAACCACCACATTCATCAAGCGCTGTAATTCGACTGGGTCTTTAGTTGCAGCCGCATCTTCAAAATTTTTAAGCATGCGGTGGCGCAGTTGTATTGCCTCTACCGTACTCTTCATGGGCATTGCATTTGCGGCCATTAATTCATTTCCAAAAAAGTTGGTATCAGCGCCGGTTGCAATAACCAATTGGTCGTATTCAAAATCCCCAATATCAGTAATCACTTTGTTCTGATTGTGTGCAATTTCTTTTACACAAGCCATGTAAAAACGCACATTACTGCTGTTGTGAAAAACTTTACGCAGGGGAAAAGAGATATTGCTGGCATCTAAACCAGCCGTAGCTACCTGATAAAACAGTGGTTGAAACTGGTGGTAATTAAACCTGTCCAACAAGGTAATTTCAAAACCTGGTCTGTTGTTTAATTCTCTGGCAAGTCTTAATCCACCAAAGCCACCGCCAATAATTACGAGTTTCATGTGTTTAATTTTATGGTGCAAAGATATGTAACTTTCATTATTTATTGAAAGTTTAGAAATTTTAAATAATTATTTCTAGTTAACCTTTGCTATGTTTTAAGGTTGTGTTGAGGCATTGAATATACTTTTCTGAAACAAATCTTAATCCAAATAAAAGATGAACAGCTTCCATTTTTATTATTTTCCTAGAAAAATTTGATTTCGTAAAGATGGAAAAATCCGTTCCGGAAGAAAAATACACAATACCTGATAAACAACGTGAACTTGTTGAGATTGAAAGAAAAAATATAAAAGAAATTCCGAATTATTTGCTTGATTGGGATGAAGTAGAAAATCAATATTTGCAGATTGATATTATAATTATTTGCATTGCCGAAATACATGTAAAATTTCTATTTATCGATTTTTTTAATGTATCGAAATATTAAAAATCTTTAGACGGAAAGAACACAAATTATCATTTTATTTTAATAAGAATTAAATCTCGCAATCCCGAAGGGATGGTATTATTATAGGCGATGCAATAAAATGAAAGTTATAACCCCGAAGGGGTGATATTAGGTTGTAAAAACAAATTCTTTAATATAGTTGCATTTCTCGAAAATAGGATGTCACCCCTTCGGGGTTATACCAAACTAAAATTATTTACAACTATATTAATATCATCCCTTCGGGATTTAAAAGAGTATACTTCACAACATTATATTAAAAGGTTATCAAGATTTACAAAATATCAATATAACATCCTCACCTTCCTTGTTCCCTTCACCCCTCTCAATAACTCCAGCGCATTTTTACTAAGACTCTTATCTAAATCCAACACTACATAACCAATAGTTTCATTTGTTTTTAGATACTGACCAAGAATATTGATTTTATTTTTGCTCAACAATGTGTTTATGCTGCTTAAAACACCCGGCACATTATTGTGAATATGCAATATGCGGTGAGCACCTTCCTGGGGTGGCAGAGCAAGCCCGGGTATGCTGTGAGAGCCTGTACTGATACCTTTTTCGAGATAGTTAAATAATTTTGCGCTCACATCTAATCCAATATTATTTTGTGCTTCCTGCGTGCTGCCGCCAATATGGGGGGTTAAAATAACATTGGGTAAATCCTGCATTTCAGATTGAAAAAGATCACCATTTTTTTCTGGTTCTACAGGAAAAACATCCACAGCGGCCCCCCCAATTTGTCCACTTAAAATGGCCTTTCTTAATGCCTTTAAATCAATAACAGTACCTCTAGCATAATTTAAAATAATTGCACCTTGTTTGCAATGCGAAAGCGTTTGTTTATTGATAATATTTTGTGTAGATGCTAGTTCAGGAACATGCAAAGTAATAATGTCTGAACGCTGCATTAATTCTTTTAATGATTTACTGTCTGATGCATTACCCAATGGCAACTTGGTTTCGGCATCGTAAAAAATAACTTTCATTCCCAGCGATTCTGCCATAACACTTACCTGGCTTCCAATGTTTCCATAACCAATAATACCAATTGTTTTACCTCTTAATTCGTGGCTACCACTTGCATCTTTCATCCACTTTCCCTCATGAGCCGCTTTATTTTTGTCAACAATTTTTCTGATGAGCATAATGGAAGATCCAATAACCAATTCTGCCACACTTCTTGTATTGCTATACGGTGCATTAAATACGGCTACCCCATTGGCAGATGCTGCCTCCAAATCTACCTGGTTTACACCAATACAAAAACAACCTATTGCCTGCAACTTAGTGGCAGCCTGCAACACAGCCGCAGTAATTTGTGTTTTACTTCTTATACCAAGTATGTGTACATTTTTTATTTCTTTAATAAGATCTGCTTCACTTATGGCTCCACTCAATTTTTTAACAGATGCATATCCTGCACCCGTAAACTGTTCAACAGCAGCCTCACTTATATTCTCTAAAAATAAAATATTTATCTTTTCTTTCGGGTAGCTCGTCATTTTTTTATCTGCCATAGTTTAAAGTACTTATTTTGCACAAATATATCTGTAAGTATTGTTTTTAAAAAGATGTATATTATTTTATTGAAATAAATCCCCGGTAGTAAAAATGATTAAAAGTAGTAGTGGTAATTTATACATTTATATTCTTTTCCTATTAACAATTACAGGATGCTCACAAAAAGATAAACAAAAATCTTCCACCAATAAAGAGCAAACCGTATTAACCTATGAAATACCAGCAGCATCCAAATTAAACGAATCAGAAATAGACCAGATAAAAAGAGCAGTTCAACTTTTTTATGATACCACCCTGGGCGCATCGGGTTTTAACGGTGGAATAATAGTAGCAAAGGCTGGCAATATTATTTTTGAAAAATACAAAGGTTCTGTAAATCTTGATGGAACTGATTCAATCAATGCTACTACCCCACTCCATATTGCTTCTGTTACAAAGACCTTTACAGCAATGGCTGTTTTAAAATTGCAACAAGAAGGTAGGCTAAATATTAACGACAGTCTTACAAAATATTTTCCCGGTTTTAATTACCCAGGTGTTACTATAAAAACGTTGCTTAACCATAGAAGTGGGTTACCAAACTATTTATATTTTATGGAAAAAGTAGGTTGGCCTACTGACAGCGTTATGCAAAATAAAGATGTGCTAAAATGGTTGATGGAAAGAAAAGGATTTATACAAGATATAGGGCTAGCAGATAAAAAATTTACCTATTGCAATACAAACTATGTATTGCTTGCATTGGTTATTGAAAAAGTAACAGGTAAATCTTATCCTGAATTTATGAAGGAAAATATTTTTGATCCAATAGGTATGAAAAATTCTTTTGTACATTATTTGGGTGATGGTAAAATACGTTCTAAAAGTTTTGATTGGAGAGGAAGAGAAATACCCGATAATAATTTAGATGCGGTATATGGTGATAAAAATATGTACAGCACGGTGGGTGACTTATTTTTATGGGACAGAGTTTTGAAGGATACTTTTTTTCTTAAAAAAAATACCCTGGAAACAGCATACATGCCTTACAGCAATGAAAGACCGGGTATAAAAAATTATGGATTAGGTTGGCGAATGAATATTTATGGAGAAGATAAAAAAATAATTTTTCACAATGGTTGGTGGCATGGCAATAATGCCACATTTATACGATTGTTAAAAGAAGACGCCACCGTAATTGTGTTGAGCAATCGTTTTGCAAGATCTGTTTATACCTCTAAAATTCTGGTGAATATTTTTGGGAATTATTTTGATGCAGTGGAAGAAGATGCGGAGAATATTGTGCCCGCTGCTATCCCAGACAGTTTTTCTATTGATACTAAAAAAGGAAAAGGCAAAAAGAAGAAATATGATTTTTCTGACAGGAATAAGGAAGAGGGAAATTAATGTGCTGGCATAAGATTTAATTCAAGACTTGTGATTATGAAATATTGATCCATTTACTTCTTTCATAGGCTGTTATTATGATCTTATATCTTTACTGACAGAAGAATATGGCAATATTTTAATAAAGATGTTAATTAAATAATTTTCTTGTTGTCTGCTTCACTTAATATACCCTTTAAATAACACAGCCAGAAAAAATATTATCTTTACTAAACAATTATAAATTGAAAAGATGCAAAGATTTTATTTTGACACTTCGGTTTTTGGTGGTGCGTTTGATAAGGAATTTGAAGAAGTAACTTTGCAACTTTTTGAAAGAGTTAAATTAGGAAAAGTTATTTGTGTTTTTTCTGACTTGACAGAAACTGAATTATTGGATGCACCTGAAAATGTGAAAGAGCATTTTAAGGATTTGCAGAAAGAGAATGTAGAAAGAGTAATTGTAACTGACGAAATATTGACACTTGCCTCAAAATATGTGGCGGAAAAAGTTGTAGGGCAAACAAGTTTTGATGATTGTATACACATAGCAACTGCGACAATTTACAAAGTGGACATTTTGGTAAGTTGGAATTTTAAACATATCGTAAATGTCTACAGAATTCGTGGTTACAACTCAATCAACATTCGTTCAAATTATCAATCCTTAGAAATTCGTTCACCAAAAGAAATTTTAGAATATGAAGACTGAAATTAAAAAAACAACACAAGAAAAAGAGTTTGATACAGTCAAAACTTTTAGAGCAATCAAGGACAAAATATCTTTAGAAATGTCAAATATGAACTTTGAGCAAATTAAAGAATATTTGAAAACAAATAGTGCGAAACTCTACAGCAAATAGTATTTTATACTCGTCGGCCTTTAGATTTTATCTCAAAAACCGTTAATAACTGAAGAGTCATACATTTCATATTTTTCCTACCCAAAGAAAAAATAACACAATCCAATAGCTGTAATTATTCCAACCAAATCTGCCAGTAACATGGCACCAACTGCATAGCGGGTATTTTTTACAGCCACTGCACCAAAGTAAACAGCAATAACGTAAAATGTAGTATCTGATGAGCCTTGCAACACACATGATAATCTTCCGGCAAAAGAATCTGCGCCATAGGTTTTCATGGTGTCTACCATCATACCACGGGCAGCACCACCGCTAAAAGGTTTCACCAATGCTGTTGGCAAGCCATCTACAAAACGGGTATCGGCACCCATTGCAGCAAACATACTTTTAATACTATCAATTACTACATCAAATGTTCCGCTCGTGCGCAACAAACTTATGGCAACCAACATTCCAACCAAGTATGGAATAATTCTAACAGCAGTTTCAAACCCGCCTTTTGCACCACTGATAAATGCATCAAAAACATCAATTTTTTTGTAAATGCCACCGAGAATAATTAAAAGAAAAATCAATAAGATTAATCCGTTGCTTAATGCGCCTGAAAAAAATTGCAACCCATCTGCATCCAACGATTTTAAATACACCATCAACAAAGAAATAATGGCAGCAATGCTACCAATCCATATTAAAATAACCGGTTGAAAAACATTTATTTTTTGTTTGATAGAAACTATCAACATCGCAGCAATGGTGGCTACAAAAGTGGCAATCATGCAGGGCAGAAAAATATCTAATGGATTGGCAGCTTTTGCAGATGCCCGCAATGCAATGATGCTTACAGGTATCAATGTGAGTCCGCTTGCATGCAAACACAAAAACATGATCTGCGCATTGCTCGCCCGGTCTTTGTCCAGATTTAATGTTTGCAAACTTTCCATGGCTTTAATACCAAAAGGCGTGGCTGCATTATCTAACCCCAACAGGTTTGCAGAAAAGTTCATCATCATATGTCCTACAGCCGGGTGACCTTTAGGCACATCAGGAAATATTTTGGAAAAGAACGGACCAATTATTCTGCTTAATAAATTGATCCCGCCTGCTTGTTCTGCTATGGCAAGAAATCCCATAAACAACGCAAGCAAACCAATTAAACCAATGCATAATTCTACGGCAGTTTTACAGGTTTCTACTACCCCATTTGCAGTTTGTATCTTATAAGAAACATATTTGCCTGCACCGTTTTTAAAAGTAGAAATACCATTGGCAGTATCAATTTTCTTTTCCGTTATGGCTGCTAAAACCCTTGCCTCTACCATAGCAGAATCCTGCGTTTTTACTCTAATGGTATCGCCTGCTTTACCGGTAACCATATTTGTAAAAATATTTTTATTTCCATTCTCTGGAAAAACAAAACCTTTTATACAAGCCAAGCCAATGGCAATAATTATGAATGCAGACCAAATACGACTTAAAGCCATGGGGTTAGAAGTTAGATTATTAGATGTTAGATATTTGATTTATGTACACCCAAATGTTGGTTGGTTAATGACAAGTTTGAAAATTATGATTTTAATTTGAAAAAATGGATTTTGTTTGAGTGATGTTAGCCATTTTTTACTAAGTCAAACCCCGTCAGTAGCTTTTAGCTCCGAAAAATCGGAGCAAATTCTGACGGCGGTTTGTTTATTCGAAAATTTTTCGATTTATAGTTGACGCTTTTACTTAACCGCTGACGGGGCTGAAAGCCGCCGTCAGGGTTTGGGAGCTTTCTATTCTATTGAAAGTTTTTTTTGTTACAAACCCCAGATTGCATAGTTAAAGCTAAATAGATAGTTGAAGATGAAATGTGCGACGCCACCGAAGATGAATATTGCTGCTTCTTTGCCGGGCTAAAAAATATTTTGAAAAAATATTTTTTAGCGTAACCATTCACCAAAGGAGAATGACTGCGAAGAGACTTCACCCCCGCCTCTCCGAAGGTGAAGAGCTAATCTCCAATATTTTAATTTACTTTCCATCGTTGCAGACTTATCTTCCCCCTTCGGGGGACCGAGGGGGCTTTTCGGGGATTTAGGAGGCTGTAAAGTAATTTCCATTTCTTACCTTCGCAGCCGTTTAAAAAGGGTTACGGGTTGCGAGTTTAAAAGTTACGGGTTATCCAACTCGAAACTCGCAACCCATAACCCGCACTTATAAAAAATCGAATTATGGCGCTCAAAGCAGGTATCGTAGGCTTACCAAATGTAGGAAAATCAACTCTTTTTAATGCTGTGAGCAACAGCGCAAAAGCGCAAGCAAGCAATTACCGCTTTTGTACCATTGAACCAAATACAGGTTTGGTAAATGTGCCCGATGAAAGAATTGATAAACTGGCTGCATTGGTATCGCCGGAGCGTACCGTGCCTACACAAATTGAAATTGTAGACATTGCCGGACTTGTACGTGGTGCAAGCAAGGGCGAAGGTTTGGGCAATAAATTTCTGGCAAATATTCGTGAGGTAGATGCCATTATTCAAGTAATTCGTTGTTTTGAAGATGATAATATTTTGCGTGATGAAGGACCAATAAATCCGGTAGGCGATAAAGAAATTATTGAAACCGAATTGCAGTTAAAGGACCTGGATAGTGTAGAAAGAAAATTGCAAAAAGCTGAGAAACTTGCCAAGACAGATCCTAAAGCAAAAGTAGAAGCAGAGATTTTATCAAGATGCAAATTGCATTTAGAGCAAGGTAAAAATATTATTAGTTTAGGTTTAACCAAAGAAGAAAAAGTAGCTATTGTGGATTTGTTTTTACTGACAGACAAGTTGGTTTTATATGTTGCAAACGTAGATGTAGCAAGCATGCATACAGGTAACAAATATTCTGATGCATTAATTGAAGCGGTAAAAGATGAGGGAAACGAAGTAATTGTAATGACAAATGCGGTGGAAGCGGAGATTGCAGAGTTTGAAGACCCAGATGATAAAGCCATGTTTATGGAAGAATATAAAATGACAGAACCTGCGCTAGATAGGCTTATACACAGTACTTACAAACTTTTAAACCTCTCTACTTATTTTACTGTGGGCGTGCAGGAAGTTCGTGCATGGACGATACACAAAGGCTGGAAAGCACCGCAAGCTGCCAGCGTTATTCATACCGATTTTGAAAAAGGTTTTATTAAAGCCGAGGTAATTTCTTACGAAGATTTTATTGCATTGGGCTCAGAAGCTGCTTGCCGTGAGGTTGGTAAACTTCGCATTGAAGGAAAAGATTATTTAGTGCAGGATGGAGATTGTATGCACTTTAGGTTTAATGTGTAAGATTTAAAATTTTTAAAATATTATTAAACGTGTAGCTGAAAAGTTGCACGTTTTTTTGTTTGATTATTTTGTACGTCAGCCAAAATCTTTGCTGAGCATTGGTCCCGCTTTACGCTACTATCTTTTGCCTCAAAGGCAGGCAAAAGGATAGCCGCTGCAACTTGCCTACCGGCAGGCAGGTCGGGCGTAAAATTCAACTTTTGTTTTTCTAATCAGCATTTACAAATTGACTTGTATAAAAAAAACGTGCAACTTAGAATTGCACGTTTAACACTCTTTATTTTTTTGCCTTTGTTTCTGCTGCTTTCTTCACTGTTTTTTTCTTACTTTTTTTACCAGGTTTCAAAATTACTTTAGTCCACCCTTTATCCTTATCATCAAAATGCTTGTAAGCTTCCGGTGCTTCGTCCAAAGAAAGTTCGTGCGAAATAATTTTTGATGGCATTGCTTTACCTGCCGAAATTAATGTGCAAAGCTGGCGGTTGTACGATTTTACATTTGCCTGACCGGTAGCTATTTTTTGCCCCTTCATCCAAAAATTACCAAAGTCAAAAGCTATATGTCCTTTCTTTTGTAAAGGCTCTTTCGATTTGGGATCTTTAGGCACAAACACACCCACAACTCCAATAGATCCGGTAGCCTTCACTGCCATCACCAATTCATTCATCGTAATATTTGACTGTTCTACGCCATGCTTATTACAGCATTGGTAACCCACACATTCGCAACCTCTATCTGCACCTTTACCATCCGTTAATTCCAGTATCTGATCTACCGCAGGTGCTTTAGAAAAATCTATTGCAATAGCACCAAATTCTTCTGCGAGTTTCAGTCTGTCTTTTTGGTTATCTACCACCATTATTTTACTTGCACCTTTTATACTTGCAGAATGTGCTGCCATTAAACCTACCGGGCCTGCACCATATATTACCACAGAGTCGCCAGGTTTTACACCAGCCAATTCTGTTGCATGGTATCCTGTAGGAAAAATATCTGACAGCATCACATAATCATTTTCTTTTTCAATGGCATCTTCCGGTAATTTCAAGCAATTAAAATCTCCATGCGGCACACGTAAATACTCTGCCTGCCCGCCACTATATGGTCCCATACCTGCAAAACCGTAAGCTGCACCTGCCGTGCCGGGGTTCATGGTTAAGCAAAAACCCGTAAGTCCGCTTTCACAGTTTTGGCAATGTCCACAACCAATATTAAAAGGTAGACAAACCATATCACCCACTTTTATTTGCGTAACTGCATTACCAACTTCTACTACCTCACCCATATTTTCGTGGCCTAAAATTTTTCCTTTTTCTACATCTGTTCTGCCTTCGTACATGTGCAGGTCTGACCCGCAAATATTGGTAGTTGTAATTTTTACCAACACATCCGTTGGCTGTTCTATTGTGGCATCGGGCATTTCGGCAATCCGCACATCAAACGGACCGTAATAAACAAGTGCTTTCATATATAAAATTTAAATTGAAAAAGATGATGACTTCATAATGATTACAAAGTATATACCGTACTTTTTTATAATACTTTAATCGGCATTTATAAGTACTTGGGAATTTAATTGCTCTTTTATAAAATTTAAAGGGGTAAAATTTCTCAAGAAAAAAATTTGCAAAATATTATCGAACATTCTCTAAGTGTGGAACAATTTTTGAAAATGGGTGTGCGTCGCATTTTTACTTAAAATCTATTATTGCATGAAATACATCATCCTCCCTTTGCTGGCGGCAGCACCTCTATTTACTTTTTCTCAAAAATTACATGCTGATTTTTTTGGCGGCATCACAACCTATCAAGGTGAATTACAAGGCAAAAGATTTACTATTGATCAATCTAATATTGCAGTTGGAGTCGGCGCATCTTACGACCTTTCAGAAAAATTTATTATCAGAACTGGTTTTACTTATGGTGTATTGGAGGGCAATGACAAAAAAAATACCACTGCAAAAGATGTTGCGTTGAGAAACCTACAATTTAAATCTGCCCTTACCGAACTTCATTTAGGCTTGGAATACAACTTATTTAGACTAGAAGGAAAAAGCCTTACACCGTATTTGTTTGCTGGTGTGGCTGCTTATCATTTTAACCCATACACGAAAGATGTTGCCGGAAATAAAGTGTTTTTAAAATCTTTGAGTACCGAAGGACAAGGCCTAGCGGCTTATCCTGATAGAAAAAATTATAAACTCACTCAATTGGCATTACCTTTTGGGGGAGGCATAAAATTTAAAGTATCTGATGACTTACAAATTGGATTGGAGCTTGGATTAAGAAAACTATTTACTGATTATTTGGATGATGTGAGTGATTCTTATGTAGATAAAAATTTATTGAGAGCTGCAAAAGGATCACAGGCAGTTGAATTGGCCTTTCGTGGAGATGAAGTAAACCCCGCAGCTACTTACCCCGCAGCAGGCTCACAGCGTGGTAATCCCAAAACCAAAGATTGGTACTATTTTTCAGGGTTGAGGATTAGTAAACTTTTAAATAGTAATGGTGCTGGTGGAAAGAACAAGATGGGATGTCCTCAAATGGTATTCTAGTAAACTATTATATAAATACAGTATTAGATTTTTTATTCAAATAAGTTAAAATTGTATCCTTTTATTGCTATGTTATTAATTATGAACTCCA
The DNA here is from genome assembly GCA_031398005.1 of Ferruginibacter sp. GTDB lineage: Bacteria > Bacteroidota > Bacteroidia > Chitinophagales > Chitinophagaceae > Ferruginibacter. Next base: position 75,694 of record JANNMO010000014.1, read on the forward strand.
TCGGATAATTTTTTTGAAAAAAAATCGTTTCATAAGTACAGTCTCTACTTATGAAAAAAATAAAATTTATTTTTGGTAAATTATATGAATCTGGTGTGTCAAGAGCAAAATGTGAAGAAGACAAATCAAAAATAAAATATTTAAATCAGGGAATGATTTGGGGAACAATAATGTTTTTACCAAATGTTATTTTTGAAGCTTTTATAGGTTTTCATCCTGCTACAGTGTTAAATTTAATTTTTATTTTTTCTGCATTTGTTTGTTTTTGCATAAACAGAATGGGCAAGCATAATTTTGCTAGAAATTTTGCTTTTGTTGGGTTAGATCTTATACTTCTTACCGCAAGTTTTACTGAAGGCACAAGAACAGGAAATTACTTGGTTTATTTAGGGCTAATTTTAATGTTTCCTATATTTATCAAACTAAAAGATAACAAAAATGAAATAATTTTTCTTTTTGTAATTACAATATTGTGTCTCCTCACATCTTTAATTGTTTGTCCTTTTGAAGGATATTTTGATGGTTTATCAAATGCGGATGCTGCTATGATGTTAAAAGCAAGCTTTTTAGTAGCCTTTGGATTAACAACGGTATTGGCTTACATTATTTTTCTGATAACAAGAAACAGAGAATTAGATTTAATAAAAGCAAAAGAAGAGGCAGAAGAAAGCGCTAAGATTAAGCTTCAGTTTATTTCTAACATGAGCCATGAATTAAGAACTCCCCTTAATGGAATTATTGGAACCACTAACTTATTACAGTTAGAAAAATATGACCAGTTTCAAAAGGAACAATATGAGTTGCTTAATTATTCATCCCAACATATGCTTCATCTTATTAATGATGTGCTCGACTTTAGCAAAATAGAATCAGGTAAAATAGAACTAGAAAAAAGAAATTTTAATCTTCAAACATTTGTAAAAAATATTTATAATTCTTTTGCTCCACAGTTTGAACAAAAGCAATTGTATTTTAAATTACTGGTACATGATTCTAATTTAAATTATGTTATATGCAGTGATGATATTAGGCTTGGACAAATATTAAATAATCTACTATCTAATGCATTAAAATTTACCCATACCGGCGGTGTTACATTAAGCATTAATGCTTCTTTTTTATCAAAAAGCGAATTACAAATTAGCTTTGATGTAGCGGATACCGGTATAGGAATTAAACAAAATAGCTTAGATAATATTTTTGAAAGTTTTGTACAAGGTGACCTAAATACCACACGAAAATATGGTGGAACAGGTCTAGGACTTACTATAAGTAAAAGATTAACGGAGGTTTTTAATGCCACATTGCATGTAGAAAGTGTACAAGGCAAAGGAAGTAGATTCTATTTTTCTCCTGTGTTTGAGTTTCCAGAAAATGGTTGTGAATCTATCGAAGATGTAGATATTCCTTTTAAAGATTTAACAGGTATGAACATTTTGATTGCTGAAGACAACAAAATAAATATGTTAATAGCACGTAAGTTTTTACTGAAGTGGGGAGTAAATGTAACAGAAGCAAAAAATGGTAAAGTTGCCATAGATTTATGTAAGCAACAAAATTTTGATTTAATACTATTGGATCTCGAAATGCCGGAAGCAGATGGTTATACTGCACTAAAAGAAATTAGAAAACATCTTCCCCACTTGCCTGCAATAGCATTTACTGCTGTAACTTTTGAAGATATTGACAATTCACTATTAAGTATAGGGTTTAATGATTTTATTCTTAAACCTTTTGTGCCGCACGAACTTAATGGGAAATTATATAAACAAAAACTATTAACAGAAGCAAGCAGTTTATTGGCATAATGTAAACTAAAATATAAAATTTAATGCTGGGAACTTACATATTTTACACCTCCCAGTATTTTTATTGGGAGGTTATTTTGAGGTGGTACTTTTGGGCAAAAAAACCCAATTGAATATGCACAGTAAGGGTTATATGATTTATTAAAATCTACAACCATAGTATTTCCTTCTGTAGGAATTTTCAAATCAATATATCTCCCACCTCCATAAGATTCAATTCCATTTGATTCATCTGTAAAAGGAAGAAATAAATAATCTTCCAGTCCTTTTTCTTGTAAATGGGTTGGTGATTGATAAATAGTAAGACTATACTTTTTACCATCAATGCTAAAATTTATTTGACCGTATTCTGTTTGTTTAAGAATGAAAGCAGAGGAGGTTTTTAAGCCTACTTCTTTCTTTACAGTATTAAGGACAAGCGTGGCTATCACTTTATGTTTTGCATCTTCCTTAAAGAATTCGAAACCAGTAAATTTTGCCCTGGCAGCCATAGATAGTGGGCTGGTAACTTTATTGGAATACTCTTCATTTATTTGCTTTTGCCAAGCTGTTACATCGCTTGCATTATTTTGAGGCTGTGAAAAACCGTTAATAATAAGCATTGTAAAAAAAACAATGCAACAAATGAGTTTACCTATTTTCATTGTAAAAATTATAAGCCGTATTATATAAATTATAGTTTGACAGATTTATTTATTTAAAATGGTGAATTTCAAATTGCCTGTTCAAAATTCTCCATTCACCATTCAGCTATTCTTTTATTGGCAACAACTTAAAATAAGAAACTTTGTACCTATCTCCGATTACTTCGCCTTGCACTTCTGCTTTTCTAATGGTTTCACAAAATCCATCTTTTGCATGAGCATCTCCATGTTGATCTATTTTTGTACCATCTACAAAATAAGATTTACCATCAATTCTTACAGCAAGATCGCAACCGCTGCCTGCCATTTGAAATTTACATTCACCGCAAGAGACCTCTGCATTTACTATTTTTTTTGTACTGTCAGCAATATTTGTATTGCTATTTTTAGTTTGTGCAAACACGCAAACTCCAAAAAATGTTGCTATAATAAACAACGTAGTTGTTTTTAAAAACATGATCTTACATTTAATTATAAAAAAATAATGATTACCAATTGGATCTTAAAGCTACAATAAAATTTCTTCCTGCACCGGAGAAACCTGATGCAAAACTGCGATAATTTTTATCGAAAATATTTTCAACCCCTAATTGCAGTTGTATACATTTTTTTAAAGATACGCTTGCTTTAAAATTAGCAGTAGCCCATGCCGGCATTCCATCTTGGGTAGCATATTGTGCATTGTCTTCTCCATCAGCATTATAATCTTCTAAATATTTCCAACCATTATAAATGGTGTACAATTCTGCATCGTACTTTTTGTATTTGTATGCAAGGCTTATTTTACCAATTACCGGTGGAATATGATCCAACGGTTTGCTTTTCACATTCCTTTTTACGATGGCATAATTACCGTTGGGTTGTTTTTCGTAAATGCTGGATAATGTTTTCTTATTTGTACTATACCTTCCATTTGTAAAAGCAAAAGAGCTTTTAAAATTAAAGGTTTTTAAAAACACTGCATTTAACCCAACATTAAATCCGTACAATCTTGCATTATTTACATTTTGACTTGCCTGCACCTGGCTTTTTACATTATTAAATAAAATAGAATCCTGCCCATTCAATTTAAAGGGAGCTTTAATAATCGCATTTTTAAAAAGGCAATAAAAAGCTGTAAACTCAAAAGTAAAGTTGCTTAAAAATTTTTGTGATAATTCTACATCAATATTATAAGTATACTCCGGTTTTAAATTAGCATTTGGTACTACCACCTGCTGCGCCAGCGTATTTGATTCAAATATTTTTGAAAGATCATCAATATTTGGCGCCCTAAAGCCAGATGAAATAGCAGTTCGCAATGTTGTATTTCTATGAGGAGAATACACCAATCCAATGTTTCCATTTACCGCTATGTTATTTTGGACAACTGCTGTATCGGGCAAATTAAAAATGGAATTATCCAATACATTACTGGTTAAATTTATTAATTGAAAACGAATGCCGTCATTTAATACCAATTTTTCATTTCTAAATTTGTATGTATGTTGAATGTATGCGCCCACATTATTCATGTTATTTTTTCCATCGGGATAGCGAGTGACCAATGTTGAAGTTTGCCCTGTGGTAAGATTGGTTCGTTGTGCAGTAGAATTTACCTTGTTCAATTGTGCATCGGTGCCAATTACAATTTCATGGTTTTGTATTAATTTTCTTCCGCTTACCGTCATTCCAAAAACATTTACTTTTTCTATCTGACTATCAAATATATCATAACGCCTGTATTCTCGTATTTGCCTGCTTTCTTCAATAACCTGATAATTGATGTTAGCTTTTACTTCATTAAAAAAACCAGCCTTCAACATATTAAATTCATAAGCAGCCAGCAATCTTTTTTGCGGGCCATAATACCATTCTGCATATCTCAATGTAGTACCAATATTGCCACCAAAATTTCTTGTATCCTGCAACCTGTCATACCTTGGCACATTGGTAGAGTTGGATAATTGAAGATTTAATGCATGAGAAAAACGGTTACTTGGTTTAAACAAAACTTTTTGTGTTATATCCCATTGTTTAAAGCCTGAAAACTTTTGTACCCTATCATCTGAATTTTTAACCACCGAGTCTATCCCATTTATTTGTGTGATGTAACTACTTCTTCTTCCAAAGTCAGGATATTTATTGGAGTAATTATTGCCCATTTTCATATCTCCAAAATCGCTGTAATTATATGCCTGAAACCAGGCAATTTTTTTACCTCCAATGCTTATATCTGAATGTATTGTTTTTTCATTGTTTACTGTACTGTATCTGGCAAAAGCTGTACCTGTTGTAAAAAATTTTTTATTGCCAGATAATATTGGTGACTTTGTTATCAAGTGAATCACTCCTCCTAAAGCATCGCTACCATATGCTGTTGATGAAGGCCCGTACATTACTTCTACCCTTGCAAGCGAATTTTGATCAGTAGTAATCACATTTTGTAAATGTCCTGATCTGTATATGGCATTGTTCATTCTTACACCATCTATCACGAGTAATATTCTGCTGGCTTCAAAGCCACGTAAAATAGGGCTGCTCCCACCCTGCTGGCTTTTTTGTACAAATACTTTTCCGATATTTATGAGTAAATCTCCGGTGTTTTGTGCATTTAATTGGGCAATCGTTTTTGATGAAACTGTTTCTATTTTTTGAGCGATGTTTTTTTTCTTTTCCAAAAAATTACTCGACGAAATAACTACTTCATCTAAGTCTTTATTTTTTACAATACTATCTTGTATCGCAGTATTTTTTTGTTGGGCATTTGCATATTGTAGCAAAAAGATTGCTACTATAATCAAGTAATATTTTTTCATTTAAAGTTTTATTTAAGAATTGTGCACGCAGCAAGACGCACTTCCATTATAGGCAAGTGTTTGCTGTTAAAAAATAAAACTAACTATTAGGTGGTGGCGTAAAACATTGAAAGGGCCTGAAGACTATTTCTTCCTCAAAAATGCCATATTCATTTTTAGTAAACAAAACGGATCTGTCAAAAACAAACTGATCATTTATGTTTATTGCAGGGTTGAATAAAAATTTTAAAAGTTGTTGCTGCGGCAAATTGTTTTTATTGTCTTTGTTTACCAAGTCTCTCATTTTCTTTTTTACCAAATCTTCCTGGTAATCATATAAACCGGTAAAATACGTTTGTCCGTCTTTTTTCGAGAAATGTTTTACATCGAATAATCTACCATCAATTTCTATTTCTTTATTAAATTTTACCCAGCGGTAATTGCCTTCTTTCGCAATTATACATTGAAGGGAAGCATTTTCCAGCTTTTCTTTCATGGAATGCTGCACGCTTTTTTCTTTAATAAAAAGGGCAAAGTTTAAAAATACAGGTGCTACAATAATTATTATTGCAGTAAGCGCCAATATCTTTTTGTTGCTGAACATTAAAACGAATTTACCAACAATTTTAGAGTTGAAAAATATTTATACTAACAACAACACTTTTATAATACCAAGGTATATTGCAGAGTAATTTTAAACTAATAAATTGAGGCAATGGAAAATGATTTTAAAAATGTGGTTGTTCATTATTCTGATGAAGAATTGCTTACCATGGTTTATCAATTTGCGCAATGGGATGCTGAAATGTTGTTAGCGGTGGAGGATGAATTAAAACAAAGGAATATATTTCCCGATGATATTTTAATTAAAAAAAATACTTTGATTCAAAAGGAAGATGAATTTTTATCTGAAGGAAAAGAAGCAACTTTTCCTCAACAATTTTTAGGATGGATCGGTATTTTTGGAATACTAGGATTGATCATTGGCCATCATCTTGCATTTGCAAAAACAAACAGCAAATTAACTGGGAAAGAATATTTTAAATACGATGAACCTTCACGGGAAAGTGGTCGTTACATGTATTATCTTTCTCTCACTATTATTGTAGTGTTTTGTTTATATCACATAGCCAATTATTTGGAGAGAAATTATTAATTTATTTTAAATACTCATCAAACCATTTTGTAATTTTTTCTTCCTCCATTTTATCATTAGGCCAACCATGTTTGCCTCCTGGTTTTATTATCAATTCATTTTTTATACCAGCGTTTGTTAACTTTTTTATGAGGGTTTGAGATTGTTGAAGAGGCACAACAGGGTCGGCATCGCCATGCAGTATTAACACAGGTGGGTCATCGTTTGAAACATTGTTAACAGGAGAATTTTCTGTGGCCAATATCTTCAATGTTGCTTCATCTCTTATATGTTCATATACACCGGTACTGTCGCTCAAAACTTTAAAATCGAAGGCTCCAGCTACGCCGGCTCTTTTCAATGCCTGCATATTCATTCCAGTATTACTTGCGCCCCAGTTTAAAAAATCTGTTGGTGGAAAAAATACTGCAGCAGCTTGTACTCTAGAAGAAACTTTATCAACTGGGTCAGCAGAAAATTTAGTTTTATCATCGCTCAATGAAACCATCAATGATAAATGCCCGCCCGATGATGAGCCTGAAATACCTATGTGCTCTGCATCTATTCCATATTCACTTGCATTGTATCTAATAAAACGAACCGCTCTTTTAACATCTGCCACTTCATCATTGATTGCATAACGTGGTTGCGAACCGTGCATCACAAAAAAAACCGTAAACCCATTATTTACTAAATACATTGATCTCATCATGTAACGTGACGACATGCTGTAATTTGAATTCCAGTTACCACTAATTACACTCACAATAGCTTTTCCTTTTGCATTTTGCTTTGGTGTTACTTTAAACATGGTTAAGGCCATTCCATCTTTTCTGCCGTAAATAACTTCTGTAGAAGTGTAGTTAGCATTATCCTGTGCAATTATATGAAGGCTGTAAAACAACAGGGCTACGAAAAATAATTCTGCTTTGTTATTTCGTTTATTATGGCGAGTCATATATTATAAAATTAAAAAAAAAACGGCCTTCAAAAATTGAAAGCCGTTTTGTAAATATGTTTTGTTTATTGTGGTATTAATACTTGGTTTATTTTATGAAGCGTACCATTAATATAAAACTGATCGCTTGATCCGTTAGGAGCTGGTGTACCATTTATAGTAATGTTAGCCGGTGTTGCATTACCCAAACCTTTCACAGTAGCCGTTGTTGCAAAAGCTCCCGTAAAAGTTGCTGCAAGTTCCAAACCTGGGTGTGTAGGTAGAGCTGTATTTAACAATGTAGGATACTTTGTAGGTGTTGTAGGAAAATTAGCTGTAAAAGCTGTATTGCTAAACAAATGATATACTACAATTCCTCTTACTGTGGTAGCTGTAAGGGCGCCATACAATGCAGGATTTGAAAATACTGCTGGAGTAGATGCCAAAAACGCAGCCTGTGCAGCGGCCGTTACAGGTGGCACATTTTGCGCTATCAATGCTTGTGTTATTAACGCAGTTAAGGTTGCCTGAAATACTGCATCCGTTGGTGCAAATACTGTTAGATTAGCAGCAGGATTATTTAAAGCCGATACAAGTGTTCCGGGTGTACCTGTTCCACTGTCTGCACGCAAAATGGCTGCTCTTAAATAAGTTAGTCCTGTAGAAGGTGTTACATCTGTATCTATTCTATTCCATAAAAAAGTTGTATTAGGTGGCGCAACTATACTCGCTACATGATGAATAACACCATTCAATGCATTTACATTAAGTGGTGTAGTCATTGGTAAAGTGTTTACCCTAAGTATGCCTGGTCTTTTTGAAGGGAACGTCCTAAATGTAAGAAATGGTGCTGCCGGTGATGGAAATATAGAAGTACCTACAGGGAAATTTGGAAATACATTTGGAATTGATGCTGTATCATACCTCTGAGGAATGATATTGTACGACATAATACCTGCAGCAGATGCTATTGGTAACGTTGGCGCACCAATACCGGAAATAAACTTAACAAAAACAGAATCGGGAGCACTTAGTGGAATAAATCCTCCTGTTGCAGCATTTACAAATGCTTTCATTCCATTGTTATCAACTGCAAAAACAGTGTATTGATTTGTAACAGCAGTATTTCTTAGAATGTTGGTGAAATTTAAACCACTTGCATTGGCTCTTAATATTAATTTATAAAAAAGACTATCATTTGGATTTGTCTTTAAAATTGAATCAATAGACATAGTAGCTGTAGATGCAGTAACAGCAGGTATATCAAATTGCTTTACATCTTTATTACAAGATGCTAAAAGAACTGCTGCCGTTATAATGGGCAAAAAAGCAATTCTCATTTTATTTTTTATAGTAATCATTTTATTGAGTTTTATATTTTTATTAATACAGATTGAAACCGATGCTTACATAATATAAACCACCCACTACTGAATTTCCTGTAGCGTTTCTGTAATATTGATTAAGCAAATTATTAGCACCTATTTTCAAAAGTGTTTTAGTATCAGGCATTTTCATACTTACTTGTGCATCTACAGTTTGAACTGCTGGTACATCGCCACTCGCAAAATCTCCTAAGTAATTAAATGCATCTTGAAAACGATAGGCAATGTTAAAACCATAATTACCATTTTTTCCAAAACCACTATTGGATAAAGATAAATTAGCACGATATTTTGGAGAATTAAAATAAGAAAAGAAACCAACTGCTACGTCTCCAATCTGGTCTGATGACAAGTTACCACTTACTACAAAATTCTTTGGTAATCTGTAATCCAAACTTAAACCGAAGCCTGATGTTTTAACTTTATCAGCATTATTTATCGGAATAGAAAAACTGTTTCCTCTTGTTGTATCACCTAATTGTATTGGTCCACCTGCTTTATTTTGTATGATTATAGTGCGGCTTATAAAGTTTTTATATTGACCATAATATCCATAAACATCTATCAATAATTTTTCTCCTAAATGAAGTCCTTTATACCCAATCTCATAAGTAGAAACAGACTCAGGTTTAAAATTAAAATCAGTAACTTTTTGAGGATTTCCTGCCTGTAAACTTGAATAATAATAGGAAGGATTAGAAAGTAATTTATATTTTGTTTGAAACAATGGATTACCTCCAATTAAGAAAGTAGAACCCACAGCAAGATCAATGTATTGCTGTTGTGTAGAACCAAAACGGTAAGCCGATTGGTAAGATAAACGAACATTCTTATTTTCTGCAAGCTTAATTAAAGCGGTTGCCCTAGGTGTAAAACGGCCATCAAAATTTTCATTCTTATCATATCTACCAGCAAGCGTAATTTTTAGTCTGTCAACTATTTGACGACCAACTTGCACGTATCCACCATATTCATTGATACCAATTTTACCTGCACTATCTGCAAATAAAGTTCCTTCAGAGTTTAATAAATACCTTTTAAAATTTCCACCAACTATTACTTCAGCAATATTGTTTGTGTAGTCTGTAAGATTAAGTTGACCTTCTACATTGTATAAATTTGTTTTATCTACAAACAAACCGCCCCCTTGTCCGCCAAATTTAGGTTTAATAGGAATAGATCTTACTTGATCGAATATTGATTTAAACTGAGCACTTCCTGCTGCAGGTCTTCCTACATCAGCAGTTGCACGAGCAATTGTTTGTGCTTCAAAAGCAGATTTACCGGTTTGCAATGCAGATAGATAGGCAATAGAATATTGACCATACCATGAGGCAGCAATTTCAGGTAATCCAATGGTACCACTAGCGTTTGCTCTAGGTGCAGATGGTTTCCAAACCTCGTTTGCCAACCTTGTTGTAACTGTTGCATTGTAAGACTCCCCAGCATTTTCTTGCGTAGTATATGCTCTCAACGTCCAATGCTTGTTGTTTAATTCAACTTTATATTGTGCTAATTTAAATGAACGTAATGAATATCTGTCACTACCTGTGTAAGTACTGTTACCTGTTCCAAAATACGCTGCCGCAATGGCTTCAATTTTTGGAGTAATTTTATAATGTAAAGCACCTGTGGTTTTAAAATTAACGGTGTTAGGATTTATTAAATCTTTTTCCAAATAGCCAGTACGAGATACATTGATTGGAGCAGTTAAATAACCGGCGGGCGCTCCTAATCCTGAAAGTAATGGTCTAATATCAGTAGTGGTTTCATCACCATAAATATTAATACCATTAAAGTTTGGATCAGATTCTCTGGTACCAAAAGATGGTTGACCATTTACTGCCAAACCTTTGTAATTGCGGTAATCATCACCAATCCAGTCTTTAGCAGAAATTAATTCGCCTGTAACTTTAAATGCAAATTTTTCAGATATTTTTTTAGCCCATCTCATATTCCAGTTATAGTAGGGAGAAGTAGAACGCTGCCTTTGGTCGGTATGCATAATACCGGTCTTTACTTCAGCAGACAAACCCTGGTATTTAAAAGGATTTTTACTATTTATAAGCAACGTACCATTCATACCGCCGGGACCATACAAAGCAGATGATGCACCAGGAAGCAATTCTATATTATCAACGTCTAATTGAGATATACCAACAATACTTCCTACAGAAAAATTAAGACCAGGTGCCTGATTATCCATACCATCTACAATTTGATTTAATCGTAAATTACCGCTTCCATTAAAACCTCTTGTTGTAGGCGTTTTAAATGTAAGAGATGAGGTTGTAATATCCACACCTTTCAAATTTGCAACTATATCATAATAACTGGCGGCGGCAGATGTACGAATAGCAGCTGCACTTACTCTTTCAATAGAAACTGGTGATTCCATTATTTTTTGTGCAACACGGGTAGCAGATACTACTACTTCTTGGCCAAGCGCATTACTTGGTACTAAGTTCACCACCATACTTGTAGTAGCTGATGAAACAGATACTTCTTGGGGAGTATATCCTACTGAAGAAAACAATAGTGTAACTGGTAACGATTTTGTCGTTATGCTGTAATTACCTTTATCATCTGTAAATGTTCCTACATCGGAACCTTTAATTGTAACTGAAACAGCCGCTGCATTTTCTGTAGTGCTACTGTTTTTAACGTTACCGCTGATGGTTACATTTTGTGCAAAGGCGGCCATCGTAAAGATGTTAGCCAACAACATTGTAACAACATAGCTTGTAAACTTTCTCATATCGGTTGTTTTGGTTTTATAATATTTTGGCAAAATAAGCATACTTATTTTGTAATAAAATTTTATTTTTTCACGCATGTTGATATATATTAATTGAAAACAGGTTGCTTTTATGATAAGTACTGCCTATTTTAGTGCTATGGCAGTTTTACAATTAAATGGACAAACCAATTTTTATAGCGGAAAAGTTAGGGATGTATACAGCATAAAGGATGATATTTTGGTGATGATTGCAAGCGATCGTCTATCTGCTTTTGATGTTATTTTACCGAAAACAATTCCATATAAAGGACAAGTATTAAATGAAATTGCTGCTTACATGTTAGAAGAGTGTAAGAATATTTGCCCAAACTGGCTACTGGAAGTACCCGCAGCAAATGTTAGTATTGGAAAAAAATGTCTTCCTTTTGCTATTGAAATGGTGGTTAGAGGAAATTTAACCGGGCATGCATGGCGCACCTATAATGCCGGTGGTAGAAAATTATGCGGGGTTATTTTACCTGATGGGTTAAAAGAAAATGATTTTTTTGAAAGTCCGATTATTACACCATCTACAAAAGCACATGAAGGCCACGATGAAGATATTAGCAAAGAAGAAATTATAGAAAAAAAATTAGCAACAAAAGAGGAATGGGTCGTACTTGAAAATTATGCATTGAAGTTATTTGAAAAAGGGAAAGAACTTGCAGCTATGCAAGGTTTGATTTTGGCAGATACAAAATATGAATTTGGAAAAATTGGTGATGAAATATATTTAATGGACGAAATTCATACCCCAGATTCATCGAGATATTTTTATGCAGATGGGTTTTACGAAAGACTAGAAGCTGGAGAAAAACAAAAACAGCTGAGTAAAGAATTTGTAAGGGAGTGGCTAATGGAAAATAATTTTATGGGGAAGGAAGGCCAAACGGTTCCTAAAATGGATGAAGCTAAAGTAAAAGAAATAAGTTTAAGGTACATAGAATTATATGAAAAAATTACTGGGAAAACATTTGCAGCTAAAGAAGTGAATGCTGATGAGTTGATGCAACTCATCAACACATCGTTGTTAAAATATATAAAGAGATAACGTAGAAAATTGTACCCAATTAATTTAATTATTTTGTAATTTTAAGTTAAATAATTGGATGGCATATATTTTGGTTTTGTTTAGAAAATAGAATTTTCATTTTCATCCTTAAATTAAAACATTATGTCTAGTTTACTTTACACCATTGCCGTTATTCTTGTTATTATATGGGCAATATCATATTTCGGTGGTTTTTATACAGGTGGTATAATCCACATACTTTTAGTAATTGCAATTATTGCAGTTTTATTCAGAGTAATTTCTGGAAGAAGACCACTATAATTATAAAATGTTATAAATGAAAGCATCAAATATTGTACTTGCTGTTCTTGCAGGGGCTGCAATTGGAGGCATTGTAGCTATAATTTTAAAAGCCGAAAGTGCTTTAACAGAAAGTAGCGAAGATGCTGAAGATGATTATAAAGGTTCTGCGTTTGAAAAAATAGCAAATCAATTTTCTGAAAAATTTTCATCAGAATTAAAAACAGCAGAACATAAAATAAAATCTGCTGTTCAAAGAAATACAGGATTGTTAAAGCCCGACGAACAAGATGGGGTTTTCCTTTAGAGAAAAAAATCCCTTTGCAATTGCAAAGGGATTTTTTTATGCCTTCAAATTTGGTTTTCGTTGCCGAGATTTATTGAAAATCATATTTCCTTTATCCAAACCTTTCCTTAATTCTTTTTGTTCTTCCAATGGCAATGCTGCAATTTTTTTACATTCATTGCTGCAACAGCCATTAAATTTATCTGCGCATTTTTCACATTGAATAAAAAGCAAATGGCATCCATCATTTAAACAATTTGTGTGAGTATCTGCAGGTTCTCCACATTGGTGGCATTCAGCCAAAATTTCATCGGTTATTCTTTCTCCTAACCTATCATCAAACACAAAATTCTTCCCATGAAATTTTAGAGGCAAGTTTTCTTCTTTTGCTTTGTTGGTATAATTTATAATGCCCCCTTCTAAATGATATACATTTTTAAAACCATTGTGCAACATGTATGCACTGGCTTTTTCGCAGCGTATGCCACCCGTGCAATACATGATAATGTTTTTATCTTTTGCATCTTTCAACATATCTACTGCCATGGGTAATTGGGCACGAAAAGTATCACTTGGTATTTCTATAGCATTTTCAAAACGACCAACTTCATACTCGTAATGATTGCGCATATCTACCACCACTGTATTTTCATCTTCACTTAATTTATTGAATGCAGCGGCATCAACATATTTGCCTTTATTTGCCATATCAAAACTACTGTCAGTAATTCCATCTGCAACAATTTTATCTCTCACTTTTATTTTTAAAACCCAAAAACTTTTTCCTCCGGCAGGCCGCATATTTTCTGCAGCTTCATGTTGTACAGCAATGTTTAAACGGAGGTTTTGTAGCCCTTTGGTATCTTCAATAACCTGTTTAAATTTGTCAGCATTGCTTACAGGAAAACTAACCTGTGCATTTATACCCTCATGTGCTACATACACACGCCCAAAAACTTTGAGCTCATTTAATTTGCTGTACAATTCATCTCTGAATGCTACGGGATCTTCAATAAAAAAATAACGGTAAAATGAAATAGTAATGCGTGGTTCAGTTTCTGCTACCAGCATCTTTTTTAGCTCAGCCTGGCTGAGACGATTGTGTAAAACTGCCATTGTAATTAAATTTGATGGATGCTTGTAGGGCAAACCAAATTATAAAGTGCAAAAGTAAGGAAGTTGAAAGTTCATGGTTTGAAGTTCATGGTTCAAAGTCAAGTTTAAAATAATTTAAAGTTTTTTATAATATTGTATTGTGTTATTTGAAGTACGTCTGTTGTCCGTAGTCCGTCATCCGTTGTCCTTCGTCTTTCTCCCTTCATCACTACAAACTTATAGACACCGAATTATTACTACCACTTCTTCTAATACTTCCACCCAAAAGCCCGCCGCCACCAATTCTTATACCTGTAGAAACTTTTTTAATATTTTGATTATTTTGGTTATAACAAATTACCGCATCTACTCTAAATATTTTAAATATATTTTCCAATCCACCAAATATTTCTATATAATTACTGTTTTTATTTACATAAAATGCATTGCTGCCTGCTACAAGGTTCCAGTTTAATTTTCTAAACAATGGAATTTTATTGGTGAATAATCCATTAAAATGATGCTCTACATGACCGAATGAATAAAAGTTTTCTATGGTACTATTGCCATAATAAGATGCCAGCTGAAAGCTGTTCACATATTCACTTGCAGATGCGGTACGATTCCCATTAAAATGTTGAAAATCCTGTATGTAAACTTTTTCATTATTTAAAAAACCACCTATACCTAATTTGTATTTTATGGTTCCAAGTAATTTTAAATTTTTATCATCCTGAACGGTAAAACGCCATTTGTCAAAATCAACATCGCTCCCAAAAACATTGTTTATCCCTTTGGTATAATTTAAAGTAAATGTTGGATATTTTGAACCAATGGGCATTTTGTAATTTGGAAATTGAATGTAGCGCTGCCCGGGTTTAAATGATATAGAACCAGAAATAATAAATGCCTGATGTGGCGTAAACTGCGCTGCAATTCTTTCATTTGGATAATTAGGTGTTATGTTACTGCTGTCTTTTTTAAAGAAGGTAAAATTGGTTGAATTATCTAAGGGAATTCGATCTTCATACAGTCCGGAAACAGATAACTGTAAACCATTTTCATACCGCTTACCATATCGTAAACTTCCAAAATAATTTTCGAAAGTCTTCATGTAATTATCGCCATAAAGCAGCGTACTTATAGTGTTTCTTATTGGAGGAAAAGCCCCTTCTCTGTTAAACTCTGTTACCCTTTTACCACCCGCAACAGAAATAGAATACCTTTTCAATTTCAATGAAGTACTGTCCGTAGTTCTATTGTTATAAGTAAGCGTTGCTGAAGGATTAAAATGCTTATTATTAAAACCATATCTCAATAGAGGTTGTAACGAAATATTAGTTCCTTTTTTACGATTGCTTTTAGTAATATATCCCTTTAAATTTAAAGCTATTCCTTCTGCAGGATTGTATTCGCTGTTAAATAACAATGGCTCTATTCCGTAATAAAAATTAGCTGTTTTAGTAAGATGATATCTCCGTATACCACTGGTAAAAATATCGAGTGGTTTTATTTTAGGTTGTCTTTTATTTACAGAATCTATGGATCGTCTGCTCATTAAAGAATCTTTATCATTTTTAAATGCACTGTCCTTCTTTTTATAATCCAGTTCTTCTTCCAACTCCAGTGGCACAGCTCTAGTACTATCCCAATATGCAATAGATTTTTTATTTACATTGGTATCATATTTAATAACAATATTGTCAAAATATTTTTTAGAAAAATTAGGTGTCACATTATAATCCGAATACACCGTTAAAAAATTACCGCCTGCTTCTACACCAAATTGTTTAAAATTAAAATGTAATAACTGGTTTTTTACCCTTCTAATATTGTTGTCAACCGATACATGTAATTGCGTTATTTGCAAAGTATCCATTATTTCTAATTGGGCAGTTTTAGTAAGTATAAGGTCAAAACTATAAATGCTCCATTCATCATCTGCTATATTTATTATGCCAGAAAAAAGTGGTTCATATTTTCTTCTCGGTGTAACACGAATGCTGCTGATACTTTTCCCATTTTCAAAAAAAGTTCCTAAGAATTTAAATTTATAAAAACCAATAGCTCCATCTGCAATGGGAGAAACAAACCCACGTGGGTTAAATTTTTCTGTAAAAACTTTTACATTGTTTGTATATAAACTAATAAATGGCGGAAAATTAAAACCAAAACCATCACTGCCACTTACTCTGCTACTGATAACTTCCAGCTTAAATTTATCGGGTTGTTGTACACTTACTTTAGAAACAGATTCAGATAAGTACACAATTCCTCTTCCGGTAGAGTCAACCCCCATATCTTTTTTATCTTCTGTCTTTATTTTTTTTCCAAAAACTTTGTTGGGCAACGATTTTAACCTGATGATATCTTTACCATAAATGTTACAGGTAAACTGGTCCACCTGTTTAAAATAATAATTTCTTTTTTTTATAGCATTGCGTATTACTTCGTAAGCAGGGTCTTCGCCACCATTGGTAACAACTACGGTTTCCATGCTAAGCTTTTGTTCTGTAAGTACAAAACTTAGCTCCGTATCATTCTTTACTGTAACTGTTTTTTCGGCTGTAGTGTAGCCAAGGTTTTGGCAAACTATTGTGTATGTACCTGGAGAAACATTGAGAGAAAATTTTGCTTTATCATTTGCACTAGCGCCTTTGGTGGTGCCTTTAATGCTTACAGAGGCGTAAGGCAATAAATCGCCCTGAGAATTAAAAACAGTACCGTAAATTTTTTGAGCTGAAGATCGAAAAGAAATTAGTAAAAGAATGGCAAGGGTAAATATTCGCATGTATACGTTTTTGGTAAAACGAATTTAGGTGCGAAACTGTTACAGAATTTGTAAAAGATTAATTTGATGAAACAATTTTCCTCAAAAATCTTCCGCTTAAGCTTCCAAAACCCGCTACCAATCCGCCTATTAAGCCTGTAAGTAAAAAAAGTAATATTGGATTATCTGCTTTCAAAAACAATACCGACATTTTGTGTACCAGCAAATCATCATTGGCACTACTTATATAAAAACTTATGGCTATCCATAAAATAAACAAAGCTGTAAACCCAGCCAAGAAGGACAGCCATGGCTTTTGAGGAATGGCAAAAGCAACAATAAAAGCAGCAATAGCAATAACCCACCACGGCATAAAAAGTGATACAGCAAAACTTAATAACGCAATTAATAGGATAGATATAAAAAATTTCATAGAAAAATTTAAAACAGTTTAAAATTTATTTGAACGTTGAAACCATCAACCATCAACCTTGAATCATTGAAACTTTGAACTTTAAACTTTGCCCACTAAAATGCCCTATTCACATCAAAGTTTTCTAACTCTTTACTTACTGCATTTAAGAAAGTAGAACCCAATGCACCATCAATAATCCTATGGTCGTAACTTAATGAAATATACATCATGTGACGTATTGCAATAACATCTCCCTGTGGAGTTTCCAACACCATTGGTCTTTTTTTGATAGCACCCACAGCCATTATTGCTACTTGAGGTTGGTTGATAATTGGAGTACCCATTATACTACCAAATGTACCTACGTTGGTTAAGGTAAATGTTCCACCAGTTGTATCATCTGGTTTTAATTTTCCACTGCGGGCAGCATTTGCCAAACCATTTACTTGTTTGCAAAGCCCGGTTAAATTTAACTGATCTGCATTTTTAATAACAGGTACAATCAAATTGCCAGATGGTAAAGCGGTAGCCATACCAATATTTAAATCTTTCTTTACAATAATTTTATCACCATCTACCGAGCTGCTTAGCATCGGATATTTTTTTAATGATTTCACCACTGCTTCTACAAACAATGGCGTGAAAGTTATCTTCTCTCCTTCTCTCTTTTCAAAATCTTTTTTCACTTTTTCTCTCCATTGTACAAGGTTGGTTACATCGCATTCTGCAAAGCTGGTTACATGTGCACTCGTGGCAATGCTGTCCGTCATATGTTTGGATATAAGCTTGCGCATACGATCCATTTCTATCACCTCTACATTGCCAGTATAAACAACAGGCGCATTGTTAGCAGGTGCTACAACTGCCGGAGCGTTTGTCATAACTACGGCTTGCTGGCTTTGTTGTTGCAGGGGTTGTGCTGCAGGTGCAGCTTGATTTGCAGATGCATTTCCTCTTGCTGCTACAAAAGCTAAAATATCTTTTTTACTTACTCTTCCCTCTTGCCCAGTGCCTGGTATTTTTTCAAGGTCTGTCATACTTATACCTTCGCTTTGCGCAATATTTAAAACTAGCGGAGAATAAAAACGAACGCCATTGCTTTCAACATTTACGGTATTAGTTGTTGGCTGGTAAGGAATTTCTTCCACTACTTTAGCTTCTTCATATTCTTCTTTTGGCGGCGGAGGTGTTTGAGCTGCATTGGTACTTTCAGCAGCACCGGTTCTTATTTTTACAATTACAGTACCTATTGGCACAACATCGTTTTCTGCAAATAAAATTTCTTCAATAATTCCTTCAGCAGTAGAGGGTACTTCGCTATCTACTTTATCGGTAGCAATATCTAAAATAGTTTCATCTTGTGCTACCTTATCACCTACTTTTTTGTGCCATTTAAGTATCGTTGCTTCCATGATACTTTCTCCAAGCTTAGGCATTATAACATCAACTACGCTCATAAATTTGATTGTTTAAATATGTGCAAATGTAGAATTTATAGGTAAGGATAACAAAAAGATAAGGCAAACTCTAAAACTATAGTTACAATATAAAACAGTTGGTCATAACAAATACATTAATTACATTATTTTTGACATATCACGCCATTGAATGAAAAATATTAAAGTAAATATAAAAACCTTAAGAGAAGCTAAAAAAATAACTTTAGCTAATGCAGCTTTTGCTTTAAATATTGAAGAGAATTTGCTTATACAGATAGAAAATGGAAATAGAGAAGTGATTTTGTCAGATTTAATGAAAATTGAAAACTATTATAAAACTTTGCCTGACATCGAAAATGATATTGAAACAGCGGATAGAAATGCCAGTGCCTTAAATCTTGCAGAAGATGAGTTAGGTTACGCTAAAATTTCTATATCAGAAAAAACTGAAATTTTAATTGGAAAAATCAAGACTTTTTTAAAAGAAGACAACAGAATAAATACAGCTTATATATTTGGTTCTTACGCCCGTGGCGAAGAAAAAACTGATAGCGACATTGATTTAATGGTAGAATTTAAAACTGATAAAAACTATTCCTTCTTTGATTTACTGGACATATCTTTTTTTCTCGAAAAAAGAATTGATATTAAAGTAGATATAGTTGAAAAAGGTTTTATCCATGATTTTGCACTGGAAACAGCTTCAAAAGATTTAATAAAAATATATGGATAAACCAACGCCACAGCAGAGGGTTCAGCATATTTTGAATGCTATTAATTTAATTAGAAAATTTATAGAAAATATAGATGAGCAAACTTTTATGGAAGATATTAAATTGCAAAGTGCTGTTCAATATCAATTTTTAATAATTGGAGAAGCTGTTACTTATATTGATAGCAGTATTTTGGAGAAATATAATTATCCATGGCATATTCCACGTTCATTTAGAAATTTTATTATTCATGTTTACCATGGCGTAAAAATGGAACGCATTTTTTACGCCACCCAAGATTTAGATGAATTGGAAATTCAGGTAAAGTCAATTTTTAATAATGAATTTTAATTTTCTAATTTCTTTTCCATACCTCTATCGTTTTAGTAAAGCGCAGATCAAATATAAACAGCATCCAATTTTGTAATTATTTTTTTGCACAATTTGCATCATAACCTTCCATAAACTTTCGAGTATATTTATTTTTACCTTAATTTTAAATACATGAAAAAAGTAATATCATATTTAATTTTTACATTCTTCATAGTTACAGCTTCAGCACAACCGGTAAAAACAGAATTATCTGACTTAATATATAAACTCATTACCGATAGTACCGGATATGAAAATATTGGCGACTGGGCTGTTGGAAAACCTAAAAAGTTTCCTGTAAAATGGAAAGAAGATAGAATAATAATGAGTGAGGATACGAGTATAAATTTTTACCGAATGGGAACTGCAGACATAACTATTAATGGTAAAACCATGATGAATGCAGGTGTGCCGGTAAAATGGAATGTAATGCTGAAAGGACCAAGAATGGGTTACGGATCATTCAGTATCATCAGTACTTCTTCTAAAGAATTAATGTATAAATATATGCTTGATAGTCTTTTTAAAAATAAAAACTACAAAGCAAAACTCATAAAAAAATGTGATTCAAAACCTTTTGCGGGTTACTATTATTATGAAGTAAGGTTTCCCAAAAAAGATATTGCTTTTATTAAAACAAGTTGGATACTGGTAAATGGATTGGCTGCTATAAGAATTGATTGTTACGATAATTGGAGTAAATATGCTGTCAAATTAAACTGCCCTTAAAATATTTTTAACTGGGTTATATTTCATTAGCAGCATTTAAAACATCCTCCTCCATCTTCTTTTTAAAATTTTCCAATTTCACTGCCAATTTCTCATCATTTGTAGCCAATATCTGCGCAGCTAAAATACCTGCATTTTTTGCACCGTTTAATGCTACAGTAGCCACAGGTACGCCGCCTGGCATTTGCAAAATGGATAATATAGAGTCCCATCCATCAATGGAGTTAGAAGATTTCACCGGTACGCCAATTACGGGTAATGTTGTATAAGCAGCCACCATTCCTGGTAAATGTGCTGCCCCACCTGCTCCTGCAATTATTACTTTTATTCCTTTTGCTTTAGCATCCATGGCATAAGTGCGCATACGATCAGGCGTTCTATGTGCAGAAACGATGGTCATTTCAAACAATACATCAAAACTGGTAAGAATATCAGCAGCATCCTGCATCACTTTCAAATCGCTTTGGCTTCCCATAATAATTGCTACACTTGGCTTCATGGTTGTTTTATTTTTAAATTATGGGCTAAGATAAAGAAATATGCTGCCATGAATTAAACAGTACAGTATTTTAATTTGAAGGAGCGAATGTTTTTTATTTCACAAATCGTCTAAAGCGGTACTTAACCTGTGGTAAACATTACATAATTGAAGGCTGGCAAAACCTTTTATCTTTGTAATTGTTACATTATTAAAATTGATTTATGCGGTATGTTTTTAAAATGCTTAAATATTATTTGGCAGTATTATTTTTAATCACCTGTTTTGTTGCCTGTAAAAAAAAATCTACAGAAGCTAACAAACCTAAAACCAGCCCTCCTGTTATTGTAGATGTAATTGTTGCACAAAGGCAGGGAATTACAGATGTGATAGAAGCGAACGGAACCGTAGTTGCAAATGAGTTTCAGGAGCTTCGCCCAGAAATTAGTGGCAGACTTACCTACCTCAATATATCAGAAGGCAATGCAGTAACAGCTGGAACTGTATTGGCAAAAATTTATGATGCAGATCTTCAGGCGCAATTAGCAAAATCGAGGGTTCAATTAAATCTTGCACAAAAAACCGTACAACGCTATAAAAAATTATTAGATATAAGTGGCATTAATGAAAGCGATTACGATATTGCTGTAAACCAGGTAAATGGTTTTAAAGCAGACATGGTTTATACACAGGCCCTCATTAATAGAACAATTATTCGGGCACCTTTTAGTGGCATTATTGGGCTTAGACAAGTGAGCCCGGGTGCATATGTTTCTCCGGCTACTGTACTGGCTACTTTACAACAGGTTTCAAAAGTAAAAATAGATTTTACCGTTCCTCAAAATTACAGCAACGTTATAAAAAAAGGTGCGGTGTTAGATGTTGAATTAGATGGCGCCAATCATACCATGGGCAGGGCGATCATTGTAGCTACCGAGCCGGGAGCAAACACTGATACCAGAAATTTAAAAGTGAGAGCGCTACTTGCAGAAGCAAACATTAACCCCGGTGCATTTGTAAAAGTTTTTCTAAATGTTGGAGCCGGAAAAACATCCATTGTGGTGCCTACTAATTGCATCATTCCAAACGATAAAAATAATCAGGTGGTCATCGTTAAAAATGGTATTGCAAATTTTGTAGATGTGCAAACGGGCATAAGGCAGTCAAATACTGTAGAGATCGTAAGTGGAATAAATGTAGGCGATTCTGTTGTTGTAACAGGTGTTTTATTTGCCCGACCAAAAAGTAAATTAAAAATAAGAACAGTAAAAAAATAAATGAGTTAGCTGCCGCTGATTCATCCGTAAAATTTTAATGTAAGCACTTTCCTTCATGAATATATCTGAATTATCTCTTAAACGACCAGTGCTTGCCACGGTATTAAATCTTATGATTATCCTTTTTGGGATAGTAGGGTTTTCATTTTTGGCTATAAGAGATTATCCTGCCATTGACCCTGCGGTAGTAAGTGTGAGTACTTCCTATACCGGTGCCAATCCAGATATTATGGAGAGCCAGATTACCGAACCGTTGGAAAAACAAATCAATGGAATACCAGGTATAAAAACAATTACCTCTTCCAGTTCATTGGGCAATAGCAATATTTCTGTTGAGTTTGAATTGGGGGTAGATTTAGAAGCTGCCGCCAGCGATGTGAGAGATAAAGTTGGACAAGCATCCCGATCATTACCGCAAGATATTGATGCACCACCTGTAGTTACAAAAGCAGATGCCAACAGCGATTTTATTTTAATACTTGCCGTGCAAAGCCGCACCAAGGGCTTGTTAGAGCTAAGCGATTACGCCGAAAATGTTTTACAACAACAGTTTCAAACCATTAACCAGGTAAGTTCAGTAAATATTTTTGGCCAGAAAAGATACGCCATGCGTTTGTGGCTTAATCCAGATAAAATGTCTGCATTCGGCGTAAATTTTAGCGATATACGAACTTCCTTAAATGCAGAAAACATTGATCTTCCACCCGGTAAAATTTATGGCAACAATACTGAGCTTACTATTAAAACAGTGGGCAGATTAACTTCTGAAAAAGAATTTCAAGATTTACTAATTAAACAAGATTCATCGGGTATTGTCAGACTTAGAGATGTTGCCCGTGTAGAAATTGGCCCCGAAACCTTGGAGCAGGGTTGGAAATACAATGGAGTAAATGCAGTGGGTATAGTTATCATTCCTCAACCTGGTGCAAACAATATTCAGATTGCAGATGATTTTAATAAAAAATTAGATGCCATCAAAAAACTGAATAAGTCAGATATTGAAATGAATGTTTTGCTCGATAACACACAAAATATTCGCAAATCTATCAGCGAAGTGGAAGAAACACTGCTCATATCTTTTGGCTTTGTGGTACTGGTTATTTTCTTTTTCTTTCGTGATTGGCTTACCGCTATTCGCCCTCTAATTGATATTCCTATTTCGTTGGTAGCTACTTTTTTCATCATGTACATTTCTGGTTTTTCCATTAATATACTTACGCTCTTAGGTATTGTATTGGCCACCGGTTTGGTGGTAGATGATGGCATCGTTGTAACCGAAAATATTTTTAGAAAACTGGAAGAAGGTCTCCCCATAAAACAGGCAGCCTTGGAAGGAAGTAAAGAAATTTTCTTTGCGGTTATTTCAACTTCCATCACACTCGCTATTGTATTTTTACCGGTGATTTTTTTAGAAGGATTTATCGGCAGGTTGTTTCGTGAATTTGGTATTACCCTCGCATCGGCAGTGTTAATTTCCGCCTTTGTTTCCCTCACCATTACACCGGTTTTAAATGTGGTGCTTCGCAGAAAAAAACAGGGCCATGGAAAGTTTTACATGAAGACAGAACCATTTTTCGCAGGCATGGAAAATGGGTACAAAAGATGGTTGTCAGGTTTTTTAAAAGTAAGATGGATTGCCTGGGTTGTACTCATCAGTTGTGGTGCCATCATCTACATAATTTTTGGAACGTTGCAAAGCGAAATTGCCCCCATGGAAGACAGGAGCAGTGTACGTTTCAGTGTCTCAGGACAAGAAGGCACCAGCTACTCAAAAATGCAACAAATATCCGATGATATAGCTAATTATTTATACGATTCCATTCCCGAGAGAGACTTTGTTTTTGCCCGTACGCCGGCAGGTGCCATCAACAGTTCTCAGCCAAGGTTGGCTTTGGTACCGCCTGGTGAAAGAGAGCGTACACAAGACCAAATAGCCAACGACCTCAACAGAAAAATGAGCAGGTTTAATGAGGCAAAAGTTTTTGCGATACAGGAACAAACCATAGCTGTAGGTGCAGGTTCTCGTGGTGGTTTGCCAGTGCAGTTTGTGTTACAAAATCAGGATCTGGAAAAAATGAAAGCCATTATTCCAACCTTTTTAGAAGAAGCCAAAAAAGACAAAACTTTTTCAAATGTAGATGTCAATTTAAAATTTAATAAACCAGAAATATCTTTAACCATCGATCGTATGAAAGCAAAAGATCTGGGGCTTTCATCGCAAGATATTGTGGGTGCTATACAGGCTGCTTTTAGCGGCGGCAGACTTGCCTATTTTCTCCGAAATGGTTACCAATACTCGGTTATAGCGCAGGTAGAAAGAACAGACAGAAACAAACCCGACGATATTTCTAAACTATATGTGCGCAATAATAAAGGCGAAAATATTTCATTAAGTGCAGTAGTAAAATTAGAAGAAAGCAGCAGTCCACCTAGTCTGTTTCACTTTAACCGTTACAAATCTGCTACCATTTCTGCATCACTTTCCGAAGGTAAAACCATTGGCGATGGCATAAAAGTTATGCAGGCACTTTCAAAAAAATTATTGGACGAAACTTACCAAACAGCACTCACAGGTCCTTCCCGAGATTATGCAGAAAGCAGCAGCAATATTGCCTTTGCATTTGGGTTGGCACTCATACTTATTTACCTGGTATTGGCTGCACAGTTTGAAAGTTTTGTTGACCCATTCATTATCATGCTTACCGTGCCGCTAGCACTCGCAGGGGCATTGTTAAGCCTCTGGATATTTGGACAAACATTAAATATTTTTTCTCAAATTGGTATGATCATGCTCATAGGGCTCGTCACAAAAAATGGTATTTTAATTGTAGAGTTTGCCAATCAAAAAAGAGAACAGGGCTTGTCAAAATTAGATGCTGTGGTAGAAGCATCTCGACAAAGATTACGACCTATATTAATGACGAGTTTGGCTACCTCTTTTGGCGCCTTGCCCATTGCATTAAGTTTGGGTGCAGCCGCTACAAGCCGTGTGCCGCTTGGCATTGTAGTGGTGGGGGGTATTTTATTTTCCCTCATTCTTACGCTGTTTGTAATACCGGCAGTATATACTTTTTTAAGTGGTAAACATAAGCATGAGGCAAAGAAGATAGAAATAACAGATTAAGATTTGGGGCTGTTATTTTTATACAATAATCAGCAGATGTTCCGGCTATCCGTTCCTATCTTTTTTTCTTGCCCATCCTTCGACAAGCTCAGGAGGACAATAAAAAAAGGATATCCACTTCTATCCGGCAGCCATTCATCAGTAGTTCTTTAATCAACAATAAAACAAACGCTACAAATAAAAAGAAAGCTTTAAAATATTAGAATGATCAGAAACAAAACCATACTTTTTTTATTTTCTATATCTATTTTCGGAAGTCTAAAAACTTTTGCGCAAGATAGTTTAACCCTTCCCTTAGCCATAAACCAGGCATTAAAAAAGAGTTTAGATATTACCATTGCAAAAAACAACATTGAAGCAGCTACCATTTTAAATAGTTATGGTTTTGCAGGTGGTTTGCCTGTTGTTACAGGTAATATTACTAACAACGAATCGCTCACCAGCGTAAACCAAAAACTAAACACAGGCACTACTATACAAAGAAATAATGCCGCAGCCAATGCGCTTAACGGCAATGTTACCGGCAGTATTTTACTCTTTAATGGCGGTAGAGTAATAGCCACTAAACAAAGGCTTGCTGCCTTGCAGGCACAAAGCAGTCAATTATTAAATAGCCAGGTTCAAAATATTATTGCAGGTGTAAGTACAGCATATTACGATGTAGTACGCCAGCAGAATTATATAAACACCATTGATAAATCTATTGATGCATCTACCCAACAATTAACCATTGTAAAAACAAGACAAAGCGTAGGATTGGCAAACAATGCAGATCTTTTTCAGGCTCAAATAGATTTGAATGCGCTACAACAAACAAGGCAGGCACAGGAATTAATAGTTGCTCAAGCAAAAACAGAATTGTTAAGATTGATTACATCCAAACCAGATTCTACCATTAAAATAAACGATACCATTATTGTAGAAAATAATATCACATTACAAACTGTATTGGATAACCTTCCAAAAAATGCGGATGTACTTGCCGCAGAAGATCAAATAAACATCAACAAATTAATTGTAAAAGAAACTTCTGCACTTCGTTATCCATCCATTAGAGCAAATGCAGGTTACAACTTTTTCAGAAACCAATCTGCAGCAGGCCAGTTATTACTAAACCAAAATTATGGACCAACAGTAGGTGTTTCAGTAGCTATCCCAATATTTAATGGCGGCATTTTTCGTAAGCAAGCGCAAGTAGCAAACATTGATGTAAGAAATGCGGTAGTGCAAAAAGATATTTTATTACGAGATTTTAATGCTTCAGCTGTAAGGCAGTACCAGTCTTACATTTCCAATTTTGATCAGTTAAAAAGTGAGAAAGAAAATTACATATTATCAGGTAAACTATTAGATTTGGTTTTGCAACGTTTCCAGCTTCGCCAAGCAACCATTGTAGAAGTAAAAAATGCACAGCAAAGTTTTGAGCAATCTGGCTTTCGTTTAGTAAATTTAAGTTTTGCGGCAAAGGCAAGTGAAATTGAATTGAAGAGGTTGAGCAATCAGTTGGTGCCGTAAGAGTGGTTTAAAATTTCGAAGAAATTTATGGTAGTTGACTTTAGACATCTTTGACTAATTTTATAGTAAACACGCTTACCGGAATGTAAGTTTTTGTTTCCCCAGCCACATTCAAAGATATTAGCGTTCGTTGTTGCCGCTTAAATGAATCAAATTTTAATATTGATTATGAAAAAAACCTTCTCGGTAATAATTGCAATATTATTTTCCTTTCTATTAACTGGCTGCTACAATAATTACAAACGAACAATTACCGTTTGTGATGGGAAACTTTTTGTTGAATTATATCACCATAACTTTATTGACGTTGGTTACGAGTATTTAACGGATTCAACTAATTTTAGAATTGACGTTGGAAAATTTGATAATGAGCACGGGTTTTACAGCTATAATTGTCAGGGTGATTCTCTAACAATTTCTGAACACTACGAGGAGAAAATTACAAATGTCAGGAAATATAGTTTAATTGATTTATGCAAGAAGAAAGAAGGCTTTTAATTTTAGATTACTTATTTGTTATAAGCAAATTGCTATACAAATTTTCTCATTTCCCCTTCTTTATTCACAAAAAAAATGACCGCTCTCACAAGCAGTCATTTTTCGAATAACAAATTATTTATTAAGCTTCTTCTTTATCATCAGCATCTTCATCGGTTTCTTCATCCACATCATCTGCCATTTCTTCATCAGAAATTACTTCAGTTTCAGAAACAATTTCATTTGCAACATTTTCATCAGCCACGACTTCATCCAATGCTACATTATCCTGCTCTTCTTGTTCATCAATTTGTGTAATAGCTGCTATTTTATCATTCTCATCTATACGAATAAGCTTTACACCTTGTGTAGCACGGCTTTGCTCGCTTACTTTATTTACTGCCATACGAATGGTAATTCCACTTTCGCAAGTAATCATTAAATCTTGTGTTTCGGCCACATCCAGCAAACCTGCAAGCCCACCTGTTTTCTCCGTAATTTTTATGGTACGTACACCTTTACCTCCACGGTTGGTAATTCTATAATTTGCTTCGCCGGTTTCTGGGTCATCTAAGAAAGTTCGTTTACCATAACCTTTTTCACTAACCACTAAAACAGTTCTAGTTTTATCTTCTTTATTTACACAAACCATCCCTATAACCTCATCCGTTTTTTCATCTACTTCAATACCACTTACACCAATACCACCACGGCCAGTACTTCTTACTTTTGCCTCCGGAAAACGAATGGCTCTACCACTCTTCACCGCCATCATAATTTCGCAGTTACCATCCGTCATGCTTGCCTGTATCAACTCATCTCCTTCTCTAATATTGATGGCATTTATACCACCTTGCCTTGGTCTGCTAAAATCTTTAAGGTCTGTCTTTTTAATAATACCATGCTTAGTACATAAAACGATGTAATGATTTTTTACATATTCCTCATCATCAAAATTCTTCACGTCAATAATTGCACGCACTTTATCATCTGCAGGTATCTGTATCATATTCTGCAATGCACGACCTTTATTTGTTTTTTCACCTTCCGGTATCTGGTAAACCTTCAACCAAAAACACCTTCCTTTTTCTGTAAAGAACATCAACGTATGGTGGGTACTAGCAACAAATAATTTTTCAATATAATCTTCTTGCCTTGTGCTGCTACCTTTTGCGCCACGGCCACCACGACGTTGTTGGCGGTATTCAGTAACAGATGTACGCTTTATATAACCCATGTGAGATATCGTAACCACCACATCTTCTTCCACAATAAAATCAAGCATATTTACTTCATCATCTGCATATTCAATTTCACTTTTTCTTTCATCACCAAATCTTGTTCTCACATCAAGCAATTCTGTTTTTATAATTCCAAAACGCAAATCTTTGCTTGCCAATATCTCTTCTAATCTTCCAATCAACGCCATTATTTCCTGATACTCTTCTCTAATTTTATCAATCTCCATTCCGGTTAAACGCTGCAAACGAAGTTCCAATACAGCTTTCGCCTGTATTTCGCTCATACCAAAATTACTCATCAATCCTTCCTGCGCTATTATCGGTGTAGCACTTTCTCTAATCAATTTTATTACAGCATCCAAATTATCCAGAGCTATAATAAATCCTTCCAATATATGTGCACGCTCTTTTGCTTTGCGCAATTCAAACTCCGTTCTACGGGTAACCACTTCATGCCTAAAAGCAATAAATTCCGAAATAAGGTCTTTTACATTTAAGATTTTCGGTCTGCCATTTACCAGCGCCACATTGTTTATACCATAAGATGTTTGCAGTTCAGAGTGCTTGAACAAATGGTTTATCACCACTTGAGCAACTGCATCTTTCTTTAATTCAACTACTATTCTCGTTCCCTCTTTGCTGTTACTTTCATTGTTCACATCACTTATACCATCCACCACTTTTTCACTTACCAACTCACCAATTTTTGCAGTAAGCGCATCTCTGTTTACCTGATAAGGTACTTCTGTAATAATTATTTTTTCTCTGCCTCTTGCATCGGTTTCAATATTTGTTCTTCCCCTCAAAACTACTCTGCCACGGCCTGTAAGCAGACCTGCCTTCACACCTTCGTAGCCATAAATTATTCCACCTGTAGGAAAATCAGGTGCTTTTACTATCTTAATTAAATCTTCAATATCTATATCATTGTTGTCGATATAAGCAATACAACCATCAATTACTTCTGTAAGGTTATGCGGCATCATATTCGTTGCCATCCCCACCGCAATACCACTTGCACCATTTACCAACAATTGCGGAATTTTTGAAGGAAGCACCGTTGGCTCTTTCAAACTATCATCAAAGTTTAATTGAAAGTCCACCGTTTCTTTATCAATATCATCCATCATTGCCTCCGTAAACTTCTGCATACGCACCTCCGTGTAACGCATAGCTGCCGGCTCATCACCATCCTGGCTACCAAAGTTACCTTGGCCATCAACCATTGTATAACGCATGCTCCAATCTTGCGCCATACGCACCATGGTATCATAAATAGATGCATCGCCGTGAGGGTGATATTTACCCATCACTTCTCCTACAATACGAGCACTTTTTTTATAGGGTTTATTACTGCTGTTACTCAACTCATTCATGCCATACAACACCCTTCTATGTACAGGTTTCAATCCGTCTCTCACATCAGGCAAAGCCCTTCCTACAATTACACTCATGGAGTAATCAATGTAAAAAGTTTTCATCTGTTCTTCAATTACAACTGGTATTATTTTACCCCTGTTATTGGCGTTGCCCGAGTTGTTTTGTTCGTTTAATTCTCCGTCGTTTATTTCGTTGTTTTCCATATATTTCTAATGTCTGCGAAAGTACCGATTTTCAACTGTTTTTCCGCTTCAAAACAAGTGTTTTTTGGGATTGTTTTACACATGATTTTATTGGATTGTGGATAAGGTTTTAAAGTCCATTTTTTAAAAGTTTGTGCGCTCAGCATTATACCTTTTTTCAGCATTTGTTCAGGCTATCCATTACAAGTCCTCGCACCGCCTTTGGCGGCGCTGTGGGCTTTCCATTTCTATCCTGCCGCTCGTCACCCATAAACCATTTTTCATCTTTTATTATGCATTATGTATTGCCGCAGGCGCAGCCTTCCTATTTAAATTTTCCCATCCTACTAAGGTTGAAAACATTTACAAGTGGTAACCTAATTTTCAAAAAACATTTTCAAAAAAGGATGGTAGTAATCACTCTCCCATTTGCCATTTGCCACATGCCTCTTGCCAATTGCCATCTGCCCACTTGCCACTTGCCAATTGCATACTTCCCCCTCCCCACTCACTACTTTTTTCTATCTTGCACAAAACTTTTTATCTTGAAAAACATTCTTCTTTTTGGTGCAGGAAAATCTGCCTCTGTACTTATAGAATATCTTACTGAAAATGCTGTAGAAAATAATTGGTTTGTTACAGTTGTTGATACCGATAAAAATTTAATAGAACAAAAAACAAAACTTCACCCCTCTTCATCTGCAGTAGCCGCAGATATTACAAGCGATATTTTAAGAAGTAAATTGATAGAGAATAGCGACCTGGTGATTTCTATGATGCCGCCTTTTTTACACATTTTAATTGCAAAAGATTGTGTGCATTATGGCAAGCATTTGTTAACTGCATCTTACGCAGATGAAGAAATAAAATTATTAGCAGAGCAAGCAAAAAAAAAGGGTATTTTATTTTTATGCGAAATGGGTTTAGATCCCGGCATTGACCATATGAGCGCCATGCAAATGATAGATGATATAAAAGAAAGATCCGGTAAAATAATTTCTTTTAAAAGCCATTGCGGTGGTTTGGTAGCACCAGAAAGTGATAACAACCCATGGCACTACAAAATAAGCTGGAACCCACGCAATGTGGTACTCGCAGGTAAAGCCGGAGCGGAATATAAATTGGGAGGACAAATTATTAAAGAAAAATACCAAGACCTTTTTAATGCGGAAAGAAAAATTGAAACTGGCGATGAAAGCATTGGTACATTAAGTTACTACCCTAACAGAAACAGTCTTTCCTACATTGACCTATACCAATTATACGATGCCCAAACTTTTGTAAGAACTACACTTCGTTACAGAGATTTTATGCTGGGCTGGAAAAATATTATTGAACTAAAATTAACGGATGAGGATATCGTTTATCAGTCAGATGACTTATCAATTGCTGGCTTTTTTCAACAGCATTTTGACAAACATAATCTCACTGAAAAATTAATAACAGAATTAAAAGAAAATGAAGCTTACACAAGTGAAGTAATAAAATTGTTAGCAGATAATTTAAATGATACCGCTGAACAAAAAACTTTAGCAGTTGATGATAAAGGCACATTGATTACAAAAAACATTAAAGATGCGGAATCACCATCTTACAATAACCTTGCTATGAGCGCTCATGATGGTAATAAAGTTTTACAACAGTTACACTTTTTAGGCCTAGATGATGAAAATACCATCATTAACAAAGGGATGATAAGTGCGGCAGATGGATTACAGTTTGCGCTCGAAAAAAAGCTTGCATTATCAGCAACAGATAAAGATATGGTTGTAATGCAGCATGATATTGAATACGAATTAAACAACGTAAAGCACCAAATTATTTCATCCTTAATAGTAAAAGGAAAAGACAGCATACATACCGCCATGGCCAAAACTGTTGGGCTTCCATTGGGCATTGCAGCTAAATTAATTTTGAATGGTACCATTAATTTATCCGGTCTTCATATCCCCATTATAAAAGAAATTTGTTTACCAGTATTGGAAGAATTAAAAAAGAACGGTATCCTTTTTTTAGAAAAAGAAATTTAAATTTTGTTTTGTACGTATAGTTTTTTTAATTTTGTGGTATAAACTTATGTTATGGACTCGAAAATAACGCTCAGCTTTAATCAAAACATCATAGAAAAATCCAAGCAATACGCTGCTGATAATGGTATGAGCCTTTCTCGTTTAATAGAATTTTTATTAACAAAAGTTACTACTAAGCAGTACAATTCTCTAGAAGATTATCCAATAGCTGATTGGGTGAGCATGGTTGCCGATGGCCAGGCTACTTATCATGTGCAGCGCACTCGCAAGCAAAGTAAAGATGCCTTTTTAAAATCTAAAAATGAGGCTATTTTTAGATGCTAATATTCTGGTTTCTGTACTTAATAAGGAATATCCATTGTTTAGTTATGCTGCAAGAATTTTAAGCCTTGGCAGTAATAAACGTTTTAAAATTTACACTTCTCCTGTTTGCTTAGCCATTGCATTTTATTTTGCAGAAAAGAAACATGGTACTCAAATTGCAAAAGATAAAATTAGATTACTTGCAGATAACATTTTCATTACTGATGTAGGTAAGGAAACAGTTTTATCATCCCTTGCCAATAAAAAAATAAATGATTTTGAAGACGGCATCGAATACTATTCAGCAGAAAAAAGCAAGTGCGAAATTATTATTACAGAAGATGTTGATGCCTTTTATTTTTCGGAAATAGAAGTATTGAATACAAAAGGTTTTATTGAAAAATATCTCTCTTAAAGTAAATACATTATACTTTATTTTCTGCCATTGACTTTGGAAACAATTGTTGCAACCAAAAAATCTTGCCTTGCATTATACAGTCTTGCTCTGCGATATTCTTTTTTATATTTGTTTGTCTGTTAAAATTATAAAAAAATATGAGCGGAATAAATTGTACTAATAAACCGGTAGGATAAAATAAACTCATCATGCTTTTTTAAATTTTCATTTACTTTACTCCACATAATAGTTGTATCAACTTTTTCACTCCTTCTGTCGCTGTTCCCTCTAAAGGAATAATGTTTTTATAATGACTTACAGTCGGTATTTTTTTATCGATAATATATTTAGGAACATCATCAGGCACCATATCTATTAAACCTGCAGCAGGATAAACTTGCAGTGAAGTTCCAATCAGCACAAAAATATCTGCTGTTCTCATTACTTCCACCGCTTTTTCAATCATCGGCACTTGTTCTTCAAACCAAACTATATGAGGTCGAAGCTGACCACCATCATCGGCTACATCACCCACATGTATATCTCCAGCTATATCAAAAATTTCTGTTGTATTGTTTACACTTCTCATTTTAAAAATTTCTCCATGCAAATGCATCACATTTTTTGAGCCGCCACGCTCATGCAAATCATCTATATTTTGTGTTATAATAGTTACATCATAATCCAGCTCCAAAGCGGCCAATCCTTTGTGCGCATCATTAGGTCTTGCAACTGCAACATCTCTCCTACGCTGGTTATAAAAATCCAATACCAAAGCAGGGTCTTTTTCAAAACCTCTTGGTGTAGCTACATCTTCTATGTTATGCCCCATCCACAAACCATCACTATCTCTAAAAGTTTTCAATCCACTCTCTGCGCTTATACCTGCACCGGTGAGTATTACAATATGATTATTCTTCACCATTCTAATTTCTTTTTATTTCTTTATTTGATATTGTCATATTCGCCCCTTTGCATATTTGCCCATTAGCACATCAGCACATTATCAAATTAGCTAATTTTTTCTCCCGCCATTTTCAAAATAATATTCCACTCCTCTTCCCTTACAGGTTGAACAGACAAACGCATAGATTTTATCAATGCCATTTCCTGCAAACTCATTTCTGCTTTTACTTGTACAAGCGTAACAGGTTTTTTAAGCTTTTTTACTGGAGATATATCCACCACAACCCAAGCAGGCTCAGGTGTTGTTGGATCTTGGTAAAACTCTTTTACCACTTTTGCAATACCAACAATTTCTAAGCCTTCATTACTGTGGTAAAAGAAAAGTTTGTCACCTTTTTTCATTGCTTTTAAATGGTTTCTTGCCAAATAATTTCTCACACCATCCCAATGTGTTACTTTATCTTTTACAAATTGTTCCCAACTATATTTAAAAGGTTCTGACTTAATTAACCAATAATTCATATATCAAATTTAGCTATTTATGTAAATTTATTTCCCCAATTATGATGGGAACTTTTTGATTTTGAGCAATATCTATTTTATTATCCACATTTTTAAACCTAAGTCTTTCTAAAATCGTAGTTAAAAAAGAATTGGCAAAATTTATGTTTTACCAATAATACAACACTTTTAATTTACTAAATAATTTTTATGAAAAGACAAATGTCATCTCCTCCCCTACAGGATGAAAAAGTTATTTCTTCTTTTGGGATCCAGAGAAGAAACATGTTAAAATTCTTCGGTGCATCGGCAGCAGTAGTAGCATTGGGTACTGCCTGTAACAATGATGATGATGTAGATGAGAATACAGATACAGGTGTATTTTTAGGAACAGGCGATTTTCAAATATTAAATTTCGCTTATGCATTAGAACAATTAGAAGCTGCATTTTATACCCAAGTAGTTACCTCTGTAGGTTTTAATACTATGAGTGCAATTGAAAAAACTTACATGATGGATATTAAAGATCATGAAGTAGCACACAGAGAATATTTTAAAGCTGCTTTGGGATCAAATGCAATCCAGGGATTAACACCAAATTTTTCTGCAGTAGATTTTAATACAAGGGCAGGAATTCTAGCTACATCTAAAGCACTTGAAGATACCGGAGTTTCTGCGTATAATGGAGCGGCAAGATATTTAGCAGACGTAAATTTTTTATTAGCAGCTGGTAAAATTGTTTCAGTGGAAGCAAGGCACGCAGCTTTAATACGTGATTTGATTAGCAATGGAACATTTGCAGACGATTTAGATGTGAATGCTTTAGATATATCTAAGCCTCCTACTGCTATCGTAGATATTGCCAATGCTTTTTTAACAACCAAAATAAGCAAAAGAGGTCTACCTGCTTAACACAACCCATTTTACAATTTTAAATTTTTCAAAATGAATTTACAAAATATATTTTCTGAAATAGAAAAAGTAGATGCAGACGTTTATGACAGGATGGATACACGTCGCTCTGCTATGAAACAATTTGCTAGTTTTTCAGGAAAGGCTGCACTTGCTGCTATGCCGCTTGCACTAGGCTCAATGTTTAAGAAAGCATACGGACAAACACCTACAGATGTAATAGCAACTTTGCAATATGCATTAACACTAGAATATCTTGAAGCGAAATTTTATAATTTAGGTGTTGCAGGTGTTGGTGTAACTACAAATGCTGGTGTTGCAGGATTAGCTGCACTACAAAAAATTAGAGATGATGAAAATAAACACGTAGCCTATCTAAAATCTGTGATTACTGCTTTGGGATCAACTCCTACAGCTGAACCTACATTTGATTTTACTGCAGGTAATGGTAGTAACATGGGACCATTCTTAGGATGGGAAGCAAACTATGATATATTTTTAGCAATGGCTCAAACTTTTGAAGATACAGGCGTAAGAGCTTATAAAGGTGCTGCTGGTACTTTAATAAATAACAAAGATGTTCTTACAGCTGCTTTAAATGTGCATTCGGTTGAAGCAAAACATGCTTCTCACATTCGTCAGATGAGAAGAGCACGAGCAACTGCACCTGGTGCAATTACTGCTGCATATGTTGGAGATATTAAACCATGGATAAACAATGCTGAAAGCAACATAGGCGCAGGATTTGCGGCTGCCGTTCAACCAAGTTATAATGGTGAAGAGGTTACAACACAAAATGGAGTTAACATAGTAACAGTTGCTGGTGTAACTGCTACTGCTGCAAGTGCAAGTTTTGATGAGCCATTGTCAAGACCCGCAGTACTGGCTATTGTAGATCCATTTATCGTTTAATAATAATCAATCAATCATCAATAAAAAAAAGCATCCTTAATTTGGATGCTTTTTTTGTTTCAATGTATTTGGTTATGGTTTTTTAATTGCTTCAATTACCGGTTTCTTACAGGCAGGAGATAATTTTTTATAAGCAGTCTCATCTGCTGTTACATCATCTGCATCGAAACCTACATTGGCTATCATCGTTTTTATTTGTTCAATATCTGTTCTGTCGGTAAGCCATGCAACCGTAATATTTTTCTTTTTTAAATCTGCTTTATAAGAAAGTATGCCATATTGTTTAAAAAGCGATTGTTCAATTTTTGCTTTACATTCTTCCGTTAGCATGCCTGGTATGGAGATGATGGCCTTAGCATTTACTTTTTGTTGTGCTGTAGCAGTTATACAAAAAGCAAAAAGTGCAATGATGGTACATTGTAATAATTTCATGGTTTGTTATTAAAATTTTTGATGAGCAATAAACAATTAAAAGTATTTTATTTTCCCCACTCTGATGGATTCATACGCCAATTTAACAAAGAATTTAATTGCTCTTCAGTAACCAATGCTTTTGTTTTTGCATGTTCAATTAGTGCTTCATAATTGCTCAATGAATATAATTTTATTCCAGCATTTTGAAAGGCTTCTGTTGCATGCAAAAAACCATAATTAAAAATGGAAACCATTCCTTCAATAATAATCCCTTCCTTTTTTAAAACTTCACAAACTTGCAGGCTACTGTTACCAGTAGAAATTAAATCTTCTACCACTATTACTCTTTGTCCTTTTTCAAACATGCCTTCTATTTGGTTTCCCATACCATGTTCTTTAGGCTTTGGACGCACATACATAAAAGGAAGTTTTAATTGATCTGCAGCCATAGCTCCCCAAGATATTCCTGCAGTAGCTACACCTGCTATTGCATCTGCTCCCGCAAAATGTTCAAAAATTACTGCACATAATTCGCTTTTAATAAAATCTCTTATATAAGGATAACCCAATGCACGACGGTTATCACAATATATTGGACTCTTCCAGCCACTAGCCCAAGTGTATGGATTTTCTATGTTTAACTTTACAGCATTTATCTGTAATAATTTTTCTGCAATGGCTTCTGCCGCTGTTGTCATTAGTTTAAAAAATTTAATTAAAACAAAGATAACATGTTGGTAAATCATTGTAATGCATATCCTTTACTTTTACCTCATAAAATATAATTATGCAAATAAAGATTTATGTAGATGATGCACCCATTTATATTACAGATGAGTTGTCAGCCGATCTAAAAAATTTATCTACCCAAAAAGATGCGCTGCTGTTGAAGGATGAAAACATACAGGTATCTGTAATTTTGTCTGCAGTAAAAAAAGACAAAAAGAAGGCTGTCATTATTCTTGGTGAAAATTTTAGGCAATTACAAAATGAATTTTTCAATCAATTTACAATTATAGAAGCCTCGGGCGGAATTGTACAAAATGAAGAAAAAGAATTGCTATTTATTTTTAGAAGAAATAAATGGGATTTGCCCAAAGGGAAAATGGAAACAGGTGAAACTGCGGAAACATGTGCAGCCAGAGAAATTGAAGAAGAAACCGGTGTGAATAATTTACATTTAAAACATAAAATTGGAGAAACATTTCATATTTATGAAGAAAGAGGTGAAACAATTTTAAAAGTAAGTCACTGGTTTTATTTTGTAAGCGAGGGCAAACAAAATACCTTTCCTCAAACAGAAGAAGATATAGCAGAAGTAAGATGGATACACACAAAAAATATTAAGGAACCTATGGCAAATACATATCAAAATATAGGAGATATATTGACGGTTTTTTTTGACACTCCTTAAATAAAAATTTTTTTTGCAAACTTATTTAGCTTGAACTGCCTGTGGTTTTTTAGGTCTGCTCAAACTATCTGCAGGATAATTTGCTTTAATACTATCCCTTAAAGCATTTGCCCAATTTGCAATACCTGTTTTTTGTGCTGCAGTTAGTTTTGCATCTCTGTGAATAACTGTATAGGATTCTAAAGGCATTTCATCTTCATCTGTTTCTGTAATTATCTCTTCTAATTTTCTGTATTGTTTTCCTATTTTATAAGATGCAAATTCATTAAAGTTTAATTCCTTCTTTCCTTCTTTTACATGATCTGCTAAAAACCATGCGAAGGGTTGAATGTTGTTATACCAGGGATAAGCAGTATTGTTACTATGGCAATCGTAACAGCTTGCTTTTAAGGTAGCCATT
Source organism: Ferruginibacter sp. (assembly GCA_031398005.1). Classification (GTDB taxonomy): domain Bacteria; phylum Bacteroidota; class Bacteroidia; order Chitinophagales; family Chitinophagaceae; genus Ferruginibacter. Next base: position 114,153 of record JANNMO010000014.1, read on the forward strand.
ACATCTTGCGGTATTACATATTTTGTTGCAATATCATTTACAGCCACAGCAGATGAAATATTTTTTTCAGGTCTAATAAATTGGATGATGATAAAAGCAATAAGCATTACAATTAAAAAACGTTTAATAAAAATCTTCATATAAAAATTAGTTTACATTTTAGTAAATGAAAGGTATAATAAAATTATTTATTTTCAATTGCCTTAACGGAATATCCTTCTTTTCTTAATAGAACAATCAACCCATCTTTCCCAAACAAATGAGCTGCACCAACACCCATAAAAATATTACTTTCTTTCAGAATCGTTTTCAATTGCTTCACCCAATTTTCATTTCTGTTTTTTAATAATACATCATCATTTTCGCCCCCAGAAAAAGTAGTATCTGCCATTAACTGCGCAAGCTTTCCGGTTTCTTGATTTTTATAAATATTTACCATTTTATTGAAATAAACTTTATACTTTTCTGTGCTGTCAATATCTTTCAATAATGCTTTGGCCTGTACTTCATAAGGGATGCTATCAAACACAGATGATTGAAATTCTATCGTTTCAAAACCTTTAATTTCTTTCTTTTCTTTTTTTGCAATGGTCATTAATTCCATCTCTACACCGCTGGGCGTTTTACAAGGCATCATGCGTGGATAAAGCATTGCCTCCAGCATCATGGGTTTCATTTTATTGAAAAAGCTGAGGTTCATCTTTAAAGAATCTTTAAAAAATTTACTTACTTTTTCCAACTCTGCGGGAGTATATAAATCTTTAAGTGTTTTATTTTTCATGTTCATAAAAAACATACCCCCCAACGTATTTTTCGGATCATCTAAATCCATTTCAAAATATACTTCATTCGATTCTTTTAATGCAGTTTGCAAATTGTTGCTAAACTTAATATCATCTTTACAAAGAATATGAAAAGTGCCAAACATGTAGCTGGGCTTTTTTAAACCATTACCAGATATTTCCCAAAGCAATGTATTGTCATCTTTGCTTTGAGCAAGTTTAGTCTGTGGTTGTGCGCTGCAACTTTGAAATAAAAATACAGTTGCTAAAAGATAAAATATTTTCATGATTAATTTTTTGATATTCACCGCAGAGAACAAGAGTTAAAAGAGTTATCGCAGCGTATTTTATTTGGTTGTTTTTGAAAGTAATTTTTAAAATTTTTACCGCAATAAACAATAGTTGAAATAGTTTTCGAAGTGTTGCTCATTAGCAAATTAGCACATTAGCTAATCAGCTAATTAACTTGTAGTTTCCCCAAAATCTCATCCACTCTTCTCTCCACCTTTTCATCTAAAACCAAAGGTGGTGCATGGTGAGGCTTTATTCTTGCATCAAATATAACACTACTGCATCCCCAATGTTTATTCTCTGTAAAACTGTTTATACCATATATGTCATGCGATGGGTTTGTTCTGGTAAAAGTAACCCATAAAAAATTGTTCAATTTTTCAGCAGTAAAAACTGCATCATCACTCACAATAATAAAAGGGAACTCTTCTAATTCATATTCAAATGAAGATAATGTTTCATTTAATATTTTCATTTCTGCATGAGCCGTATGGTAATCTGTAAATGGTTTTAATTGAATAGAAACAACACCGGGCATAATTAAAGTTGCATCAAATTGTTTTAAACAAGCTGGTATTGTTTCAGCCAATTTTCTTTTTACAATTCCATTTGCTGCAAATACTACTTTGCTGCCGCTGTTAATTGATGTACCTGAATAATCTAATGTATCTATGGTGGTGTTGGTGTAAAAATGAATATCTCTTTTGAGATTAATTCGTTCCAGCAAAAAAGATAAATAAGCTTGAATGTTGTGCGTATTTATTTTGCCTGTTGCATCTGCAGTTATAAATAAAAATTTAGCCAGACTTAATTGCCCGGTTCCCAAAACATGGTTGGCAATGGTGAGCAATTCTGCAGGCTGTGTTGCGGGCGTGTAAGGTGTGTAACGTTCGCTGCCTATTGCGAGTAATAGTGGATGCACTCCCGCAGCATCAACTGCATTTACCTCAATCAATCCGGGAATTTCGTTTTGCAAAGCACTACCGGTTATAGAATGAATAAGTTGGCCAAAACTGGTATCTTCCTGTGGCGGTCTTCCAACAACAGTAAAAGGCCAAATGGCATTTTTTCGTGCATACACTTTATGCACCTTCATTAACGGAAAATCGTGTTGCAAACTATAATAACCCAGGTGATCACCAAACGGACCTTCGGGTTTATTTTGTTGGGGTTCTACCGTACCTGTAATTACAAAATCAGCATCGGTGCTTATGCAAAAATCATCTTTGTACGTATATCTAAAACGCCTTCCACCCAATGCGCCTGCAAAAGTTGCTTCGCCCAACCCTTCGGGCAAAGGCATAACCGCTGCTACAGAATGCGATGGTGGCCCCCCTGCAAATACACTCACTTTAAGCGGTTGCCCTTTTGCATTTGCTTTTGTTTGGTGCACGCCAATACCACGGTGTAACTGGTAATGCAAACCAATTTCTTTGTCCTTTACATAATCGTTTCCTGAAAGTTGAATTCGGTACATGCCCATATTTCCATTCATGATGCCGGGCTTATCAATATCTTCTGTATAAACCTGCGGCAACGTTACATAAGCGCCGCCGTCCATGGGCCAATGCACAATTTGTGGTATATCTCTGATATTTATTTCTTCAAAAAGTACTGGCTTATTTACAGGATTTTTTAAAGGCAATGCTTTAAAACCTGCTGCCAATGTTGCTATGTTTTTAAAGGGCTTTTTAATGGCAGCAATAGGATTATTTTTTAATTCGATGAGGTTTCTTACATGCCCTAATGTATTTCTAAATATAAATTCACTTCGTTCCAATGTTCCAAAAATATTGGATGCCGCTCTATACTTTGAGCCTTTAACTTTTTCAAATAAAATAGCCGGCCCACCAGCAGCATATACTCTTAAATGTATGGCCGCCATTTCGAGATAAGGATCTACTTCTTCTTTTATGCGAAGCAATTGTCCGTTTTTTTCAAGATCTAATAAACATTCTTCAAGGGAACTGTACGCCATGTAATTTAGTTGTGTTGCAAATTTAGTTTATAAAAGGGTTGAAGCTTTATCGCTATAAGATATTTGTGCTAATAAAAAATTGCTTAAAAAATATTAATACCTAAGAAACTTATGTATATTTGAAAGGTGAAACAAAATAGTCAATTATTTAAGGGATCGCTTACTACCATTTTACTAAAGTTACTTAGCGAAAATGAAAAAATGTATGGCTATGAAATTACAAAAAAAGTGATGGAATTAAGTGATGGTAAAATGGTTTTAACGGAGGGCGCTTTGTATCCATCATTACATAAGTTGGAGGCTGAAGGTTTGTTAGAAGTAAATATTGAAAACATTGGAAACAGAAACAGGAAATATTATTCACTTACAAAACAAGGAAAAAAAGAAAGCAATATAAAGCTCAAAGAAATTGCTTCTTTTATTGAACAGATGAATCAAATATTAAACTTAAAACCCAGCTATTAGTCATGACACTTTCATCTGAAGAAATACAAACGCTTTTTGCTTTTACTGAAAAGAAATTTGTAAGATGGTATGATCTGCAGGTAGAATTGGTTGATCATCTTGCCAATAAAATAGAAGCTGCCATTGATAAAAACCCTTCTCTTTCTTTTGATAGAGCACTGGGAAACGTATATGCTGAGTTTGGCATTTTTGGCTTTGCCGAAATAGTGAGAGAAAGAGAAAATGCCTTGCGCAAAGCAAACAACAAATTGTTATGGAATGAAATAAAGAACCAATTTACCTGGCCAAATTTGGTGAGAAGTTTGGCGATATTATTATTGATTTACTCTCTTGTTATTTTTGCAGGTCTTAAAGTTGTAATTATTTTTTATTCGCTTTGTTATGTATTAGATGCAATATTTAATTATAAAAATCTTTTTGGTCGAAATCGTTTTACAGGAAACAGAAAACCCATTTCTAAAAAAAGAAAAAATCTGTTGATGCTTCAATCTCTTCCATCTTTTGGATTACTTCCCTTTTTCTATTTTCAATTTTTAATTCAACATTTTTTCAACGTATTTAATGAAGAATTTGTTTACACTCAAAGTCAAAAAATATTTTTAATATTATTTCTATTTATAGGCAGTATTTTATTTCTTGCATCAAGTTCCATTGCAAAAAGCGTATTGAGCAAAGCGAAAAAATTATATCCAGAGGCATTTGCGTAATGACTAAAACAAAAAACCCGAAATCACTTCGGGTTTTTTGTTTTAAAATGCTATTAAATTTTTATCATGCATTTCTACATGATCGCCTTTTTGTTTAAGCAAAGCAACTCCACTCTTTTCAATATTCTTTTCTAAGGCTGCATCTTCAAAACTAAAACCTGCTAAACCTAAATAAAAAGTAGAATGCTCATATTCAGGATACATAATTTTAAATGACTTAACTTTTTTGTTTATCAAATTATCCAGATCTTGTTTTCTAACCTTGTACTTAGTTTCAATTAGTCCTATATTTTTTCCATTGAATAAAACGATATCAAATTCATCTTCAATTCTGTTTTTTCTATATTTAAGATTGCGGCTTATTTGATCGAATTTTACTTTCCCTAATTTCATTTTATCTTTTAGTGCATTGAAAAAAAATTCTTCTGCATGGTCACCATTACTATTACCAATACCGCCTAGCTGTTCGTTTACGGCTTTTATTTGCTTATCAGTTTCCTTTTGTGCTAAAGAAAGTTCTTTTAAAATTTCTTTTATCTCTTCAATACTTGTCATATTCAAAAATATTTATTACACGAATTTACATTTTTTATAATTTAAGTATGTAAATAGCCCGCTAAATTTATAACTGTAAATCATACCAACAAAAAACCCGAAGTCATTTTCGGGTTTTTTTAAATTTATTTTTTCATGTACATTACTTCCTTTACCAACTTTACCGTTCGGGCTACATCCGGTAAATAAAGTGCTACCAAATTTGGTGCGTAGTGCATTGGGGCATCCACAGATGTTATTCTGCGAACGGGTGCATCTAAATAATCGAATCCTTCTTTTTGTATGCGGTATGCAATTTCAGAACTTACACTTGCAAATGGCCATTGCTCTTCTACAATAACCAAACGATTTGTTTTCTTTACACTTTCTAAAATGGTAAACCAATCAAGTGGGCGAATGGTTGCCACATCAATAACCTCTGCTTCTATTCCTTCTTTGGCTAATTCTTCTGCTGCTCCCAATGCAACTTTCATCATTTTATTAAACGAAACAATGGTTACATCTTTACCTTCTCTTTTTATAAAACACTTACCAATGGGTAATACGTATTCTTCTTCTGGCACCTCTCCTTTTTCGCCATACATTACTTCACTCTCCATAAACATTACCGGATCATTGTCTCTTATAGCAGCTTTCAACAATCCTTTAGCATCGTAAGGGTTGCTTACAGAAATTACTTTTAACCCTGGTATGTTTGCATACATACTTTCAAAAGCAGTACTATGTTGTGCACCTAATTGTCCGGCACTACCATTTGCACCACGAAACACAATTGGACAGCCAACTTGTCCTCCACTCATCGCAAGCATTTTAGATGCGGTATTTAGTATTTGGTCCAATGCCAACACGGCAAAATTCCATGTCATAAATTCAACAATTGGACGCAACCCATTTTGGGCAGCACCAACAGCAATTGCTGTAAACCCCAGCTCAGCAATCGGTGTATCAATAATTCTTTTCTCGCCAAACTCTTCAAGCATTCCCTGGCTCACTTTATAAGCGCCATTATATTCTGCTACTTCTTCTCCCATTAAAAAAACCCTGTCATCTTTTCTCATTTCTTCCTGCATGGCTTCTCTGAGAGCCTCTCTAAACGCTATTTGACGCATTGTTTGGTTGATTGGTTTATTAGTTGATTAAAAAATCCTTTTAGTTTTTGGGCAAATTTATTGTATACAGTTTAGATTAGCAAATGTGTACTAAGTACACTCTTATTTATAGAGTTTCCATTTGAACATTGAAAATTGTGTGTTGAGCATTGAACATTTTTAAATTTAAAACTAAAAATGTTCAATAAACAATTTTCAACGCTCAATGTTCAAGTATTAACCTCTACGTAGCTTAAACGTTTTCAATCACCATCGCACTTGCTCCACCCCCACCGTTACAAATTCCGGCAGCACCATATTTTGCGTTGTTTTGTTTTAATACATTTAATAAAGTAACAATAATTCTTGCGCCACTTGCGCCCAAGGGGTGACCAATGGATACCGCACCACCATTTACATTTACTTTAGTTGCATCAAGATTCATCCGTTTGCTATTTTCTAATCCAACTACAGCAAAAGCTTCGTTCAATTCAAAATAACCAATATCACTCATTTGCAAACCTGCTTTTTGCACTGCTTTTGGTACAGCAATAGATGGCGTTGTAGTGAACAATTCAGGTGCTTGCTCTGCATCTGCATAACTAACTATTTTACCGATGGCTTTTAAACCAAGCTCTTCCATTTTTTTCTTACTTATTAAAACTACTGCTGCAGCTCCATCGTTCATGGTACTAGAGTTTGCCGCCGTTACGGTTCCATCTTTTACAAACGCTCCTTTTAATCCTGCTATTTTATCAAATTTTACATTGAAGGGTTCTTCATCTTTTGAAAAAATAATAGGATCACCTTTGCGTTGTGGTATAGAAACAGGTACAATTTCATTTTCGAATTTGCCTTCATTTATTGCTGCTTGCGAACGCTTGTAGCTTTCAATCGCAAACGTATCTTGGTCTTCTCTGCTGATACCACAACTTGTTGCACAAAATTCCGCAGCGTTACCCATTGCTTTTCCATCATACACGTCAGTTAAACCATCTTTTGCAAGGCCATCAATTAATTGAACGTTGCCATATTTATTTCCCCATCGCATGTTTTCTGTATAAAAGGGAACATTGCTCATGCTTTCCATTCCACCTGCAATCACAATATCTGCATCGCCCAACATAATACTTTGAGCAGCTTGTGCAATAGCTTTCATACCACTTGCGCAAACTTTATTTACAGTAGTACAGTTTACTTCATTGGGCAGCCCTGCAAATTTTGCAGCTTGCCTAGCCGGTGCCTGACCCAAATTTGCCTGAATAACAGACCCCATTAAAACATCTTCTATCTGCTCGGCTTTTAATCCGCTTTTTTCTAAGGCTCCTTTAATGGCGGCTGCACCCAATTGTGTGGCTGACAAATCTTTTAAAGAGCCTCCAAAACTGCCGATCGGTGTACGAACAGCAGATAATATATATACTTCTTGCATAAGATAATTTTGGGTGCGAAGGTAAGTTTTTTATTATGCAAATTCTATTCATAAACTAGTTGTTTATGCATAAAAAAAGTCTCGATAAATCGAGACTTTTAATAGTTGTTTTAATATTATTTTTATTTACGCTTATATACCTCTCCATTTGGCAAGATTTTCAACTTAGCTTTTTCTTCGCCTTTGTTTAATTTCACCTCATACATATCCATGTTCTTATCATTCTCCTTGCTTATTTCTTCAATTTTATATCCAGGATATTGATCGTTGATTGTTTTATTAACCGCATCAGGCAATCTTGAATCTCCAGGGATTTTTGTAGAAGTTTTTACCCAATCTCCATTATTGTCATACCAAGATGTGATATCGGAACCTCTGTCTGTGAAAGTTACATAATAATAATTTCTATCCATTGCTAACTCATCGCTTTCAATGGGAGTATATTCAACCCATATAGGAGAAACTGCTTTAGGATACTTGGTTTTAAAAGCATATTCAATAGTGTCAGGTACTTGTTCTACCGTAATAGTTTTTACGGTACCCTCTGTGGCGGAAGTTTTTGCAACATCTTTTACAGGAATGGTTGCTTCTTGTTGAACTACCGTTACATCTTCTTGTTTTTTCTCATCATTACATCCAATGGCGGCTAATGAGAATGCCGCAGCAAATAAATAAATTGTGTGTTTCATAATTTTTTGTTTTTGTTTTCAATAATTATGAAAATATTGTACCATTAAATTTTATAATTGATTTAATATTGGTGCAGTATTTGTTAAAGGGTATTTAACATTTTTAATAACCCTAAATATATTTTATGAAAAAAATTTTTCGCAAATCATTTCTAGTGATCACTTTGGTAAGTTTATTTGCAAATTCAATTGATGCAGCCAATTTGATAACTAATTTAAGCACTAACCCTTTCAACCCAGGTATTACCCCTGCACCTTCAGTAGTTATTCCATTTGCACCGATTACTACTAATCCTACCATTTCTACAAGTGATGCTTTAAAGGAATTTAATAGCATAAGCAAAGCAGAAAAAAAGGAAAGAATTAAAGAAGTAAAATCTCAATTAAAAGAATATAAAAAAGCAAAAAAAGCTGGGAAAGAGCCAAGTACAAACACATTGTTGTTGGTAATACTTGCTATTTTATTACCACCATTAGCAGTTTATTTGCATCAGGGAGAAATCAATAATAAATTTTGGATTGCATTGTTACTTACATTACTATTTTTCTTACCAGGTATCATTTATGCGCTGGTAGTTATTTTGGGTAATGGATAAAATTTTAATTATTTATAGTAAGCCGTTGTCATTATTTGGCAGCGGTTTTTTTGTGAAATAAGTTAGTTCTTCTTTCATGTGTAAGTAGCTATATTTTTGTTGTAATGTTTTTATTTTATCTGCATATTTAATTTTAAATGTTTGATGGGCAATTGAATCTTCATTAAATGGTTTGTGACTTAAAGCAGCATTTATTTCATTTATTTCTTTCATTAAAATTTGTGAATCATCCTCTATTACTGCAGGTACAAATTTTTCCCACACATAATTAGTGGCAGCATAATTGGGATGAACAAGATCTTCTGCAAAAAATCTATAATCTCTTAGATCATCAATTATCAATTCGTAAGAAGGAAAATAAAAAACGGTTGTATCATTTACAAGAGAATGTACTGCGTTAATGAGCGCAGCTTTGCTTTGGTTATTTTGTATGAATCCTTCTCTTAAATGGCGTACGGGACTAATGGTATATATAAACTTAACAGAAGGATTGATGCTTGCAACGGCCAGTTGCATTTTTTGTAATTGAGCAGTAATTTCCCGTATTTCCAGTAGCCGTCTATTAAATTTATCAGTTGGTATTTTATGGCAGTTAGCTGCTACATTGTTATAATTTTCATCAGCCTTTATATCTTTCCATTCATATACAAAAGCAGAACCAAGGGTTACAATAATCCAATCTGCAGATTTAATAAATTCAATGGCTACTTCTTGTTCTTCATTTATTTTTTTAAGCGTATTTACTTTTTCTGTTGATGAAAAACGAGTATGATGATCTCTACTTGCCCAAAGTTCGTTGTGGTAAAACAAATCATCTTCTTGGTAGATTTTTTTATTTGTATAACTTAAAATTGCTTTTGCAATACTTAAAGGATTGAAAAGAATGCCATGAGGATTTTCAAGAACATCAAATTTATGAGCAATTAATTTTTTTCCTATTTGTTCTGTAAAACAGGAGCCTATCAATAACAATTTATCGGTGTGCTTTATTTTTATCGAGAAAGGTTTGGGGGTCAATTCAGAACGAAAGTTCATTGCGCAAAGTTTCAAGATGATGAATTGGTTGATATTAGAATTGAAGTATTGCGATTATTGATTTTCTTCAATTATATTTATTGAAAGCCAAATTTACTTGTCAGTACATTTATGTTATTGCTATACAAAAATATCGTTTGCCATCATACTACATTTTTCCAGTGCAGCTTTATCAATATTTAATTTATAACCAATTTTTTCAAAATGCTCAATCATTACTTCTGTATCCATGTTTCCCACCAAATCATTTCCTGCCATTGGGCAGCCACCTATTCCTTTTATGGCTGAATCAAATCGCAGGCAACCGGCTTGTAAGGCGGCAGCTAACTTAGCTTCTCTATCCATTGGAGAAGAATGTAAATGAACTCCGATATCAATATTTGAAAACTCAGGAACTATTTTTTTCATCAAAACACTCACCTCAGAGGCTGTTGCAAGCCCAACGGTATCAGCAATAGAAATTATTTTTACTCCCATTGCCTCAATTTGCTTCGAACGATTAAGTACTATTTCTTCATTGTATAAATCACCATATGGATTACCAAAACCCATAGAAATATACACTACTAATTCCTTACTATTTTTCACACAAAGCTCTTGTATGTTTTCTACTCTTTTCAAAGACTCATCTACAGAAGAATTAGTATTACGTTGTTGAAAAGTTTCTGAAATTGAAAATGGAAAACCCAAATATGAAATTCGATCGTAACTTACAGCCTCTGCGGCTCCACGTTCATTAGCCACGATAGCAAGTAGTTTTGTATGGCTTTTGTCAAGTTCCAATTGCTTAATTACCTCTGATGTATCTGCCATTTGAGGAATAGCTTTTGGAGAAACAAAACTTCCGAAATCTAACGTATGAAAACCGCAAGTAAGAAGCTGGTTTAAATATTTTATTTTTTTTTCTGTGGGAATAAAATGCGGCCAACCTTGCATAGCATCTCGTGGGCATTCGATGAGAGACAAAGCACTAGCCCCGCTAAATCCCCCCCGGAGGGGTACTTGTGAACACTGAGATTGATTGTTGTTCTCTAAATTATTGGGAATGATAGTTTGCATTTTATAATAAGCTAAAAAGTATTTGAAACTTACTCCCCTCCTCGGGAGGGGTTGGGAGAAGCTGATTTACCCCGTTGCTTCACCGCCTCATATAAAATTATACCCGTAGCCACACTCACATTTAACGAATCAAAATCACCCGTCATGGGTATAGCAAATTTTTCATCGCACACTTTCATCAATGCAGGGTAAATACCTTTTTCCTCTGCTCCCATCACAATGGCGGTGGGTTCAGCAAAATTACATTCGTAAGATTTTGTGGTTGCACCCATTACACTTGCAAAAACTTTTATTCCATTGAGGTGTAAATCATCTACAGCTTTCATTAAACTATTTACTCGACATATAGCAATTTGCTCAAGCGCACCGGCACTGGTAAGTATGGCATCTTCATTTAAAGATCCCACACCTTTATCAGGAATAATGATAGCATGCACACCAAAACAAAAAGCACTTCTTGCAATGGCTCCAATGTTTCTGATATCTGTAACGCCATCCAAAATAATAAACAATGGTACTTCACCATTTTCTACTACAAATGAAATTACATCCTGCAAATCTTGGTATTGTATTTTAGAAATTTGTGCTATACAACCTTCATGATTACTCACATTAAAATTGTTCAGTTTTTCTACAGGCACCTTATTTATAGGAACCATATATCGCTCAGCCAAAACCCTTATTTCATCAATTGTTTCTCCATGCACAGCAGTTTGCATGTAAATACGATCCAATTGTTTTCCTTCCTGCATTGCTTTAATAATGGCAGTTCTACCTACAATTAAAGTATTCTTTTTTGGTCGCTTATGTTGGTGTCTAAAATCTTTCACTTTGTAAATTTACGATTTATATACTAAGCAAAAATGCCGGTAAGCCGAACAGTCGTTAAAACGCTTTTCAACTTCCCGGCAAATTATTATTTGCTTAATGGATATTATTTAATTCCAAATACTTTTTTTACTTCTTTAACGGCATCTAGTTTTTCCCAAGTAAATAATTCTACTTTCTTTTTAACTATCACGCCAGAAGGTGAAGTAAATATTTTTTCAAGTTTTTCTGGTGTACGACCCATGTGACCATACGCAGCAGTTTCGCTGTATATTGGATTGCGAAGTTTTAATCTCTGCTCTATAAAATAAGGACGCATGTCAAAGCAAGACATCTTCATAATCTCTTTTGCAATTTGCCCATCGGTTAAATTTACTTTTGCAGTACCATAAGTAACCACATTTATACTGGTAGGCTGAGCTACACCTATTGCGTAACTTACCTGTACCAACACCTCATCACAAAGTCCTGCTGCTACTAAGTTTTTAGCTATATGCCTTGTTGCATATGCTGCACTTCTATCAACCTTGCTAGGATCTTTTCCACTAAATGCGCCACCACCGTGTGCACCTTTTCCACCATAAGTATCTACAATAATTTTACGACCTGTAAGGCCGGTATCACCGTGTGGACCACCAATTACGAACTTACCCGTTGGGTTAATGTGGTATTTAATTTTATTGGTAAACAAATGATCATACTTTGGATATAATGCTCTTACTCTTGGTATAACAATATTGATTATATCCTTTTTTATTTTTGCAAGCATTACTTCATCTTTTCCAAAATCATCATGCTGGGTAGATACAACAATAGCTTCAATTCTTAATGGCTTGTTGTTATCATCGTACTCTATTGTTACCTGGCTTTTAGCATCTGGTCTCAAATATTTTATGGCTGTATTTTCTCTTCTTACCGCTGCAAGTTCTTTTAAAATATCGTGAGATAAGGCCAATGCTAAAGGCATATAATTATCTGTTTCGTTGGTGGCATAACCAAACATCATTCCTTGGTCTCCTGCACCTTGTTCTTCTTTTTTCTTTCTATCTACACCCTGGTTTATATCTTGAGATTGCTCATGTATTGCAGAAATAATACCGCAGGAATTAGCCTCAAACATATACTCACTTTTGGTATAACCTATTTTACGGATCACACCTCTTGCAATTTCCTGTACATCAAGGTAGGCTTTACTTTTAACCTCTCCTGCTAATACAACTTGCCCTGTGGTTACAAGGGTTTCACAAGCTACTTTACTGGTAGGATCAAAGGCTAAAAAGTTATCAATAAGTGCATCACTAATCTGGTCAGCAATTTTATCTGGGTGTCCTTCACTTACTGATTCAGAAGTAAATAAATATGGCATATTTCATTTTTTAAGAGTGCAAAGATAAGGGCTGTTATTTTAAAATAACAAAGCCCTTCGTTTAAAAAAGGGCTTGTTGAATATATTACAATTTGATGAGATTAAATTTTAGAATAAATTACAACTAACCTCATTTTGTGAGGGATATTTTGAGTAGAACCTGCTCCCACTCTTACTCTTCCTAAAGCAATAGGATTAAAATAAGGTATCACTATTTGTGGGCCGGGAAATTGCGGATAATAATAGTTGAATGGTGCATACAATCTTAAATCGTAGTTGCGATAACCATTTGTTACAATATGCTGCACATATCTTGTGAGATTAATTTCATATCTCGTAAAAGGCACTCCACTTGGCTCAAATCTTTTTAATGCATTTCCACCAAATGTACCAATATCTACATTAGCTGCAGGGAATGGATGAAATAATTCAGTGGCTGTTTTTGCATCAGGATTATATGGCACTGTGGTGCTAAGATCAAAATAAACCGGTTTGTATTTTTGAGTTAATGTACTTACACTGTCTTTCAAATCTACATACAAGAATGGTGGAGCTGTGTAAATATTATCTGTAGAGGTAGAATGTGGTGTTTGCTCAACAATTAAATATGCTCTATGTACAATTCTATTGCTGTAATTAGTTAGCTTAGGAATTTCCAAATTTATATATGTCCCTGGGGAAGTTTGTAAATAGTTGTTTAGAGGATCTGTTGTACTAAATGAAGAACCAGAATAATTTCTAACTATATAGTTACCACTTGAAGATGCCTTAATTGTGCCCAAGGCATTTGGATACATTTGAAAAGATTTGGATGCAGTATCTCTAATATTATTCTTTCTTTTAAAATAATGAAACTCTAATCTTGTTTTTGCTTCTGCAAGATTTACATAAAAAAGTGTTCTGCCTGATGTTCCACTCTTTACCCGAATTTCAAAGCCAAATGATTTAGTTCTAAATAAAGTATCGTTTAAAAAACCATTATTGCTACCTAAAATGACAGAATCTTGATTATATAAAAATGCTGCAAGAGTTTTTCCCTCATTTGTGTTCAAGGGAATTCTGATCTGATTTTCAATAGAATCTTTTCCATACAAAAGTTTAATTTTTCTGACAACTTCCGAAGCTTTTATAATGGAGCTGCCCAAAAGTGGACCCGTAGTTGGGATATAATTAAGTTTCCTAATGGTGTCCGTTTTTTCTTTAAAATCCATCTCGGTTATTGCTCTCACTTCAAACTCTTGCCCTATTGTAGTAGATGATGTATCTCCCCATGCACCTTTATATGAAAGACAAATAAATGCCGAATCAAAACCTGTTCCAGGGAAACCTTTTACAGTATCACCTGCATTACCAAAATAGTATGGATAAAAAGTTGGTTTAAATTGCACATAAATTCTAGCATCAGTTTTACCATATAAAGGATCTTGGTCTATTACTCCGATTACATGATTTTCATTTTTTTGGATAATTGTACTATCATCAAAAATAAATTGAGTACTATTTATATCCAACGAATCTGCAAAAGTGTTTACATTATCAACCGTTACAAGATCACTACCGAGCGTAGTTGTATCAAGTTTTGTACATCCAATTCCAAATATTATTAATAGTAAAATTGCGGAAAATGCGATAGGTAAAAGTCTTCTTTGCAAAGCAATAAAATTTTTAGTAAAACAGTCTGATTTAATTATTTAGCAAGGTCGGCATATAATTGTAAATAGTCTGTTAAATCACTTTCAGCATTATATTTTAAAACCTTTTTACCACGGACTTTTGCAAATTCTTCTACCAGTTTTTTATCAGGCTTTGCAGTTCCAAATGTTACCGCATCTGCATAAGTAGCACCACCTCTAAACATGGCTACATTATTTATATCTTTAAAAGGCTCTAATTCTTTTTTTGTAACGTTGTCGTTTATAGCAGCAAGTTTTAAAAAGTCATCTCCAAGTTTATCTTTAAAAGTAGTATCGCCAATAGTATAAACCACTTTGCAATGGCTAAATACAGGTTCTTTTTTATAAGCAGAGCGTATAAACATTGGTATAAGACCAGTCATCCAACCACTACAATGAATAATATCTGGCGGCCATCCAAATTTCTTAACGGTTTCTAAAGCTCCTTTGCAAAACAATACAGCTCTTAATCCATTATCATCATAGAATTTTCCTGCTTCGTCTGCAAAAATAAATTTACGTTTAAAGAAATCTTCATTATCTAAAAAGTAAACTTGTAATCTTGCATTAGGTAATGAAGCAACTTTAATAATTAGTGGATAATCATCATTGTCAATAGAAACATTGATACCCGATAAACGCACCACCTCGTGTAAACGATGCCTGCGTTCATTAATGGTACCAAATTTTGGCATTATGCACCTCACTTCCATATTGTTATCGTTGGAAAGTACAGCAAGTTTGTTTACAATTTCTGCAAACGAAGTAACATCTACATAAGGAGACATTTCGTTGGCAATAAATAAAATCCTTTTCTTTGTAGACATTATTGTACAGATATTAAGTGCAAAAAGAAATTTTTTGAAACGGCTGCAAAAGTAGCAAAAATTATTGACTAATACCATTTATAGGCTTTGGCACACGTTTATTACTCCTTATGATATTAATAAAGAATATAAAAGATCTTGATTTTGAACTACAGAAGTATAGAAATATAGATCAAACGATTGGTTTTGTACCAACCATGGGCGCATTACATACTGGGCATATTTCACTTATAAATAAAGCCATATCCCAAAATAATATCACTGTTTGCAGCATTTTTGTGAATCCAACACAATTTAATAATGCTACAGATTTGCAAAAATATCCTATCACTTTAGAAAAAGATATTGATAAATTGGAAAAAGCAGGATGCCATATTTTGTTCCTTCCTTCGGTGGAGGAAATGTATCCAACAGGTGAAGTAAATAAAAAATTTGAATTAGGTATGTTGGAAAACATATTGGAAGGGAGTTTTAGACCAGGACATTTTCAAGGTGTATGTATTATTGTAGATAAATTATTGAACGCAGTAAAGCCAACAAATTTATACCTTGGTAGAAAAGATTATCAACAATGCATGGTACTAAAAAAAATGATGGTTGATAATAACCATCGTATTACCCTTCATATTTGTGAAACAATCAGAGAAGTTGATGGGCTTGCTATGAGTAGTAGAAATATGCGGTTAAATAAGGAAGAAAGACAGCAAGCACTGTCCATTATTAGATCCTTAAAAATGATACAAGAAAATGTAATACCAGGCAGTTTAATTTCTTTAAAAAAAGAAGCTACCAATTTTTTAGAAAAACAAGGATACAAGGTAGATTACACTGAAATTGCAGATGCTGAAACCTTAGAGTTGCAACAAGAGTGGGATGGCAAACGAAAACTGGTAGCACTTGTGGCAGCCTATTTGAATGAAGTAAGGCTGATAGATAACATTGATTTATGAAAAATAAAGAAACATGTTTAAGAAAATACTTTCTTTATTAAAATATATTGTTTTTTTAGTAGGCGGATTACTGCTTGTATGGTGGCAACTACACAGTATGACGGCAGAGCAAGAAATCCAATTTAAAGATGCATTTAAAAGTGCAAATTATTTATTGGTAATTCCTGTTGTAATAATGAATTTATTAAGCCATCTCAGCAGATCTATGCGGTGGAAATTACTAATGGAACCCCTAGGGTATAATCCTTCTATCAAAAATGTATTTGGTGCCACCATGGTTGGATATTTTGCTAACTCAGCAGTACCTCGGTTAGGTGAAGTTTTAAAATGTACCTTACTGGCAAAATATGAAAAATTACCTGCAGATAAATTAATAGGTACTATATTAATAGAAAGAACATTTGACTTAATTACCTATGTTTTTTTTGTAGTATTTACGGTTGTTATACAAATAGATATTGTTGGAGACTTTGTGAAAAATAAACTATTAATTGCTGCAGAAGGTGCCTTTCCTTGGTGGGCAAAAGGTATCATAATAATCCTTATTATTTTTCTATTGGTTTTATTAATAAAAAAAATCTTCAAAAAATTTTCTGCAAACAAAACAGTTGTAAGTATTAAGCATTTTTTTGAAGGTATTGGCAAAGGCTTTGCAGCTATTAAAAATTTAAAAGATAGAAGAGCATTTATTTTTCATACTATTTTTATTTGGAGTATGTATTTGTTGCAAATATATTTAGGCTTTAAAGCCATGGATGCTACTGCAGATTTAAATTTGAAAGCAGCATGTTCGGTTTTATCTTTATCTACCCTTGCCATGATTTTAACTCCAGGCGGCATTGGTTCCTTTCCATTTTTTGTAATGGAAACTTTGGGAATTTACGGTATTGCAAGTACCCAAGGCAATGCATTTGGCTGGCTCATTTGGGGTGTGAGTACGGGAATTATTATAGTGGCAGGACTTCTATCACTTGTACTTTTACCATACATAAATAAGAAAAAAAATGAGGTTCACATTTCAGATACCCAATAAAATTTACACAAGAGAAAACTTAATTAAGCAGGTGTTTGCATGGAAGATGCTTGGCAAAAAAATTGTGCTTACCAATGGTGTATTTGATGTTTTACATAAAGGGCACATTGCCTCGTTAAGCGAAGCAGCAGGGCATGGTGAAATATTAATTGTAGCAGTAAACAACGATGAATCTGTAAAAAGATTAAAAGGCCCTACCCGACCAATTAATGATGAACAAGCAAGAGCCTTGCTGCTTGCAAGCCTGGTGCAAACAGATGCTATTGTAATTTTTGAAGAAGATACACCTCTTCAATTAATACAGGCTTTAATGCCCGATGTATTAGTAAAAGGAGGTGATTATTCTATTGATCAAATAGCAGGAGCAAAAGAAGTAATAGCAGCCGGCGGGGAAGTAATTCTAGCTACAATGATAGATGGAATATCTTCCACAAAAATTATTGAAAAAATGAAAGACAAATAGAAATCCTTGAGAATAATTTTATTATTCTGTTGCCATAATTGCCATAACTCCACAAATAATTTTGTAGAAAATTAATTTTAAATTAATATGATCTGTAACCATGAATAAATCAAAAACGCTATTTTCATTATTTACTAAAACTGATGAATTTGTCGCATAAAAAAACGATTGCAAGAGATATAAGCTGGCTATCTTTTAATAGCCGTGTGTTGCAGGAAGCCGCAGATGATACTGTACCATTAAAAGAGAGAATAAAATTTTTAGGTATTTTCTCTAACAACCTCGATGAATTTTTTAGAGTAAGAGTAGCAGCACTAAAAAAAATGATAGAGCTTGGTCATAAAGCTAAAATGCATTTAGAATTAGATCCTCAAAGTATATTAGATGAGATACAAGAAAAAGTTTTAATACAACAGCGAGAATTTGAAAGAACCTGGAAAGAAATTTTAAGGGAATTAAAAAAAGAAAAAATACATTTAGTAACAGATAAAAAACTAACCGCCTCCCAACAAAAGTTTGTACTAGATTATTTTAATGAAGAGGTACGCAGTTTTATTGTGCCATTAATGATAGAAAGTTTACACCAATTTCCGGTGCTGAACGATAAATCAATTTACCTGGCTTGTAAACTGTCAAAGCAAGACAGATCAATACCTCAGCGATTTGCACTTGTATCAGTTCCAACAAGACATTTATCAAGATTTTTAATTTTACCTTCTAAAAATGATGAGCAATACATCATGCTGCTGGAAGATGTAATTCGTTTTTGCCTTCCCCATATATTTTCATTTTTTGGGTATGATAAATTTTCTTCGCACATTATTAAAGTAACAAGAGATGCTGAAATTGATATTGACAACGATGTATCAGGTACACTTATTCAAAAAATAGAAAAGGGTTTAAAAAACAGAAAAAAAGGAAAACCGGTACGATTTGTTTACGACAAAGAAATTGAACCTGCACTTCTTACTTATCTGGTAAAAAGGCTTGGACTTACTCACAACGAAAATTTAATTCCTGGCGGGAGCGTGCACAATTATAAAGATTTTATCAACTTTCCGGAAAGCGTTTTTAATCAAAAAAAATTAAGAAAAAAACCTTTTACACATCCTTTATTAAAAAACATAAACAGCGTAACATCGGTGGTAATGGAAAAAGATGTGATGTTGCATTTTCCTTATCATTCTTACGATAGTGTGATAGATTTTTTAAGGGAAGCTGCTATTGATCCGGAAGTAGTGAGCATTAAGATTACTTGTTATAGACTTGCAAGCAGATCTAAAGTAATAAATGCACTTACCAATGCTGTAAGAAACGGAAAACAAGTAACAGCAATGCTGGAATTAAGAGCAAGATTTGATGAGGAAGCAAACCTGGAGTGGAAAGAAGAACTGGAAGATGCAGGAGTAAAAGTTTTAATTGGGGTGCCTAATCTTAAAGTGCATGCAAAACTTTGCTTGATTAAAAAAAGAGTAAAAAATGTAACCACACATTATGGTTTTATAAGTACAGGAAATTTAAACGAAAAAACGGCAAAGGTATATGGTGATCATTGCCTACTTACATCTGATAGAAATTTAATGGCAGATGTAAACAGAATTTTTATGTACCTGGAAAATCCCTCTTTAAGAATTGGATTATTAAAAGCATGTAAACAATTATTGGTTAGCCCCATAAGTATGCGCAGGCAAATAAACCTTTTTATAAATAGAGAAATAAAATTTGCCAAGCATAAAAAACCGGCTGCTATTACTTTAAAACTGAATTCCTTAAGCGATGGCCTTTTAATTGAAAAATTAGCAGATGCTGCAAAAGCAGGGGTGGAAATAAAATTAATCATCAGAGGTATTTGCTGCATGTTTACTGAAAACAAAAAATTTAAAAAACCAATAGAAGCCATCAGTATTATTGATGAATATTTGGAACATGCCAGAGTGATGATTTTTGAAAACAATGGTTCGCCCAAGGTTTATATTTCCTCTGCAGATTGGATGGTAAGAAATATTGATCATCGAATTGAAGTGGCCTGTCCTGTTTTTGATAAAGATTTAAAACAGGAATTGATAGATATTATAAACATTCAATTAAATGACAATATAAAAGCAAGAGAACTGGACAATGATTTAAGCAACCAATATATCAACCCACGCAATACAAAAAAAGTGAGATCGCAGATTGAAATATCTAATTTTCTGAATAAAAATACAACTGTAAAATAAAAAAGAAAGTGCTATAAACGAAACTGTCTTGAGATGAACCTCAAGACAGTCTTATTAAGAAGATGCTGTAATATTTAAAATTCCTCTACCCTTTTGCCAAAACGGGAGATGCTTTAAAACCATTCTTTACAATACTTCCCGTTTCTTTAAATATACCAGTAATTGAAACCATATTTAAAGGAAACTCCAACAATACATGGCAGAAACTTAAAAAGTACAACCACCTCAACCCAAGCGAATAGTTTACACCATAAAGAATTAAAGAAGTAACCCATAAAATAACCACTCCAATAAATCGGGCTTTAGGAACTTTATGCCATTTAATAACTTCGGTTTTGCTAAACCAATTTAGATAATGATAGGTGTAAGCAAAAGCAATAAAACGCATTAACAAAATACCGGTTTGAGAATGAAATACAACCTGCGCAGCATTACTATAATCTGGCGCCGGCACTTGTACACCATCTGTTCCTTCGTAATACAAAAGGTTACCAGATGCATCTTTTAGCTGCGGAAAATCTACATTAAAAATATGAGTAAGAAAACTGAGATTGGTATCGTAAAAGCCATCACCACCCGCTACATATGAATCCTGACCATATTTGGTTACTTCTACAAAAGTTCTATCTCTAAATATGGTAAACAGTAATATTGGACAAACTATAAATACTACAAACGAAATAAGTCCACTCACACTTCTGCTTTTTAATGCACCAAACAAAATAAACAAACCGGTAAATACAAATACATGAATGAGAGTTGGTAATAATGCGCCGATAAAAAATGCAAATCCATCTCTTTGATCGGGTTTGAAAATAGCATTTGAAATAAACAGGATAAACAATAAGCCAAAAACTTTTATATAAATATTTTTTACAAAAATCATTAATAAGGACCCTGTGAGAGCTACAAATATTATCTTATTTCCAAAGTCAGAACCAAAAGGCCAGTTCCAATGATTTCTATAGGCAAGGCTTTCTAATAAAATGATCCCTCCAATGATCCATAAAACAATGCTGTCATATTTTCCTTTAGTAAAATATTGCCTATCGTGTAGCCAGCTAATTTCTGTAAGATAATGTAGAGGGCCTAAAACAGCGTAAGCGAAAAGAAACACCTCAAACGGCATAATGAAAGCTGCTACGCAACTAAAAATCATCAGCCCTATGTTCACAACATTTATTCTTGTACCGGAGTTCATTCAATTGAAAGTTAAAGATTAATAAGCAGTTAACCAGTATTTTAAATTATTAAGAAAGTAATTTATTAATTAAAATACTATTCTGTAAAGATACTATATTGTGGTAAAAATAAGATTTACCAAATCTAAAAAAAATCAAAAAAATCTGTTTATGAAACTAATTTTTTCTGCACTCCTTTGCATTGTAACTGGATTTACAATTGCACAACCACTAGCAAAACCAGCTGATCCATCTCTAACAACCATTGCCCCAGATGGGTCTATGCTTTTATCCAATGCAGGCGCATCCTACTTTGCCAAACTTTCATTGGATTGTACAAATAAGCCATATCCTCATTATTATCATGAAAAATTAGAGAAAGCATCCGATTTAAAAGCACCAGATAAATTGTGGCCTTCTTTTCACGGGTGTTACGATTGGCACTCGGGTGTACACAACCATTGGGCACTTGTAAAATTACTAAAAACATATCCCACCATTCCAGAAGCAAAATTGATAAAAAGTAAATTGGAACTAAGTTTTGATGCTAAAAACATATTAGGAGAATTGGAATATTTAAAGACACACGAGGAAGAGAGTTTTGAATTTCCTTATGGCACTTCATGGTTATTAAAAGTAGCAGATGAACTGGCAAGATGGGATGACCCAACTGCAAAAAAATGGCTTAAAAATTTGCAACCCTTATGTGATTACATTACAAATTCATATATAAAAGTTTGGCCAAATATTGAAAAACCAAATTACTCAGGAGACCATTATGCATCTTCGTTGGGTTTATCTTTTGCATTAGATTATGCTACCACTACTCAAAATATTGAATTGAAAAAAGTATTAACATCATCTGCAAAAAGTTATTATACTGGCATCAAAGATTTTCCTTTGGTGAAAGAACCTTTCGGTTATGATTTTATGTCAGCAGGTTTATTAATTACAGATTTAATGAGAAAAGTTTTAAACCAAAAAGACTATGTAGAATGGTTAAAAGTTTTTTCTCCAGAAATGTTTACAGTAGATGGCGTAAAAGAAGTTTTTGCTGTTGAAAAAAAAGAAACTCACACTGGTTATGCAGCTCATTGGGATGGGTTTCATCTTAACCGAATTTGGTGCATAAATGGAATGATGCAATCAATGCCCGATAATACGCTTAAGCCAGAAGTGAGAACTGCATGGATAAATGCTCAAAAAGAAATGTGGGATTATGCTCAAGCAAGTATTGGTAAAGGCAATTATGATATTGATCATTGGTTATCTTCTTTTTCTGTGTATGCGTTAACAGGTACAAAATAATTTTCATTTATTATAAAAAACCGGGCAAGACTGTCCGGTTTTTTTTGTGGAAAGATTTATAATAAATTCATACCGCCAGTTGGTTTATTATCCTCAATTTTAACCCTTCAAACAATCCAAACATTTTATTTTGATTTTAGCAGCAATTGATATTGGAAGCAACGCAGCACGACTACTAATAAATGATGTACAAAAAGTAAAAGATGGCAAAACCATTTTTAATAAACTCAATTTGGTAAGGGTTCCACTTAGGCTTGGTTTTGATGTTTTTGGCAGCAAAGTAATATCTCCTGAAAAGGAAGCCATGCTGGTGGAAACCATGAAATCTTTTAGACATCTTATGAATGCTTACAATGTGGAGGCAGTAAGAGCCTGTGCTACCAGTGCTATGAGAGATGCAAGCAATGCAAAAGAAATAATTGCCACCGTACAACAAGAAGCAGGCATTTTAATAGAAGTTATTGATGGCGATATGGAAGCCAACCTTATTTATGAAAACCATGTAGCTGAAAATATGGATAACGACCATAGTTATATGTATATAGATGTGGGTGGTGGCAGTACAGAAATTTCTTTTTTTAGTAATGGCATATTAACCTTTAAAAAATCGTTTGATATTGGTACCATTCGTATATTAAAAAATATGGTGACCGATGCACACTGGGAAGAATTAAAAAACACCATAAAAGCAGTAGCCAAAGGCCAAAAGGCAGTAGTGGCCATTGGTAGTGGTGGAAACATAAATAAAGTTTTTAGTTTAAGCAAACGCAAAGAAGGAAGACCATTGCCGCTAGACCTGCTGAGGGAATATTACGATGAACTGGAGCCAATGACCATTAAACAACGCATAGCAAAATATGGTTTTCGAGATGATAGAGCAGATGTAATTGTACCAGCATTACTCATTTATATAAATGTAATGCGTTGGGCAGGTGCCGAGGAAATTTCTGTACCTAAAATTGGCTTGGCAGATGGATTGATCCAGCATTTATGGGAAGAAGTTAAGAAGTGAGATTTTAGATTTTAGATTTTAGATGTTAGATGTTAGATTTTAGATTTTTAAAACTTATTGTTTGTAATAAAACTTTGAGTATAACACATTATTAATTATTCATTATAAATTATTCATTAAAAATTATTCATTATACAATTATTCATTATAATTATTAATTGCCCCCATGTCCATACACAAAGAAGTAAAAAAAATTACCACCAATACCCTGCAAAAAATGAAAGCAGCAGGCGAAAAAATTTCTATGCTTACGGCGTATGATTTTTCTTTTGCAAAAATATTTGATTCCGCAGGTATTGAAGTTATTTTGGTAGGTGATAGTGCAAGCAATGTAATGGCGGGTAACGAAACCACTTTGCCCATCACCATGGAGCAAATGATTTACCATGCGCAAAGCGTAGTACGAGGTATCAATCGCTGTTTGGTAGTGGTTGATATGCCTTTTGGCTCTTACCAGGGCAATAGTAAAGAAGCGCTTAACAATGCCATACGCATTATGAAAGAAACCGGTGGCCACGCAATCAAATTGGAAGGTGGTGAGCATGAAGTAGAATCTATCAAACGCATTGTAAACAGTGGTGTACCGGTTATGGGGCACTTAGGTTTAACGCCGCAAAGCATTTATAAATTTGGTACTTACACCGTACGTGCAAAGGAGGAGGAAGAAGCAGATCAATTAAAAAAAGATGCATTGCTTTTGCAACAAGCTGGTTGTTTTGCTATTGTGTTGGAGAAAATTCCAGCTGCACTAGCGGCAGAAGTTACGGCAAGTTTACACATACCCACTATAGGTATCGGCGCAGGTAATGGCTGCGATGGACAAGTACTTGTAATGCATGATATGCTTGGCATAAATGCTGAATTTAAGCCAAGGTTTTTGCGCCAATATTTAAATATGGATGAGCAAATTACCGGCGCCATAAAACAATATATTACTGATGTAAAAAGCAGCGATTTTCCAAATGAGACAGAGCAGTATTAGTTTACTTAACCCCGTATAGTGAAGTGGTTTGTGTAAGAAATTGTGAAAACAATAATTGATTATTTATGCCTAAGGTTAGGATAAATTTGTTATAAATAATTAAAAAATAATTAATATCTCAAGGGGTTCATTTTTGTATGCCGTATTCTAATTATTCTTATATCATTTAATATAAAACGATAAGATATTCTATAGCTATACAATTCAAATGCTCTAAAAGTTCCATCATTGTTAAGCTTAAATTTATCAGGATTACATTTTTCAGGATGCCTCAATAAACTATCTATCTTAAGTAAAATCTCTTTTTTCACTTTCTCCGCACCCATCGGTGAGTCTTGTTCAATATACTTGATTAAATCATCGAATTGTTTTACAGCTTTTTTATTCCATTTAATTGCTAATACCATGGAATAATTTATTGAGTTAAATATTTTTTCATCATCTCTTCATGGGCTATAAAATTACCATCTGCTATTTCGGCATCTGCCTGCTCTATCTCTTTATTATATTCTTGAAGGGTTTGGGAAGGAAAATTTTCATTACGGCTTGCTAAAAAAGTTTTTAATAAGTTTAAAACAGATTGCCGTTCCTTCTCATTTAGTTGCATGAAATAAGTAATCATTTCTTGCGAGGTAGGTGAATTCAATATTGCATCCATAATATTAATTTATACAAATTTACAAATTTTAGTTATAGAAAATAATGGAAAATCTGCTAATCCAATTTGTTAAAATCTTACCTCACTCTTGTGAAATTTTTAAAATTCTCCCATCTATTACAAAAGAGAAATATAACTTTATACCATGGTAAATAATTTTGATAAGCAACGGCACCAAAAAGCATTGACCTACACAGCCATTATTTGTGGGGCGTTATTGCTCATGTTTATTTTTATAAGTTGGAAAGTATTGCCACCTGCCCCACCGGTTGTACAAGATCTAATGGAAATAAACCTCGGCAATAACGATGAAGGTTTGGGTGAAGAACAACCACTTATAAAAGGAGAAGGAAAACCTGAACCTGAAATAAATGAGCAACCTCAACCAACAGAGCCTGCGCCAGAAGAAGTAGCTGAAGAAAAAATAACACCAGATGATAATGCAGAAGCAGATGCAGCGCCAGTTGTAAAGACGGTAAAAAAATCTCCCCCAGTTAAAATGACCACCCCTACTCCATCTACTGCGGTAGTGCCAGCACCCAAACCAAAAACGCCGAAATTGGTATATAATGGTCCTGGTACAAAAAATGGTAATAACAAAACCGAAGACAAAGGCTACACCATGCAGGGCAATAATAAAAATGGTAAAGGAGATGCAGGTGACCCAACAGGCAACAAAGATTCTTATGGCAATACACCCGGTGGCAAAGTGGGTGGACCAAAAGTTATAAGTGGAAACAGAAAAGTAGTCCGTTATTATTCTTTTACCGGTGAGTTGGCAAAAGCTACCATTAATGCGGTCATAAAAGTTTCTCCATCAGGTGTTGGTACATTTTTACGCATTGGCCAAGGCAGTACAAGTTTTAGCAGAGATTATGCTACAGCCATTGCTGGTTATTTAAGAAACATGCAGTTTGACAAAGGAGATGATGAAAGTACTGTAACTGTTCAATTTAATTTTACTGTGCAATAGTTGATATTTATTACATTTGAAAATAATGAACTACCTAAATTCATATTTAAAAGAAATAAATTCCTTGTGCGAACAGCATAAAGTGAAAAAATTATATGTATTTGGATCTGCAATTACAAATAGATTTCATGAAAAAAGTGATGTAGATTTAATAGTTGATTTTAATGCCTTAGGAGTGGAAGAATATGCAGACAATTATTTTGATTTTAAATTTTCTTTACAGGAAATATTACATAGAAATATAGATTTATTGGAAGAAAAAGCTCTAAAAAACCCATATTTTAAAAAAGCCATTTTAAAAGACCGTGCATTAATTTATAGATAATGAAATAAAAACATGGCTGTACGATATACTAAATGCAATCATGGAAATTGATAGCTTTTTTAGTGAAACTGAAAAAGATTTTATTGCTTATCAAAATGATGTGAAAACAAGAAGGGCAGTTGAAAGAAATATTGAGATTATTGGGGAAGCAATGAACAGGATTGTACAACGAGACAAAGAAATACTGATCACCAACTCACGCAAAATCGTTGATGTCCGCAATAGAATAATACACGGGTATGATACCGTATCTGATGATATTATTTGGGGAATAGTTATTAAATATTTACCAATATTGCAAGTTGAAATTGAATTACTTTTAAATGAAAAATAAAGTATTTTTTATTTAAAATCCTCTCTACATTTGTTGGCTAATGAATTACCAGCAAACCATTGATTATCTCTACAGCCAGCTACCCATGTTTAGCAGAATTGGGAGTGCAGCTTACAAAGAAGATTTACACAATACCATTGCGGTTTGTAACAGCATTGGCAACCCACAAAACAATTATAAAACCATACATATTGCTGGTACCAATGGCAAAGGCAGTACATCACATATTCTTGCAGCAATATTGCAGGAAGCTGGTTATAAAACCGGGCTTTACACATCTCCACATATAAAAGATTTTAGAGAAAGAATAAGGGTAAATGGCAAAATGATAACGGAGCAGTTTGTTGTTGGTTTTACCGAAAATACAAAACCCATTACCGAAGAAATTAAGCTATCTTTTTTTGAACTAACTGTGGCAATGGCTTTTAAATATTTTGATGAAGAGAAGGTAGATATTGCTGTAATAGAAACCGGGCTTGGCGGTTTGCTGGACAGTACAAATATTATCACACCTATCCTTTCCATCATTACAAATATTGGGTATGACCATCAAAATATTTTAGGAAATACTTTGCAGGAAATAGCTACGCAAAAAGCAGGAATTATTAAACAACATGTTCCTGCGGTAATAGGTGAAGCAATACCTGAAACAAAAAATATTTTTATAGAAACTGCCAAACAAAAAAATGCAGCTATTCAATTTGCAGAAGAAAATTTTATTGCCACTTATATAGATGTTGAAGGAGATTTACTGCTTTGCAATGTACAGAATATGCATACGGGTATCACCGAAAAATTACGTTGCGGATTAGCCGGATTGTACCAGGCAAAAAATTTGTGTACCGTTGTAGCTGCGGTAGATGAATTGAAAAAATTACAAATTAATATTCCCGAAACTGCACTCCACAAAGGTATTGAGCATGTAAAAGAAATTACAGGCTTGCGTGGCAGGTGGGAAATTTTACAGCAACATCCTACCATAATTGCAGATGTGGCACACAACAAAGATGGGATAACGCAAGTGGTAAATCAGTTAAACATAACTTACCCATTAGCCAATATTCATTTTGTTCTTGGTTTTGTAAAAGATAAAGATGTAGATAATGTATTGAAATTATTTCCTGATAATGCATCTTTTTATTTTACCAATGCTCATATACCACGAGCCATGCCATGCGAAGAATTAAAACAAAAAGCCGAAGCTGCAGGTTTAAGTGGAAATTGTTTTGATAAAGTAAATGATGCCGTAAATGCCGCTAAAGCAAATGCTGATGAAAAAGATGTAATTATAATTTGCGGTAGCTTTTTTATTATAGCTGAATGTGATCTTTTATAAATTAGCCAAATAAGGCAAAGCCCTGCACAAACACAATTCGTGCATACTTTGCTTAAATTGATGCGTGTACATCATCTCTTTTACTTCATCAATTGTTTTCAACATAATAGCTATTTCTTCATTATCATCCAATGATTGGTTACCTTTTTTTACGCCACCCATTGCTACAAATAAATGTGTTGCATTATTTAGTAAGGCAGGGTTTGAATAGGTTTTACCTAAGTATTCAAATTTTGTAAAATTGTAACCGGTTTCTTCAAGTAACTCCCTTGCGATAGCTACAGCAGGTTCCTCGTTATTATCAATAAAACCACCGGGTAATTCAATAGAATTTTGTTGTATTGGATGACGGTATTGTTCAATCAACAATACTTTATTTTCTGCTGTAATGGCAACAGCTACTACACATTCTGGCAGCTCCACCACAAAATATGGATTTACAATTTTACCGGAAGGAGTTTCATATGCATCTTGCCTTGCAGTAAAATACTGGTGGTTGCTGATGTACTTTTTAGAGAGTGTTTTAAATGGCATGGATGATTGTAATTTCTAGCAAAATAGGGAATTTTATTATCAATTCGGTTCTACATTTATAAGACCTGTCAGGTTTTAAAAACCTGACAGGTCTTATAAATGTATTTGGTGAGAAAAGTTGAAAAATGAACTAATGATGAAATTAGCCCGGATAGGAATGGATATCCTTTTTGCTGCATTTGAGCAAAAAGATAGTAATGTATAGCCGGAAACCAATGCTTAATCCATATATCCAGCTCCTGCTCTAAATACTAATCATGAATATTAAAATTTTTACTTAAATAAACAATACCATTTAAACTAACCAATACTTTCTAACCCCTCAATACCCTAAATTTGCAGCACTAAAAAATAACTATGAATTTTCAACTTTCCGAAGAGCAGCTTATGATACAACAGGCTGCAAAAGATTTTGCAATAAATGAATGTTTGCCCGGGGTAATTGAAAGGGATGAACATCAAAAATTTCCCAAAGAACAAATAGAAAAACTGGCAGACCTTGGGTTTATGGGTATGATGGTAAAAACAGAATATGGTGGTAGTGGTTTAGATACCATGAGCTACGTATTGGCTATGGAAGAAATAAGCAAAGTAGATGCAAGTACGAGTGTATGCATGAGTGTAAACAACAGTTTGGTTTGTTATGGCTTACAGGAATATGGAAACGAAGAACAAAAACAAACTTATTTAAAACCCCTTGCGCAAGGCAAAAAAGATGGTGAATTGTACATTGGTGCATTTTGCTTGAGTGAGCCGGAAGCGGGTAGCGATGCTACTTCGCAACAAACAACTGCCGAAGATAAAGGTGATCATTACATTTTGAACGGTACAAAAAACTGGATTACAAATGGTAACAGTGCAAGCGTTTATTTAGTGATAGCACAAACAGATGTGAGCAAAGGAAGTCGTGGTATAAATGCTTTTATTGTAGAAAAAAAATGGGAAGGAGTTGTAGTGGGTGCCAAAGAAAATAAACTCGGCATCAGAGGGAGTGACACACATACCATTTTATTTAATGACGTAAAAGTGCCGAAAGAAAACAGAATTGGTGAAGATGGTTTCGGATTTAAATTTGCCATGAAAACCCTTGCAGGCGGGCGTATTGGTATTGCATCTCAAGCATTAGGAATTGCAAGTGGCGCTTACGAACTTTCTTTAAAATATAGTAAAGTAAGAAAGGCTTTTAAAACAGAAATAATGAACCATCAAATCATTCAGTTTAAACTGGCTGATATGGCAACAAAAATTGAAGCTTCCCGCTTGCTTTGCCTAAAAGCAGCATGGGAAAAAGACAACCAATTAGATTATACACTTAGCAGCTCTATGGCAAAAGTTTTTAGCAGCGAAACTGCTATGTGGACTGCCACCGAAGCTGTGCAAATACACGGTGGTTACGGTTTTGTAAAAGAATACCATGTAGAGCGTATGATGAGAGATGCAAAAATTACACAGATATATGAAGGTACGAGTGAGGTGCAAAGGATTGTGATTGGAAGGGCGATACTTAAATAAGGCCCCCTCGGTCCCCCGAAGGGGGAAGTTGAGTCTGAAATACTTTAAAGTGGCTTTAAATTTTCAGAGAGTGGCTCCTCTCCTTTGGATAACTTGTCCCGGTTTCGGGAGGCGGGGGTTATGTTTTGGTGAACAAAGAATCAGCTATGTGGATCTTCAGTGGCTAGTCTATCCTGAGTTATTCGAAGGACTCCATTCATCAGTATATCTTTTGGCATCTTTAATTATGCATTAGAAAACGTTTTATAAAAAATGGAAATGTGCAAACGGTAAATTGTTTGCACATTTTTATTTTAACTTTAAAATAAAATCTTATAAACAAGCATAAGTTCATTTCTATAAAATTTATCTGAACCTAATTTAATCAACCATTCAACTAATCAAATATTAATGCCAATAATAGAAATACAAAACTTAAAAAAAGCCTACGATACCAATTATGTATTAAAAGGTATTAACCTCAATATTGAAGCCGGACAAATTGTTGGTTACATTGGCCCTAATGGTGCAGGAAAAAGTACCACTATAAAAATATTGTGCGGCATTACTGCCGACTTTGAAGGCAGTGTTTCGGTAATGGGGATTGATGTGCGCCAAAACCCTATTGAGGTAAAACAGAAAATTGGTTACATACCTGAACTGGCGGCTTTGTATGAAGTGCTTACACCTGTGGAGTATTTGCGTTTCAGCGGTAAATTATACAATATGGAAGATGCTGCTATTGCAAAAAAAACAACCGATTTATTACGATTGTTTGATTTACATGAGAAGGCTAACGACAGAATGACGAGCTATAGCAAAGGAATGAAACAAAAGGTTTTACTCATTAGCGGTTTATTACACAACCCCGAAATAATTTTTTTAGATGAACCTTTGAGTGGATTAGATGCCAATGCCGTTATTTTGGTAAAAGAAATTTTAGCTCAGTTAAAAACTGCCGGCAAAACCATTTTTTACAGTTCGCACATAATGGATGTGGTGGAGAAAATAAGTGACAGAATTGTTATTATTGATAAGGGTGAAGTAAAAGCAGATGGTAGTTTTGAAGATTTAAAAGCCAATGCCCATCAAGGATCATTGGAGAATATTTTTACAGCGCTCACAGGTGGTAGCGAGCAACACCAAAGCACAGCACACGAATTTATAAATGTTTTAAACAGCTAAGGATGGATAAGTTTATTTTAAAATTTGTTCTCTTTATTGCTAAAACATTTTTAAAAAAAGATGTTGATTTTGAGAAACTAAAAATCATTGCAGAAACGAAACTGCTAATGGATAGGCGTCGTGTACGTGTAACCATGAAAAAACAAAGCACAAAGGAACCCAGCAATCAACTGCTGATGACGCTTATTGTGTATGCTATTATGGGTGTGTTTATCGGATTTGTTATTTTGGGTTTAAAACAAATTGTGATCTCCATGACGATTTTTCATTCCTACATTTTGTTTATGATGGCAATGACATTGATCACTGATTTTAGTTCAGTTTTATTAGATACAACAGATAATCAAATTGTACTTCCCCGCCCGGTAAACAGTAAAACATTTTTTGTAGCAAGGCTGGTACACATTCTTGTTTATCTTTTGCAGTTTACCATTGCTCTTGCTATTTTTCCATTGGTTTTTATTTTTATTACCTACGGAATTTTGGTAGGTATATCAGCCATTTTTACCATTTTGCTTACAGTTATGTTTGCAGTATTTCTTACCTATTTATTATATGGTTTAATACTCCGCTTTAGCTCTGAAGAAAAATTGAAGGACATCATCAGTTGGTTTCAAATAGCAATGACCATTGTATTTGCTGCAGGTTTTCAAATAGTACCAAGGTTGGTAGATGTAGATAAGCTAATGAATGTAACTATGCCCATACATTGGTACACTTATCTACTACCACCCATGTGGATGGCCAATGCATTGGAAGCTGTACAACTTTTAAAAGTAGATCTTCCTCATGCTGCCATGATTTTGTTAGCCATGGCTTTACCTCTATTTACCTTTTGGATAATGATCAAATTTTTGGCACCATCATTTGCAAAAAAGATAGCTGCTATGGGCAATACAGGCAATGATGATACTATATTAAAAAAGATAACAACAGAGAAAAAAGTTTTACTAGAAGAAAAAATTTCAACCATTATTTGTAGCAACAAAACAGAGCAAGTTGGGTTTGAACTTACCTGGAAAATGGTTGCCCGTGATAAAAGTTTTAAAATACAATTTTATCCAAGCCTTGCCTATTTACTTGTATTTGCTTTTGTATTTGTTTTTAAAAGTGGTAAAGATGTGGCCGCTACCTGGAATGCTCTTGGCAGTTCTCAAAGTTTTTTATGGTTTGTTTATTTACCCATGTTTACTATTACAGCAGCCATTACATTAATATCTTTTAACGAAAACTTTGCTGCATCGTGGATATACCTTTCAAGGCCGCTAGCATTGCCGGGTAGTTTAATAAGCGGTGCGTTAAAAACGCTACTCGTTAAATTTCTAACTCCAATTATTATTATACTATTTTCTTTCTCCTACTATATTTGGGGTTACAAAATAATAGATGATTTTATATTAGGAATATTTAATAACATAATTATTTTTTTATTACTTACTCATGTTGGTAAAAGTCATTTACCTTTTAGCATGCAGCCCAATGTAAAACAACAAACGGGAAAACTTATTCAAATAATTGTGCAGCTTATTATTGTTGCATTGCTGGTTGGATTGCATTATCTGGCTTTAAAACTATGGTGGCTTGTTTTGGCCCTCGTTCCAATTTCTGCAGCGGGTTGTTATTTCTTTTTCCGCACTATACAACAATATTCATGGCAAAAAATAGCATCTTAAACAAATGGTAAACGTAGAAAAATATACAGCAATAAAACAACAATTAAATGAAAGCAATACCACGTTGGTGGCGGTTTCTAAAATAAAGCCTGCGGCAGATATAAACCGTATGTATGAACTTGGGCAAAGAGATTTCGGGGAGAACTATGTGCAGGAATTAGTGGAGAAACAAGCTGTATTGCCAACAGATATCAACTGGCATTTCATTGGTCATCTTCAAAGCAATAAAGTAAAATACATTGCGCCATTTGTACATTTACTACAAAGTGTAGACAGTGAAAAATTACTGAAAGAAATAGACAAACAAGCGGCCAAAAACAGCCGACAAATAAATGTTTTATTGCAGGTACATATTGCTCAAGAGCAAACAAAATTTGGTTTTGATGAAGCGGAGTTAATGGCTTTAGATGTATCTATTTTTAAAAATGTAAATATTGTTGGGCTTATGGGTATGGCTACTTTCACCGATGATAAAACCCAGGTAAAAAACGAATTTGAACAATTAAAAAACGTTTATAAAAATTTTGAAAAAGAAAAAGAAGTTTCTTTAAACACCCTAAGCATGGGCATGAGCGATGATTATGAACTAGCCATAAGTTGCGGTAGCAATATGGTAAGAATTGGCAGTTTGTTATTTGGACGAAGAAGCTAAACGTTCAAAATATTCTATAAAGTAAAAGCCGCTCCCATTTATGAGAAGCGGCTTTTACTAAAAACAAAACCAGGTTAATTTCTTCTAGCTACTTTATCATTCACAATCATTTTATTTAAAATCTTTACCGACTCATCTACGTAAATATCTTCCCCTACTCTCTTTACAAATTGCTTATTACGATCGGTTTTTTCTTTTGTTTTATTTATATCAACTGTATCTGCCATAATATTTTTTACATCCATTGCTTTGGGTAATTTATAAGCTTCTTCCAATTGCTTATATACTATTTTAAGCATTTTCTTGTCTTCTTCATATTGCTTTAAATTAAGGCTAAACGGCTTGTTTGAGTTTTGCTCCAATATTTTCACATTAGCTTTTATTTTATTAAAGTTCGGGCTAGTAGCTGTTTCACTATTTGCTGCCGCTATTACCGCATCCAGGTTCTCATATCCTATCCATGGCTTATAATCTGCCTTTGCTATTTCATCCCACTTTAAAGCATATTGGTTGTCTTTTTCTCTAAACTTTAAATACTCTAAACGATCAGGTAAAACCACATCTGGCGTTACACCTTTTAGTTGCGTAGCACCGCCATTTATGCGATAAAACTTTTGTAAGGTTAATTTTAACGATCCAAGATCTTCTGTTTTATTAGGAGCAATTAACCTGTTTTCACTTTCAGGGTTTAAAGGTATCGTTCTTTGTACCGTACCTTTTCCATAGCTGCTGGTACTTCCAATCACAATTCCTCTTTTATAATCCTGTATTGCTGCTGCAAAAATTTCAGATGCAGATGCACTCGTTTCATCTACCATCACTGCAAATGGACCAGTATATTGGATAGTCTTATCTCTGTCTCTTAAAATACTTGCTCTATCATCTCTACTTTTCACCTGCACTATTGGCCCATCTTCAATAAACAAACCTGCCATTTGCACTACATCGTATAATGATCCACCACCATTGTTTCTTAAATCAAGTACAATGCCTTCTACATTTTCCTGTTTCAATTTCTCTATTTCTTTTGCTACATCTGCTGCGCATCTAGGTTTACGAGGGTCACTAAAATCCGCATAAAACTCAGGTAAATAAATGTATCCAATTTTATGATCGCTGTTTATAATTACAGACCGTGCAAAAGTTTCATCAATGTTTATTTCATCTCTTAATAAAGAAACAACTTTTGTGCTTCCATCTACTCTGCGAATCGTCAATCGTACTTCCGATCCTTTTTCTGAACCTCTTATAATTTTTACTGCATCGGTAACGGAGTAACCGGTTACATCAATTGGTTCCGCAGCACCTTGCCCTATTTTAATAATTTCGTCATTCTCTTTCAACTCACCACTTCTCCATGCAGGCATACCGCTTACAAGGCTGGTAATTTTTATTTTGCCATCTTCTTCTTTTAATTGTGCACCAATACCATAAAAACTGCCCTTCATACCTTCATTAAAACTTCTCAAATCTACCGGTGCAAAATAATCTGTATGAGGATCCATGCTTCCCGCAATATCATTTACGAATGTGCTAAAGTTTTCATCAATGGTTTCCCTGCTTTTTTTTGTAGTAAAAAAGCGTTCAATTTGCTTGCGCACAAAATCACGAGATTCTCTCTCAAGCGTTGAATCTGCTTTTACTTTAAAATCTTTCTTGTCTTTATTTTTTGTACGCTCATCTAACAATTCAGAATATTTGCCAAGCGCCATATACTTCATTCTCTTTCTCCACAGGTCTGTTCTTTCTGCTTCGTTTTTAGGAAACGATAATTTTTCAGGATTAGCTTCCACAGTTTCATTCACCGTAAAGTCAAATGGCTTTGCTAAAATTTTGTTGTAGAGTTGAGAAACCTCGTTTTGCCTTTTTAAATACAATGTATTTACGGCATAAAAAGACTCCAGTTCCGCCCCATGTATTTCATCATCAATTCTGTCATTGTATTTGCTTAGTTCAGCAATGTCAGATTGAAAGAAAATGTTTTTCTCTCCATCAAGATCTTCTTCAAATCTTTTAAGCACAGCCTTACTAAACTCATCATCAATTTTTTTTGGGCTAAAGTGTCCTTCTTCTAATAAGATGCCTACATTCCGTAGAATTTTTGAATACCGAAGTTTAGGATTTTCTTCATCATTCCTTTCAGACTTACCCATCGATTTTAAACCAACAAATAAACCTGCGCCCATTAGTACGAGCATTACCGGGATAAATTTTTTACTCATCATAAATACTGCAATTTTTTGCATGTCGTAAAATTAACGTAAAAATGAAGTTACAAGATTATTTGAAATGGTAAAAGGTAATAATGTTTTGTTAAACGGGATGTACGATTTTGGCAAAAAACATTAAAGTATTTTCAAATAACGGTAACACTTATTTATTAATTTGATTATAGATTATACACTGAATCACTTTTTTAAAAAACCAATCAATCCTTTAAAGTAATTTGGCTGGTCATCCCACATGCTGCAATGGCTACCATCAGGGCATGTAGCCAAACTTCCATTCCCAAGCTTTTCGCTCATCATTTTCATAAAGTCGGGGTCCATGGTATCGTGCATTCCTCTTATAACGAGCGTTGGCACTGTTATTTTAAAAAGATCCGCTGTTCTGTCCCACAAAGCTAGCCTGCCGCTTATTCCAAATTCTGAAGGTCCCTGCATAATGTTATAAATTTCATTATTGGTATGACCCAACATTCTGTTGAGCGGTTCAGGAAAAGGAAAAACCCTGCACACATGTTCGTTGTAATATTTGGTCAACAGTAAATTCATGTAGCGGGGATCGGATGTTGTTTTTGTTTTTTCGAAATTTAAAATACTATCCACTACTTTAGCATCCATTTTTTTTTGCAATACATCTTTATTATATGCTGCATACGCCGGGCAACTACTCATCATGTTACTTATAATTAATCCTTTTAAATTCTGCTGATATTTCAACGCATATTCCATTGCTAAAATTCCGCCCCAGCTATGCCCAAGTAAATAAAAATTAGACGAATCTAAATTTAAAGCAACCCTTACCTGCTCTACTTCTTCCACAAACCTTTCTGTTGTCCAAAGACTTGTATCTGTTGGCTTATCACTGTTATAACTACCAAGCTGGTCGTAGTAAATAAATTCAATACCTTCCTGCGGTAAAAAACTTTCAAAGCTCTCAAAATACTCGTGTGTACTACCGGGGCCGCCATGCAATAACAAAACCTTTTTGGTAGGATTGTTACCAAAACGTTTTGTCCACACATTAAATTGTCCTTTTGGCGTATTGATGCTAATCATTTTTATACCACCTGTTTTTACCGTAGCAGTATCGTTATTCTTAAAATAATCGGCTACGGTAACATTTTTTTTTGTGGTTGATGTACAAGCCGCAAGAGAAATAATTACTATTAAAAGAAAGGATAAAATGATGCGCATGTTGTTAATTTTAGATTTGTACGAATTTACAATTTTGCATCATCAACAAACAAATTTGTATTTACAATAATTACTATTTACGTAATATTTAAAATAAAGGCAATTTCAACTTAATAACAGGCTTATTTTTGCTGCCCGAATATATTATCGGTGTTAATAGCACGCTTTACATTTTAATGGCTAAACTCACTGCTGAAAATAAATTTTTCGATTTGTCAGATTATGGAAGACCGTTGGCTACTCTGCTTGCAAATCAATTGAAACATACTCGTTTTACACCCATTCATGTAACATTGCTTTTTGGGTTGGTAGGTTTATTTGCCATTTATTGCATTGCAAAAGGATATTATTTTTTTGCTGCAATTTTTATTATTCTAAAATCAATTATTGATGCTGCAGATGGAGAACTTGCAAGAATAAAAGAAACGCCCTCTTACACGGGCAGGTATTTAGACAGTGTGTTTGATATCGTTTTAAATTTTCTTTTTTTAATAACCATATGCTATGTGTCTGATACCCGTCTTGTTTACTGTTTGCTTGCATTTATTTGCATACAATTACAAGGTACATTGTACAATTATTACTATGTTATCCTGCGAAATAATTCAGTAGGGGGAGATGCTACAAGCCAAATATTTGAGTACAAAATTCCAAAAGCTTTTCCGCAAGAAAAGCAAATTCATGTAAATATTCTTTTTAAATTTTATTATGTAATGTATGGCGTTTTTGATCGTACCATACACCTTTTAGATAAAGAAGCCTATAAAGTAAAAACTTTTCCTAACTGGTTTATGACGCTGCTTTCAGTATATGGCTTAGGTTTTCAATTACTAATTATTGCTATTATGCTTCCTATGCATTTAATAGATTACATTATTCCATTCTTTATTATTTTTAGTTTTTTTATTCTTGTATTAATCGGGTTAAGAAAGCTTCTGCTGGTAACCTCAAAATAAAATTCATCTACATATATAATTTCAAATAATAATTTTCGCAAAAGCTTATTATTTAGAATAACTGATATTTACTTCATAAATTTATCTTTGCCACTTTACATTTCTTATTAATACATTTCATTTCAAAAAAACGGGTTTCATGGTTTTAAAATTTCTTACAGTAGCAGGGCTAGCCACCTTTGAAATATACGCTGCTATCCCCACTGGTTTTGCCATGGGTTTATCTACTTGGGTCATTTTTTTTGCAAGTGTAGCAGGCGGACTAACGGGTGTTTTTGTTGCGGCTTTTTTAGGAGATAAAATAAGAAACTTTATAGCAAAATTTAGAAAACCCAAAATAAAAGAAGTAAAAACAGATTCACTTGCACACCGCATTTGGAATAAATTTGGCATTATTGGCTTGGGCTTTTTTGGCACCTTTACTGTGGGCGCTCCCGTAAGTATTGCTGTAGGCGTAGGGCTTAATGCCTCCTTACCAAAATTAATTTTATGGTGTAGTTTAGGCGTTATTGCACGATGCATTGTATTTGTACTAGCGGGGCATTACGGTATGAAGTTGATGTAGTACAAAAAAATATTAGGGGCTGTGAATGGTGGGAATTTTATTGAACATTTGTAGCGGCTATTCGTTCCTATCTTTTTTGTTTTGTCATCCTGAGCTTGTCGAAGGACTATAAAACAAAAAAAGGATATCCATTGCTATCCGCCACCGTGTCCCGTACATTTTTGTCGGGAGCCCTTCGGCAGATTATCTTTTTTCATCTTTTATGGAAGAGTAAATATTAGCGGGAATTATTGAGCGTTATGTGACTCATATAAATTATATACTCGCCTCGGTTGGTGCTTCCCTAATTTCTTCACTCCAATCTCCGCCGCCGCTTGGTTTTTAAAAAGCGACTTACAAAAAAAAATCTTTAAACTTCTTCGTCTCATTGCCTATCATCAACCAACGTTCGCAAATAATAAAAGTTGAAAAAAGGTTTACTGATGAAAGGCTGCCGGATGGGCAGTAGTAGCTTATGCACAAACAAACTTTAAATTAGAATATTGCTTACGTGCATAACTACTACTAACAGCCGGAACAGATGTTCATTAAAGGTATCCTGCTCACAGCCCAAAAATATTTTTTTCAAATAACTGATTATGCCATTGATGGTTTTTTAATAAAGCTTTCATCTCCCATTCCCTATAATCATTCCTCTCACCTCTTCATTAAATTCATCTTGCTTCATTAAATCTTCTACAGAAATATGCATTCTGTAATTCCACACATTGTCTGCATTAGAGGGGTCGTTAATTCTTTCTTCTGCCGGGTTTGCACGGCGTACATTTCCATTAATAGAAAGCAAATCTTGCAGTAAAAAAATGCTCCACATGGCGGGTGACTGCAAATGTTTTTCAATTATTTTTTTACAAACCCATGGTTCGCAAAAATAAGGTGCATATCCATGTTCATTTAAAACGGTGTTATAAAAAACCTGCGCCAATTCTTTATTCTTCTCCCACCACAATCTTATAGGTTCCATATCGTGGGTGGCAGGCATTACAACAGATTCGTAATTGGCAGTGGCTGTATCAGAAAAAGTTGAATTAATATCTTTTGGCATTTGCTGCACTTGCAAAGAAATGATATCCAATGAGTGCAAAACCTCTTCAGTAAAATCTGGCACCATGCCTAAATCTTCTGCACATAAAAGCATGCTCGTAGCTTCTTTCATCATCTTTAACCTTGCGGTACCTTCAATTTTCCACAACTCATTTTGCCATTCGTAAAAGTATTTTGTATATAAATTTTTCAGTACAATTTGTTGGTCATAAGGCAGGTTGTTAAATGAATGTGTCTGCGCCATATTAATTCTAAAATGAAACCCATTCATATTTACAGCATCTCTAAACAAAATAACATTGGCTATTAATTCAAATAATGATTGCTCATATTTAGCGTAAAGTGGATGTAATAAAAAGTATTCCGCTATTTTTTGCTGGTCATTCAATTCATTTCTAAATCTATAATCGTTATCAAAAAATATTTCTTTTATTACCGTCATATCCATTCCAAATAATTGCTGTAACAACTCGTGAGTGATAAATGGTTGGCACAATCTATTATAATCAAAAGCCAACCCTGCATGTATCATGTTGTCTTTATTGGCAGGAATGGCAGGTGTAAAAACGCCCATGGTCCCATTCATTTGGTTACATGGAATGGTCCATATCCGAAACAACCCAAGTACGTGATCTATTCTTACTGCATCAAAATATTTTTCTAATTGCTGCATTCTTTTTTTGAACCAGTCAAATTTATCTAATGCCATTTGCCCAATATTATAGGTAGGGAAACTCCAGTTTTGCCCCAGAGTACTAAATGCATCTGGCGGTGCGCCTGCCTGCATATCTAAATGAAACAAATGAGGATTTACCCATGTATCCACACTGTATCTCCCAACTCCAATGGGCAAATCTGCTTTTAA
Organism: Ferruginibacter sp.; assembly: GCA_031398005.1. Taxonomy (GTDB): domain Bacteria; phylum Bacteroidota; class Bacteroidia; order Chitinophagales; family Chitinophagaceae; genus Ferruginibacter. The sequence goes on from JANNMO010000014.1 coordinate 154,679, forward strand.
AATAACAGCTTTTTTATGGGCATATTCACTTGCACTTTTTAACTGAATATGCAAATGGTATTGTATGAAATACCAAAATAATATGTCATCATAATTTTCTGATGAAGGTTCTACAAATGCTGCAATTTCATCTTCATTATAATTGGCATAAGCTTCCCATTCATCGTATTTTAAAGTGCCGTATTTATCTCTCAGCACACAAAAGGCGGCATAAGGCATTAACCATTCTCTATTCAATTCAAAATAAGAAAACCAATCTGGATCATTTAAAAAATCATTTTTATGTGATGCAAAAATTCTTTGCAATACAGCAAATTTTAATTTAATAACACCTGCATGGTCACAAAAAAATAAATTGTTCAGTCTTTCAATTTCTGCTTTTTCGTGTGCAAAAATTTCTTCTGACATGGCGTAAGCTAATTTTTGCACACACAATAGTTTTGGGTGTAGTGCAAAAGAAGATATGGCAGAATAAGGATAAGAATCTTTATCTAATAACGTAGAAGTAGTATCGTTAACCGGTAAGAGTTGAATAAGTTTTATGCCTATAGACGCCGCATAATCTATCATTAAATGCAAATCTCTAAAATCGCCACTGCCCCAGCTTGTAGCGGTTCTTATACTAAATACAGGAATATTTATACCCGCACCTTTCCATAAAAGTTTATCAAAATTATATTGATGATTTATAATCGTTTTTGCCCCTTTTTCAGATACTTCATAGATGATGTGATTAGCGCCGGGTTCGTAATCAATCATCCTTTTTTGTACATCATCGTATATTCCAATCTTATACTCAATAGGAAATTTTTCTTTCTTTAAATTTAACTTAAGGGATGCTACATTATTTTTTTTCTGTTTAAAAAATATTGGATTTTCTGCATTAAATAAATTCATTTTAGCAGCAGACCCTGTGAGGCAAAGAAAATTATTTTTATGTAGCGCCGCATAATTTACATTAAAAATATGTGTGGCTTTTTTTAATGAACACTCTTTTTTTGCGCCGCTCTTTTTTAATTTAAATACTTTTTTAAAAGGTTTAGTATTTGCAAGTTTAGGATAAGCATTTTCCAATATTTTTTTATATTCAATTTGCAACTCCTCACCTTGTTTATTTTTCCACTTAATATTACCTGAAATAAGCTTTTTTTCAGAGATGGATAAATCAGTATTTTTTAAAATTACATCGTAAAGGAAATTTTTTTTTACTTCAAATTCATTTGTATTTATGGTGCCTGCCCAATGCAATTCATCTTTGTAATGTAAATTTATTTCTGAAAAACCATCCTTCTTTTTTTCTATAAATCTGAGTACAATATTTTCTCCTGGTAAACTTGAATATTCTATATTAAAATTGAGTAACATCCTTTTATTTTTTATACAATTTAAGTTTAAAAATTTTTAAAAAAGTACATAATTATTTTAAAACAAATACTGTTTTATAAGTTTTGTAGTTTTATATTTGCACAAATATTTTAAAAATGGAAACAGCAAAAAAATCTAGAGGAATTTATTGGATATTATTTTTAATTTCTATAGTTGCATTTTTTGGAGTGTATGCTATTGGCGGAGGTTATTGCTCGCTTATACTACCTTTTAATGTAACTTTTTTTGCTATGGCTTTAGATCTTTTATAGTAATTAGTACATTTTGTTATACATTATTTCGCTGCAGATTTGCGGCGTTTTTTATGCAATTTCTTTATAACTTTTCATCATTTCCGAAAAACTCATTTTCATTTGGCATGCTTTTACAACCGTAGCAATTCTCTTTGTGCTTGTAGTTATTGTTTTTGCAGATTTTACCCAATTAGAAAACCAATTTTTGTGAGAGCCGGGCAGACCGTCGAAATATTCATAAGCCATTGGCTCGTCTTGTAAACATTCCATCATATCAACTGATAATTCAATTTTTGCTTCGTCTGCCTCTATTGCTACAACCACATTGGCCCCATCAATTTTCTTAAGATTTTTTCTGAGAGCTGCGTTAATGGCTAAAATAAAATTGCCATCGCCCATGGGAGTAAGCGCCAATGCATTAATTTCCACTTCATCCATCTTACCCTTTACTCTAAAAGATTTCTTACAATCTGGCTTTATCTTGTTTGCTATTTTTTCCGGGATATCTATATAGGTCCAACCGGTTTTTTCGCCTTTACTACCAAATTTTTTTATAACAGTTTGAAAAGTTATCATTGGCTAAAAATAAAAAATTATACATAAAAAAACCACCTATTTACACAGATTGTTTATAATAAAATAAAAAATAAATATTATGCTCTTTGCTTTGATGCTGTTTTTGTTGCAGCCTTTGCAGCCGGTTTAGCAGCTGCTTTAGTTGCTGGCTTCACAGTAGATTTTGCTGGTGCTTTAGAAGCTACCTTAACAGCAGGTTTAGCAACCGCTTTTACTTCTACTACTTCTTCTACTTCGTCTTCCTCATCTACTACTACAACTTTTGGGGCTTTGGCTTTTTTCTTTAAATTCTTAATTGCATCTTCAATACCTTTTTTAAGGTCTTCGTAAGTAGGCTTTGCCATTCTTTCGCCATTTACAAAAAACGTAGGAACGGTAGTAACACCACGGTTAAGACCTTCTCTTAAATCGCCCTGTACCTGCCAACCGTAAGTTGCATTTACAAGATCATCCAAAAAGCGTTTGTTATTAACTCCTGCTTCTTTACTGTATAATTTTAAACTAGTAGTACCAAGATTTTTTCTATTTGCAAACAAAATGTTGTGCATTTCCCAGAACTTTCCTTCCTGCCCGGTTGCTACTGCAGCTTCACCTGCTTTTAAACTGCGCTGGTGTATGTTTGTTAAAGGAAAATGTCTAAAATTGAAACGAATTACCCCATCATACTCAACCAATAACTTTTTTACTATTTCGTTTGCATTTGCACAAACTTCACTCTCATATTCTCCAAACTCCTCCAATGTAATTTCTGCTTTTGCATTTCCTACAAAAATGTCTCTCGGTTCTATAATTTCAACCACTTCTTTTTTAAATGCCATTCTTTATTTTTTTGTGTTACACCAAGGATTAGGAGTAACTTGTTACTGATTTTCAAAGGATTATAGCCATTAAACCATCAAAAAATTTAATATATTCCACGCAATTTACGCCATTTTTGCCAGAAATAAAAGTCGAATTCGGCAATTTCACAAATTTTGCGTATAACAACTTGATTATTAGGCTCATGCATCTAGGTCTTTTAAAGCCTGTTTCTCATTTCTAAAAACTACCGTTCCATCAAATACATCTACTATAACGGGGAATATTCTATCAATATCCCCGCCAAGAATTTTTTTACTTAACTGGTTTACTATCTGCTTCTGAATTAGTCTTTTAAGGGGTCTGGCTCCAAATTGCGGGTCGTACCCATTTTCTGATAAATAATCCAAAGCATAATCTGTAAACTGTAAATCAATGCCATTTTTGGCTACCAAATTTCTCAATTCATTTAATTGTATAGTAATTATACCCTTAATTTCTTTTTTCATTAAGGGCTGAAACATAATTACCTCATCTATCCTGTTTAAAAACTCCGGACGAATAGTTTGTCTAAGTAAGTTTAATACTTCGCCTTTTGTTTTTTCTACTACTTCCTCTTTGTTTCCTTCATTTACATCTTCAAAATTATCTTGTATAATCTGGCTGCCCATATTACTCGTCATAATAATGATGGTATTCTTAAAATTTACTACTCTCCCTTTATTATCTGTCAACCTACCATCATCCAACACTTGTAGCAATATATTATATACATCAGGATGAGCTTTCTCAATTTCATCCAATAATACAACTGAATAAGGTTTTCTGCGCACAGCTTCCGTTAACTGTCCGCCCTCATCATACCCAACATAGCCAGGAGGCGCACCTACTAATCTACTTACCGAATGCTTTTCCTGGTATTCACTCATATCAATCCTCGTCATCATTGCATCATCATCAAATAAATATTCTGCCAATGCTTTTGCCAATTCTGTTTTACCCACGCCTGTTGTACCAAGAAAAATAAATGAACCTATTGGTTTCCTAGCATCCTGCAAGCCTGCACGGCTTCTCCGTATAGCATCTGCTACAGCTTCAATTGCTTCATCTTGTCCCACTACTCTTTTATGCAACTCATCTTCCAGGTTTAAAAGTTTTTCTTTTTCGCTTTGCAACATTTTTGCCACAGGTATGCCGGTACTTTTTGCCACTGCTTCTGCTATATCTTCTGCATCTACTTCTTCTTTCAACAATCTCCTTTCAGATAATTCAGATAAATCTCCCGTTAATGAAACAATTTCTTCCTCCTGCTGTTTCATTTTACCGTAACGTATTTCAGCCACCTTTCCATAATCACCATCACGTTCTGCCTGCTCTGCCTGTACTTTTAAATCTTCAATAGCCGCTTTACCGTTTTGTATCTTATCAACCAGTTCTTTTTCTTCTTTCCACTTTGCTTTATAGGTATCTCTATCTACAGAAAGATTTGCAATTTCTGTATTTAAAAATTTTAATTTGTCTTCGTCATTTTCTCTTTTAATGGCTTCTCTTTCTATTTCCAACTGGCGAATTTGTCTTTCCAGTCTATCCAATTCTTCAGGCATTGAGTTCATGTCAATCCTCAATTTTGCTGCACTTTCATCCATTAAGTCAATGGCTTTATCAGGCAAAAAGCGATCAGTCATGTATCGGTTAGATAATTCAACAGCTGCAATGATTGCCTCATCTTTTATACGGACATGATGATAAGTTTCGTATCGGTCTTTTAAGCCTCGCAAAATGGAAATTGCATCTTCCACCGTAGGCTCATCAATCATTACTTTTTGAAAACGTCTTTCCAGCGCCTTGTCTTTTTCAAAATATTTTTGGTATTCAGATAAAGTGGTTGCACCCACTGCCCTTAACTCTCCACGAGCCAATGCCGGCTTTAAAATATTAGCAGCATCCATAGCACCATCCCCACCACCGGCACCAACAAGCGTGTGTATTTCATCTATAAAAAGTATTATTTCGCCTTCGGCAGATGTTACTTCTTTTACTACAGATTTTAAACGCTCTTCAAACTCACCTTTATATTTTGCACCGGCAATTAACTGCCCCATATCCAATGCAAAAATCACTTTCGATTTTATATTCTCAGGCACATCTCCATTTACAATTCGTATAGCCAACCCTTCGGCTATGGCAGTTTTACCTACACCTGGTTCTCCAACTAATATGGGATTATTTTTTGTACGTCTGCTTAAAATATGAAGTGTTCTTCTAATCTCTTCATCTCTTCCAATTACAGGATCAAGTTTACCAGCCCGAGCCATTTCATTCAGGTTTTTGGCGTATTTATTTAGGGCATTAAATTGTGCTTCTTGCGTAGCAGAATTTACAGTATCGCCTTTGCGTAATTCTTTAATGGAAGCAACCAACCCCTTTTCAGTAAGACCAGCATCTTTTAACAGTTTTGCTGATGCATCACTGCCTTGTAAAATGGCAAGTAATAAATGCTCGGGTGTTATAAATTGATCGTCAAAAGTTTTTAAAACGCCATTTGCTTTTAATAAAACATTGTTTGCATCTCTACCCATTGTTTGAGCAGGTTCGCCTGAAACGGTAGGTAGCTTTTTTATAAGTTCTTCCAGTTTACTTGTTACAAGGTTTACAGTAACATTATTTTTCTTAAGTAAATAATCAACGGAAGAATCTTCAGAATCTATTAATGCTTTAAGCAAATGTTCTGTTTCTATATTCGGATTTTTATTAATAAAAGCAATTTGCTGTGCATGCTGCAATGCTTCAGATGCTTTTATGGTAAAATTATTTTGAGCCATAATATTATATTTAAAAAAATTAAAACATACTTATTAGGTATGTAAATTGTTAACTGCAAATGATTATCCAACCTATTAATTGGAAATTATGACAGTAAATTCTCAGCAAACCTGCCGCTATTGCAGAGTTGTAGCTGCTTTAATGTAATTGTATCATGTAATTTTTTTCAGGTAGTTCACTAACATGGCTTTTGATATTTATGGAATCATTTTGTATAAAATGTTCTAATTAAATTACTTTTACACGAATTTATTTGCATGAAGCTTTTTTTGGGAATTGTGATATGTTTGTTTAGTACTTTGTTTTCTTTTGCTCAAAAAGGAAAATTATTAAAAGGGATGTACATTCAATGGGGATATAATAAAGAGTGGTACACCAACAGTAATATAAGATTTAAATTAAGTAATGGAGATCTATTTACTTTAAAACAGGCAAAAGCCCATGATAAGCCAGATTTGGATGCGATTTATGAAAATCCTTTAGAAATTTCTATTCCACAATATAATTATCGGCTTGGTTTTTATTTAAATGAAAGTCATACTAGAGCCATAGAATTAAATTTTGACCACATAAAATATGTAGTTACCGATGGGCAAACTGTACGTGTTAAAGGTAGAATAAATGGCAAAGCGGTTGACGGTGATAGTGTTTTAAACCCTAAGACATTTTTGCATCTTGAACATACCGATGGTGGAAATTTGCTTCACATTAATTATGTAGAGCAAAAGACCTTGTTGATGAACAAAGCTAAAACGAGGCCATTGGTTAATTTAATTTGGAAAGCAGGTGCCGGTATAAACATTCCCCGTACAGATTTTACTTATCGGGGGGATGGCTTTAACAATGATTTTCATGTAGCAGGCTATAACCTGGCTGCAGAAGCCGGTGCAAGATATTATATAGGCAAAAGGTTTTTTATAGAAGGAATGGGGAAAACTGGTTATGTACGATACATTAATGCACTTGCAAATACTAGTACTGATAAAGGAAATCGTGTAACTCATGGTTTTGGATATTTTGAATTGATTGGTTTATTTGGCTACGATTTTAAATTTTAATGCGCTCTCAAAAAAAGTGTTACAATAATTTTGACTGCCCAATCTCATACTAACATTGTAAAAGAAACAGCTTCATTATTAAGCTTCGATTTTTGTGGCATTGCACAATCTCAGTTTTTAAATGATGATGCACGCAGGCTCGAAACATGGCTTAACAAAGGCATGCATGGTAAGATGCAGTACATGGAAAATTATTTTGATTTGCGTACGGACCCTTCTAAACTTGTACCCGGTGCAAAGTCAATCATCACACTCCTTATAAACTACTACCCCGAAACTTTACAAAATGATGATGTACCCAAAGTAGCAAAGTATGCTTATGGAAAAGATTATCATGAAATAATAAGAGAAAAATTACTGCAGTTTTTCTTTATATTGAAAGAAAAAATAGGTGATATTAATGGACGTGGATTTGTAGATAGTGCCCCGGTACTTGAACGAGCATGGGCACAAAAGAGCGGACTTGGATGGATAGGTAAAAACGGAAATCTCATTAATAAGAAACAAGGTTCCTTTTTTTTCATAGCTTCTTTAATTACCGATCTTGAATTAATAGCTGATGCTGCATCAGTAAAAGATTATTGTGGCACATGCACAAAATGTATTGAGCAGTGCCCTACGGAAGCCATTTTGCCGGATAAAGTTGTGGATGGAAGTAAATGTATTTCATACTTTACCATAGAGTTAAAAGATGCATTGATTCCTGATAAAATGAAAGGCAAATTTGACGATTGGCTTTTTGGTTGCGATGTGTGCCAAGATGTGTGCCCATGGAACAGTTTTTCAAAACCCACCAACGAAAAAGCCTTTGCTCCAGTTAATGAAATATTACATTTTACCAAAAATGATTGGGAAGAAATTACGGAAGAAAGATTTAAAGTTGTTTTTAAAAACTCACCTATAAAAAGAACAAAATTTGCAGGAATAAAAAGAAACCTGCATTTTCTTAAATAATATTATTGGTGGCTTTCTACATAATTTTTTAAAGACTGTAACGCATTTTCATATCCCAAGCCTGCCATTTTTTCTATAAAAATTCCACTAAATTTTTCCCATGGATACCACTTTAGTTTTGTAATGGCTACCCATTGCGCCTGCATATTCCCTTGCTCTTGTACGGCCATTAATGAGATGGTATTCTCAGAATCATTTTCACCTTCTCGTTTTAATAAAAAACGAATAGAGGGGTATTTTGTTTGTGTAATAAGGATGGTATTTTTTTTGCCGTTTGTTGTCCACTCAGCATAATCATTTACTTGGTTGCCATTCTTATTTATGGTAATAGCAGCCGAATCATTTACAAAAACCGGGTGCCAATGTTTCCAATTTTTTAGATCACTTATTTCATTGAAAAGTTTTATAGAATCTGATTGTACGGCTACAGCTCTTGCCGTTACAATTCTGCTCGGTATAAGCAACGATATAAGTGTTATAAAAATAAATATCCCAATAAAAACGATGAGTGCACCTTTTACTATTTTCATTTTATTCCCATTTAAATGCCTTTACGGCTATTGCATAAACAACTATTCCCCACAATAATAATATTCCAATTTCTGTTCTTACATCCCATAGGTTTAACCCTTCAAAAGCCACGCTACGCATAGCTGTATTTAAATAAGTTAAAGGAAGTGCTTTCGAAATTGGCTGTAACCATTTTGGAAATGCTTCTACCGAAAAAAATGTACCTGCCAGTAAAAATTGTGGCAACGTAATTAAATTAGCCAATGGTGGTATGGTGCTGTCGTTTTTAGCCAATCCACTTATGATAAAACCAAAACCCATAAAAACCACCAATGCCAAAAAACTTAAGAAAAGCATTTCAAAAAATGTAACCCATCCATTTATTAAAGTAAATTCAAAAAAGAAATATCCTGCTCCTATGATAACAACTGCAGTTATCATTTGAAAAATTATTCTACTGAGGGCTTCTCCTAAAATAATATAGGTTCTGCTTATTGGGGTTGCAAAAAAACGCTTTAATACTAAATTGCTCCTTAAATTAAAAAAAGTAAAAGCTACACCAAAAACCCCCACACTTAACAAAGAAAAACCCAATTGACCTGGCAATATAAAATCAATTGTTTTGTATTGTCTTATCACAGCAATATCTCTGGGTTCATTAAAATCAAATATTGCATACGTTGGTCTGTCTTTGTACTGCTTATTGCTCACTTCATTTATTTTACCCTCTATCAATGCTTTTGCTTGTGGCCATCTATCATTACTTGAAGTGGTACTTTTAAAATCTACCCGGTATGGACTACCAGAGCCCGGCGTTTTTATAATATTTAAAATACCAGCTATAGATCCCTTTTTTTGAGCGGTTTTCAATTGGGCGTCTGTGTATGTTAAGATTCTTACACCTGCAGTATTTTTTAAAGCAGTATATAAATCATTGGTTGTATCTGCCCCTTTTTCCATTACAATTTTATAGCTCTGCATACCACTACCATTGCCTATAAAACCAAAAACAATGATGAATATAAAGGGGAAAACAAAACTAAAAATAACTGCCGAGGGACTTCTGGAAATTGATCTCAAACTTGCTTTGGTAATAGCAAACATTGCCTTTAACTGGCTATAATTCATAAGCATTTTAATTATTTTGTAAAACTAAAAGAAAAAAGGGAGAAAAAACCTGAAATATTAAGACAATTGTCGTAATGTTGTGGACAAATGTCAGGTTATGAAAAAGATTAAAAAGATTGTTCCAAAAAAGTATGAAGAAAATGCAAAGGAAAACACATTGCGTGAGCCTTTCACTGTGTATGGCAATGCAAAATCAGATAATCAATTAAAAGATTTTACCTACAGTAATTTTAAAAAGGTTGCAGATAAAGTTCCGTTTACACAAGCCGAATGGGCAAATATATTACATGTAAGTGAGCGTACTTTGCAGCGTTATTCAAAAGATAATCACTCGTTTGCACCCATAAATGCCGAGCGTATAGTACTTATAGAAAAAGTTTTACAACAAGCAAAACTAACTTTTGGCTCCACCGATAAATTTTATGATTGGATAAAGCGTGAGCCATACATGATAGAGGGCAACCTATCTGTACACTCGCTTTCTACTTTTGAAGGCATACAAAATGTACTTACACAATTAGGGCGCATTCAACATGGTATTTTCGCATGATGGTATATAGAATATGCAACGCTTTGTATAGCGATGACCTTTCGGGTACGGGAGCCAAACTTTTTGGTGGCAGGTGGAACTCGAAGGGAGTTGCTATGTTATATGTATCTGAACATATTTCTTTGGCTGTAGTTGAAATGCTTGTGCACAACCAGTTTAAGGATTTTAATATTGAATTAAGTTTGCTGCATATTTCTTTTCCGGATAGTATAGAAATAAAAGAAATAAAACACAGTAAAATGAAATCTGATTGGAAAGAAGATTTTGGCTACACCCAATTTATGGGCGATCAGTTTATTAAATCCGCTTCCAATGCTATTTTAAAAATTCCATCTGCGGTTATAAAGGAAGAAAATAATTACCTTATTAACCCCCTGCATGCAGATTTTAAAAAAATAAAAATTACAGAAATAACCACTTTCAGCACTGATAAAAGGCTTTTCAGCATTTAACATGAATACAGTTTATTTACTGCTGGGTAGTAATTTAGGAAATAGCAAAGAACAATTACTACTTGCTACAAAATTTATTGAAGAAGCCATTGGGGAGCTTAAAAAATCATCTAGCCTTTACAGCACAGCCGCATGGGGAAATACTGACCAGCCCGATTTCTTAAACCAGATAATTGAGGTAGAAACTACTTTAACTCCTTTGCCACTATTAAAAGAAATTTTATTGATTGAAAAAAAAATGGGAAGGATAAGAACAGAAAAAAATGCAGCCCGCATTATTGATATTGATATTCTTTTTTTCAACAATGAAATTATTAAAAAGAAAAACCTTACAATTCCTCACCCCGAAATACAAAATAGGCGCTTTGTGCTTATTCCGCTTGCAGAAATGGCAGTTTCATTGGTTCATCCTCAATTAAAAAAAACTGCAAAAGAACTCCTCAACATTTGCACCGATACCCTAAATGTGCAAAAGATTTGATAACAGTTTTGCAGTTTCCTTTTATTTTGCAGCATAGATGAATTATAATTTTATTACGATAGAGGGAAACATAGGAGCAGGCAAAACTACACTCGCCCATATTTTAAGCAAACATTTTAATGCAAGGTTAATTTTAGAAGAATTCGCAGAAAATCCATTTCTCCCCAAATTTTATGAAAACCCTCACCAGTACGCTTTTCCATTGGAACTTTTTTTTATGGCCGAGCGTTACAAACAGCTAAAAGATTTGCTGCAAACAAAAGATATGTTTCAAAATGTAACCGTATCTGATTATCTTTTTACAAAATGTTTATTGTTTGCAAAAGTAAATTTGCCTGATGAAGAGTTTAGGTTATACCAAAAATTATTCGACATTATAAATCCACAAATTGTACAGCCAGATATTTTAATTTATTTACATACACCCGTAAATAAATTACAGGAAAATATAAAAAAGCGTAACAGAAAATACGAGCAGGGCATCCCAAACGATTATTTATTTTCTTTGCAAGAAACATATACCCAGTATATAAAGCAGCATCATATTAAAACACTTTTTGTAGATGCAAGCAATGCAGATTTTCTCGATAATCCTGAGCACATAAAAGTAATATTAGATGCACTGGAAAAAGAATATGAAGATGGTCAACACTTTTTAACACTCCCATAAATGGATGCAGTAGTACCAAATAAATTACCAATAGAATTTAAATATTTTTTGGGTGCCAAATTGTTTTTTACATTGGGGTTACGCATGATATCTACCATTGTAATTTACCAGGTCTTTCATTTGGCAAATACTTATATGGTAGGCTTGGCGGGGCTTACAGAGTTTTTACCAGCAGTAATTTCTGCTTTGTATGCAGGGCATTACATAGATACACACGATAAAAAAAACATTTTAGTTGTATCCTATATTTTATATTTATTATGTGCTGCTACGCTGGCTATTATTAGTTTACCCCAAATAAATATTGACAGCAATACTAGGTTATATGTAATATTTTTTGTGGTGTTTTGCACAGGTATTATTCGTTCGTTTTCATCTCCTGCTGCTAGCAGTATGATTGCAGCAATAGTAACAAGAGCAAATTTTCAAAAAGCCATTTCATTAAGTTCATCTTCTTATTTAATTTCATCTATTGCCGGGCATGCAACAGGAGGCTTAATCATTGCGCTAGCAGGTATTTCAAATGCCTATTTTGTGAGTGCTGTTTTAATTGGCGGTGCTGCTATATTTGCATTTTTATTATCTCCCAAGCCTCCAATATTAAAAGAAATTTCCGAATCAATTTTTTCCTCTATTAAAAATGGGTTTCAATTTGTTTGGAATAGTAAAACGTTGCTCGGTGTAATTTCACTTGATTTATTTGCGGTGCTTTTTGGCGGCGCTGTTGCATTTATACCAGAAATAGCAGAGAATGTTTTGCATACAAATGCAATTGGCTATGGCTTTCTTAATGCAGCTATGGATATTGGCGCACTGATAAGTGTACTCATTCTGTTGGCCGTTCCTATGAAGAAGAAACAAGGCGTAAAAATGTTATTGGCGGTGGCAGGTTTTGGAATATTTATCATTGTATTTGGTTTATCAAAAGTGTATTGGCTCAGCTTTTTGGCACTTGCTATTGCAGGTGTATGCGATGGTATAAGTGTAGTTATTCGTGGTACTATTTCTCAACTTTATACGCCAGATGAATTGCGGGGCCGTGTATCTTCCATCAACATGATTTTTATAAATTCTTCCAACGAACTTGGCCAATTTGAAAGCGGCATTACATCTAAGTTAATGGGCACTTTGCCTGCGGTTGTTTTTGGTGGAGCCATGTCAGTATTGGTTGTGGTGGGCACTTGGATTGGTTTTCCAAATTTGAAAAAGATAGAATATTAATTTATTTGGGGGCTGTAGTCTTCAGTAACATCATTCAACATTTGTTGCGGCTATCCGTTGCAATCTTTTTGCTCAAAGGCAGCAAAAAGGATTTTCACTTCTATCCACCAGCCAGTGAACAGAAAATCTTTTTTCAACTTTTTCCACGAATTAGATCATGCAATTTCTGAAAAAAATTATCCGTAACTTTTCAATAAAATATATGCAACGTCGTTCATTTATAAAAAATACTACCCTCACATTAGGAGCCTTAGCATTGTTAAGCAAAAGTACATTGGCATCTTTTTTAGCCGATCCCACTTTCAACATAAAAATGCTTACAGATACTATTGGTGTTTTTACTGAAAAAGGTGGTACTATCCTATTTATGGTGGGCAAAAAAGGTACTGTGGTGGTGGATAGTCAGTTTCCTGATACCGCCAAACATTTAATAGATGAGTTGCAAAAAAAATCTAAAAAGCCTTTTACATTGCTTGTAAATACGCATCATCATGGAGACCATAGTGGTGGTAATATTGCCTTCAAAGGATTGGCAAAAAATGTGGTTGCTCATGCTAATTCTAAAATTAATCAACAAACGGCAGCCGTTAAAAATAAAAATGAAGAAAAGCAATTATATCCTGATTTAACGTACGATACAATTTGGACCAAAAAATTAAAAGGAGAAAAATTAACGCTGCATTATTTTGGTGCAGGCCATACCAACGGCGATAGTTTTGTACATTTTGAAAAAGCAAATATTGTACATGTAGGCGATTTGGTTTTTAACCGCCGTCATCCATTTGTAGATAGAAGCGCAGGAGCCAACATTTCCCAATGGATAAAAACACTTACTGATGCTACCAATAAATTTACAGATAGCACCACTTATGTTTGCGGCCATGCAGCCACCGGTTACCAAATCATCATCAGCAAGGCAGATATTTTATTGTTTAGAGATTACCTCAGCAATGTTTTAAAATTGGCAACCCAAAGTCTTGCAAGCGGTATGTTGAAAGCCGATTTTTTAAAATTAAAAGAAGTACCTGGCTCTCCTGAGTGGAAAGGCGATGGAATAAACAGACCTTTAGAAGCAGCATGGGATGAAATTACAGCCGAAAAAGCAAAAATGTAAAACATGGATATAGAAGAAAATTTTTTGGTCTTTTGCAAAAAGCAATTTGCTCAATATAAATTACTGGCAGAAAAAGCCATAGCGCAAATTGATGAGGATAAATTATTTATTCAGGTAAATAATGAAAGCAACAGCATTGCAATGATTGTGCAACATATGGCGGGCAATATGCTTAGCCGGTGGACAGATTTTCTTACAACGGATGGTGAAAAAGATTGGCGAAATAGGGATGAAGAATTTGAAGTTGTTTTAAAAACAAAAGAAGATGTAATGAAGGTTTGGGAAGAAGGTTGGCAATGTTTATTTGCTGCATTGAACAACGTTACATCCAATCAATTAAGCGCAACAATATATATTCGTGGGGAGGCGCATTCAGTTTTGGAAGCCATCAACAGACAATTGGCCCACTACCCTTATCATGTGGGGCAAATAGTTTTTATTGCAAAAATGTCCAATGAAAACTTTCAGAGTTTATCTATACCAAGAAAAAAATAGTTTATTTCTTTTCCATCAATTTTTCCAACACAAAATAAACGATAGGGCAAAATGTAGAATTTTTTAAGGTTATTTCCTGGCGTTTAATAATTACATCTTCATCAGTATAAGGAAAGCGAACACAGTCAGATGGGCGATCTTCATAAATACTGCAATAATTATCTTCACCCAAAAAAGGACAAGGTTTTGTGGTGGTTACATAATCACCATCTTCATCTAATCTCAAATAAGTTTCAATAAAAACTCCTTCTTTCATTTGCATAACTTTCGAAATGCGTTTTACATCTGTTGCTTTAAACCTTGGCGAATAATTTTTACAGCAATTGGCACAGGTAAGGCAGTTAATATTTTCATATGCTTCTACATCTAAAGCAGGCAGTGCTCGCAGTGTAGTTTTTTTATCTGCCCGGTGCAGCATTTTTTTATAGAGCTTGGTGCGTTCGAGCGATTTTTTTTGCCAATTGGTCAGCAATTTATTGTTATCCATTAAAAAATTAGTTTGTGCAGCTGACAAAAATAAGTGTTAATCTACATTTTATGATTCTATGTTTATGAAAATGGAAATTTAATAACCCCAAAATTTTCAAATTTTCCCTTCGGCATCATTTGTGCTTTAACATGTTCATAACTTTTAAAATATATCAGCCAGTATTTCAATTTTTAGTGAGTTAAGAGATAAAGATGTTATTTTTTTTTAAAAAAGACATTATCTTACAACCCCAAACAAAAACTTAAAAAGATTTTTTTTGCAAGTGAATACAAAATACAGTGAGGAAGAGTTGATTGCATTGCTTCGAAATGAAGATCAAAATGCTTTTTCCTACTTATACGATAATTATGCTGCTGCTTTAAATGGTATCATTATGCGAATGGTTGATGACATTCAGCTTGCAGAAGATATATTACAAGAAGCCTTTCTAAAAATCTGGAACAATTTTAAACAATATGATAATAGTAAGGGGAGATTATTCACTTGGATGATTAATATTACCCGAAACCTTACAATTGACACTCTGCGTAGTAAAGGGTATAAAAAACAGAAGAAAATCTCACAAGATGAAAATTCCGTAACTACTTATCAAGACAAGAACTTTACATCTGAAAGGTTTGATACCATAGGTTTACGGAAACAACTTCAGTATTTAAAGCCAGATCAAAAAGTTATCATTGACTTAGCGTATTTTAACGGTTACACTCAAGAGGAAATTTCCAAAGAAATGGATATACCACTGGGAACGGTGAAAACAAGAATGCGTTCAGCTATTATAGAATTAAGAAAATTATTGCAATATCAATAAAGTGGAAAAACAAGAAATCATATCATCAGGTCTTTTAGAAATGTACGTCATGGGCGCTACTTCTTCTGAAGAATCTCTACAGGTAGAGCAATGGCGTGCCATCTACCCTGAAGTACATGATGAAATCACCAGCATAGAAAAATCCTTTGAAGCATACGCATTTGCAAATGCTATTACCCCATCTAGTTCTATAAAAGAGCAAATTTTTAATAATTTAAAAGCCTCTGAAAATTTAGGTACTAATAATACTTACCAGCAGCCTGCAAAAGTTGTATCAATGTCGCCTTTGCGCAATGTTGCCGCAGCAGCCGCTGTTTTTCTTTTAATTGGCAGCTCTGCGCTTAACTTTTTTTATTACAATAAATACAAAGTTGCTAATGAAAATTATAATGAAAGCCAACAACAGATTGCTTCGTTAAACGAGCGTTTGACTGATGTTAATAAAGACATGGGTATAGTACAAAGCAAGTACAGTGAACCAGTTTTTCTGAAGGGTTTGGAAGCAGCTCCAGATGCAGCAGCAAAAATATTTTGGATGAAGAACACCGGTGAAGTTTACGTGGATCCCAGCAATTTACCTATGGCACCATCTGGCAAGCAATACCAATTATGGGCAATTGTAGATGGTAAACCAGTAGATGGCGGAATGATTACCTCAAAAGATGGTAAAAAATACAGCATTCAAAAAATGAAAACATTTGGTAAAGCGCAGGCTTTTGCTATTACACTAGAAACAGAAGGTGGTAACCCTCAGCCTAAAGGAGCTATGTATGTGATGGGAGAAATTTAATAGTTTTCAATAATAATATTTAAACGAGCCTTCAATCAAATGAGGGCTTTATTATTTCTTCAATACGATCCTAAAAGTAGTTCCTTTTCCCACTTCGCTTTGTTTTACAAATAATTCTCCCTTGTGGTATAAATCAATTATTCTTTTACTGAGCGATAGGCCAAGCCCCCAACCTCTTTGTTTAGTTGTAAAACCAGGTTTAAAAACATTGGCAATATTATTTTTATTAATGCCTTTTCCACTGTCTTTAACATCAACTATAATTTGAGCAGTTTCATTTTTAATATTAATATCAATACTCCCCTTGCCATCCATTGCATCTAATGCATTTTTCAATAAATTTTCTATTACCCAATCAAATAATGGTGGGTTTATCATGGCTGTAATATCTGTTTCACCATTTGTATTTATGCTAAAAGAAACCTTGTCTGTAGCCCTTTTTCTTATGTAGCTTACCATACTTTCTACCTGCATTATCAAATCTGTTTCCTCCAGTTTGGGTGTACTTCCAATTTTTCCAAATCGATCGCTTACCAGTTTTAAACGCTCCACATCTTTGCTCATTTCAAAAGCTATTTTTTGTGTGTCCTCATTTTCTTTCAGCATTTCCATCCATCCTTCCAAGGAAGATATGGGCGTACCAAGCTGGTGTGCAGTTTCTTTTGCCATGCCCGCCCACACTTGGTTTTGGGTACTTTTACTTTTATTAGATACTGCAATAAAAATGATGATAATAAAAAGCATGGCAACCACAAGTTGCACAATGGGGAAGTATCTTATTTGTACCAGTAAGTCGGATTCACCATAATAAGTAAAGTTTTTTTCAGCTGCATTTTGTGGGTTTTGCCAAACGATTGGTGGATTTATTTTTTTTAATTCAGTCAACTTTTCTTTTAAAAAAAATGCATTTTTATTTACGCTGGAAGTATCATAATTATGCTCAATAATACTGTCGTTTTCATTTGTTTTTATCAACGGAATATCTTTTCCATTTTCAATAATAATTTTGCTGGCAAGTTTAGTATCTGGATTGGCAATATTGTTTAAGTCATTAACTGCTTCTACATATTGCTCAATTTTTCTTTTTTCATCTACCGCAATTTTTTTTGCCAGATAGTTACTAAAAAATATACTACCCATTACAAATGCAATAGCAATTAATCCCAATATATTTCTTAAATTAAAAAACCGTTGTAGCATATTTAAAAATAGCAAATAATGAAATGCAATTGATTATAAATTTTACAAATGAAGTATGTTTGTAATGATATGACCAACAATATAAGCAACGATATTCTTTCGCTACAGCAAAATTTGCCATTGGTAGCAGTGGTTATTTTAAACTGGAACGGAAAAAGTTTTTTACAAAAATATTTACCATCCGTAATAGCATCTACTTATAAAAATATTGAAATAATTGTGGCAGACAATGCATCTACCGATGATTCAATTAAATATCTGCAACAATATTATCCTTCTATAAAAATAATTATTAACCCAACCAACGAAGGTTTTGCTAAAGGGTACAACACTGCATTAAAACAAGTAAAGGCCGATTATTTTGTATTACTAAACAGCGATGTAGAAGTAACACCCAATTGGATTGAGCCTGTAATAACCCTCATGGAAAATGACAGCAGCATTGCTGCATGCCAACCAAAAATGCTGGATGAAAAGAATAAAACACTTTTTGAATATGCAGGTGCTTGTGGCGGTTGGATTGATGTATTTGGTTATCCATTTGCAAGAGGTCGTGTACTGGAAAAAATAGAACCGGATAATGGTCAATATGAAAATGCAAGCCCTTGTTTTTGGGCTAGTGGGGCAGCTATGTTTGTGAAGGCAGATGTATATAATTTATTAGGTGGGCTAGATGAATATTTTTTTGCACACCAAGAAGAGATTGACCTCTGTTGGCGTATGCAGCGTGCAGGTTACAAAATTTATGTGCAACCAACCTCTGTAGTGTACCATGTTGGTGGAGGTACGTTACCAAAAGGCAACAGTAAAAAAACGTATTTAAATTTCCGTAATAATTTAATAATGCTTTATAAAAACAGTGCAGCTGCTGCATTGTTATGGAAACTGCCCATGCGTTTTGGCTTAGATGCGCTTGCAGCATATAGAGGACTTTTTGCTGGCGATGGTGGGTATTTTATAGCCATTGCAAAAGCACATTTACATTTTGCTAATTGGATATTATTTGAAAAGAAAAAATCTTTACAAGTAAAAACGGTCAATAAAAAAATGGAAGGGTTTTATAACGGTAGTATTTTGTGGCAGTATTATTTTAAAAATAAAAAAACCTTTTCCGAAATTTTTACCCGCAAGTAATATTTTTAAAAAATAAGCCCTTATTTTTGCAACTGAAAATTATAAAAAATGCAACCAGAAATAATTGACAATAAAGAGAAAGATTTTTCTCACAGTTGGGTATCATCTTCTAAATTTATTTGGTTCTGCCAAATATTTGTAGTGGTAGCTATCATTTTATCTGCATGTGTAGCACAATACACTCACAGATACAAAGGAAAACCAGAAGTAAATGTGCCTGCAAATACACTTTACAATCCTACTTACAAATAAAAATTTTGTAATTAACTTTCAATCCTTATTTTTGCAATCCGAAAAACAAATCGAAAGATTTCTTTTAAAGAAAAAAGTTCTTATACATTAAAAGCGGAAGTAGCTCATTTGGTAGAGCACGACCTTGCCAAGGTCGGGGTGGCCGGTTCGAGCCCGGTCTTCCGCTCACAAAAACTCCCGCCCGAGACGGGAGTTTTTTTATGTATTTGTAAGACTTCGACAAGCTCAGTCTGACAAATGCCCCGGTGGTGAAATTGGTAGACACGCAGGACTTAAAATCCTGTTTACAGCAATGTAAGTAACGGTTCAACTCCGTTCCGGGGCACAAAAAACGCTTATTTGAGCGTTTTTTTAGTTTTAGGTATTTTGTAATTTTACAATACCAGAAATATTTTACTTGCGGCTATGGCGAAATTGGTAGACGCACTACCTTGAGGTGGTAGCGCCCATACAACGGGTGTGTCAGTTCGAATCTGATTGGCCGCACAAAATAATGAACCTGCTTTTGCAGGTTTTTTTTTATACAATTTGAAGCATCAGCAAAAGACCCTCATTCAGCATTTGTTTCATGCTATCCGTTACAAGTCCCCATTTCGTTTCTTCCGCTTGCAGCGGAATCACTCATTCCGGGCTTTCCACTTCTATCATGGCTAGCTTGATCAGAAAATCATTTTTCAACTTTTATTATGCACTACCAATTAAATATAAGATAATGCCAAATCCAGTAAAGATTATTTTAGATCTTATGTTACTTTATTCGTGTAAATAGGTGTAATTCGTGGCAACAAAATTTTTGCTTTGCTGGCGTTCACAATCCTTCCTCCAAATTTATTATCTTGTAAAAAATACCAACAATGACCAACGATATTAAATGCCCAAACTGCGGGCATACCTTTGATGTAGAAAATGTAATAGCCGCCGATCTTGAAAAGAAATACCAACAACAATATCAAAATAAATTACAGCAATCCCTTAATAAAGTAGAAGAAAATGAAAAAAAGCTAGAAGCAGAAAAATTATTATTTGAAGAAAAAAAGAAAAACGAAAATGAACTTTTCCTAAAAAAAATACAGCAGGAAAAAATAAAAATGGAAGCAGAAATGCAGGAGCAGCTTACCAAAAGCATATCTTCTGACTTTGAAAACCGTTTAAGAATACTGCAGCAGGAAAAAAATGACAACGAAGAAAAATTAAAAGAAGCCCGCAAAAAAGAACTGGAGTTTTTACAAAAAGAACAGCAACTCAAAAATAAAGAAGCCGAGCTTGAAATAACCGTTCAGAAAAAGTTACAGGAAGAAAGGCATTCGTTGGGAGAACAAATACGCAAACAGGAAAATGAAAAAAATGCGATAAAAGAAAATGAGCAAACGATGCGTATGCGTGAGTTGGAAAAACAATTGGAAGACCAAAAGAAACTGGCAGAAGAGATGAAACGCAAAGCAGAGCAAGGCTCAATGCAATTACAAGGCGAAGTACAGGAACAAGCCTTGGAAGAAATGCTGGCCGCCACTTTTCCGTTTGATGTAATCAGTGAAGTGGGCAAAGGAGTACGTGGTGCAGATTGCATACAAACCGTCCGCAATCATGTAGGGCAAGAGTGCGGCAAAATTATTTATGAAAGCAAGCGCACGGAAGCTTTCACCGCAGATTGGATTGAGAAATTAAAGAAAGATATGCTTGCAACCGGTGCAGATATTGCCGTAATTGTAACCAAAACAATGCCCAAAGATCTACAACAGTTTGGTGAGAAAAACGGCGTTTACATTTGTACATTTTCAGAAGCAAGAAGCTTGGCGCAGGTATTAAGAAATGCCATTTTAAAAATAAGCGAAAGCAGAACAAGCCAGGAAAACAAAGGTGAGAAAATGGTGGCCATGTACAATTACTTAACAAGCCACGAGTTTGTAGGTAATATGAATGCCATGCGGGAAGGGTTTCGCAGCCTGCGTTCAATGATGCAAAAAGAACGGGAAGACTTTGAAAAAAACTGGAAGAAAAAAGAAAAACAAATTGAATTGATTATACAAAATTCCTTGCATATTTCGGGCTCGGTGGAGGGTATTGCGGGGCAGGAATTAAATATGCAATTGGTGGATGGTGATGCAGAATAAAATTAAAATTAAAATTTAATGCCTCAAGATACATTGTGGTTAAATGATAAAGGAGATAATTTTATTGTTTATAATGGTAATGAAATTAATGATTCAGTTCTGGTAAAACGAATATTTGAATCATCATTAAATGAAACCAATGCTGATTATGCATATTCATATAAAAACGATGAGCATAAAGATTCTTTGCTGAGAAATGTTATTAGTGCACAAAGGATATATCAACAAAACCAATACATAGAACAGAAAAAATACTATGATCAACTTGGAGAAAAAATAGAATTTGGTATTTTCTTATTATTCATTGCTTTTATATTTTATGCAGTTTACAGACTTAAGAAAAAAAAGAAAAACCCTTATGCAGAAGATGATAATGATTGGGTAGAAATTGGAACAAGGAGAAAATTTTTTTTCGGTGAAGAAATGGAACCTACCTATAAACCTACCTATAGTTTTCTAACTTACAAGGGTAAAGATTTAAACTTTTCCGAAGCAGAAATTGTTGCAATATTTACAAGGCGCTTTCCCTTTTTTACAAATCTTTCCCATAGTGAAAAAAATCGTTTTCTCAACAGGCATAAAAGATTTATGAAGAGTAAAATTTTTAGAATTCACGACAGAAGTGGTTTTAAAGAAATGCCGATACTAATTTCTGCTACAGCTGTGCAATTACGTTTTGGGTTAGAAGAATATCTTTTACCTCATTACAAGTGCATCAATATTTATCCACAGGAGTTTTTAGGAATACATCCAACAATACGAATTTTAGAAGGAAATGTATCTGGTGATACCATTAATATTTCGTGGAAACATTTTTTACTGGGAAATGAAAATAGTACCAATGGTCAAAATGTAGGGTTGCACGAAATGGCACATGCTTATTATTGTCAAAATATAATTTGTGAGCAAGATAGAGATGCAATGTTCTCCAAAAGCTACAATCATTTTCACACACATGGAGATCATGTTTTTAAAATAGAAAAAATAACTGAGCAAAGGCTTTACACAGATTATGCGCTTAAAAATCTACAGGAATTTTGGGCTGAAAGTGTAGAGATATTTTTTGAACGCCCATCACAAATGAAACAGCAATACCCTGCATTATATAGTTGTATGCAAACAATTTTAAACCAGTCAACCGCTTAATGATCTGTTACAACCCACGATAAATTATTTCCGTTCACTGTAATATTTTCCAGCATTAAAATCGCATTTAATTCCTTTTTAAAAAAACATTGTGCAGTAAACCCTTTTTCAGTTCTATTGACAACTTCAATCCTCATATCGTTAATAAAATCTACTTGCCCCACACCGTACCATTTAAACATGGCTTCTTTCATACTCCATGCCATGGTGAGCATTTTAATATTTTCGCCATCACTCTTATTTAGTAATCCCTTTTCCTTTTCCGATAAAAATTTGTGTTGTATTCGTTCAATTTTTGAATGTGGTATTTCAATATCGACTCCTACCCTATTTTGGGTACTCACAATAACGGCAGCATAGTCTCCACAGTGTGAAATTGAAAAGTGAAATGCTTCATCTTCTAAAAATGGTTTTCGGGTATCGGCAATTTGAATAAGTGATAATGGAAACTCTGGAAACAATTCACGCAGTAAAAACCTACCTGCCAAATGTTGCACCCGTTTATGTGGGTGTGTAATGCTGCGTTGTAGGGGGACAAAATTTAAAAAAAAATTCTCTGCTTCGGTAATATGCCAAACGCCTATTTTTGTGGCTGCATTTATTTGGTGCTGGTAAATGAGTGGCATGGGGCAAAAGTAGGAAAAAACAGCCCCAAAAATACCCCTAAGAGAGACATTGGTCTCTTATACTTTGAAATGTTATATTTTTCAAAGTGTGGGCTTGATAAAAATTGAATGGAATTAAAAAAGCCTTTTTACGCTTAAATAAAAGATGAAAAAAGGTATGACCCTGAAGTGAGTGACACAACGATGATGACCATAGCTGCTTCTTTGTTTGGATAAAAAATAAATAATATATGCGAAGCATATAAAAACTAACTTATGATATTAAGCGACAAAAGAATTTTGGAAGAGATGGAAAAAGGAACAATAAAAGTTGTTCCATATAGCAGGGCAGACCTTGGCAGTAACAGTTATGACGTACACCTCGGTAAAAACCTTGCTACATATGAGCATGCAGAACTGGATGCAAAAAAACACAATAAAATAAAACATTTCGAAATACCAGAGGAAGGTATTTTATTATTGCCGCACATGTTTTATTTAGGCGTAACAGAAGAATATACTGAGACGCATGCACATGTTCCGTTTTTAGAAGGCAAATCATCTACAGGGCGCTTGGGCATTGATATACACGCAACGGCAGGAAAAGGCGACGTAGGTTTTTGCGGACACTGGACTTTGGAAATTTCAGTAAAACAACCGGTAAGGGTTTATAAAGGAATGCCTATTGGTCAGTTAATTTATTTTCCGGTAGAGGGAGAAATTGAAGTAAAATACAACCAGAAAAAAAATGCAAAATACAGCGGGCAACCAGATGTGCCAGTAGAAAGCATGATGTGGAAAAATGCTTTTTAAGAATGGATAATTTGATAATGGATAATTAATATTTTTTAGACAGATACATAACTATATAAATGAACATGAAAAAAATAATTGTTTTTTCCTCATTAGTATTATTCATATCATTGGCAAGTGCACAAACAGCTGCTGATTCTTTACTTAGTTTTATACAGGCAAATAAAAGTCGGTCATCCTTATTTCTTGCTGTTAATGATACCGTAGTGGGGCGATTAAATGAAAACACCATGATGCCATTGGCAAGCACTGTGAAAATTTTGGTTGCGCTCGAATTTGCAAAACAGGCAGCAAATAATATTTTTGATAAAGAGGAGATGATTCCATTAAAAGAGCTCGATAAATATTATTTAGCCAATACAGATGGCGGTGCACACCCAGGTTGGATTGAATATGAAAAAGGACTTGGTCATATTATAAACGACAGTGTATCTCTTCTAAATATTGCCCGAGGAATGATACTTTTTAGCAGTAATGCAAATACTGAATACCTGATGGATTTGGTTGGACTTGATAACATTAAAAACAACAATGAAATACTCGGCATAAGAAATCACACGGTTGTTTATCCTTTGGTAGCTTCCTTATTTATGTACCAAAATCCAAAGAAAAAAAAAGAAGATTATATTTTAAAAGGCATTAGCAGATTAACCGAAGAACAATACTGCCGCTACATTTACGATATGCACAAAGCATTAAAATATGATACGGTTTTAAAATCTAAATTTCGTCCGCAGGATCTTACCATGAAAATGCAAAAAGCCTGGAGCGATAGATTACCTTCTTCTACTACCAGAGATTATGCGCAGGTATGTAGAGTATTAAATAACAGGAAATATTTTGATTCTGCTACTTACGTTATTTTATCCAAAATATTAGAAGTAGGAATGGAAAACCCATTAAACCAACAATGGCTTAAACATTTTGGGCAAAAAGGCGGCAGCACTGCATTTGTACTTACCAAAGCTATATATGCCACCACCAAAAAAGGTATTAAAATAGAAATGGCTTATTTTTTTAATGGACTTACAGAAACCGAAAATGATAGATTACAAGGTTGGATGAATGCTTTTGAAATAAGTACATTAACCAATAAAAATTTTAGAAGCAAAATTGCCACTGCAGTAAACTAATGGGTTTAATTTAATCTCCAAATTTCGAAATTAAGGGCAGTTGCAAAGGCCACCCAGCATAAATATGGAACCAGTAACCATGCGGCAATTTTAGATATTTTTCTGAAAGAAAAAATAGTACTTGCAATCATTATAAAAAGTAAAATAATATCTATTAAAGCAAGGTCGGGCCTTTGAAAATAGAAGAATAAAAATGACCACAAAAAATTTAACGCAAGTTGCAACCAGTAGTAAGTATAGCCGGTATATCTTTTCTCAAGTTTTGCATGACTGTTCCAAATAATGTAAAATGAAATTCCCATCATAATATATAGGGTAGTCCATACTGGCGCAAATACCCAACTCGGTGGGTTAAAGGATGGTTTGTTTAATGTAACAAACCAAGTATTAACTGAACTTGAAGTAAAAAATCCCGAAATTCCACCTACTGCCAATGGTATTGCTATGGAAATAATTAATTTGTAAATAGATTTCATGTAAGAATTTTTAATGGCGTTATATAATTTATTGTCCTAAATGGTGCCAAACTTTTTGTAATATGAAATTATAAAAGTAGTTACCTCATCGTAACTTAATATACCCATTGGTTGTTGGTTGCTTTGCAAAAATTTTCCATAAAGGGTTCTAAAAATTGGTTCTAAAAAACTGCTGTGATCCATAGCAAATTTTCTTCTTTCTTTAAAATCTGCAATGACTGCTGGCAATAATAATTTTCTGTATTGTAGGGCAGCCGAGCTATCAGCAATGTATAACGTACGATTGGCATAAGAAAAAAGATCTGTGTAAACAGAGTATCTAAACAGCGTATCTGTAGAATTGGATGCTGCCAAATACCCTACAAAATTTGCTTCCATTTCTTTTGCATAACCAAGCTGGTGCGCTACTTCGTGGCAAGCAGTAAAAGGTTGTGTAAATTTTGGCACGGTGGTATTTACTTGAGCCTCGCCGGTAAATGGGTTGTAATATCCAACAAAGCCAGTGTAATTTCCGAGCCATCCCCACATTGATTGTTTTAAAGAAGCATTTGGATAATTAAGAAATTCATATTTTTTTGCTACGACGGCATAAGCATTTTTTGTCATGCTAAACAATGATGAATTATTTGGATAAGCTGCTTTTTTATTTAGTAATGTTTGTTTTGAATTGTTTATTTTATCAACTAAAACCCCATTAATTATTTTTAATTCATCCAGGGTATATTCATTCATTGTTAGCCCAAGTTGGTTAGCTATACCAAGCCTGTTATAATTTATTCCCCAAAAAATATTAAATAAGATATATACAACGCTACAAAACATCACTGTTTTAATGGTAGTTAATTTAACTAACTCAGCTGAGCCTGATCTTCTTTTTTTACTAAATAAAAATCTGATAAAATAAAACAGTTTTAGAATAAGAAAAAATACCAACCACCCCCACAAAAAATCTCCAATACTAAATGGAAGCCACCCAAAAATTGATCTAAATACATTTGACAAAGTTGGATAAAATGTACTGGCATATCCACTTTCTACCCTGTTTGCATCATTGCTATATATATGAATTACTATACAGACAAAAACTAACATCAACATTATTAGTACTCTATTTCTTAGCTTCATATATTTAAAAGCACATTTTATCCCAAAAATGCAGCATTTTAATAACTATATGCTATGTTTAAAGCTAAATTTTAAAAATAATGATGTACATTTGCACTCCTTTAAAAAGAATGCAATGGGTAGCAAGCGTATGTATGAGATAGCTTTTGTAGGATTAAAACCCGGTGTACACGAGTTTAACTACGAATTGGACCATGATTTTTTTAAGGAGAAAGGTGGCGAAGGAGTAGATGAAATGAATGCCAATGTAAAATTGATGTTTGAAAAAAGCAACGGTTTTATGTTATTAAAATTTATGGTGGGTGGAAACGCCGCTGTACACTGCGACAGGTGTGGCAATCCATTAAAAGTAGATCTTTGGGATGAATTTAATATGTTGGTGAAACTTACAGAAGACCCACAAAAAGCAAATGAAGAAGAAGAAGATGCGGATGTATTTTACATTGCTAAATCTGAAAGCCATATTGATGTAAGTGATTGGTTGTACGAATTTGTAATGTTGAGCATACCAATGCAACATGTTTGTGGAAATGATGAAAATGGTAAATCACTTTGTAATGAAGAAGTTTTAAACAGGTTGAACAATATGCAGATAGATAATGAGGAAAGGAAAGAAAATTCAATTTGGAAAGGGTTGGAAAAGTTTAAAGACAATTAAATAAAGATTGATTGTAAAATCAGTTAGACATAAGAATTTTATACAAATACTAAAAAAAACAAGTCATGCCAAATCCAAAAAGGCGCCATAGTCAGCAAAGAAGTGCAAAAAGAAGAACGCACTACAAGGCTACAGAACCTACACTTAGTGTGGACAGCACTACAGGCGAAACACACGTACGCCACCGTGCACACGTAAGCGAAGGAAAATTATACTATAAGGGTAAATTGGTGTCAGAAAAAGCGCCATTAAGAGCTGTATAATATTTGCTGAAAAAATCTTTTATTCCAGGATCGTACTTGCGTAACTTCAAGTACGGTTTTGGAATTTTTAATTTTTAAATTTTCTTACAATGATCACTATCGGGCTCGATATGATGGGTGGCGATTTTGCACCTCTCGAAGCAGTGAAAGGTGCTGTGGCATTTCTGGCAGATACAGTAGCCCCAGCGCAACTTGTATTGATAGGTAATGAAGAAAAAATAAAAATATTAGTGCATGATTATCATTTACCAGAAGAGTTATTTACTATTGTACATGCCTCGCAGATAATTGAGATGCATGAGCACCCTACAAAAGCATTAAAAGAAAAACCGCAAAGTTCTATTGCCGTTGGATTTCAACTATTAGCAACCGGCAAAATAGATGCATTCATCAGCGCAGGCAATACCGGTGCTATGATGGTGGGTGCATTGTTCAGTATTAAAACTATTGAAGGTGTATTGCGACCAACAATAGGTGCTTACATTCCACGAGAGAATGGCAGTTTAGGATTATTGGTAGATGTGGGTTTGAATGCAGATTGCAAGCCTGAAAACTTATCGCAGTTTGCTACATTAGGTTCTTTGTTTGCAGAGCATATTCTTAAAATAGACAATCCTAAAACAGGGTTGGTAAATTTAGGAGAAGAAGAAGGCAAAGGAAATATTTTAGCGCAAGCCACCTACCCTCTTTTAAAAGAAAACAAGCACATAAATTTTATTGGAAATATTGAAGGCAGAGATATCTTAATGGATAAGGCTGACGTAATGGTATGCGAAGGTTTTACTGGAAACGTAGTGTTGAAGATGGCCGAAAGTGTGTATGACATTGTAAAGCGTAGAAATATTGATGACGAACATTTTGAACGTTTCAATTTTGAAACGTATGGTGGTGTACCAGTATTAGGCGTTGCTAAACCTGTAATTATTGGTCATGGCATTAGTGGAAGTACCGCTTTTAAAAACATGATAAAAATAGCTGCCCGTATGATTGAAACTGATTTAAATGGAAAAATTAAGGAATGTTTTAAGGCTTAAAATTATTTAACTTCTCATAAAAAAACCGCCTTAAAAAAGCGGTTTTTTTTAATTCTATATGTTGTCGATGTTCCGTCTTAGTATATCAAATGCTTTCTTTGCATGGTATATAATAAAATAAAAACCAAAGCAATTACGACGGTAAAAATAAAGATCATTCCAGATAAGGCGAAAAAGCCAATAAAAAATGCCATCGTAACAAAAGGAAGTAATTCACCAATTACATATAACAAATACCCTTGCTTTTTTCTTTTACGCATTTGCATAGCACCAAAAAAACATAACCCCACTGCCGTTACGCTCAATAAAAGAATTGGGATTCTGTTTTCATAACTTTTTATGGTCATTTTTTCAAAATTTGCTGGGTCACCCATCATCGATTTTACAAACTTGGGTGTTTCTGCACTTTGCATTTGGGCCATTACTTCATCTTTTTTATCATAAGAGCTTTTTGCGCTTACAAAACCAATTACAGAAAATCCTAAAGCAATAACACATCCTATTATTGTAAGAATGGTTAACACATTTAATCCGGTGGGCAATGGGGTTTGCTGTAATTCATTCACCGTTAATGAATCATTAGTGTTGTAGTTGTCTTGCATAATGTTAGTTTTAGATAGACAAATTAAGCAACTTAAAAATGATAACAAAACATGTTTAAATAAAAATTATAAATGGTAGTAACTTTGCCATCACATGCAGCCTTTTCTTTCTCACAAAATATTTAATCAAACCTTTTTGTTATCTGCCCAGCGAACTGTTTTTTGGGAAGAAGAAAAAACGTTGATCCTTTCAGATCTTCATCTTGGTAAAAGTGGGCATTTCCGTAAGAGCGGTATAGCTATTCCTCAAAATTTATATAAAGAAGATCTATTTAGATTACTAAACGAAATACAATTTTTTAAACCGAAGCAACTCATCATTGTTGGCGATCTTTTTCACAGCAGTATGAACAAAGAGCACGAGCTTTTTTTAAAGTGGAGAAAAGATATTTCCAGCACCGAAATTCATTTGATAAAAGGAAACCATGATATTCTAAAAAACGAATGGTATAAAAATGCTGCAATTGAAGTGCATAAAAAACACTTATCTATCGGCAATTTTTCATTTACACATGATATAAATGAATGCGAAGAAAAAGAAAATAATTATTGCTTTAGCGGACATATACACCCAAGTATTCTCATGCGTGGATTAGGTAAGCAGGCAATTAATTTAGCATGTTTTTATTTTGCAAAAGATTATGCTGTGCTGCCTGCGTTTGGTAAGTTTACAGGTACTTATCAAATAAAACCTACCACTGATGAATGTGCGTATGTGTTAGTAGAAAATAAAATCATGAAACTTCAGTAATCAACTACTCTCTACACAACCGCCGACAGGGCTGAAAGCCACTGTTGGGGTTATTACAATTACTTTTATAATTTAAAGAAAGTTTGTCAAACCCTGACGGCGTTTATATAAAAGAACTTTATCCAATATGAAAGAATTGTAGAACTAATTGCTCTCTGCATTCTACCTACTTTCTTCGCAACATTTCTTTCTTAATCAAACCAAGTTCTCTACCCATTTGTCCAGCTACTGAACTGTTTTCTTGTGCTCTGCGCATAAGGTATGGTATTACATCCCCTATTGGACCGAAAGGTAAATACTTGCTCACACTACAGCCGCTTTTTGCAAGGTTAAAAGTAATATTATCACTCATACCATATAGTTGAGAAAAATGAATGTGTGGGTGATTATGTGGAAGATTTAATTTATCTAAAACTTGGGTGGCCAATAAATTACTTCTTTCATTGTGCGATGCTACAATAACAGCAACTTTTTCAATATGCTCAATGCTAAACTCTACCGCTGCATTATAATCTTTATCGGTACTTTCTTTAGTTGGCTGTATAGGCGATGCATAGTTTTTTTCTGCTGCACGCTTTCTTTCTTTTTCCATGTAAGCACCACGTACCAGCTTAGCTCCAAGTATAAAATTTTTTTGATTAGCAGCTTCGTAACTATCTTTTAAAAAAGCCAATCTATCGTGTCTGTATAATTGAATAGTATTATAAACAACAGCTTTATTTTTATTAAAATGGTCCATCATTAAAATGGTAAGTGCATCTACCGGGTCTTGTATCCAAGTTTCTTCAGCATCTACCAATACACCAATATTTTTATCTTTGCCTGCCTGGCATATTTTAGTAATTCTATCTATTACTTTTTTCCATTCTGCTCTTTCACTCTCCAATAATGAAGTTATCACTGCATTGTAGCGGTTCATTAACGATCCTTCAACAGCATTCATACCAGCATCCATCGTTTCTAATAAACCAAAACGCACTAGCCCTGTTACCTTAATACTCATAAAAGGAATGTTCTTTTGCGTCGCTGCATAGTTTATCACTTTTATAAATTCTTCCGTTGCATGGTCAAATCCTACTTCACCATCCTCTCCTCCTTCTACACCATAATCCAATATTACTTCTACATTATATTCACCTAATTTTTTTGCAACAGCAGCGGTTTCTTCCAACGTTTCTCCACCTACAAACTGGCTAAAAATTGTACTGCGAATAACACTTTTTGTAAAAGGAATATGAAATTTTATGGCAGCAGGCATTAAGTTCAATCCTAAATTTACCAACCAAGGTTTGCCCATTGTAGTAAAAAGAAAATTGGCTTTTTTAAGTTCTTTATCTGTTTTGTAAGCAAAAGCATATTCAGTATTATCAAACGATATCATATAAAAATTTATGAAACAAAATTAAGCAGTTTTAGTGGTGGTAGATAAAAATTTAACGCATTAAAAAATTTCATTTTTTAATGCGTGTTAGTCGGGCAAGAAGCCCTGATGTAGCTTTATTGGCGTCGCACATTTCATCTTCAGCTATCTATTTAGCTTTTATCCCCAAAGTAGATGATGCAATATTTTTGCATATCGTAATTTATTTCCTATTCATACAATTTACATTGTATATTAATTAATTTCTTTTATGAACGAAATCAGTATTGTTTTTCCCCACCAGTTATTCAAACAAAATGCCGCACTACATAAAAACAGAACAGTTTTTTTAATAGAAGAATTTTTATTTTTTAAGCATTATAATTTTCACAAACAAAAATTATTATTGCACCGTGCATCCATGAAAAGTTATGAAGCATATTTAAAAAAAGAAGGTTATAAAATAGCATATATTGAAAGCATTGATGAAAGAAGTGACATCAAAAAACTTATCAATTTTTTTAAAAAAGAAAATATTTCCACCATTCATTTTACAGAAGTGGTAGATGATTGGTTGGAGAAAAGAATTGCATCTGCCTGTAAAGAAAATAACATTAAAAGCACAACTTATCAAACGCCGGCATTTTTAAACAGCAAGCAGGATGGCGATGATTATTTTGATGGAAGAAAAAGATATTTTCAAACAGAATTTTACATTGCACAACGCAAAAAAAGAAATATCCTTTTAGGCCCAGATGATGGCCCGCTTGGTGGACAATGGAGTTATGATGCAGACAACAGAAAAAAGTTTCCTGCAAAAGAAAATCCACCACAGATAAGTTTCCCAAAAGAAGATGAATTTGTAATAGAAGCAAGGCAATATGTGAATACCCATTTCAACAAAAATTATGGAGAAATTGACCACTTTTTTTACCCAACAAATTTTGCATCCGCAGAAAAATGGTTAGCAGAATTTTTAAAGCAAAGATTTGAAAAGTTTGGAGAATATGAGGATGCTATTGTGGCCGAAGAAAACTTTCTTCACCACAGTGTTTTAAGTCCACTAATAAATATCGGTTTGCTTACCCCGCAGGAGGTTGTAGATGCAGTTTTAAAGTTTGCAGAAAAGAATAATTCTCCTATAAATTCTACTGAAGGTTTTATACGACAAATCATTGGCTGGCGTGAGTTTATTCGTATTGTTTATGCCAGAGAAGGAATAAAACAACGCACCACTAATTATTGGAAATTTAATAGAAAAATGCCTGCATCTTTTTGGGATGGAACCACCGGTATTGAGCCGATTGACAACGTAATAAAAAAGGTAGTTAAAACAGGTTATTTGCATCATATAGAAAGACTCATGTTATTGGGCAATTTTATGTTGCTTTGTGAGTTTGACCCTGATGAAGTTTATAAATGGTATATGGAAATGTTTGTAGATAGTTATGATTGGGTAATGGTACCAAATGTTTATGGAATGGTGCAATTTGCAGATGGTGGTTTAATGACAACCAAACCATACATCAGCGGAAGTAATTATGTACTTAAAATGAGTGACCATAAAAAAGGTGAATGGTGTCAAATATGGGATGGATTATTTTGGCGATTTATGGATGTACACAGAAGCTTCTTCGAAAAAAATCCTAGGCTTGGAATGCTCGTGAAAACCTTTGATAAAATGGCCCCTGAAAAGAGAAACAATCACAATGAAGTTGCAGAAAAATTTTTAGCAAAGCTTGATAAAGTGAATGGTGAAATGTGAATGGTGAATGGTTAATTTGCGAACCCATAGATAAAATAATCTTAAGGATTTTTCTTTATATTTTTTCTTAAACCAATTTATTCAATGGATAAACCAAAAACAATAAAGAAACAAAACTTACCTCAAAAAATTTGTATTGTTTGCAACCGGCCATTTACCTGGCGAAAAAAATGGGAAAAGGTTTGGGATGAAGTAAAATATTGCAGTGAAAGATGCAGAGGACAGAAATGATTTATTATTTATCATTTACAGTTAACTATTCACCATTCACAAATTCACAACAAACATCTACCTATTTTTGCAAAAATTTTGAAATATGGAAAAGAAAGCAGGAGAATCATTGGTGGTAATGACAGAATTGGTATTACCAAACGATACCAACAATTTTGGAAATTTAATGGGCGGACGCTTAATGTATTGGATGGATATTGCGGCAGCACTTGCAGCTATGAAACATTGCGCAGCACCTGTAGTTACAGCATCTGTAGATAATATAAGCTTTGAAACACCTATAAAAATTGGCAATGTCGTACACATAGAAGCAAAAGTAACAAGAGCATTTAACAGCAGCATGGAAGTGCACATGAATGTGTGGGGAGAAGATGCCATACAACAATACCGATATAAAAGCAACGAGGCTTACTATACATTTGTGGCATTAGACCCTAACGGTAAGCCAAGAAAAATTAATCCGTTGTTACCCGAAACTGAAGATGAAAAAAGATTATTTGAAGGAGCCTTAAGAAGAAGACAAATAAGGCTAATACTAGGTGGCAAAATGAAGCCCGAAGATGCAGAAGAATTAAAAGCACTTTTTATAAAATAAGCCTTTTACTGGCATAATTTATTCGCTACAATCTTCAAGTTCCTTCTCCTTTGGAGAAGGGTTGGGATGAGGTTTTTTTATGCCCGGTTTGCACCGGGCATAAATTTTTTAGATTGTTCTATCGCATCCATTATCTGTTCTAATATTTGTTCGCTGGTATTGGTTTGATCAATGATTAATGGAGCTTTAAAAGTTACACTCAGCAGTGTGTTTCTTCTCCTAATAACCAATCCTTTTTTATTAAATGCACGGTTAAACCCTTTTATAACAACTGGAATAACTATTGGATTGCTGTGTTTTATAATGTGAGCAGTTCCTTTTCTGCCAGGGGCAAAAGCCTTTGTAGTGCCCTGAGGAAAAGTAATAACCCAGTTATCTTTCAACGCCGAGAATATTTTACGGGTATCTGACGGATCAAGCCCTCTTTTAATTTCCTTTCCTCCTTCATTCCATGTACGTTTTACTGTTAGTGCTCCTGCGAGTCTAAAAAATCTGGTAAGCATGCTACTATTCATGGTTTCTTCAGCAGCTACATATTTTATTTTTGTAAAAGGCCATAGAAGATAGTACGGTATGCCTAATTTATTTTTTTTTCGCCAACTATGGGCGCAAAAAATATGGATGAAAGCAATAACATCTGCAAAATAAGTTTGATGATTGCTTACAAAAAGCACATTTTGTTTTGGTAAATTTTGTAAGTTTTCCATACCAGCTATCTTGAGTTTATTTATAATGTTTAAGCCCGGATAAGAAATAACCCCCACAATAGCATAAACCAGCCCTTTTACAAACCCAGATTGCCTCAAATTTTTAAATATCATAACGAAGAATTATTCACAAAGCAATGTTAACAAATTTCTATTTTTTTTATAAAGAAACCGTATATTTGGGAAATAAACTTTATTAACAAAAAATTAATTTCATGAAAAAATTATTACTCTCTTTCGCAGTGATGTTCTTTTTGTGTTCTGTTGGTTTTGCACAAGCAAATAAAACAGTTTTGCCTTCTAAAGCAGATCGTATAGAAGCTGCTAAAAAGACACAAAAAGAAATTGATGAAAAAAAGGTAAAAGACTACCAAGCTGCTCAAGCTAAAGGGTCTCAAAAAAGTGAAGCTGCTATTATTGCAGATAAACAAAGAGTAGATGCTTTAAATGCAGAAAGAAATGTACAAAAAGCAAATGCCGCCTTGGTTGATCCCCGTTCAAATTAAGCTCCAAGCAACTACCTTTTACACAGGTATCCAACACAATTAATTTTAATTAAATTAAAAAACATGAAACAAAATTACTCTTGGTTCGGACTTTATTACAAAAAATTCCTGACTACTT
The DNA here is from genome assembly GCA_031398005.1 of Ferruginibacter sp. GTDB lineage: Bacteria > Bacteroidota > Bacteroidia > Chitinophagales > Chitinophagaceae > Ferruginibacter. Next base: position 189,801 of record JANNMO010000014.1, read on the forward strand.
TCACCCTTGCCTTTATGGTATCTGCACTATTTGCGCAGACGCTTACCAATGGCAACCTTGGTACAGGTGCTACCAGCTTAAATGGTACAGCTGCAGCTGCAGGTACTACTTGGCACGAATTACAGAATGTAACCGGTAATACTACCGAATCTAATAGTTTACTTGGAGTAAGCCATGCTTCTCAAGGTACTACTAACAATACATTGACAGATGATTTTGTTGTGCCAGGTGGAAATACTTGGACAATAAACACTTTGACAATGTATTCACTTGACCAAGTTGTAGCTCCTACTAGTACAACTTCACCATATACAAACGTTAGAGTTAGAATTTGGAATGGTATACCAGGTGCTGCAGGTAGCACAATAGTTTTTGGTGATATGACCACCAATAGATTTGCATCAACTGCATTTTCCGGAAGAAAAGGAATTTTTAATTCTCAGGTTCCAACTCCAGGTGCTCCAACACCCAACTTACCCATCTTTTCTATTACTGCTAACTTAGGAACTACTGCAGTTTTAACAGCAGGTACTTATTGGATAGAATGGCAGGTGGTGCATACAGCAAACTGTTTTTCTCCTACTAGTCAAACAGTTGGTATTAGAACGTTACCTGCATATAATGGTAGACAAAGCGTAGCAACAGTTTGGGCACAATTAGTAGATGGTGGAAACCCTGCTACTGCACCAGATGTAGCGGTAGATTTACCTTTTACCATTACTTATACAGCTGCACCTACTACTCCTTGTACAGGTACACCTGCACCGGGTAATACAGTTTCTACAACTTCGGCAGCTTGCCCTGGTACTCCATTTACCCTTTCGTTGCAAAATGCAATTCCGGGTACTGGTGTTACTTACCAATGGCAACAATCAACCACAGGTGTTGGTGGCCCATACACAAATATTCCATTAGCCACTAATCCAACTTATAGTGTAGCTACAATAGCTGCAACAACTTTCTACCAAGCGGTAGTAACTTGTGGTGGTAACAGTGCAACATCAACTCCGGTAGGTGTAAACTCTATAACATGTTATTGTGCATCTGCCGCTACAAGTACTGCAGATGAAGATATCTTTAATGTTACATTTGGTTCATTAAACAATTCATCTACATGTGCTACTTTAGCACCAGGTGCAGGTTCAATATTAAATAGATATTCAAATTATACAGGTTACGCAGGTGCACCAGTTGCAACTGTACTTAGAGGTCTAACAACTCCACTATCAATTCAAATTGGTACCTGTGGTGGTAACTTTACTAACTCAATAGCTGCTTGGATTGATTATAACCAAGATGGAACTTTTGCAGCAACTGAAAGAGTATATAATTCTGCAGCTGGTACTGTAGGTCCACACACAGAAACTGCAAACATTCTTGTTCCTGTAACGGCAACCCCTGGTACAACCAGAATGAGGGTTGTAAATGTAGAAACAGGTACATCGACAGGTATTCAACCATGCAGCTACGTAGGATACACATGGGGCGAAACAGAAGATTACAATGTTAATATTGTAGTTCCAACTCCTTGTACAGGTGCCCCTGCTCCAGGTAATACTCTATCTACGCAATCATCTGTGTGCTCGGGAGCTACTCCATTTACACTTTCGTTACAAAATAATCCTCCTTTATCAGGTTTAACTTACCAATGGTTCTCAGGACCTACTGCGGGGGGTACATTTACAGCCATTGCAGGTGCTACAGGTTCAACATATTCATTGCCAAACATTACTGTAGCAACTTGTTATTATGCAGCAGTTACTTGTTCAGGTGTTACAACTAACTCTACACCAGTTTGTGTAACTATCAATCCTCCTAATCAGTGCTATTGTGCATCTGCTGCTTCAAGTACTGCAGATGAAGAAATATTAAATGTTACAGTAGGTAATTTAAACAATTCATCTACTTGTGCAACTTTAGCTCCGGGTACAGGGTCTATACTTAACAGATATTCAAATTACACCGGTTATCCAACTGCACCTGCTGCTGCAACTATCTTACAAGGAACAAGCATACCAGTTTCTATACAAATAGGAACTTGCGGCGGAAACTTTACCAACAGCACTGCTATTTTTATAGATTTAAATGCTGATGGTGATTTTGTAGATGCAGGAGAAAGAGTTTATACATCTGCATCAAGTTTTCCTGGACCACATGTGGAAACAGGAAATCTTATTATACCAGCTACTGCTGCTTTAGGTATAACAAGAATGAGGGTTGTAAATTCTGAAGTTGGAACACCATTAACTATTCCACCATGTAGCGGAGCTGCTTACATTTGGGGTGAAACAGAAGATTACAATGTTAATATTGTTCCGTGTTCAAATCCTTCAATAACTGCTCAACCATCGATTACCAATAATCGTTGTAATGGTAATGCAACAGTATCAGTTACTGTAGCTGGTCCGTTACCCAATATTATATGGCAATATAGAACAAGCCCAACTGGGTTATGGACAAACGTTGTAAATGGATTAAACAACGGTCCAACTGGTATTTCAATAACAGGTGTAGGTACCTCAGCATTACTATTGAATTCGATTCAAAATAACCATAATGGTTGGGAATTTAGAATTTTATACAATAACCCATGTAATGCTAGTTTAGATGTTTCAAACACAACAACATTGACTGTATTACCGATGTTGACGACAGTTAGTTTAGTTCCAAATCCTGCAAGTATATGTTTGGGAAATGTACAAACAATATCGATTACAAATCCTGCAATTGTTACACCTGTTCAAGTTACAGCTACATCAGGAGCTATAAATATACCTATCCCCGATAATGCCTTAGCCGGTATTACAAATAGTGTAACTTTCGCAGCGGGTACAATACCTGCAGGTGCTACCATTACAAACGTAACGGTAACCTTAAATGCACCAGCACATACCTATGCTAGCGATTTAGTATTTGCGCTAAAAGCTCCAAACGGTAATGTAATCAATTTAGATTGGTTTATAAATGGTACAGGAGTTGCAGGAGCAGGATTAGTTAATACAAGGTTGAGTTCCACTGCTACAAACTTTTTATCAACAGGATCTGCGCCATGGAATGGTGTTTTTAGAGCTGATTTAGCTCCTATTAACGGTGCTAATCCAACTTATCCAACAGGTTTCTTAGGTACTGGTACTTATTTTACGTCTTGGGCAACATTATTGGCAAGTTTACCAAGTGGTAATGATGTATCAGGAAACTGGACTTTGGGTGTATATGATGGAGGTCCTGCAGATGTGGGTAACCTTACCAATTGGTCTATTAATGTAACCTACACTTCTGCACCTGTAAGCGTAGGTGTATATACAGGTGCAGCAGGTACTTTATTTACCAATGCCGCTGCTACCACTGCTTATACAGGAGGTTTAATAAATACAATTTATGTAAAGCCTTTGGTTAATGGGGTAAGTGATTATGTACTCAACTTTACATCAGGCAATTGTATTGCCCCTCCTTTAACTATACCGGTTACGGCAAATCAAGCTCCTACGGGTACGGTTTCTTTACCAGCTACAACATCGTTATGTATTGATGAATCTAAAACTATAACAGTTGCAGGCGCTGCAAATATTGTTGGCGGTCCAATATTCCATCAGTTCCAAGTGCGTCCTAATAGTACTTCAGCTTGGACAAATGTTTCAAATGGAGGTATTTATTCAGGTGCTACAACAAGTACATTAACGATAACAAATCCAACTGTTGCCATTAATAATTTCCAGTTTAGAGATTCCATATATACAGGAGCAGGTTGCGGCTTTTTACTTACAAATGCGACTACAGTTTCAGTAAATCCTAAACCTGTTGTTACAATTAGTGCAGCACCTATTAGGAATTTATTTCCTGGTCTTACTACTACTTTAACTGCTGCAGTTTCTCCAAATGCTACAGGAGCCGCTTACCAGTGGTTTAAAAATGGTACTGCAGTAGCCGGTGCTACTACAAATATGTTGGTTGTAGGAATTGATGCTTTGGGTACATATTCCATTAGAGTTACTGACGCTAATGGATGCCAATCTGCAACCGGAACTTCTACACCAGGAAGTATTGTTATTGGGGATTCTTCTAATTTGACAAAATTATTTATTTATCCTAGTCCAAATAAAGGTTCATTCCAAGTTAGATTCTTCAATGATATTACAAACGGTGGTCAAATACCTAGTGTAGTGAATGTTTATGATGAAAAAGGATCAAGAGTTTTCACACAAACTTACACTATTGGTGGTGGTTACCAACCAATGAATGTAAATCTTGGACCTAATCATGGTAGAGGAATCTATAGAGTAGATCTTCTTACACGTACAGGTGAGCGTATTAAAACAGGATCAGTAATTATATTCTAATTAATATTCTTTCAATTTAATACAAGGGCGGTCTTTTTAGACCGCCCTTTTTATATGTGTTTACCAAAAAAGATGTAAGATAAATTTTGTACATTTGCAGCCCGTTAAAAAACCACGGGTTATTTTATGTCATTTAATATTAACAAACACCTAAACGCAGAAGATCAGGAGCCAAAGGCTGCAGATGCAACCGAAGCCACTGCGACAACAAACACACCTGAGGCAACAGAAACTGTTGCAACTGAAAATACTGCAACAAAAACACCGGTTGCAGAAACTAAACCTGCTTACGAACCAAAAGCAGAAACTCCTCACGATGATTTTGATTGGAGTAGAGACAAACGCAATGTATCAGCTTATTCTAAAGAAGAAAAAGAAAAGTATGACGTTGTTTATGACAATACTTTCAAGCAAATTAATGATGGTGAAATGATTCAAGCTACTATTGAATCTTTAACCAAAACTGATGCTGTAGTAAACATTGGTTTTAAAAGTGATGGTCTTATATCTTTAAATGAATTTAGAGATATACCTGGTGGCGTTCAAGTAGGTGATGTAGTAGAAGTAATGGTGGTAGAAAAAGAAGACAGAGAAGGTAATCTTCATCTAAGTCGTAAATCTGCCCGTGTTACCCGTGCTTGGGAGAGAATTGTGGAAGTGAATAAAACCGGTGAAATTGTTACAGGACTTGTAACAAGCAAAACCAAAGGTGGATTGATTGTAGATGTTTTTGGAATGGAAACTTTCTTACCGGGATCTCAGATAGATGTGAAGCCTGTAACAGATTACGATCAGTTTGTAGGTAAAACAATGGAATTTAAAGTTGTAAAGATCAACGAAGCTATTAAAAATGCCGTTGTATCTCACAAGGCACTAATTGAAAGCGATATCGAAGCTCAAAGAGCAGAAATTATTGGTAAATTAGAGAAAGGTCAGGTATTGGAAGGAACTATTAAAAACATCACTGATTTTGGAGCATTCCTAGATCTTGGTGGATTAGATGGTTTATTGTACATCACTGATATTTCTTGGGGCCGCATAAACCATCCTTCAGAAGTATTGAAGATGGATCAAAAATTAAATGTGGTTGTACTTGATTTTGATGATGATAAAAAACGTATCAGTCTTGGTCTTAAACAATTAACTCCTCACCCTTGGGATACACTTGCAGAAAGTTTGAAAGAAGGTGAAGTAGTAAAAGGTAAAGTTGTAAACATAGAAGACTACGGTGCATTCTTGGAAATTACTCCAGGTGTGGAAGGTTTGGTACACGTAAGTGAAATTACTTGGGCCAATACACCAATCAATGCAAAAGAGTTCTTTAAACTGAGCGATGAGTACGAAGCAAAAGTGGTAACACTTGATAAGGATACACGCAAAATGAGTCTTTCTATTAAGCAATTAACAGAAGATCCATGGAGTACTATCGAAAATCATTTCCCTGAAGCTAGTAAGCACATGGGTACAGTGAAAAACATAACTCCTTATGGTGTATTTGTAGAACTTTCTACAGGCATTGGTGGAATGATTCACATAAGTGATTTAAGTTGGTTAAAGCGCTTTAATAACCCAAATGAATACACTAAAGTAGGCAACGAAATAGAAGTAATGATTTTGAGTATTGATAAGGAAGGACGCAAACTGCAACTTGGACATAAGCAAATAGAAGAAGATCCTTGGAATAGCCTTGAAGATACTTTTGCAGTAGGTACTTTACATGAAGGTACTGTTATTAAAAAAGATGATAAAGGAGCTGTAGTACAACTTCCTTATGGCCTTGAAGGTTTTGCACCTACTCGTCATTTAATGAAGGAAGATGAAAAAGCTATTGCGCAAGATGAAATTGCAAACTTTATTGTAATTGAATTTGATCGTAATGACAAACGCATTGTACTTAGCCATACAAGATTATGGGAGCAAGAAAAAGAAGAAGAAAGACAAGTAGAAATGAAAGAGAAAAGAGCGGAAGTGGAAACTACTAAGAAGGCTGTAAAAAGTATTCAAGCAAAAGTAGAAAAAACAACCCTTGGCGATCTTGGTGCATTGGCTGATTTAAAAGCAAAATTTACCAGCGATGAAGCAGGTACAGAAACAAAATCTACTGAAGAAACAAAAGGTGAATAATTTACTGATTGTTTAAAATATGAGGCCGTCTCATTTATAAAATGAGGCGGTTTTTTATTTTTTTTATTTTTATATTTTATGTTTTAGTTTTTGAGGAATAGTATGCTGTTGAGTGCAGGATATTTTCGTTCCTTTAAAAATCAGCAAAAAGAAGCCTTTTTT
>JANNMO010000039.1:0-57139 GCA_031398005.1 Ferruginibacter sp.
ATAAATGTATTACGGTTTCAAATTTCTCTTGTAAGGCATCAAAATACCGACTCTCATTTTTTAATAATTTTCTTTGCACCGACCATATTAGATAGTCTATGATACTTAATTCCGGCATTTCTTTACTAGGAACTATTTCCAGTTTGTAATTTATAGTAGCTTCCTTTTTTGTGTCATTTATTTCCAATGCTTTTTTTACTGCTTCCTCAAACGATGTATAGAATTGTTACCTCTTTGTGCTAAGTATAGATTATAATGAACTTCAGAATTTTTTAACCTGCCATTTAAAAGATGATGTAGCACATCAAAATAAAATTCAGTTGGATTATTATTATAATTTTTATTAAAAACAGTGATGTCTTTTTTAGCAACCACAATGTGGGCTTTATAGCCGGGAAGATGACGAAGCATCTCAACGAATTTTGCTCTTATTTCAGGATGATCTCCTCTTCCATGCACATACCATCCCTTATCAGTAGCAATTGAAGGTATAGAGTTGTAAAGTCTATCGGTCTTAATACTATTCATAAAATTAACTACAGCTTTACGCAAAGCTTTCCGGTCGTCAGTCTCAATCATACCAATTATTAAGTATGGTTGATAGCCCTCAGTACCTACTAATAACTTTTTTCGATTTCCATAAAAGGCAGGGTCACCACTTTCATCAATAAAAAGGTATGATTTAGTTATTGGTATTATCTCATTCATTAAATCAATAATAATAAAAATTTAAGTATTAAATAATAGTTTAATTAAAATAGAAAGAAAATTAAGACTACTTAAAATTTACTTTTAGTTGAATAAGGGGAAATTCAAATAATAATAAAACTTAAAATAAAATGTATAAAAGGAATATTCATTTCTCATATGTGAATTATTTGCCAATTAGCACTTTGCTTATGCAAAAAAATGAACTTAGGCATTTGCATTGTAAGTAAGCGTGCAAATAAAATTATAAACCCTAAAAAAATTATTCCTATGAAAAAAGTTTACACATTCATTATGCTGCTTTCTATAGGCAGCATAACTTTTGTTGGTTGCAGCAGCAGTAAAAACACTTCAAAAAACGGCGGCATTTTGGGCGGTGGCGATGTAGCCGGCTCGGTGGTAAAAACCGTTGGTACAGTAGTTGGGCTCATACTACTTAGCAAACTTATAAAAAGTGTATTGAACACAGTTGGTGGCAGTACTGCTTTTAGTAATGCAGCACAGAGCAACGGTTTTATGGCCAACTTTAATGAAGACACTAAATTAAACTCCTTTGCCCAAAGCCCTTTATTAAAAACGGCCCTGCAGGTATTGGTAGCCGAGCGTTTTGAAATACCACTTGCCACCGTTGCAAACAATTACAACAGCTTAACCACTGTTGGAGACTTGGCAACATTTATTGGTAAAAATGGTAGTGCAAAGAAATTGATAGAGATTAAATAAGGTGGTTCTAAATTTTGAAATCCGTTATCTGTATATTTTTACACCTGACAGGTTTTTAAAACCTGTCAGGTGTAAAAATATTTTATTAATCAAATTCAATTAGCAATTTATTTATCGCTGATTCGTTTTGCCTGCCGCCATGAAATGCTAAAAATTTATCCTTGCTTCCAAACCATTGTAATACCTCTTCTCTGGCAAGTTTACTTGGTTGTGATGAAAGGAGGCTATGAAAAGATGTATAAGGATAGTCTCTGAAATCTGCAACGAAACCGTGCTTTTGTGGGTTATAATGTATGTACCATAATAAGCTTGTAAAATAAGCATCGCTATCTACAGCTATTCTTCTAAAGGGTGTTTCAAATAATGAACCTGTTCTTTGTTGTGCTTTATTAATACTTTTTGTGTAAGAGTTAAACATGTCGGAAAACTTTTTACTTACAAATTTATCGGGGTGGTGTAAGCCCGATTTATCCAAACCCAGCGGGTTTTTGGTCGTGAAACCCGACAGGTTTTTAAAACCTGTCGGGTTTTCTAAATCTTTTACCCTTACCAATAAATGAAAATGATTTGGCATTAAACAATACGCAAAAGTATCCAGCACTCCACTCATATAATGTGAGTACTTTTCTAAAAAATAGTAATAATTTTTTTCTTCGTAAAATAGATTACATCCATTAATGCCTCTATTATAAATGTGATAATATTTACCAATTTCCAGAGGAAAATGTTGTTTATCCATTGTTGTATCTTTTTATTGAAGATACTTTTATTTTACACCTGACAGGTTTTTAAAACCTGTCAGGTGTAAAATAAAAACGGGAGGTTTTAGTTTGTGAATGAATGGGTACAGCTACTTTACTTTTTTAAAGATTCTTATGTATCAATATGCATCCATCATAATAAACCTTTACCATGTAAAAAATCAAATATTTTTTTGTCAACATCTGACACGAATTCTTTATCCAAATAAGTAAGCCATTTAATTTCTTCAATTTCATTAGCGGCTTTTAATGTTCCATCATACAATGCAGTATAGCATGTCATGTTAACTAAAATGCCAAGAGGGTGGCCATGAGCCTGTGCTTGGAATGTTCCTACAAAATTGAAGGTTTCTTCACGTAAATTGATACTTAGCTCTTCTCTAATTTCCCTACATAACGCAGTGGCGTCGCTTTCACCCAATTCTCTTTTACCTCCGGGAATATAATATTTGTCTTTACCATAACTTTTAGTTGACAGAATCTGTTTTTGTTGTACTTCAATCCACGCAAGCTTATCAATCATTGTAATTAATTATGTAGCAAGTTTAGTTAACACCGTAAGGTACAAAAATACCATATGGCTAACTGCAGAATAGAAAGTAGGTATGCCTCGAACCTGGGAGAAAGTAAAGGCCTTGCTCATAAAAGCAAGGCACTTATTATTTTATTTGATCAGTCTTCGGTTGTTGTTTCCCGGTGTTCGGTAACAGTAACTGTTTCTATTACTTTGGGTGCTGGCTTGGGTACTACTTTTTCGGTTGTAACCGTCTTTTCTGTATGCTCGGTATGTGATGCGCCATCACCTGAATGATCTGTAGAAGTTGTTTCTGTGGTTACTTTTTTTTCGTGGTCCATTTGGCTGTTTTTAAAGTGAATAATAGAACATATATAGGCCAAAACTGTACCGAAAAATGAAGTTGGTATTTCAGGCATGCAGCTTATAGTAGGAGGTGGTTTTTAATTCTTTGAAAATATTTTAGGTTATATTGATGTGCTGCGAATACCACTAACCATTGCAAGGAGGTACTCAGTTATAGGCGGCACAGATACGCAACGCACAAAGCCCTGCTGCAAATCGGCGCCAGATCTCTGCGCTAGTAGGGGCGAACGTTACGTGAAGCAGGAACCGAGGCAGAGAGTTAATATAATTGTTCTTGATCCTCCTTGGGAGAATGAGGATTTTAATTAAATTTGATATATGGAAAATAACGAAAAGAAAACACCGGAAGAAGAATCAAATCTGTTTCATAATATAATGAAGGCGTCTGTAAGTCATTGGGGGCAAGGGAGACATAGAGAAGATTATATTGCCTCCAACGGCGAAAAGTATGCAATTCTTGCAGAGAAAACTGTTGGAGATCAGTACAACGTCAAAATCATTCCATATCAGAAAGAAGGTGAGGAAAACAAAACCTCAGAACCGATACTAAAATACTTGAGAATAATGCCAGACCCAAAAGACATAATAAAGGAAGCTGGAGAAATTGTTTTAGAGGAACATCTTAATAAGAAAGCGTAATGAATGCAAGAAGTTATAGAGTAGGCTTGAATATTTCAGCTATAGATTTCCCTGCTGTTGATGGAATTTTAGAAAATTATGTTGCCTACCAATCAGAACCGTTTATAAATAATAATAGGTTACTATTAAAAATAACTAAGAAGTTTATTTTAAATAATGTAGTCAACAAAAGAGAGCATGAAGTTATATCGGTACAATCTGTATATGAAATACTTGTTAATGAAATAAAAAGCAGAGAAGATATTTATGAATTTTATAAAGATGCGCTAGTTGGTTTAGATGAAGCCTATAAAGATGCACAAACCCGGTTGCCATTTCCCAACATCAGATTATATCCCCAACATCCAATAGAAGATTATAAAATTGAAATTGATCGTGTTTTTAATTTACTGGTTCGCCAAAACTAATTTTTTGCATCTAGGTGGTCTTACAGGTATGTAGTAACCTGCCTACACGAAACGAAGCGGAGGGTTTCTGAAAAGTAAAAATTAGAAAGACGCCAAACTGAGGGTTTTCATACAGCCAAACATGTTTTTTGGAAGGCAAACACAAATTTTAAAAACCAATAGCTATCTTCCCTTAAAATATTTATTTAAAGTGCTGCAGAATTTATCTCATTATTTAAACAAGCTAACATCACTAAAACGTGCAACAGTAGAAACTACAAAGGCTCCGCATAAGCCGATTCTCCTATTGTCTGTAATTGATTTAATAAGAACCAAGCACATTACTGAAAATAAAATTTTTATCAGTCCTGAACTGGTGGCAAGGTTTAATGACAACTGGAAAGCATTTGTTACGCAGGATTATTTTACGCCAAATTTTTCACTTCCATTTTTTCATTTACGATCTGAAAAATTTTGGCATCTACAAACAAAAACCGACCGCCAGTTTTTGCTTACCAAATCGCACTCTATAAAAAGTCTGGTATCTTTAAATGATACGGTAGATTATGCTTACCTAGATGAAGATTTATATAATTTATTACAGCAGCAAACAGAGAGGGAAGCTATATATCATCATCTAAAGACATTTTATTTTAATGACAAAAATGAACCCCCAATAATTGGTGGATTGTTTGAAGAAATTGAAGGTCAAATTTTAAATGATGCTCCACAAACCGCTATCTATAAAACAGGGAAGGGAACTGAATATGAAGAGGAAATTTTTATAAGGAGCGGCGTATTTAAAAAGATTATACCGCAGCAATACAATTATACATGCGCCATTACAGGCTTGCGTGTAAATAGTATTTTTGATATTCAAATGATAGATGCCTGCCACATCATTCCTTTTTCGATAACACATGACTGTAGCATTAGCAATGGCCTTTCATTATGCCCCAATATGCACCGTGCATACGATAGAGGTCTTATTTCCATTACGCCAGATTATCAAATTATACTTTCTCCGCATTTTAGTAACAATGATTCTACTCATAGCTTAAATCAATTTGATGGTAAAAAAATATTATTGCCTAAAGAAGAAAAGCATTATCCCGGAAAGGTTAATTTGGAATGGCATTTAAACGAGCGGTTTTTAAAATAGGGTATAAGGCTTCTACATATAATAATAGCGGCAGAACATATATTGAAGAATTATTGGAACGCAAATTTTAATTAAACTGAACGGCGCTGGTTAAAAACCAAGCGGCGGCGAAGATTTTTGCGAAGACCAACTGGGGCGAAGAGGTCTTATTTCAATTACGCCAGATTATCAAATTATACTATCTCCGCACTTTACCAACAATGTTTCCACCCACAGTTTAGAACAATTTAATGGCAAAAAAATACTATTGCCCAAAGAAGAAAAGCATTACCCCGGCAAGGTTAATTTGGAATGGCATTTAAACGAGCGGTTTTTAAAATAGGGTATGAAATTCCTTAACATAATAATTGCGGAAGATCGGTATTTAAAGAATTATGGTGATATAGATTTAAATAAGACTAAACTCCGCTGATTAAAAACCAATCGGAAGCGAAGATTTTTGGGAAGACCAACGCAGGCACAAAGGGTAAATATTTTGGGAAGGGATGAAATGATTTATGTACTAATAAATTATTTCTAATTAGAAAATTTCGCTAGTGTTGCGTCAAAATTATTTTTATATTTTATAATATCTCTTCTGATTTTTTTACATAAATCATTATCGAATGTCAAACCCGAGTCTCCGTGTTTAAAATATTCTCTACCGGATTTTTCGTCTTTTATTAAAACTGCATGAGCAAATTTATTTCTCATTAAATTTATTGCTTCATGATATTCAGTTGAAAAATCTTTCTCATTGAGATGTAGTAAAATTTGGCCTAATGTTTTGATTTTATAATCGGCGCTAAATACAAAATTATCTTTTGTCAAGTTGATAAACTTTCCTTTTTCTCGACATTCATTGACAAACTTGTTTTTCGAATCATAAAGGGAATTTAATTCATCATAGATTTTCGTAGCCAGTTCTTTAAAATCAAGCTTGTCGTTGTTTAAAGCACTTTTAATAATGCTCAACATTTGCATATCCAACCCACTTGTTTCATTCATTATCATTCCCCTCATAGCAACAATATGCTGGAACTTTTTTATTGTTAATTCAATTAACTCCATTATTTCACGTTCTAAATCTCTATAACTACCCTCGACGAGCTGATAAAAGGTAATTCGGTTATTGTTAATAAGTTCTATGTCCTTTAAATCACTATTTGCAGAATAAAAAAATATTTCTGTATAATTATGCTTCTTGTCTCTAAGGAAGTCAATTATCTCTTTCCCTGTACTACCTTCGTTTAAAGAATAATCTGTAATAATTAAATCATACTCTCCATTCTTTTCAAATAAAACTTTAAACCCATTAAAATCTTCAGCTTCGGTGATATTACAATTAAAAAATTCTTCACTTAAAAATTGTTTTATTTCTTTTAAGATAGCCTGAAAAGCCCTGTTCGAAATTTTATCATCAATCCAAAGTATATTATAATCTAGTTTCATAACGGAAATTTTATTTTGAATTCTACGCCTTTTTCTATTTTCGTATTTGCTTCTATTGTCGCTCCCATCTTACTCAAAGAATCTTTTGCCTGAAATAAACCTATGCCAGAGCCCTTAGTTCTGGTGAACCCGAAATCGAATATTTGACTTCGGATTTCCTCGGGAATTCCATCTCCATTATCTTTAAATGACAAAACATATTCATTTTTATTTTTAGCCCATTTTATTTCAATTAAATTTGATTTAGCTTTTTTAGAATTACTGAACAAATTATCAAATAAAACTGTAATCTCTAAAGGGCGAAATTGAATAATTTTTTTAATATTTATCGGGGGATAAAATATGATTTCTATTGGTTTTTTTTTATGAATAAATGAATTTGCTGGAATGTAATTTGTTGTAATATACTGGTAAGTAAATTGTATTATATCTTCGGTTATTTTTTCACTTTCAATACTAAATCCTGCATTTGTAACAAATCTAGATGTACTTAGTATTTTTTTTACTTCAAGATTTATATTTAAAACTTCTTCTATTAGTTTCTCTTTAGAATATTCTTTATTAATAGATTTCACCAATTCGTCTAGACTGAATGTGATATTGCTTGCTGTATGAACTATTTGATGTTGTAAAATCAACAAATCGCTTTTTTCCCTATTATTTATAGAATTGTCAAAAAGCTTTTTTGAAATTTCTTCGGTAAGCTCTTTATTTAGTTTTTCATTTTCAATAGACTTTTCGAAAGCCTCTTCTTCTGCTTCTAATTTTATTTTTTGTAGAGCATCAATTTTTTTTTCTGCATTTCTTATTGTCTCTATTACTACATCTTTATTAAAATTATCAGATTTGATAGTGTTCGCTAGATTCCCTAAAACTGTTTTTACTGATTTTTCTGATTTCTTTTCTAATATTTTAATTATGTCATCAGAAACTTTGAAACTTAAAACTTTTTTCGAATTTGTCAGACTTGCAATTAAGCTTTGGAAATTTTCGTTTACATCAAAAATTGATTCATTTTCTTTCCCTTCATTTTTTAAAAATGTTTTATTAAAACTTATAAATTCATCTTCGGTCAGAAAGTTGCCCCAATCGGTAATATCTATAGTATATCTCTCTAGTTTTTTTAAAGTCTCATAAAACCAATTTTCTAAGTCAAAATATGATTGTGTTTTAATAAATCCATCACCTCTGCTTGACGTTTCTTTTAAATTGTCATTTTTACCTTCGACGGAAATATAACCGATAACTTCTCTTGTTCCCAGATATCTACTATAACCTTGGGCTTTTCTATTGTCCATTTTTAGAGGGTCTTCACCACGTTCTCCGTACGGATAAATTCTTAACCCATTTTTATAAATAAAAATATGACCATATTCTACGGGTTGTAAACCCATTCTTTTGCTAAATGTTGATTTGGCTGATTGATTTAAAAAATATACAGCATAGGTTATATCTTTAAAATTTTCAAAAGAATTCTCTTCCGAAATTTTATAAATCATTTTTCCTGCTTCATATAAAGTTGTAGTTATTTGAGAAGCATCCACCTTAGACTCAATATAGGTGGTCTTTATTTCTAAAGTATCAAATATCAAATTTTGTACTTCTTTATTTACAACTTTAAAATAGTTTACAAGAGATTTGTCAATTGGGCTTTTAGGATGATTTACTTGTTTTAAATTCCTTTCAATTTGATCTATATCTCCGCTTTCTTCTTCCTTTACTATCATCTCAATTTTGAAAGAATCTTCTTGATTAATTCTATTTGGATTAATCAATCTTGATAAAGCATCTTTTAATTTTAGTAATTTTTCTCTATCCCATTTGCTTTTTAAATTACTAATCTCCAAAACTGTCCCTTTCGTAATACCATAGTTACTTTTCGCAATAGTTTCATGTAGTACACTGATATTAATAAATTCGTCTTTAATATCTTTTTCGAATTTACTCCAATCGGTTATTAGAACTTCTGTTTTTGCATTTACTTCATCTTTGGTAGTTTCTAGATATACATTATTGCCTAACCTATCACAAGAGAATCTTCCAATTCCTTTAGCACCTGCGAAAGCTCTTGACACTTTAATTTTATCCCTATAATCTTTATCTTCTGTACCTTCTTTTTTTGCTGAATAAGCCACAAATAACCACTTATCCAATAAATCTGCATAGTTCATCCCTTTGCCATTGTCTTCAATAATAATTTTAGGATTCAAGCCATAGATATCATTAAAAATCACATTTACTTTTGTAGCATGTGCATCGTAAGCGTTTTTGACTAATTCAAAAACAGCAATAAAATCATCATTAATTAAATCACTACCAATAATGTTTTTTAAGTATGAACCTACTCTAAATTGTAATTCTTCTCCCATCAGTTTATCAGTTGTTTTAAAACCAATCCACTTTGTTCTGCAAACATTGGAGGTATGGCATTGCCTATTTGTGAATATCTTGGTACATCTTGTTTTCTACGAAGTCCGCCAGTAGTATATTTCCCTTTAAAATGATACCAATCCGGAAAAGACTGTATGCGAGCATATTCCCTTACGGTTAAAATTCTAGGTTCTGAGTAGTGTATATAATCATCCGGAGCAGTAGTTATTGTTGGACTCTTATCATTTTTGTCTAATGGGATAACAGTATGTTTTGTAATATTAAATTTTTCTCTAGTTTTTGAGTCTATGTCTTTATTTTTTCTGCAAGTCTTTAATATGAAACTAAATTTTTCAACAGTAGATAGTAGGTGTTTTGGAAATCGATGACTATCGGCAATTTTATTCTCCACACCTTGCCTCATTAAAAGTTGATATGGGTTCTGTGTTTTTGAATAAATACCAGCTTGAAAACTTTTTGTATCAGGTGATTCCCGCAATCCATTTTTCTTTAATAAATCTGAAATTGCATCTTTTAAATTTGTGTTTACAGTTAGGTTTTTAGCCGCTAAAAAAGAATGCTTATTTTCTTTAATTTTTGTAAAAAAATCTTCAGCGATATATTCATTTTTTTCAGAAATATCTTTTCTAATACCGATAAGAATAAATCTTGTTCTTTTTTGTGGCACTCCAAACTCCGCAAAGTTTACCAATTCTCCTTTTACAAAATATCCCGCTTTGTCAAGTTCTTTAGTTACAAAAGAGGCATACTCTTTTCCTTTATCTTTATTTTTTCTAAACTCCATAGTAAAGCCCCTAACATTTTCGAAGAATAGGATTTTTGGCTGTACGAGTTTTATAAATTTGATATAGGATTTTATTAAATTATTACGATCATCGTTTTCATTTCTTCTGCCCGCCATAGAAAAACCTTGGCAAGGAGGTCCTCCAGCTACTAAATCCACAGTACCTTGTAATTCTGTTAATTTGCTTTTGTAAAGAGCAATAGCTTTATCAATTTCAATATTTTCTGTAGGAAACCATGAAGGCCAATCAAAATGATTTTTATTATCAATTAGATTATGCTTTAAGGTTTTAAAAGCATCAGCATTTTTTTCAATAGCAAAGACACCTTTCCATCCAGCATAATGCAGTCCTAATGATAGTCCGCCACAGCCGGCGAACAAATCAATATAGGTCGGTTTGTTTTCTATCTGTTTATTCACTTTTACTTTTAAAATTCTCATCATTAAAAAAACTTGCATAGCTCACACCAAGCACCTCAATTATCTTCCCCAGTGTTTCTACTGTTATGTTTCTCTTTCCTGTTTCTACTCCTGAAACAAATCCTCTCGCCATTACAGCAGAGTTTGCCAATTCCTCTTGAGAGATTTGCTTTTCCCTTCGTAATTGCTTTATGCGTTCTCCAACTAAAATTTTTATATTGACCATTGTTTGTAGGTTGTAAAACTATTTTTATGTTCACTTTAATATAACACCCTATAGTGAACAAGAATTGTGGTCAGAATTACCGTTTAATATGAATATTACAATTCATTCAATGTATAGAATCATGCTCCGTATGTATACCGATGAATTTTAAAGAGTATAAATGAATGAGAAGAAGGATGGCCTGGAAAAAAGGATATTTGTATAAACCAATCAGAACTTAATCATTAAACTGCATAGTTAAGTTTAGAACGAGGCAATAGGCAGTAATGAAAATCCTGTTGCTTTGATGATTTCAGCATAGAAAACCAAATCCCTTTCCAACTTCTCACATCAAAATGAGCATTTACTTCCACGTCCCCCCCACAAAGATTTACATGCCTCTATGAAAAATTCAGTGGCATACTAATTGCAAAATTTTCTATGGTATCTTATTCATACATTCATAAATACAAATAATATGTCAGATCATAACAATGAAAGCCTGGGTAATAAAATTAAAGATGTAGCAGGGGATATAGGCACAGCCATAAAAAATAAGGTTGATGATGTAAAAACATCTTTACAAAACTCTTCCAACACTGCAGAGAATGAAGCACACAAATCAGCCAACAATGCGAAAGCGGAAGATGGAAACATTTTTGATAAGGTGGGTGCAGCTGTTAAAAATACGGTGAGTGATGTAAAAACCTCCTCAGAAAACGCAGCTAACAAAGCCGAAAATGCAGCAGAAAAAGGTGCTAACAATATAGAGAATGAAGCAGATAAAATTCGCCGAGATGACGAAGAAAATCGCAACAGCTAACATAAAATTGTAACAGAAAGCCGGGAAATGTATCCCGGTTTTTTTGTGCCTTTTTTTTAAAACCTTTGTTATCTAGCCAATTTCATTTGCAAACCAAACTAAATAGTTTTCCAACTCAGCTGCAAGATAATAGGGTAGGTTGAGCAGTTTATATTTTTTGCCTGATACTGAAGTAGAAGTAGTAATAGCCAGTTCGCCGGCATAAAGTCTTACTGCCATTGTGTGGGGCGCTATATCCATAAAAATATGCAGTGATTTTAACCTTCCTTCTGCTCCTGATTTTACTTCTATAGGTATTAGTTTGCCATCAAACAAAAACAGAAAATCTACCTCAGCAGAAGAATCTTTTTTTTCTCTTACCCAAAAATGCAGGCTGCTCAAAGAAAGATATTGAAATGCCAGCACTTCCTGCCCCACCAAATGTTCTACCATAGTACCCTGGTATATATTGTTAAGATCTGTACTGCTGATGATTTCTTTTTGTATGCCTGCAAAATAATTAAGCATACCCGTATCTAACACCTGCAGCTTGGGCGATTTTTTTATATCTGGCAATAAAGGCAATTCTGATCCAGTGGTAGGATAAACAAGTTGCAGTAACAAAGCTTTTTCCAACGTACGTAACGCTTCGCCTATTTCACGGGAGCGATAATTTGAATTACCAAAACCTTCAAACTTTATTCTTTTGCCAGCCAGCAAAAACGAACTGCGTATGGCATGCCTAATGTGCAATACCTGCGATGAGTTGCCTGCATATTTTTCTACATCATCCAAATAGGAGCTGATGAGTGAATCGTATATGGGTGCAAGTGCTGTAAGGTCCTTATACTGCACATAATGCTGCACAATTTCGGGCATGCCACCAATGAGCGCATAGGTATGAAAAAGCTGCAATAGTTTACCATGCGCAAAGTTGGCCAAAGGTATTTTTTGCAATTGGTCCAGGGCGGCTGTTTCTCCCATGGCTGCTAAAAATTCAGGGAAAGATACAGGTCGCATGACTTTGTATTCTACTCTACCTACCGGAAAATGTATATTTTTATCAAACAGTGTTTCCAGCATACTGCCCGCAGCTATTATAGCAATGCCCGGCTCAGATTCATAAAAATACCGCAGTATGTTTAATGCCTCGGGTACTTCCTGAATCTCATCAATAAACAAAAGGGTTTTATTTTTCTTTTCCAGCACCTGGTTTTTTAGGAAAAAAAGCGTTTGTACTAAATTGTCTAATGTTTTAAAGTTTTCAAAAGGTTCCCTGTCATTCTGTAATTCGAGGTTTAAATAAATATATTGATCAAATGTTGTTGCAAACTGGTTT
This sequence comes from Ferruginibacter sp., assembly GCA_031398005.1. Classification (GTDB taxonomy): domain Bacteria; phylum Bacteroidota; class Bacteroidia; order Chitinophagales; family Chitinophagaceae; genus Ferruginibacter. The sequence continues at coordinate 12,632 of JANNMO010000039.1, forward strand.
ACTGCTGTTGTTTTGCCTACCTGCCTTGCCCCTCTTATAATTAACGGCTTACGGTCCGGCTTAAGTACCCATTTTTCGAGTTGTTGAACAATTAATCTTTTAAACATGTAATAAAGATAGGGTATTAATTGAATTTTATTGTAATAAAGAGAAGGTATATTTATGTTAATTTTGTAACAAAGCGATGGTAATTTCTTAATCAATTTAAAACTGTAGAATTCGATGCTTTTAAAAGGGGCTTAATTAGCTGCATTTTAACCCCGTCGAATTCGACGGATTTAAGCGTACAAAATTGGGTGTAATAAAATTTTATTTATCTATTTCATCCTGGTTCGTATTCAATTTAATTTCAGGTAATTTTAATGAAGCATCCACCGCCGGCGAACTCTCCACATTTCTCAACTCCCTATTAATTGCCCTTGTTCTTGTACCTACCACATCATCCAATTGCCCAAGCCCGGTTTGTATATTTTTTTGCGCCTTTTCTAAGAGGCCGCCAAAGTTTTCAAATTCCTTTTTTACATTGCCCAATACCTTCCATACTTCGCTGCTGCGTTTTTGCAATGCGAGTGTGCGAAAGCCCATTTGCAAACTGTTTAAAATGGCCATTAAAGTGGTAGGACCAGCAACGGTAATATTGTATTGGGTGCGTAGCTGGTCTATTAAACTGCTGCGGCGTATTACTTCTGCATATATACTTTCAAACGGCAAAAACATAATGGCAAAGTCGGTGGTGTTTGGTGGGTCGAGGTATTTGTCTCTAATATCTTTTGCCATTTTTTTAATAACTATTTCTAAGTTTTTGCTGGCCATTTCAATATCATCGGGTATGGCATTTTCATAAGCGGCTATTAAATGCTCATAAGTATCTTTTGGAAATTTTGCATCTACAGGTAAGTACACAAAACTGTTTTCATCTTCACTGCGGCCGGGCAGTTTTATGGCAAACTCCACCGGCTCGTTGCTGCCTTTTTTGGTGCGTACATTGGCATCGTACTGGTTGGGTGCAAGTATCTGCTCCAGCAGCAAAGCCAGTTGCACTTCGCCCACACCACCCCGCAGTTTTACATTGCTTAATACTTTTTTTAGTCCGCCTACATCGGTGGCAATATTCTGCATTTCGCCCAGGCCTTTCTGTACTTCTATCAGTTGTTTGCCTACGGTTTCAAAACTTTGCCCGAGCCTTTCGCTAAGGGTTTTTTCCAGCTTTTCTTCTACTGTTATGCGTATATGTTCAAGCTTGGTTTCGGTATTTTTTACGAGTTCATTTTGTTTGGTATCCATCTGCGCAAACTTCTCCCGTTGCAGGTCGTTAAAAGATTGTATGTTTTTATCAAAGGCTTTTTCAAAATCTTTAAAGGAAGTTATGAGTGCTTCCCGCATGTGCCGGTTATCTTCTTTTGCCTGGTTATTTATTTTTTCTAATTGTATAATATTGGCAGCAGAAAAATCTGTTATATTTTTTGTGAGCTCATAGCGGTTGTTGGAAGCTAGGCCTGCATTCTCTTCTCTGTTTATTTTAAAATCTTCTTTGAGGTTGCTTTCAATTTTAGCAAGGTTGGTTTGCAGCGCCATTATTTGCCGTTGCATTTCAGGCAAACTGTTGTTGTGTTTATTTCTAAAAATGATGATCAATATAATTGCCAGCAGCAATAAAACAAGGAGTACTATTCCTAAAATATTTTCCAAAATTGTAGCGTTAATTTATTTTAATAAAATGGTTGAAAAAGGTGAAGCGTTTTTAAACGTCATCTCTGTTGTAAGATATCAAGAATCAAAATAACAATTTCCATTCACAAATGTTGGAATAGTAATGATTGGGTAATTATATAAAATAAAAAAAGCTTAATCAGCACGATTAAGCTTTAATAAATATCAAAAGTTTTTAACTAGTTTTTTTCAAAAGTTAAGAAGTCTGTTCCGCCATTTCCGCCACTTACATCTTGCATTTTAATGCGGGTATCAGTACGTTCTATTACATGCCAGTCATCGCTTAGTTCAGAAAAGCTGGCAGGTGTTGTAAAAGATAAAATTAGTTTTACTTTAGAATCATCAGTACCTGTGGTCCAGGTTCCTGTAACAGTGGGCGAACCTGCTTTTGTAGCGGTCAATACATTACCACCTGCAAATGTAAATGCATAACCAGCAAAATTGCTGGTTTCTTCATGATCAGTATCGTAGTAATAAGTAATGCGCCAAGTACCTGTAGAGGCTGTTGCTGCTAAGTTTATAGTGGTAATGGTAGAACTGTTACTGGTATTATCATCCTTTTTGCAGGAAAATAAACTTACCGTAACAATTAGTAAAAAAAGAATGTTTTTCATGTTGAGGGTTTTTAGGGTTAAATAGTTTAGGCATTAAATGTAAATAATATAAAATCTGCATTTGTATTATGAAATGTTAATAAAAACATTTTAAGAGTAGAGATTACAAAAATTAGGATTCTATTATGACTATGCTTTGAGTTTAAAAATTAAAGTATAATTCTTCTTTGTGCTATCTGTGAATCTGTTGCAAAAAAATATTGCCACAGATTCACTGTTTTAGTTTTTAAAATGTAGTAACCACCTAGCAAAAAAGTGTTTTTTATCAGTTATTTCTGTGAATCTGTGGCAAAAAATATTGCAACAACCTGTCCCGTAAAACGGGTGAAAACACAGAGGCACTGTTATGGAGTTTAGAATTTATTTGCTTTTAGTAAAAAGTTTAGGTGTATTATTCTGTTCTTTCTGTGAATCTGAGGAAAAAAAATATTGCCACAGATTCACTGTTTTGGTTTTTTATTCGTGAAAATTTGTGCATTAGTGGCAAAAAAATATTGCCACAGAAAACACAGGGGCACTGTTTTGGTTTTTTATTCGTGAAAATTCGTGCATTAGTGGCAACAAAATATTGCCACAGATTAACTGTTTTGTTATTTAAAATTTGGTACCATTTAGCAAAAAAGTGTTTTTATCTGTTCTTTCTGTGCATCTGTGGCAAAAAAATATTGCCACTGAAAACACAGATTCACTGTTTTGTTTTTCAAAAGATAGAGGCTATTTGCTACAGCATCAGGTGTACTTTTCTGTTCTTTCTGTGCATCTGTGGCAAAAAAATATTGCCACAGAAAACACAGGGGCACTGTTTTGGTTTTTTATTCGTGAAAATTTGTGCATTAGTGGCAACAAAAAATTGCCACAGATTCACTGTTTTGTTTTTCAAAAAATAGCGGCTATTTGCTACAGCATTAGATGTATTTTCTGTTCTTTCTGTGCATCTGTTTTCAAAAAAATATTGCCACAGATTCACTATTTTAGTTTTTTAAAATGTAGTAACCATTTAGCAAAAAAGTGTTTTTTATCTGTTCTTTCTGTGAATCTGTGGCATAAAAATATTGCCACAACCTGTCCCGTAAAACGGGAGAAAACACAGAGGCACTGTTTTGGAGTATAGAATTTTGCCGTTTTTTATAAAAGTTCCAGTGTATTTCTTTTGTTTATTCCTTGCCTCGGGTTGGTGAGCTTCAGCTTTCAGTTGCCAACGGAGGCAAAAGAACAACTTGTGTATAATGAAATAGTTTTTTAATTACTGAGCATACCGCTATTATTATTTTTTATAAAATCACTGTACCATTTGCCCGATGCTTTCACAATGCGTTGTTGAGATTTAAAATCTACATGTACCAAACCAAACCTTGGATGAAATCCTTCTGCCCATTCAAAATTATCAAGCAGCGTCCAAACAAAATAACCGGTAACATGCACGCCTTCCTTTTTTGCTTTTAAAACCTGGGCTATATAACTTTTTAAATAATCTATACGGCTGTCATCAGCTACATTGTTTTGTATTACTTCATCCTTAAATGCCGCACCGTTTTCCGTAATTATTATTTCCTTTATTCCCTTATACTTGCTTAGCCTTTTTAATGCATGGTATATTGCTTCCGGATAAACCTCCCAATTCATTAAAGTGGAGGTTGCATTTCGCTCATTCGCTTTTATAATTTTTGCTCTGGCAAATGGCATGAATGGTGCATATTTTACCACCTCACGGGTATAATTTTGCAAGCCTATAAAATCCATATCAAAGGCAAGTTTTTGTTGGTCGCCCACCATCATAAAGCGTTCTATGCGCTCCATTATTTTAAATTCTTTGGTGGGGTAGCCCATACCAAGTAGTGGCTCTATAAACATTCTGTTAAGCAGTGCATCTATTTTTGCAGTGGCGAGTATATCTTTTTCTTTGTTGCTGTAAGGTTCTAAATGTGAATAGGAAAATGTAGTACCTACTTTACAATCTCCCTTTAGAGATTTTATAATTCTTCCTCCTTCTGCCTGACACATAGCTGCATGGTGTGCCGCTGCTAAAAAACTTGCAAGCCCTTTTTTACCGGGAGCATGTACACCTAAAAAATACCCTGCTCCTGTAAAAACCATTGGTTCATTTAAAACCATCCAGTGTTTTACCCGATCGCCAAAATGGCTTACACAACAAGCCACAAAGTTGCTGAACCATTCAATAATATCTCTGTTTGCCCACCCACCTTTTTGTTGTAAAACTTGTGGCAGATCCCAATGATACAAGGTTACCCACGGCTCTATGCCAAGTTCCAAACAATGATCTATAACCCTGTTATAAAAATCTATTCCCTTGTAATTTATGGCGCCTGTGCCATTGGGTAATATGCGACTCCATGATATGGAGAACCGGTAGTTAGTAATATGCATTGTATGCATCAAGGCAATATCTGCTGCATAATTATTATAAAAATTACAAGCCACATTACCATTGTGGTCATCAATAATTTTTTTCTTTTGTTGAGAAAAAGTATCCCAAATAGATGCGCCTTTTCCATCTGCATTGTGTGCACCTTCTATTTGATATGCAGCGGTAGAAACACCCCAACTAAAATCATCTCCAAAATCTGCTTTTGTATAAATCATAACTTAACCCGCTGTTTGTTGTAATGCTTTCCCCAGGCTTATCTTCTTTATTTTTTTAATGCTGTAAGATGATCCCTTTAGCGTTTTGATGTTTGTATTTGTATGTACATGTTGTTGTAACATGTTGTCAATAATATGCGCTGTCTCATCAGGATAATTAACTGCAATAAATAATTTACAGGTTGTCCATGTAGTTATTTGTTCTAAGTATTTCTTTTTTAAACTTTTTATCACGGGTACGCCCATCGTTTCCAAAGCTGCAGCGTTGCACTGTTGTTCATACTGCCCCTTCATGGGAATCACCATCAGTTTCTTTTTTAGAAACAGCGCTTCTGCAGGCGTTTCAAAACCGCCACCACACAATACGCCTTCACAGTTGATCATGCTTTCAATAAATGCATCATTGTTTATTGGGCGTATCCACACATTTTTTTCTGTGTAAGTTGTAATAGCATGTTTGCTAAAAACCTCCCATTGTACATTTTCTATTTTACCTAAAACACCTATGATGCGCTCATCGTTATAAGCTGGTAAGTAAACGGTGAAATGATGTTTATTTTGAGGTGCTGAATTTCGTATCTGTGCACGAATTACCGGGGTAAATATATGAGTATCATAAGCACTAAAATGAAACCCATATGCAAAACTTACAGGTGCATAATTGTTCAATATCACCTTGCCTAACGGATCAGCTTTTTTAGACTTTGGGCTTTTTTTATTTATAACAGCAGCCTGGTGGCTAAGACCAATGCAGGGTATATTTTTTAGTTTGCATGCCCATGCACTCACAGGTTCAAAATCATTTATTACAAGGTCATAATCTTCTACAGGTAAACTTTTAATTTCCTTGTATAATTTCTTCAAATTGCTTTTTCTGTAGGTGGCTACAATATCTACATTACCCTTGGTTCCAAATATAAAACTGAGTCCTTTAAAGGTATATTTTATAGGGTAAGGTAATTCCACATCTGCCTGTGTGCCGCTTACCAGCAAATCTACTTCTCCCTTTAATTGTAAGATGGGGATGATATCCCTCGCTCTGCTGATATGCCCGTTGCCAGTGCCTTGTATGGCGTATAATATTTTCATTAATTGCGCATTAAATTAAATTCTGCCAGCATGTTATCAAACAATTTACTGTTGTCCAGTTCATCTTCTTCTAAACCTTCTTCATTTATAGTTCGCATTAAAGCTTCATCAAATTTATATAAGCTCCACTCCCCGTTCACATATTCCAAGGCGGTTAAATTTTCTATCCAGTCACCACTGTTTAAATAAATGATCTTCCCTTCTTCATTTTCAATTGCTCTTATTTCCGGTTGATGAATATGGCCACATATAACGTAGTTGTATTTGTTGCTGATGCCAATGTCAGCCGCAGTCTGTTCAAAACTGTTTATAAATTTTACAGCAGACTTCACACTGTTTTTTATCTTTTTTGAAAGAGATACTTTGCCCCGCTTAAATATTTTTTCAGAAATAAAGTTTACAACACTGTTTATAATAATTAACGTATCATAGCCTGCAGCGCCAAGCTTTGCGAGCCATTTGCTGTGCTGCATGGTTACATCAAATACATCACCATGAAAAACCCAGGCTTTCTTTTCGTTGTCCAAATCAAGAATAACCTTGTCTACAATTTTAAACGAGCCCATTTTAAAACCGGTAAATTTTCGCAGCATTTCGTCATGGTTACCGGTCACGTAAATAATCTTTACCCCTTTGGTTATCCACTCCATAAAATGTTTAATTATTTTCATGTGAGCCTTTGGCCAATAGCGTTTGCTAAACTGCCAAATGTCTATAATGTCGCCATTCAATATGACCGTTTTAGGTTTTACAGACTTTAAATAGTGCAGTAGCTCTCTAGCATGACAGCCATAAGTGCCAAGGTGTACATCAGAAATTACGAGGATATCTAATTTTCTTTTTTTAGCCTCCTTCATTAACAGGCTTTAGTGTATTTAAATGGAGAACACAAAGAAGATATTCTGGAAATTAGCAATAGGATTAATAATTCGGAGAAATAGAGTTTGATACTTTTCATGGCTGTGATATTTTTGCTTAAAAAGAACATAAGACCAGGTAAAGGAAATCTTTTAACATGCCCTAATTGTTATCACAACCTTAATTGAATATTAAGTTTTGATTCACGCTGCGTCTATGAAATGAAAAAATATAAGCTCAAGGATTTGGCAGATTTCATTCCTTGGTGTCCCCTTTGCGTCTTTGTGTTCCAAATTCCTAAAAACAAAAATCTCCAATATGGCTATTGAAGATGGTGGTCCCGCCAAGAATCGAACTTGGATCTAAAGTTTAGGAAACTTCTATTCTATCCATTGAACTACGGGACCATTTTAACAAACTTCTATTCTATCCCCGTCTGAACGGTGTTCATCCGGGCGGGCATTGAACTACGGGACCATAAACCAATTACTTCCATCCCTCTTTCAAACGACCGCAAAAATAAGACTTTCCCTAAAACATCCTTCGCATATTTATTTCACCTTCCATTATATCAAATTAAAAAATTTCAACAGATAAAAATCTTTTTTAATTCTTTCCTTCTATCCAATCCATTCACATGTTATCCACGTAAATGGAATTTAACAACTCTTTTTATTAATTCAATTAACAAATTATCCGATCATGATTTTAAGATTTACAAAAATAATCTTACCGGTAATGTTGCTGATGGTCTGTTCACACACATCATTTAGCCAAGCTGCAAGGGAAAACCCTATCACCACTGCAGTACCGTTTTTAAGATTAGCCGCAGATGCACGTACTGCAGCCATGGGAGATGCTGGCGTAGCCACCAACCCAGATGCAAATTCGTCCTTTTACAATGGAGCAAAAACAGCTTTTAATGTAGATAAGTTTGGTATAGGGGTTACCTACACACCTTGGTTGAGCGAACTCGAAATTAGAAACCTTTATCAGCTAGCGCTTTCAGGTTATTATAAGTTTGATGCCAACCAAGCCATTAGTTTTGGTGCAAGAAATTTTAGCCAGGGCGAATTTACTTTTACTGACGACAATGGTCAGGACATTAAAAGTTTTAGACCAAACGATCTTGCTTTGGAGCTTGGTTACTCCCGCAAATTATCTGACAAGTTTGGTATTGGTTTAACCGCACGTTACATAAACAGCAGGCTGGCAGACAATGTAGGTGCAAACAGCACTTATAAAAATGGTAGTTCCATAGCAGCAGATCTTTCTGCTTTCTATCAGTTAAAAAGTGGATGGAATTTTGGCCTTGCCCTTACCAACCTAGGTAGCAAAATGGATTATGGTGCAGGTAAAAGTTACATACCCGCAAACATTTCCTTAGGTACATCTTACAACAAAAACATTAATGCAGATAACAAAATAACTTTTGCATTTGAAGCCAATAAATTATTGGTACCTACACCACCAGACCCTACAGATGCTGCTAAAGTAGCAGAATACGAAAACCAAGGTGTGGTAAGCAGCTGGTTTAAATCGTTTGGCGATGCACCTGCCGGCGGTAAAGAAGAATTAAGAGAAGTACAAATGGGCCTTGGCAGTGAGTATTCTTTTAAAGACCAGTTCTTTTTACGTGCAGGCTATTTTTACGAAAATAAATTAAAGGGAAACAAAAATTATGCAACCGCTGGTGCAGGGTTTAAGTACAAAGCAACCGGTTTTAATCTTTCTTATTTAATACCTACAGGCAATAACACCAACAACAATGCATTGAAAAACACCTTCAGGTTATCATTGTTATTTGGTAGCAGAAACGCAACAACTTCCAACTAAAAAAATTAAAACTTCATAGAATGAAACAATCTATAATGAAAATAAAGCAGTTGATGCTGGCACTTGCACTTTTGGCAAGTGGCTTTTCAACGTTTGCTTCCAGCCACAGAGAGGCGCCGTTAATTTCTAACGATCCATTGGCAGATAATACTGATGTGTATGCATTTCGCAGTCCAGATGATCCGAATACCATTACAATAATTTGTAATTATATTCCTTTTCAATTACCAGAAGGTGGACCAAACTATTATAATTTTGGAACCAACATTCGTTACGAGGTTCACATCAAAAACAAAACGACTACCACTACAGATGATATTTTGTATAGGTTTACTTTTTCTCAGGTAAATGAGGATCCAACTACTTTTTTCAACATTCGTTTAGCTAAGCAAAATCTTAAAACTACTTACACTTGTGAGAAGAGTGTAAATGGTGGTGCGTTCACTGCTATTGTTACAAACGGAATTGTGCCTCCGGCTAATATTGGTCCACGCTCTATCAACAGCACTCCTGTTGGCTTAGGCGCACCAAGCTACGATGCATTAATTACTGCAGCCATAGCAACAGCAACAAGTGGGGAAAGAGTATTTTGTGGTCCGGTAGATGATCCTTTCTTTGTAGATCTTGCAGGTGCATTTGACCTTGGCAATTTCCGCCCGGAAGGTAACAATACCAACCCAACCATTGATGGTTTAAACAGATACAATGTTCATAGCATTGCTTTAAAAATTCCTATTAATCTTTTACAAAAAGATGGTAAAACTGCCAACCAAGCTGCTAATATACTAGATGGCGATTTCGTTATTGGTGTATGGGCAAGTGCCAGCAGACAACAAATAAAAACATTGAGCACAACTGGTGCAGGTACAGAAACTTTTTCAGGTAACTGGATTCAGGTTTCTCGCCTTGGTATGCCATTGGTAAACGAAGCAATCATCCCGGTAGGAATGAAAGATAAATGGAATGCTTCTAACCCTGCGCAAGATGTACAGTTTGCACAATATTTTACCAATCCTGAGTTGGCGCTTTACATGGATGACAGCCAGTTTGGTACTGCAGTGCCTGCATTAAATGCTTTAAGAATTCAAGCTCGTTCGCAAGGAAGTTTTGATTTTAGAAATGGTAAAGCAGGATTATTTTCTTTGAAAGGTACAGCAGCAGTTGCTGGTACAGCTTTGGCTGAAAATGCTTTTGGTGGCGTATTGTTACCAAATGCTACAAGCCCAAGAGCAGTAGATATTTTGCCAATATTTTATACCGGTGTTCCAAACCTTGCTCCTTACCAGTTAGCTACAGGTAAACCAGTTGGAAATCCTTTGGCAGCAGGTAAACCATTTATAAATAATTTTTTACCTACCCTTGGCGATATGTTACGTTTAAACATGGCTGTACCTCCTACACCACGTAACGATCCTAAATTTAGCAGTCTTGGTATTGTAAATGCTGCAGTGCTTGGTCTTACAGATCCTGCATTTAACACTAGTACAGCATTACAGGCTATTCCAAACATGGATGGTTTTCCAAATGGTAGAAGATTGGAAGATGATGTAACAACAATTGAACTACAAGCGGTAAGTGGTGTAGCTTTAGCAGCTATCGGTTTATTTTATGATGATTACATTCCAGGACAATCTCCTGTTACAAAAAACCTTGTAAATGTATTATCGTTTAATGCTGGTCCTACTAAAAATGATACTACGTTTAAAGCAGCTTTCCCTTATGTGCAAACACCATGGAGAGGATTTGATTATACCATTAAACCAAGATTTTAATTAACCCTTCAACTAATCATTTTAATATTAATAATATGAAACAATATTTTAAAAAACTTACGGCGATGTTGCTTTGTGCTACAGCATTTGCAATGAACGCTTCGGCTTCCAGCCATCGTGAGGCTCCATTGATCAGTAATGATCCGCTGGCAGATAATACAGATGTGTATGCATTTCGTAGCCCGGCAGATAGCAGCAAAATTATTTTAATTGCTAACTATATTCCTTTTGAACATCCGGCTGGTGGTCCAAACTACTACGATTTCGGCGAAAATATTCGTTATGAAATTCACGTAGATAACAACACCGCAACCACAGGAGATGATATTATTTATCGTTTCACATTTACGCAGGTAAATGAAGATGGTACTACATTTTTCAACATACGCTTGGGTAAGCAAAATTTAAAAACTACTTACAGATGTGAAAGAAGCATTAACGGTGGTTCTACATTTACAACCATTGTAGCGGCAGGTACAGTACCTCCAAATAACATTGGCCCACGTAGCATTGAATCAGGCGTTGGCTTAGGTGCAGCTAGTTACGAATCTTTGGCAGCAGCTGCTATTGCTACAGCTACCTCAGGTGAAAAAGTTTTTTGTGGTCCAAGAGATGATCCATTTTTTGTGGATTTAGGTGGTGCATTTGATGCAGGTGGATTTAGAAAAGTAGGTGCAAGAGATGGTGTAGCAAAATTTAATTGCCATACCATTGCTATTGAAGTTCCTATTAGTACTTTACAAAAAACCGGTAGAACAACTGCAACAGCTACCAGTATTTTAGATGCAGATTTTATTATTGGTGTGTATGCAAATGCAAGTCGCCCATCTATTACTACGCTTAACGCAAATGGTGATAAGCCAACGGCTTCAGGTGCATGGGTACAGGTTTCACGCCTTGGTATGCCATTAACAAATGAAGTAATTATTCCTATAGGACAAAAAGACAGATGGAATGCAACTGCTCCATCAGGAGATGGCGCTTTTATTCCAAACTTTAATAACCCTGAGCTTGCGCTTTACATGGATGATTCGCAATTTGGTGGCGCAGTACCAGGCTTAGCAGATTTAAGAATACAAAAAGCATCTTTAGGTACTTTTGATTTTAGAAACGGAAAGCCAGGTTTATTTCCTTTAAAAAATAATCCTGCATTAAATGGAACTGCATTGGCAGAACCTGCTAACGGTGGTTTTGGTCATATTTTATTACCGAATAACTCAAGCCCAAGAGCAGTAGATATTTTACCGGCATTTTATACTGGTGTTCCAAATCTTCGTCCTTACCAGTTGGCTACCGGTAAACCAGTAGGTAATCCATTGGCAGCAGGTAAACCTTTTATCAATAATTTTTTACCAACCCTGGGCGATTATTTAAGATTAAATATGGCTGTACCGGTTACGCCACGTAATAGTCCTGATTTTAGTAATCTAGGAATTGTACAAGCAGCAGTATTAGGATTAACAGATAGTCGTTTTAATGGTAGTGCAGCATTGCAAAATATTCCAAACATGGATGGTTTTCCAAACGGTAGAAGATTGGAAGATGATGTAACAACAATTGAATTACAAGCAGTAGGTGGTGTGTTTCTTGCAGCCATTGGTTTGTGGTACGATGATTATGTAATAGGTCAAAGCCCGGTAACACCACAATTGGTAAAAACACTTTCTTTTAGAGAAGGAGTTGGAAAAAATGATACCACGCTTAGACCTGCATTTCCTTTTTTACAAACACCATGGAGAGGCTTTAGAGGCGCAAGTTTTGTAGGTCCGAAAAGTGATAACATTGGTTTAGGAATGTTGCTAGGTTACATTGGTGTATCAGCATATCCAAATCCGTTTAAAACATCTACAAGAATTCGTTATAAACTTACAGATGCAGCAGAAAATGTTCGTGTAGAAATTACAGATGCATTGGGTAGAAGATTAGATGTAATACAGCAAGGTAAAAAACCGGCTGGAGAATATTCATTTATGTGGAGTAAGCCAAACCTTGCAGCAGCTTCTTATTATGTAAGGGTATATGTAGATAACTATAAATCGCCTACTATCGGAATAGTAAAAACAAATTAATGCGAATGATCAGATGTGAATTGTCAATAGTGAATCAATATTCACAACTGACAATTCACCATTCACATCAACAATAACTTTTAAAAAGAAGAACTTTCGTTCTTCTTTTTTCGTATCTTTTAACAAAACAAACTATACATGAAAAACTCTTTTAACCTTCACGTATTGCTTGTTTCCTTTATTTTATTAACGGGAACAATAACTGTAACCAGTTGCAATACAAAAGCAAACGAACAAAAACTTCAACAATACAATAGCGAACAAAACCCCATGGAAATTCCTGATCTTTTAGAAAGAAAAGGGGCATTGGCCAATGCTATTGAATGGAAAAAAACCCAGGAAAAAATAGCGGAGTTAAAACAAAAAATTTCTCAAAAGCCGGAAGACACAAAATTGCGTTTACAGGCAGCTACTATTTTTATTGCTGAGCAACGTATTACTGGTGAACATCACTTTTATTATGCAGCTATTGAGAAAATATTGAACGGTGTATTGAGTTTAGATCCTAATAATTTTGAAGCAAAAGTGTACAAGGCATCTTTGAGAATGAGCCAGCACCAGTTTGCAGATGCAAAGAAAATAGCAGAAGAAGCCTTGGCTATAAACCCTAACAATGCTTATGTATATGGCATTTTGGTAGATGCTAATGTAGAGCTTGGCAATTATGAGGAAGCAGTAAAAGTATCTGATAAAATGCAGGCTTTGAAACCATCGTTAGAATCGTATTCAAGAGCATCGTACCTGCGTGAAATTTATGGTGACCACAATGGTGCAATTGAAGCTATGAAAATGGCTGTAACTGCTGGCTTGCAAGGTAGCGAACCACAAAGCTGGAGCAGAAATATTTTAGGAGATCTGTATTTTAGAACCGGTAAAATGGCGGAAGCAGAAGCTGTTTACACAGAAAATTTAGTAATGCGACCAAGCTATGCACCAAGCATGGCAGGACTTGCAAAAATTGAAACAGAAAGAAAAAATTACACAAGAGCATTGGCATTGTTGGATTCGGCAAATGCCATTATGCAAGACAATTCATTCGAAGAACAAAAGGCAGAAGTTTACGCAGCCATGGGCGATACTAAAAAAGCACAGGAAAAATATAATGATGTGCAAAAGTTGCTGAGAGATGATGCCGCAACTCCTGGTCATTCGGTTTCATTGGAACTAGCACAATCATTTATAAAAACAAACCAATGGGACAGTGCTTATAAATATGCCATGATGGAATATAGCGTGCGACCAAAAAACATTGATGTAAACAAAGAGCTTGCATGGATAGCTTACAACAAAAAAGAATTTCCGCAGGCAAAAGAATATTTAAAAACAGCTATGAGTACAGGCAGCAAAAACCCAGAGTTGTTAAAGAGAGCAGGGATGATAAACAGTGCGAAAATGTAAAACAGACCAGACCTGTCAGCTTTTTAAAAGCTGACAGGTCTTATTCAAATGAAACAATTATTGCTACATATCATTTTATACAGCTACGCAATAGTAATGTTTAAACCTGCATTTCCTTATGTGAAAGATGCTGTAAACCATTTGGTATTTTACAAGCAACACATGGCTACCGTACATTTTGAAAATGGAAAATACCATGTACATGCCGAGGTTACTAAAAACGCAGCCGAAGATAATTCAACCAAAAGTATTCCTACTTCTAAAAAAGATAATACAACTACTGATCATGTTGTTTTTGCAGATACAACAGATGCAGCAGTAACGAATGTGATTCTCAAAAAATATACAACACAAGCGCCCATTAACTTAGCAGCAGGAAATTTACATTACCATTACCCACCTCCCCGCATTTAAACAGATATATTTTTTGTAAACAGTTATCATCTTTTTCAATATTGAATAAGATCATATGCTGTATTTTTTATCTGTTTAATTTTATTTTATGAAGGAAATTTACCTCCGGGTATTTTTTATATTCTTTGCTATCTTATTATTTTCATACGGCACCAGCGCACAAATAATTATTAAGGGTTTGGTGATAGATGCTACCAGTAAACAACCATTAAAAGCGGTTTCTATTTTTACTGACAATACAGAAAAAGCAACCACCAATAATGATGGAAACTTTATTTTAAAAACTACTTTGCAAAACAGCATTATAACCGCTTCGCATATTGGTTATAGTACTATCAATGTTGCTTACACCAACAGTTCTACTATTAAAATTGAAATGCAACCCACTTCTATACGGCTGCAAGATGTACAGCTACAATCATCTGGCGTAGCAAAATTTAATTCGCTTACAAAAATAGATTTGGCGCTGAGCCCTGTAAAAAATACGCAGGAGTTATTAAGATTGGTACCGGGTTTATTTATTGCACAACATGCTGGCGGTGGCAAAGCAGAGCAAATTTTTTTAAGAGGATTTGATGTGGACCATGGAACCGATGTGCAGGTAAGTGTAGATGGCATGCCGGTAAATATGGTGAGCCATGCCCACGGACAAGGTTATGCTGATGCACATTTTATAATACCCGAAACTGTTAATAATATTGACTTTGGTGCCGGGCCTTATTATGCAGAACATGGCAATTTAAACACGGCTGGTTATGTGGCTTTTTCCACTTTTAAAAGTATTGCAAAGAGTAAGGTACAGATAGAAGCAGGCAGGTTTAACAGTTACCGCACACTAGCAATGATTGATTTATTAAAACAGCATAAAGAAAAACAAAACGCATACATAGCAAGTGAATTTTTTTACAGTGATGGTGCAACAGAAAACAAACAGCAGTTAAACCGTTTTAATATATTTGGTAAATACAACAGCGCATTGTCAGCAAAAACCAATCTTAGTTTTTCTGCAGCTGCTTTTAAAAGTAACTGGAATGCCAGCGGACAAATACCAACGAGGGCCGTTGAAGATGTTACTATCACTAGGTTTGGCAGCATTGACCCAACAGAGGGTGGCAATACGGAAAGGTATAATGCAAACCTTGTAATAGCAAAACAATATAACAGCGGTGCAACTTGGCAAAACCAATTATTTTATAACCGATATAAATTTAACCTGTATTCAAATTTTACGTTTTTTTTAAATGACCCAATAAATGGCGATGCAATACAACAACAGGAAGCAAGAAATTTATTCGGTTTTGTTTCTAGCTTAAAAGAAAAAAGATTTTTTGGTAACGCAGTATTATCTTCTACAGATGCAATAGGTATTAGATACGATGCTACCAACAGAAGCAAACTTGCCAATGTGGCGAAACGTCAATTTTTAAATAATGTAAAATTGGGCGATATAAAAGAAGCCAATGCTTATGCATTTACTCAACAACAATTAAGTATTGGTAAATGGGAAATTGACGCAGGTTTGCGTTTAGATTATTTTAATTTTAATTATTTTGACAGGCTTACAAATACGCAATTGCCACAGCAAAAAAAATCTATTGTTAGTCCAAAATTTAATGTGCAGTACAACTTTAAAAAAGAAATTCAGTTGTATGTAAAAACAGGAAAAGGCTTTCATAGCAATGATACAAGAGTGGTTACAGATAATACAACAAAGCAAATTTTACCTGCTGCATATGGAGTGGACTTTGGAGTGATTTTAAAACCCACCAAAAACCTTTTAATAAATATTGCTGCATGGAAACTTTACCTGCAACAGGAGTTTGTGTACGTAGGCGATGCAGGTATTGTGGAAGCAAGTGGTAAAAGTAAAAGACAGGGTTTGGATATTATAGCACGGTATCAAATAAGTAAAAGCCTATTTGCCAATACAAATATTAATTTTACAAAACCAAGGGCAATAGGCAAGGCAAAAGGTGAAGATTATATTCCACTTGCGCCAACAGCTACAAGTACTGGCGGATTGTTTTATAAAAAACTTACTGGTTTTAATGGCGGCTTAAGTTATCGTTACATTAAAGATCGGGCAGCCAATGAAGACAATTCAATTGTAGCACAAGGTTACTTTTTGTTGGATGCATCTTTTAACTATACACAGCCCAACTATGAAATTGGTTTATCTTTCGAAAACATGTTTAATGTAAAATGGAACGAGGCGCAATTTGCAACGGAGAGCCGTTTGCAAAATGAAACAGACCCGGTAAATGAATTGCATTACACACCGGGAACGCCAGTATTTGCGAAGATAAAATTGGCCGTATTTTTTTAAGAAGGAATAAAATATATGGCTTTAGGGTTTTTAAAAAAGCTTGAACTTTTCTGCTTTAAAACTTAGTAAAAATTGTTTCATTCATTCGGAAACAACCTTATTTCATCCAGTTTATTAATGAATAATTTAAATAAGGTAATAAGGTTTTGAAGCTGATAAAATTAATTAAAATGGAAAAAAATCAATACCAATTTCATTGCCGCATTTTCGGTTGTATGATCATATTCTTTCTAATGAGCCAACAGTTGTGGGCACACGAGGTGGAGGGTTTAGAAAAATTAGGTAAAACAGAAGTAGCATTTATTTATCTGCAATTGGGCTTTACTCATATTTTGCCGCTTGGGTTAGATCATATTTTATTTGTACTGGGATTGTTTTTATTAAATCCATCTCTTAAACCTATTCTTTGGCAGGCAACAGCATTTACGGTAGCACATACCATTACATTAGGTTTAGCCATGTACGAAGTAATAAAACCACCGGCAAATATTGTTGAGCCTATCATAGCTTTATCAATATTATATGTAGCACTGGAAAATATATTTTCGCAAAAATTAAAAGCCAGCAGAATTGGTATTGTTTTTTTATTTGGATTGATACACGGAATGGGTTTTGCCAGTGTACTAACCGAATTAGGGCTACCGAAAAACAGTTATTTTTCATCGCTCATCATGTTTAATATTGGTGTGGAGCTTGGGCAAATAACAGTGATACTAGCAGCTTTCTTTTTATTGGCAAGACCGTTTGGCAATAAGCCATATTATAAAAAAAGAATTGTTATACCATTATCAATTATAATAGCTGCAATTGCTTTGTATTGGACAATTGAAAGGGTTTTCTTTGGGTAGCATTCACCGCAGAGAAATGAGTTAAATGAGTTTTCGCAGAGTTATATAAAAAACATAAAGGATATTTTGTAAGATAGATTTTCCTATCTAGCAAGTAAATAATCAACCTTATCTTTGCGCCCAAATTTTTACTGTTATGAAATGGATGAATACGATTATTAAATACCGTCTTTGGCTTGGAATATTATTTTTAGCTGCTGCTGTTTTTGTAAATTATCAAACAAGTTTTTGGCCATCATTTATATTATATCTTTTATCTGCCGTATTAATTCTTGGTCATTTTTTATTTGGCCCAATGCGCCTCATACAATCTCACATGGAAGCGGGCGATATGGAAGCAGCAAACAAAGTGGTAAACTCTATTATATTTCCACAGTTGCTTATCAAACCAATGCGTTCAGTTTATCATACCATCAAAGGAAATTTGGCAATGGTTTCTCAAGACTTTGATACTGCAGAATTACACATGAAAAAAAGTTTGGAACTTGGCGGCGGTGCACTAACCAAGCAAGCAGAAGGACCAAATAAATTACAGTTAGGAATGCTTTCTATGCAAAAGGGAAACCAAAAAGAAGCAGAATCTTACATACGCCAGGCCATACGTGCAGGTTTGCCCGATAATGAAAACAATGCCGCCGCATATTTACAGTTATGTTCCATCATGATGAACAAGAGAGAATTTAGAGCCGCTAAAGAATATTTTAGAAAAGCAAAAGGCTTTAAACCAACTACACCACAAATTGTAGATCAGATAAAGCAAATAGAAAAATATATTACCCGTATGCCGGGATAGAAATTTGATAAAAGGTTTAAAAGATGCTGTATCATAATTTAAAAAGATTGTCAAAATGAGCCTGCCTATGTCGGCAGACAGGCTTGTCGAAATTGATAATCTTTTTAAATTTTGAAGTGTTTGTAATGTTTCGACAAGCTGCTAATGACACACTATTCAAACCTTTCAATTTCAAATTATTACAATGTCAGCCTGAGCCTGTCAAAGGAGGGTTTAAAGAAGCACATCGGCTTCGACAAGCTCAGCCTGACACCCTAATAGATTCGAACTTTTGTCATTTGCAAAGAGCATAAATTTTTTTTATGAGTGCCTCAACATGACATACACTTCAAAATTTTTGATACAACCTCTTTTATTTGAGCAGAAACACCTGGGCCCTTGCATTTAATAAAATCTGCTCCAAATTTTTACCTGTATTAATTGGCCTGCGGTTGCCAAAACTTTCAACAGTTGCAATTCTTTTACTTAAAATATTGCGAGATAAAAAATACTGTTTCACCATCATTGCACGATCTGCTGCAATAGAATTACAAACTGCATTTATTCCTTCTGTTTTATAAGCGTGGCCTTCTATTTTAATATTATATAATGGGTTTTCTTGTAAAATTTTAACCACATTATTTAAAGCTGTATACGATTTTGAAGCAAGCCAGGCGCCGTTATTTTCAAAAGGAATGACGATAGCATTTGTATCTGGACAACCATTTTTTTCTGCATACCCAAACACATCTACACATGCATCTGTTGTATCTGCAACGCCATCTTCATCTCTGTCATAAATAATGGGCGGCGGCGGTGGAGGATAATTTAAAAGAAGCTCCGCACGGCAAATTCGAGGATGCCCATCTTTATCTACTTCTCTGTTGCCCGACTTGGTTGCACTCATGCCTTTAATCAACAAGAGCCGGTCTTCTGTTACACCCCTACCTAGTATATAATCCCTTACAAATAACGCCCTGTCTAGTGCCAAATATTTATTGATGGTATCATTTCCTTCTTCAAAATGCGAATAACCAAAAATAGAAAGTGTAATACCTTTATTTTTAAATAGCAAGTTTACCACACTATCTATTACCCTAAAAGTAAGCGGCACATTTAAGGCAGATTGCCTATACTCAAAAGGAATAAGTATGAGTCCGGAATCGCTGGTGGGTCTTTGTGATATGTTTAATTGAGAAACTGCTTTACCTATTCGTACAGGCATCGTTTGAGCATTACTTTCGCTTAGAATGCAGGAAAACAATAAAAGGATAAGTAAGTTTTTCATGAATAAGCTGTCAGCCAATGTTGCGCATTTACAATAATAGTACCGATTTAAAAATAATCATCTCAAAGCGATGTTATTTTTATGGCAAAATTTTTATAGCGTATCGATTATTTGAAAATTCAATTTTCACACTCACCATCAAAGGAATACAAATACTCTTTTTTGCGATGAAATGATATATAAAATTTTTTTGTAAACAAGCAAAAATTAAGTGCTGATTTGTGTACCTCGTGGTTTTCCTTTCTGTACTTTGTGTTTGAAAAAGAACCTATTAATGAAAATTGATTCAGCGGTATTAAAAATTGCATACCATCCCATTTTTGCTCATCCATTACCGGAGGGGCATCGTTTTCCGATGCTGAAATATGAATTGATACCTGGGCAATTACTGTATGAAGGAACCATTACGGAAGAAAATATTTTTGCTCCGAAACCTTGCAGCAGAGAAATGGTTTTGCTAATGCACGATGAAGCGTATTTTGACAAATTACTGAATCAAGATTTATCAGCCCGAGAGCAAAGAGTAATTGGTTTTCCACAATCGCCAGCACTTACCCAAAGAGAATTAATGATTGCACAGGGTACAATTGATGGTTGTATGTACGCCATGCAAAACGGAGTGGCCATGAATATTGCAGGAGGCACACACCATGCTTTTGCAGACAGAGGCGAAGGTTTTTGTATGCTGAACGATCAGGCAATAGCAGCGAATTATTTATTAAAAAATAACCTTGCCAAAAAGATTTTAATTATTGATTTGGATGTGCACCAAGGAAACGGCACCGCAAAATTATTTGAGAATGAACAGCGGGTATTTACTTTTAGCATGCATGGAAAAAACAATTATCCATTTCGCAAAGAAAAAAGTGATTTGGATATTGAACTGTTGGATGGCACTAATAATAAAACTTATTTACAATTATTAAAAGAAACACTTCCGGAATTAATAGAAAAAGTAAAGCCAACTTTTGCATTTTACTTAGCCGGTGTAGATATTTTGGAGACTGATAAATTTGGTAAACTAAAAGTAACCATGCATGGTTGCAAACAAAGAGATGAATTTGTATTTGCCCAATTAAAGAAGCACAACATTCCTTGCCAGGTGAGTATGGGCGGTGGTTACAGTGCAGATGTAAAAATTATTACAGAAGCACATTGCAATACTTTTAGAACAGCAAAAGATGTGTGGGAATTATAACAAACCTTTCTCGTACGCAAGGTGCAATGCCTGTGCCCTGCTATTTACATGCAGCTTGTTGTAAATATTTATTACATGTTTTTTGGCAGTGTTTACGCTGATGGCTAACCGAGTACTTATTTCTTTGTAAGATAAACCTTCTACTAAAATTTTTAATATTTCCTGTTCTCTGTCTGTAAGGTCAAAAAAAGTTTTGGGGTCAACAGGTTTTACTTTATGTGTAGGAGTGAGGTCGTTGTTTTTTACTAATTGTAAAATTTTGTGCGCTATGCCCGGGGAAATGGGTCCTGCGCCACTTTCATGCATTTGCCAAAGCATTTCACTAATGTTTTCTGCGCTTTCATCTTTTAATAAATAACCAAATGCACCGGCTTTAATGGCTTTAAAAATCTTGTCTTCATCATCAAAAATGGTAAGTACAACAAATTTTACAGAGGGGTAAAAAGAAGAACCAACTGCAATAGCATCTACACCATCCATGTTTGGCATTTCTAAATCCATCAATGCTACATCGGGCATTTTATCTGCCGGAAGCGTTTTCATTTTTTCTAAAAAATCATTTCCATCCTCTGCAGATAAAGTTATTTCAAAATGCCCATGGCGAAGTAGTTTATCTTTTAAGATATTCCTATTACTGGCTTTATCATCTATTATGGCAACTTTTACAGACATAATTGTTTTAAGGTAAACAAATATTACAAAACAAATATTATAAAAAAATAATCCAAGTAGATACCTTTAACCAGAGGTGATACTTCTGGTTATATAATTTTAAAGAAAAGATTACTTTCAAAGAGATGTCATCTCTTTGGAAAATATTAAATGATAAGCGTAATACTTGTTCCGGTGTTTTCAGATGATTCAACAGTAAGTTTAATATTAGAATCAATGGCTCTTTGTTGTAAATTATCTAATCCATTGCCTTGTCCATCAGCTTTCATTTTATCATAATCAAAACCTTTACCATCGTCTATTACTTTTATTACCCAAAGACTATTTTCTTCAAAACTTTTTATGGAAATGTTTTTTGCAGTAGCATGTTTAATAGCATTGGTAACTGCCTCTTGTACTATTCTTACTATATTAAGTGCCTTGCTATGCGCAAGCGTTTTATCAATTTTATTTTCAACTTCCACCGTCAAATGTATAGCTGCATAGTATTTAGACAATGGTTGTATAAAATTTTTAATCCGCAGCAAACATTCTTCTGCAGTGTAATTATCTTTTTTTAAAGCCCAAACTGTTTCTCTAAGCGAGGTAATTATATCTTTAGAAGCAAATTTTAAATCATTCATCAGTTCATTTCTTTCTGCAATGCCATCTTCTTTTTGTAACAATTCTGTATTGTACAAAACGGCATTTGCATAGGCGCCAAGACTATCGTGCAGGTCACGGGATATGCGTTCTCTCTCCAATTGTATTTTATGTTCGTTCTCCAGTTCATCTAATTTCTTTCTATATTTCTTTTTGTTTACACGGTTAATGGCATACATCATTATACCTGCAATTAACAAAGCCACCAAACTAAAAAACCACCATGTTTTATAAAATGGTGCATGAATGGTAATCCTAATTTCCTTTAAGGGTTTTGCATCTTTATCAAAAAAACGGGAAGCGAATATTTTAAAAATATACTTTCCGGGAGGTAGAAAATAACGCACCGTTTGCAGGTATTCATTTTGCAGCCATTGCTCATCTATACCATCCATTTTGTATTGATACACATATTGGTCTGGGTTGTTATTCCCCATGCCTACAAAATCAAACGATATTAAATTTTTATGGTAAGGCAAATCGATTTCGCTGATATTCCAGGCAGCAGAATGTGAATGGTAAGATGTATTGTTTACTTTTATTTGTGTGCATAATAAATTTATGCTGTCTGCAATGCTGTTGATAGCTGCGGGATAAAAACTGCTTATTCCATTTACCCCACCAAAAAACATTTCGCCATCATCAGCCTTTGCTGCTACGTTTGTGTTAAATTCATTTTCCTGCAAGCCATCTTCTTTTCTTAGCAAAAAAATATTTTTTTGTTTACTAAGCCTAAAAATTCCTTTATTGGTACTGCACCATAAAGCACCTGCATCATCAAAAAGCATAGCATAAATACAATCATCTGGCAGCCCGGTTTGTCTGGTAAAATGTTCTAGAATTTTTCCGCTTTCATCTATTTTGTAAATACCGTTATTACTACCAATGTAAATATTATTAGCGGCATCATGAGCAAAGCAACGAACATAAGCAGTGTTTTTAAAGGGGATTCTTTTTATCGTTTTAAAAGTGGCTGTATCTATAAACAATAATTCATCTCCGCCATGGGTAATAATAGTATTGCCATACAGTATGCCTCCCATAATATAAGTATTGCTTATTTCATATTCGGTGGTTTTGTTATTGCTAAAATTAATGGTGTAAATTTTTTGTTGAGATTGTACAAATCCATTTTTAGTATTGCTAAATAATTTGTTTCCAAAATAGGCAATACCTTGTTTGTTAAGTGGCAATAGTGATTGAATTGGGAAAGATTTAATACCCAACAAATCATTTTTTAAAATGGAGATATTTTTCTCACCATTGTTAAATAATAAAAAATCACCTAAGGGGTTTTGTATAATATTATTTGTAGAGAAAGGTTCACTACGACCCGGTAAAGTTTGAATATTTTTAATAAGTTGCTGGATGGTATCAAATACCATCAACCCATTGCCCACCGTACCAGCAAGTATTTTGTTTTCATTTTTTATTGGTAAAAGACTTATGATATTATTGTTTTCTTTTTTTAAAGTGCCATAATATTTTATAGGAAAATTATGTGTTATTATCTTTTTAATACCAGATGTAAGTGTTTGCAAAAAAATATTTCCATAATGGTCTTCCTTAATATGCGCTATTATTGATTTATCTGCCACCGGCAAGTTTTGAAAATTTACCAGTTCCCATTTTACAGCGGTTAAAGCCTCATCGGTTTCGTATAACTTATTATCTATAGAAACAAGTGCTGAATTTTTGCGAAACAATATTTTACATCGGGTCATATTAAAAGGAGCAATGCCTTTTATAATAACTGGGTTGGTTTTTTTAGTAGAAAAATTATAGGATTGTATATAGCTTTCTGGCTCATAATTGTAATACATTATTTCATTTTCATTTTTTAGCCTAAGCAGATATGGTGTGATATTTACGATAGTAGCAGATGAATTTATTGTGCTGCCTAAATTAAGGTCAAACAAATGCAATTGATATTTTAAAATAAATGCTACTTTATGGTTAATAATATTATCGCTAAAACTTATGGGGAATTCAGCAGTAGATTTAAGGCTGGTTTGTTTGCGGAATACTATTTTGAAACTGCTGCAATCTAAACCGATAATATATCCTTCATCTGTAAAAATATAAACAAGCCCGGCATCTTCCCCAATAAAAATTGGTAAAATTTTATTGCCTGGGTTGTTATTATAAACGAGTTTAAATTTATTGTTCTCACTATCATATTTGCTTACACCATTGCTGTGACTTACAAGCACATCGCCATTCTTACATTCAAAAAGAGTGGTAAGTTTATTATCTGGCAAACCGGGTTGTAACGGAACTGCAGTAAAATTTTTTCCATCAAATTTTTGAATACCGTTGGGGTAACTTATCCAGCAAAAATTATTTTTATCGAAAACAATATTGCCAAGTGTGCTTTGCATCATACCCTCATTTACATTATAGCTAAAGGTATTGTAGCGGGTAATGGGTTGGGCTTTTGTGTTAAAAGCTAATAACAGCAAAATAGAGAGTAGTATAATAGAAAATATTCTCAATCTTTCTTAAGATTTTTTTAATTGATTCAAATTACGTTTTCTATATTAAAGATTGTTGTTATCCAAATGGATTATTTACTGCACAGTTAAGTTATGTTTTATTTGTAATTGTTTTAACGGCTTATAACAGAACAATACATGTATATCCCTCCCTCAAAAGTATCTCTGTAATAAAATTCCGTTTTTAAAAATCTATCTCCTTCTTAATAAATAAATTTTACCAAATATGAAAAGAAAATTTTCTACACTTTTTTTATGCCTGCTTTTAGCAAATGTATTGTATGCCCAAACATGGGATGGCAGCGCAAGTACAGACTGGAATACGCCAGCCAACTGGAATACCAATGCTGTACCCATTGCCACAGGTATCGTTAATATACCAAACACCGTTAATAAACCAATATTGGCAAATAATGTTACAATAGCGTCTCTTACTACTGCGGCGGGTAGTGGTATTGATTTTAATGGCTTTACGCTATCTGTAACAGGAGCTTCCAATATTGCAGGTGCTACATTTAGCAACAGTAATGGGGCTGCAGATATAGTCATTACACTTAGTTCTGGAGGTACAGGTACCAACTTTATTGGTTCAACTACTTTTACCGATAATGTTACAATTAATTTTAATAGCAGTAGTCCTTCTTACGAAGGTCATATATTAGGAAATGTTTTTTCTGGCAATACTATTTTTAATATAAATGGTACAGGAGAGTTTAATAGTAGCTATAATCAAAAATCCTCTTTTAATGGTAATCTCACGGTAAACCGCACTATATCAGGCATAACAAATTTGTTTACTAATGGCTTTAATTTTATTACAGGCAATTTTAATTATACAAATACTGTTGGTGGCAATACTTCCATAAATTCTGGCAATACACTTAGTGGCTCTATCGATGGAACAGTAAATATAACAGCAACAGGGGCTGGTAACCCATCGTTTAGTTTACGAAAAATAAAGAACTTAACCTCCGGTGGAACTATATCTGTGCAAAACAGTGGAGTTGCCTCATTTCAAAATGATACACTTATGGTAAGCGTTATAAATGTAACTGGCTTTACAGGTGCAGGAAGTGACGAAATTAAGACTAGTTTAATAACGGGCAATGTAATTTTTGCCGAAGCTGCTACTAATACAGGTGCTGTTTTTCTGGGTAATACCAATATTATTGGTAATACCACTTATGGTACCAATTCCGCTGCTACATGGTACGAAGGACATGTGGGATTATGTATTTACAATGGCAACACTATTTTTGATATTAATGGTACAGGAGAGTTTAATAGTAGCTTTAATCAAAAATCCTCTTTTAGTGGTAACCTCACGGTAAACCGTACTATAGCAGGCATAACTAATTTGTTTATTAATGGCTTTAATTTTATTACAGGCAATTTTAATTATACAAATACTGTTGGTGGCAATACTTCAATAAATGCTAATAATATACTTAATGGCCCTATAAATGGAACAGTAAATATAACAGCAACAGGGGCTGGTAACCCATCGTTTAGTTTGCGAAAAATAAAGAACTTAACCACCGGTGGAACTATATCTGTTCAAAACAGTGGCTCTACATCCTTTCAAAATGATACGCTTGCAGTAAGTGTTATGAATGTAACAGGCTTTACAAGTGCAGGAAGTGACGATATTACTAATAGCTCAATAACAGGCAATCTAATTTTTGCAGAAGCTGGTACTAATACAGGTTCTGTTTTTTTTGGCAATACCAATATTAATGGTAATACTATTTTAACCGCTGCTTCCGCAGCAATATGGTACGAAAGTTATCAGGCAAGTAATATTTACAATGGTGATGTTACTTTTACAAAGAGTGGAGCAGGCAGTTTTAATATTGCCTATAATGATACCATTTATGCACATAGAAATGTTACATTTAATTCAGCAAGCGGTATTAATATGGGAACCTATGGTATTGAATTTACAGGAAGCAACAATGGAATAGTGGAGCAACTAGGCACACAACCAATCATTTTGCTACAGTTGATAATGCGTAAAAATAGCAGCGGCACAGTAACTTTAAATGATTCAATAAGTGTTTCCAATACGGTATCATTTATAAGCGGCAATATTATTACCAGCACGTTAAGCCAACTTAAATTTTTAGATGGAGCCACACACACAAATGCATCTGCTACAAGCCATGTTATTGGCCCAGTTACAAAAGTGGGCGATAATACTTTTACTTTTCCTATAGGTGGCCCATTAACATACAACCCAATAGGCATGAGTGCTCCCGTGGGAGTAACTACTAGGTTTAGCGCACAATATAAAAACCAAAACCCCACAAGCGATGGATATAACACAGCACTTAAAGCAGGAAGTTTTGGTACGGCTGCTATTAGCAAAGCTGCATATTGGGATGTGAAACGTTTAGAAGGTGTAACCAACGTTACACTCACACTCGGTTTTGGTACAAATCCGTATGAGCAATACCCTGCATCTCTGGCTAATTTAAAAGTGGCGCATTGGAATGGCGCTCAGTGGGATGACCATGGCAATGCAGCACCAACAGGTACTGCAGCAAATGGAAGTATTAATAACAGTGTAGCCATTACAAGTTTTAGTCCGTTTACACTGTCAGGCGCAACCAGCACTTACTTTTATGCCTATAGCAACCCGGGCGCAGGACCAGATGGCACACCTGTAAAATTTGGTGGTATTGGTGGTTATCCTTCTTACCAAACAAAACAATTACCAGCTGGTACTTACACAGCAGATAGCATTTACTTAATACCAAATGCAAGTACAGTTGGTTTTAAATTAAAAGATTTATATGGTGTGGAAAAAGATGATACAACTGTAACAGCACCTATTGCGCCAACATCCTACATTACAGCAAACGGAAACGGTTCAGTAAACTTTACAGGCTGGCGACATTTTGTGTATGTAAAAAATGTAGGCAACGAAATTATTGGTGCTATAAAAGACAATGATTTAACACTTGGTAATACAACCATGCGTGCTTATTTTTCTACAGCCAATGTAGCCACAGCGCCTAATGGAAATAAGTTTTTAAAAAGAAGTTTTAAAATTACTAGCCAGTTTGCACCTGTGGGTACAAAGCGTGTTCGTTTTTATATTAGCAAAACAGAAGTTAATAATTTGCTAGCTGCAGACCCAACATCTTTCCCGAACGGTATAAATAGTTTAACCATTACAAAATATAATGGTCCTGTAGAAGATAGTTTGTTTAACCCAATGCCAGGTGGCAATGCAACAATAATACCTAACAGCGATATTACCATTGTCGATTTAGGCACTATGTATTCTTTAGATATTGATGTGGCAGGATTTAGTGGATTTTATATTGGCGGAAACCAATCTCAATTAAATATTTGTAAAGGTTCTAACATTTCTTTGCCATCAAATATTAGTGGAGCTACTTACCAATGGCAGGCAGATGCTGGAGTTGGTTATGCTAACATTGCAGATGGGACAGTATATAGCGGAACAGGTACAAAAACACTTACACTCACCAATACGCCTGCATCAGCGTATGGATACAAATTTAGGTGTGTGGTAAACGGCGGAACTTTCAGTCAGGTTTATACTTTAAAACTAAACACATCTTGGGAAGGAAATGTAAGTAATGTTTGGGAAAATGCAGCAAACTGGAGTTGTGGACAATTACCAGATGCAGGCACAGATGTGGAGATAGATGCTGGTAAAGCAAACTACCCGCAAGTAAATGTAAATACGAGTGTGCGCACCATTACAGTAAATACAAGTGCAACTATTACAGTGAAAACCGGTGCAACATTAACGGTAATAAAATAAGTTTTAAAAGTTGATGGGTGATTATTAATAAAATTATCTATCAACTTTATTAATGTATTTATTTAATTTTTTACAAATGATTTTTAACAGCAATCAAAAAAACACAGAAAATTATAAAGAGCAAATTATGCATTGTAATTATATCAAATTACGAACAAGTAACAATGGAACCGTTTTAATATCTACCGAAGAAATTATTCGTTGCCAGGCTAGCAGCAATTACACCTGGTTTTATTTTAAAAATAAAACTCCCTTACTCATAGCAAAAACATTGGGTGTATATGCTCATTTTTTAGAAGAAAATGATTTTATACGCATTCACCAATCTCATGTAATAAACAGGGCTTACATAAACAGAATGGATGCAAACGGAGAAATATGGCTTACAGACGGAACAAAATATGTAGTAAGCAAACGAAGAAAAACGATGGTTAAAAAACAGATGTGTGGAAGTTAATAGTGAATGGTGAAATTGTGAATGGTGAAATTGTGAATAGAAAAATTGTAAATAGTCAATGACTATTGCCCATTCACAATTAACCAAGACCATTCACAACTAAATGCACTACCTTACCCGCATACACAAAATAATGTACAACCAGTTTGATTTACTTATAGATTCTTATCTCGACAATAATATAGGAATAGATACTGATTTTTTAACTGCAGAATTATCAGCAGGCCTGCAAAAAAATATTTATCAATTACAGCAAGATGATAAAATGGTTTTTGCCGGTGTGGGAAATGAAACGGTGATGGATGCCAATCAAAAAATGCGTGGCGATAAAATTTATTGGATGGATAAAAGCCACGATAATATTTTTGAACAGGAATTTCTTCATCACATAGATAACTTTATTGAAAGACTAAACAGTACTTGCTATACAGGCATTAACGATTACGAATTTCACTACGCAGTATATGGTGAAGGCGCAGGCTATAAAAGGCATAAAGACCAGTTTAAAAACGATAGCAAACGAAAATACTCTCTCATAAATTACCTTAATAATAATTGGCTGGAAGAAGATGGTGGACAGCTGATGGTTTACCAAAATGAAGCATCTCAAAAAATACAACCTCAATCTCAAACAGCTGTATTTTTTAAAAGCAATGAAATGGAACATGAAGTATGCAAAGCCAACCGCAGCAGAATGAGTATAAGCGGATGGCTGAAATGCATATAACAATTTCTTTAAATTTGTTTATCTTCTTTTCGGCATTTTCTGGCGAAAAATAATCCTCTTTCAACGAATTTTCTTTTCAACATTTACAATCTTTTGCATTTTACATCCGTTAATTGAATGTAGGTAATGGTATCCATTGTTTCTTACAGTTTCAACGGATATAGTTAATTGAAAAAGTACAAAAATTTTGATAAGGTAAAGCGCCAATGAAGGATGTAAAAATCCCCCCTTTACGTTTTAATCCGAACCCCTTATCGAAGACGGAAATAAAACTTTGATAGGATTTTTATCTAGTTTATTTCAACCCCGGCCCCTATTAAGCCAGTTAGCAGCGTTTCTACGCTGCTAATTTTTTTTTATTACCGCTAATTTTTTCATTAGTTATCTTTTAATATTATCCGCTCAATTGGTGCAATAGAATATTAATGGAGTATAATTTTTAAATTCTCTTGGTTGATATAAAAAAAGCAAGTTTTTGCATGACTGTTTTCGCTGTTCTTTCTGTGAATTTGTAAAAATTATTTTGAAACAGATTCACAGAGAAGGTTTAAACAACTATACAATAATTATAGCATTGCATTTAATTGCGGGTAGTTAAAAATCTTTCTTTAAAATGTATTCAAACCTAAGTACAGTTTTTTAAGAACTACCTTCGCCTATTATTTTAGCTATTATGACTTTTAATGATTTAAATTTAAATGCAGCATTATTTTCTGCTTTAACTGATTTGGGTTATACAAACCCAACTACTATACAACACAAAGTTTTTCCTGTAGTAATGAGTGGTAGAGATGTGTGCGGTATAGCACAAACGGGTACTGGTAAAACTTTTGCCTATTTATTGCCTTGTTTAAAACAATGGAAATTCTCAAAAGAAAAAGATCCTCAAATATTAATTGTAGTGCCCACAAGAGAATTGGTGGCACAGGTAGTACAAACAGTAAAAGATTTAACCACTTATATGAGTGTGAGAGTTGTGGGCGTTTATGGGGGTGTAAATATTAATACACAGGCTTTGGAAGTACATAATGGTGTAGATGTGTTGGTGGCTACACCTGGCAGGTTATATGATTTGTGTATGAATGGAGCTGTAAAAACAAAGGCAATAAAAAAATTGGTGATAGATGAGGTAGATGAAATGTTGAACCTTGGTTTTCGGACACAGTTAAAAAACATACTGGATTTGTTGCCACCAAAAAGGCAGAATCTTATGTTTTCAGCAACCATTACACCCGATGTGGAGATGCTGATAAGCACTTATTTTAACGACCCGGAAAGAGTAGAAGCAGCACCTACCGGAACACCTTTAGAAAATATTGAGCAGACAGGTTACTTGGTTCCAAACTTTTACAGCAAAGTAAATTTGCTGGAATTATTATTGACAGAAGATAAAACCATGACCAAAGTATTGGTGTTTGCAGCTACCAAAAAACTGGCAGATGAATTGTATGACCAGCTAGAACCAAAATTTGCAGGAACTGTAGGCGTAATACATTCTAACAAAGAACAGAACCACCGTTTTAATACCGTAAAACAATTTCACGAAGGCACATACAGGTTTATTATTGCAACAGATATTGTAGCCAGAGGTATTGATATTGCAGAAGTAACGCATGTTATAAATTTTGATGTACCTGAAGTACCCGAAAATTATATTCACAGAATTGGAAGAACCGGCCGTGCAGATAAAAAAGGAATTGCCATTACTTTTATTACAGAAAAAGAAAAGCCCCAACTCGAAATAATAGAAACATTAATGAGGTACGATGTTCCTTTAATGGAATTACCCGAAAACCTTATGATATCTGATATTTTAACGGAAGATGAAATACCAAAAGTGTTTATGAAAACCTATCAGGTTAGGTTACCAAAAAAAGAAGAAGTTGGTCCAGCATTTCATGAAAAATCTGCAAAGAACAGTAAGGTAAATTTTGTGGTACGACGAAAAGACAGGATGATGAAAAAATACGGCAAACCAATTACAAGAGGTCAGAAAAAGAAAAAATAAGTTGTTTTAATTTTAGCAGAAAATATTTAAAAATAAATAATAATTATTTTTTTTATAAATTAATTTAATTCTGCAAAAATGTGTCAGACACAAATATTTGAATTTTCCCCACAGAAAGCGAACACACAAAAAGCCTTGCCTCATTTCTGCGGTAGTTTACAAATCTGCGCCAGTAAAGGGCACTTAGTTATTGTCGGGTAAAACTACAATTTTGTCTTATGAAACAAAACTATAGCCGTATAGCACTAAATTTTTATTTGATACAACTATATACTTGCCGTATTGAACTATTTAAAAGTCGAATAGAACAATTATAATATCGAAAGGCACTTAGTATTGTCGGGAAGAACTACAATTTTGACTTATGAAACAAAACTATAGCTGTATAGCACTAAATTATTGTCTGATACAACTATATATCTGCAGTATCAAACTATTTTAATGTCGGATTGAACAATTATTGTGTTGAATGGCACTTTGATATTGTCGGGTAAAACTACAATTTTGTCTTATAAAACAAAACTATAGCCGTATAGCACTAATTTTCTGTTCGATACAACTATATACTTGCAGTATTGAACTATTTAAATGTCGAATAGAACAATTATTATATCGAATGGCACTTAAATATTGTCGGGAAGAACTATAATTTTGTCTTATAAAACAAAACTAGCCGTATAGCACTTAATTCTTGTCTGATACAACTATATACCTGCCGTATCAAACTATTTTAATGTCGGATTGAACAATTATTGTGTCGAATAGCACTTAGATATTGTCGATCAGAACTACAATTTTGTCTTAGGGCACAAAACTATTGTCATATACCACTTAAGTTTTGTCGGAAAACACTATAATTATGTAGGTTAGCCCTACAATTTTGTTGTATAGAACTAAAATTTTTTAGGCTTCTAAAAAAGAATTGTTTGAGAGAAGAAATATTATTTTTAACACTTATATTTTCTTGAAAAATAAATGGAGATTAATATACTTATGATATCTTGTTTTTTATGTGTTGTAAGGTATATAAATATTAAATGTAGCTCCCTTTTCTAATACTCCTTCTGCTGTTATAAAACCATTATGATTATCCACTATTTTTTTCACTATTGCTAAGCCAATTCCTGTTCCTGAAAATTCAGTTTTACCATGCAGCCTTTGAAAAACTTCAAATATTTTACTGCTATATTTTTGTTCAAAGCCAATGCCATTATCTGATATACTAATGTGACAGTATTCTTCATTTTTTGCATGAAATTGACTTTGTAAACTTAATCCTAATATTACGCTACATTTAATAACGATTTGCGGTGACTTGCTTCCATTTGTAAATTTTAGCCCATTACTTATAAGGTTATATATTAATTGCCTAAATTGGAATGGTATAATAGGAACCACACAACTGGATAATAATTTAACATTAGCATTTTTAAATAAAATTTCTTCTTTTAAATCTTCTGTTACTTGATCTATTATTAAAGTTAAATCTGTTTTCTCAAATTTACGCTCTGTAATGCTGGTTCTTGAATAGGCTAGTAAATCTTCAATCAATGTTTTCATTCTTTTTGCAGAATTTTCAATCCGCTCAAATTTGTTTTTTCCATCTTCGCTTAAACGTTCAAACTCTTTATCCATTATTTGAGCAGAAAAAACCTGTATTTTTCTTAAAGGCTCTTGTAGATCGTGGCTAGATATATATGCAAATGATTGTAATTCTTTATTCATTCTTTCTAATTCCTCGTTTTTTATTTCTAAAAAATCGTTGGCTTTTGCCAGTTCATTAGTTCTTTCTTCAACAAGCTTTTGTAAGCTGTTTGCAAATTCTTTCTCTGTATTTATATCAGTAAAAGCTCCTATCCATTTCACAATATTTTTTTCTTTATCAAATACAGGGTCACCCGCTACTGTGTGCCATATGTAATTACCTGCTTTATTTTTTAGGCGAACATCTCCAATATATTTTTCTCCAGTATGTAGGCTATGTTGCCATACATTGTTTATTTTATCATAATCATCTGGGTGTACCATTTCTTTCCAGGCTTCTTCAGCAGGTAATTCACTTTTAAAAAATTCATTCCACTTAGAGGAAGTGTATAAACCATTTCCTTTTTCATCGGTTTCCCAGACTAATTGGGGTATTGTTTCGGCTAGGGATCTAAACCTATTTTCACTTTCTTTTATTTGTTCTTCTATTTTTTTTCGTTCTGTAATTTCAAAAACCACAGCTCCTACAAAATCAACTTCGTTAGTTACAGTATTTAATATTGGATAAAATCCTGTTATCCAGTATCTGTCAACTCCTGGTTCTTTTTGTGTTTGTCCCTTTATTTCCAGATCAAGAACAGGCTCTTTGGTTTGTACAATTTTATCTAAAATATTTATTACATCTTTTCCTGTTTCGCCTAAAATTTCTACAACAGTTTTACCTATATGGTCATTAATTGAAATGCCATTTATTTCGGCAAGGCACTCATTTATTTGAACATATTGATATTGTTTATTAAAAAAGGCAAAACCTACCGGTGCATTTTTAAGCAAAGAATTTAATTGGGCTAAGGTTTGATTTTGCTTAAAAAGACTTTGTTGTAATGCGAACTCCTGCTCTTTTTTTTGCTGTATATTAAAAGCTGTACCTATAAAACCTACAAAAATTTCATTAATAAACCTTGGTGCCACCGTAAAGTAAATCCATTCATATAAATTAGTTGCGGCATTTTTTGCTCTACTTTCAAAAGAAAAAGGCTTTAAAGTTTTAGCACCTTGTTCATATTTTTCATACACTAATTTAATATCATCTGGGTGAGTAACTTGTTCCCAAACATGTGCATCAAATTGAGAGTAATTTTTAATTCCTAAAAAATAGAGTACACTATTATTGGCATAAATTATATTTACATGTTCATCTGCAATCCAAACCCACACCGGAGATTGGTCTGCTAGATTGCGAAAACGTTCTTCACTTTCTTTTAATTCATTTTCAACATTTATTTGGTTGCTTACATTTGTATTGGTACCAAACCATTTTTCTATACTTCCCTCTTTGTTTTTTATTGGCAGTATCCTCGTTAAAAAATGATTGAAACTACCATTTGCCGCCTTTAATGGAAATACCATTTCAAAAGGTTCGCCAATAGTAATTGCATGTGTCCATTTTTCCATTACATCTGGTAACCTTACAACATCATGTACCGATTGCCAACCCCAGCCTTCCATTTCTTCTTCTGTAGTACCTGTGTATTCGTACCATTTTTTATTGTACCAATATATCCACCCATCTGCATTGGCCATCCATGCAAGGTTAGGTATATTGTCTGCCAGTGTTTTAAAACGCTGTTCGCTTTCTGCTATTTTTAAAATATCCTGTTTATGGTTAGTAACATCTCTGGAAGTAACCAACAAATTTTCTATTTTTTTTAAATTGTTTTTTATAGGAGAAACCACAATTTGCCACCACTTTGGCGTGCCCCGCATGGTGGATGCAGGTGCCTCAAATTTTGTAACGAAGCCTTCAAAACCTTTTACAATAGCATCATTTAACAATGGTATATATTCATCTGCCCACAAAGAAGTCCACTGCTTAAATAAAAAATCTTCTTTACTGTTTGCTTCTAAAATATCTACACCGTTATCGTTCATGTAAACTATAGCGCCGTCTCTATCTATTACTTTTATACAATCTGGGCTGTTGGCCAAAATAGATTTGGTAAAAGGTTCATCATTTTCAATCTCATCAAATAAATAAGCGTTGTCATTTTTTTTGCATAGTATTAATATCCCTTCTGTTTTACCTTGTTCATCGTGTATATATGCACAGGATAAAAAGTTTTTAAAATAAATTCTTAAATAAGTTTCTTTTTTATCGCTCAGTAAAATATTATTTATAGCAAATTTTACATCCGACCATTTTGCTCCCCAAAAATCTTCTCCATTTAAACCTAGTTTTAATGATGAATTTTCAATGTTATTTTGTTCTGTAAAAGCGTCATTATAAAAACAAAAATATTCATCTCCCCAAAATAAAAACATGGGGATAGTAGAATTCAATAAAATATTAATATTGGTATGTAATGTTTTCTTCCAAATTCTAGGTAGAGATATTGTTGTAGTTTCCCAATTTTTTTCTTTTAAAATTTTTGCTGTTTCTCCTGTACCGTTAAAAAAATTGCCATCATTGTTATCTACAGACATGCTAGTATTTGTTTAAAATAAAATGTTCTAAAGGTGGTTTAATATATTTTTTATTGGCAACAACAAACAATGCTCTTGCTATTACATTTTTTAATATTTCAAAATTATCAGGTTTGCGTATATATTGTGAAGCATCATTATTGTAAACCTGTAGTATAGCAGTTTCATCAATACTGGTAGAGATTATTACAATAGGTATATGTTTTACATTTATATTACTTTTAATTAGCCTCAAGCATTCAAACCCATTCTTACGTGGCATATTTAGGTCCAAAAAAATTATATCGGGGTATACAATATTTTCAGCTAATAAATAAGTACACAAATCATCTCCATTAAATACTTTTTTTAGCTGAAATTCTATTGGTAAAGCATTTAAAGCTTCTTCAAATAAAAAACAGTCATCTTCATCATCGTCAGCCAATAAAATTTTGTAAATTATATCACTCATATAAAATTAAATTTTTAAATAAGCCCATTATTAATTGAGCAAATTGTTATTCAATTTTTTTAATGATTGAAAATAAACTATTTGGTTATATATCATCAAATTAATTGGTTGTTTTATAAAATAAAACTTCCAAAAAATTTAAAATTTAGAGAGATGTAGAAGAAATGAAAGCAGGCATATTAAAATTAGTGTGGAAAGTTTTAAACTTTCCACACCTTTCAATCAGATATCAGAGGCGGGATTGAAGCTGGATAATAAATATTATCAACTTATACTGTAATGTATTGATTGTTATTTACAATAGAATATTAATGAATAAAATTTATCAGTTATCGTAAAATATTTAATTGGTTTTAAATAAACATACTAAATGAAAAAGAGGTAAGCTTTTCAGCATACCTCTTTTTAAATTCAAAACTAGTAGTTCAAGTTTTTGCACCATCCCAAGTGCAATGAAAAAGTATAGATAAATATAGCCTTTAAAAATGAATATGTCTTATTAAGTTTTTCACAAGTTTACTTTATAATTTTTTATTTAAGGTGTATTTTACTTGCTCTATACAATGTTCATATAAAAGTCTTGTCTCAGTTGTCATTTGTGTATAAACCTGCATTATTGAAAATTACGTATATTCTAAAAAATAGAACTAAGCACGGGCCGGTATTTTACTCTACGCAATGCGTAAAAAAGATGTATATATTAAGAATTGCATGTAATGTTGTGCTTTTCTAATACAAAAAGTCTCAAAACTTTTTTCATTATTCATAAGCTTAAAACTAAGCAAACTAAACTCACTTACACATAATTACATGGTTAACTTTTGGAAAATAGATAATAAAACTTATACTGAAATTCAAAAATTGATAAAGTTTGTTGACTTTATTTTGGGTTTAAAAAACACTACAGCGGCCGACAAAGAAAATTGTAAAATAATAAAAAATAAAATTGCGCATATAAATAACCCTGAAACTTTCCAATATTGGAATGTTACATTAAGAATTTATTTAGCCCAGCATAATGGAAAATTTAATGAGAATTTGCCTCATTTAAAAATATGGGATGTAACATTTGAAAATAATATTTTGGAAATAGAGACCAAAGAACTAACTCCTAATAATCCACTTAACAGCCATTATGGAGATAATTTTTATTTTGGCGGCATTGTCCATTTTAAAAAAGACAGTAATATTAAAAATGTTTTTTTATCTGATGATATAGACCTTTTTATAAACGATGCATTGAACTATAAGAAATATCTAAGAAATAATTTAGACGATGTTGATATTGATATAGATATTTAAGCATATCCGATATTCTTCCCCTCTATTGTGCTGCTATGCCACAGTACCTACAAACTTTTTTAAATTTTATTTATGCCATTATCAAAAATTCAACAGTGAATTTGTTATGTTTAAATCTGTGACGAACGAATGCAGGCGACTTTAGCGAGCGTTGCGTGAGCTACCCAACGAAACAGCGTAGTAAAAGTGATCGGAACTGAGTAATTGAATGTAATATTGTGTGATTGGCTATTTTAAAACCATTGAGACTCTCATATAATTTTACAAATAAAATTTGGACACTTTACGACAATTTATAGAAAAATACACTTCAGTACCAACAGATGATTGGAAGGAAATATTTGAGTGTTTTGAAAAACGAACTATTCAAAAAGAAGAAATTGTTTTAGAAGAAGGGAAAGTTTGCAAACATCTGTATTTTGTTGAAAGTGGACTACTTCGCTTTTACATCAATAAGGGAGGAAATGATATCACTAAATTCTTTACAGAAGCACCTTATTTATTTACATCACAAGCAAGTTTCAATTCGCAAAAACCTGCAACAGAAAATATCCAAGCTATTGAAAAATCTATTGTTTGGCAAATTACTTATAAACAGACAAATGAATTATACAGGCTAAAAAGTTGGACAGACTTTGCAAGAAAAATAATTCAAGAAGTGCAATTTTTCACAGAAGAGATTTTAGAAGAATTGCAAACTGAAACAGCCAAACTTCGCTATGAAAAAATGCTAAAAAATAGTCCTTCCCTTTTGCAGAGAATTCCATTGAAACATTTGGCTTCTTACTTAGGCATTGCACCACAATCGTTAAGCAGAATTAGAAAAAAAATGACTACCAAAAAGTCGAAATTAACATAGGTGCAGTAGTTTATTATTACAGTTTTAGATATTTGCATTCATTTATAATTCAAATACTCTATTCAATAATGAAACAGAGCAATCACCATTTCAGTTTTACAATTTCTGTAAACAATACAATTGACAAAGTTTGGCAAACCCTTATTGATGTGCAAAATTGGCATAAATGGGATACGGAAATAATAGATGCAAAACTTGATGGAGAGTTTGCAGTTGGTACAAAGGGTACTATGAAACCAAAGACGGGGCCGAAATTAAAATTTTATATTTCAGAAATTATTCCCAATCAGTCCTATACTTTTAACACCATTATGCCTGTTGGCGAACTTGTAATTAAAAGAAGTTTAAAAGCAGAAAATGAACAAATCTATTTTACAGATGACATTGCATTTACAGGATTTTTAAAATTAGTCTTCGGTATTATGCTTGGCGGACAGTTTAGAAAAGTTTTACCGGAAGTGATGAATAAATTTAAAAAATTAGCAGAAAGCAGATGAGAGTAATTATCTTTTTTTGTTTGCTCTTTACAGTTTTGAATATTCAAGCACAAACTATCGCAACAAAATTACCAACTGCAAATATTAGATTGAGCTTTCTAATT
Source organism: Ferruginibacter sp. (assembly GCA_031398005.1). GTDB lineage: Bacteria > Bacteroidota > Bacteroidia > Chitinophagales > Chitinophagaceae > Ferruginibacter. Next base: position 51,626 of record JANNMO010000039.1, read on the forward strand.
TTTCCGCCCTTTACACCACTTCTAACTTTTGAAATGAGCACATATGAAAAGTTAACGGTGCAGTTAGAAACTAACTTTTTAACTACGCACGGTATTAACTTAAAGTATTTTATAAATGAGCGTATGAATGGACATTTTATATTTGTAGGTTCAGCATTTATAGAAAGTAGTTTTTTGAGAAAGGATAAAAACATAACATTTTTGCCTTATGGAGGATATGGCTATGCTAATCGTTTTGGCAAACGTAATGCTTGGACTTTTGATAGCAGATTAGGAATTGGAGTAACTACAAATGCAGACAAAAACACAGTTTCACCTATACTTAAAACAGGAATTGGAAGAACATTTTAAAACACAAAACATGATAGCACTAAAAATAGTTTACATCGCAAATATTATTGTAGCAGGTTGGATTAGTATTACATCAGTTTTCTCGCCTAACAAATCAGCAGCTACAGTTTTTCAAAATGCGTATCAACCAACCGAAGTTATTAGACTTGTTGGGTGCTTATGGTTAGCAATAGCTATTTTATCGATGTTAGGACTTTGGAGGCCAATTTCATTTTCACCAATTCTTTTGGTTCAACTTATTTATAAAGGAACTTGGCTTATGGTTGTTGCCTTGCCTGCCATTAAAAACAATCAACCTTATCCTACAGGAATGGCTATGTTTTTTTTAGTTTGGGTTTTAATTTTACCATTTATTATCCCTTGGACAGAGTGGACAATGTAAAGTTGTGAGAAATAAAATAGTTGAAAATACCGGGGTATTGCAATATTGGGTAAACGGAATACAATGAGGATTCTTTAAATTTTATTTAAGCCATTATTCAAGTTCAACAGTGAATTTGTGATGCTTTCATTTGTCACGAACGAAAGCAGGCGACTTTAGCGAACGTTGCGTGAGCCACGCAACGAGGCTGAGGTAATGAATGCCATTACATGCAAAATTATCAGTAGAGCTTCAGCAGAAATAAAAAAAGAAACACCATTTCGTAAACATTCAAAAATTTAAAACCGCTTCTTAATAAAAGACAACAATTTTACATGTTTTTTATCATAGAATGGGCTTGTCCGCATCTCTGCGCTAGTAGGTGCTTTTACGCTTCAAATTCAATTGCTTTGTTGAGGTAATTAATCAATGGTTTTGTAGTTTCAAAATAGTTCATAATAGTTTTTATAGCGTCTTTGCTTGTCAAAACTTTGTCACTAATTATTTCTTTAGTACATAATCCTTTCATTTTTAGAAGATCAACAACTTCTTCTCTTTTTTCAAAAAAATCAGTAAATTTTTTCAATTTACTTTCACCTTGAATACCGCTCGGAAATGTTTTTTGAAATTGTTTGCTTGAAATTATCCCGTTAATTTCATCAAAGGCATAACTTATTTCTTGTCTAATTTTCTTTAAATATTCTGGGGTTGTTTGCCAAATACCACCACCAACCATACAATTGCCTGGTTCTATGTGAATAAAATATCCTGCTGTATTTCCGTGAGGGGCATTTTTGTTAAAGACGACTAAAACATAATTTTTATAAGGTGTCTTGTCCTTTGAAAATCGCAAGTCTCTGTTTACCCTTGTCAAACATTTTTTTGGTATCAAATTAGCATTTGCTACTGATAAGTCGGTTTTTGAAAGCTCTATCAATAATTTTTCTGTAAACTGAATAATGTCGTCCTTGTAGTTTCGATACGTCACTTTGTTTTGTTCAAACCACTCCTTTGAATTATTATTTCTTAGGTCAGTTAAAAATTTTAAAGATGTTTGCTTAATCATGCTGTATGCTTAATTTATCAATGTGATTTATGATTATTTTAATCTGCTTTTTTTCGTTTTTTTGAGAAATTATGCTGTCTAAAATTTCGTTCCTTTCTACTGCGTTCAGTTTTTTAAAGGCTTTTAAAACATTCGATTCTTTAAAGGTTTCTAAAATCTGACTTTCAGTTATTTTTTCTTTGTTTGATAAGAGATAAAGTGTAACAGTAACAATGTCGCCACCCTTTTTATTGATTGCTTTTCGTATTTCAGCATTTATTGAAAGCATTTTGTCTTCACCTTTTATTGGTGCAAGTTGTCTTCTTTCAATTTTAAAGTTGTCAATGAATCCTGAAACTATTATGTCGCCCCATTTGCCTTCAATATTTTTTGAATTTGGAATTCGCAGATGGTATGTCCACGCACCTTTACCGTGCTGGTACTTTAATTCAAGTTTTTCGTCTTTTATAATGTACTCCATTTTACTATAGTTTTTTTTGCCTTTTCCTAACACAATATTATCTGAAACCTTTACTATATCCTAATTATTAATATTTTACGTCCGGGGGGCAAAACAAGACAAAACATTTGGCTTGCCTCGTGCTATATGATATTTTCGCAGAAATTTTTCTTAAATTTTATTTATACCATTATCATAATTCAACAGTGAATTTGTTATGCTTTCATTTGTCACGAACGAAAGCAGGCGACTTTAGCGAACGTTGCGTGAGCCACGCAATGAGGCGGAGATGTAATTAATGGTTCTCACATCCACAATTTTTATTACTTCGGAGCGTCGTTCCTTTTTATGATAAAGAAAGATAAAATCATTAGTCTTTCCTATTAAGAAATTACTTGAATCGGGTTTAAATATTTTACCATTTTGAAACTCAACGTAATGATGGGAATTCTTACTAAATTCTTTTACAGACTGCGCATCTGTTACCGCAGTTAAAATTGTTATTAATAAATAATATGATCCTAGATAAAATAAGTGAGAAAATGAAAAGTTACGAATGCTATTATTAGTGATGGCTTCAGTGTATTCTATTATTCTTTCTACAAAACGAAAAATAAGATTTAATACATTAATAGTCACAAACCATTGCATAAATACATTCGTTGCTCTATGATTCAAAAAAGTGTTAATTGTCAAGAAGAAAAACAAGACGATATTTAAAAGCACCAGAGCCCAGTCACGAATAAAAAAATCATAAAGCTTAAAACTAATTGATCCATTATAAAATTCATTTTGGAAAATATATATCCCATCATTTTTAGCTCTTGCAAGAAAAAATTCCATGAAACCGTAAGAAAGAATAATACCAAAACCAATAATTAATGACCTATCAAAAAAAGACATCAAAATCTCCGACAAGGTTAGGTAATCGAAGATGGGTTAGGTCAAAAAACGTATAGTAAACCATCAACCTAACACTACCTAATATTACAAAATAACCTGTTATTAATGGCAGATAAGATCCTACCATTTGAATGGTATTTTTTTTTACTTCTAGAGACATTTTAATTATTAAATTTTAAATTATTAGATAATCATAAACTGAAATTATTTCTGCGTGCTCGGCCTATCAGAATCCGGTTACTCGCTTTGTTAAAATTGTCAGTTTCTCCAACCATTTTATCATTGATTATTTGCAAACAAAGCAAACTCTTCATCACCTATCTGTTTGTGTGAGGGCAACATTTATTTTTTATACTGCAGTTTTTGAATAAAAATGTCTTCATTTTTAAAAAATATCATCTGTGCAATCGTCTCACACCCTCAAAAACCCCAGCTCATAAACCAACGGCTGCAACTTTTCACTTAGCGCTTTATAAGCTTCTTCAAAAGCTTTAAAAGATACTGGTGCAAAATCTCCACTAGCATTTCGTGCCTGCAAAGCTTTGCGTATTTGGTACCAACCTACATCTGGTCGGTTAAGTTTTAATTCTTCCCTTACGGTGTGTACATCTATGTTTGCAAAATATGCCTGCCACAATTTTTTACCTTCGGATAGTACATGTTCCGCTTCTATACTAATTCCAAATTCCTTTTCCCTAATTCCTTGCATATACTGCACCATAAAATCACTTTCAAACCTATCTGGTGCATTTACTTCTTCTTCGGTGTAAGGAATAAAATGATTTACAATACTCCACTTTTTGTTGTTCCATTCAAGGTCGTTTGCACTAGCGGTTAAATTGCTTCCGTTAAATAACATCCAAACCAAACAATCATTTTTAAATTCATCTGTTAATGGTTCTATTGGTTGTAAAAATTGATCTCGATCATTAAGCCAAGTTGGTTTAACTACTCTTCTTACCGTAAATATTATTGCTGCCTGCCAGAGATTACTTTTATTAATATAAAAACCATTTCCCCCGCCATACGGAGAAGAAAAAACCACTGTCTGTTGTGTTGCATGTTGTATGTCATTTACTCCACAATACATATAAGCTTTTGCCTCATCTGACCAATTTGAAACTCTAGCCGCTCCGGGTGTTGGTGCAATTGCATTTTTAAGAGGAATGACATTTTCCTTATTTACTCTTGGTCTTTTTATCCATACATTTAAAAAACTATTTGCAGGCAAATTATAAAAAGATTTTTCGCCAATTGGGATTGCATTTTTATCAAGCACATCTAAACTTAATTCTTTGAAAGATATACTTGAATCAATTTTATTATTAGTTTTCCATACTAAGAAACCAATTGGAAAATTACCTTTTAATCCATCAAATGATTTACTATGAACAACGAAACCACCTAAATATTTTGCGTTCCAAGTTTCTCTAAATTTCTCAAAATTTGGTGCATTCACATATTTCATTTTGCTAAACATCGCTAAAATAGCATTTGGAATTTCTTGCGCAACTCTTGCAACAAACTGAGTAAACAATTCATTGCTTGCTTTGCCATACTCGCTCATTGCATTAGTTGCAAACTTTGTTTTTGCTACACCTAATTTATTTTCAGAATTATCATCTCCATCTTTAATGTTATCAGCACTTGTCGCTTCCGCATACGGCGGATTTATCAACACCAATATCTTCTTTCCATCTGCAATTGCTTTGCGCAAACCTTCAGGTACTTTATTGGTAAGGTTGTAATCTATTTTGCCATCATCTGTAATATCATCGTTTAAATAATCGTATTGAAACCTCTGTGCAGCCACACAGGTTTTAGTAGCACGCATTACATCTACATCAGCCTGGTCCAGCGTGCTCATGTATATATTGCGAGGGTTGCTGTGCTTTACTTCCAGGTTGCCCACACCGCAGCACATATCCCAAACTATGTAATCTTTTTGCCAGTTATTACCAAGGGTTTCGGTTAGTTTATCATAAGCCTTATCAACCACTGCAAGCGGTGTATAATATGCTCCTTTAAAACTTCTTTCATCCAGCGGTATTAAACTATCTCGCCTTTCCAGTAAATAATTTCGGTATTCTGCTTTTGGTGGCTTGTGGTATATTGCCCAAAATTGGCGGTATCCTTCTTTGTTGCCAAGTTCGTAAATATGTCCGCCCAAACTAAATACGGGAGCGCCATTTTTGTGCATTAGGGCTGCTGTTAAATAATCATGGGTAGAGGCAGTGCCATCATGCATAATATCCGCAAAAAATAAAAGTGCATAATCCTCTTCTGCTACACCTTTTATTTCCCGTCCAATCATTACAACCCATTTATCAAATACCTGTTTAAGATTATCAGGGGTAATGGCAGTTCTGATTATATCACCGCTTTGGATAGCAT
>JANNMO010000048.1:0-27585 GCA_031398005.1 Ferruginibacter sp.
AAAAAATATTAAATTTGTCATAGAATTAAATATTAACGTTGCCTCACTTTGAACACTTTTTGTGCCATAGTGAGGCTTTTTTAATATTTAGTTATCCTCAAACTCAATGGGAATGTGCATTACATATTTACAGGAAGAGCCAATATAATAAAACTATAATTTGTCTTACTTTCATTAAATGAAACAACAATATGCCCAAGAGTGGCCGCAGTTTTTTACAGCCACAATCCAAGAATGGAAGCATTTATTAAAGGAAGATAAATACAAAAATATTATTGTTGATACACTTAAGTTTCTTGTAAAAGAAGGTAATGTTATTATCAATGGTTTTGTTATTATGCGCAATGATTTGCACATCATCCCTTACACCTCGTTTCGTGACGCCAATAAACGTTCGCTAACATCATTCACATTGTGGCTTTAAATTTTAACAGTAATTACATTTTATATTTCATGCTTCATAAATACATCTATCAAAGCAGATGTAGATGTTACAGGTAATATTAAACTTTGTAAAATAGTACCCTGGCACCTTGTGTAAATAATGCCCCTTGCTGTGCTGTATGCAATATTGGCAAGGCTTATAGCAAGGTCATTGTCTATTTCTACAATTTCATTGTTTTCTTGAACAAATTTTTCTAATTTTTCTACTTCAAAAAAATAAGCAATTTCAAATTTGCCTTTTATGTTTATTGCTTTATTTGGGTTTGTTTTAGTTTCTATTACGCAAAAAAATATTAACCTAATTTTATTTTGTGCAATATTTATTGCGGGTTCAAATGTATAATTAATGTCAAAAAAATAATCACCATTTTCTAAAGTAGTTAACCCTGCATTGTTTTCTAAAGCAGCGTTGTTTATTACAATATTTTGTAAGTTTAAAAAATTAGCATCAAAAGGTTGGTTTACGTTCATAAATATAAATCGGCTTTTATATTATTATTTTTATGCTCTGATATGGTAATGTTTTTATTTTCGGAATAAGTTGTAACCTCTTCATTTAACTGTCCATTATTATTAATATACATTTTTGCAAAACCTGTTTTATATGGCTGCTTTACTTGCACAAAAGTAGCATTAACATCATCGTTGCTGCATACAGCTATTATTGGCGCACCAAAAACTATTTCTAATTTAACCAAAGTTTTAATAGTATGGTTTTGAACTCCATTTAACCATTTAGAAACTTCGGCTTCGCTTTTGTTAAGTGCCTTAGCCAATAGTTTTTGCTTGCCGTCAAATTTTTGCTGTAATAGTTCGTGTATTCTATCTAAAATATCCATAGCCTTACTTACCTCTTGTTTTACATCGGCAGGTGTAGCGGCTACTATACGATGGTAATTATTCAATTTCATATTATTTGTTTTTGGTGCCATGGGTTTTGCCATGGTTTGTAGGAGGTTAAAATCTATTCTTAAATTTCTATTTCATAGTATTGTAAGCAATCTTTTTGTTGTACATTAATTTCTTTTGCAATAATAGCTTTGTCTAATTGTTTTGCAATTTTTAAAGCATTCTTAAAATGTTGTTTCACATTGGGGCAATCTATTGGTAATTTTTTTGTTTTAATACCGCCATTTAAAAGTATTACCACATTATCTGTAAGCCTTATACAATACAGTCTTATTCCAAAATCTTTTTTATTGGCATTAATAATATGTTGGGTAACTATAGGTATTGCATTGGCTGCATTTTCTTCTTTAAAATAATATTTTTTTGCACCTCTTTCTTGCATTTCATCTATTACAGCATACATAATTTGCAACTCTTTTGCATGCTCGGGAAAATCAGTATTATCAAATTTTTCAAATTCGTAGAAGGCATCATCATCCAAAAGTACTGTGTAGAAATCTACAACAGCGCCAGAAAATTCAGTTATTTTTTCAAAATATACCTTCAACTTAACTTATAAGTTAAGAACAAATATAAAGCCAATTTATTGTATTAGCCAAATGTTTGTTCAATAAATAATAATCACGAAAATAGTAAAATACTGTTTAACTAAATTATTTAGGCATATACTTTTATAGACTAATTATTGTAGCTAGCTAATTAAGATAAAATATTGAGCAGCTAAATGCGACCCAGTATAATAAAACTATAATTTTGTTTTACCGGCGACCTGGGATAAATGAGCCGTGGCCTTTGTGCGTTGCCTTTCTACCGCAAGGGCGGCACAAGTTGTGCGGCGCTGTTATAATACATCAAACAAACCAGAGTATTTCTCTTCTTCCAGCGCCGGGTCAGCTATATGTTTCAATGACACAAACCCCTACCTTTAAAATCTAAAAAACATATTTTATTATGGGATTTCTATCAAACCTATTAGGCAATGCGGGAGTAGCAACTGTAGATGAATTGAGTAAAGAATTTGGAAATTTATTGTCAGAAAATGAATCGATTGAAATTGGGTTTAAGCTATTTAGGGATGTATTTATTTTTACAAATAAGCGACTTATCCTTGTAAATAAACAAGGCATCACAGGTAAGAAAATCGAATATTTATCGGTAGTCTATAAAAGTATTTCCCGTTTTAGTATTGAAACAGCAGGCAACTTTGATCTTGAAGCAGAATTAAAAATTTGGATTTCCAGCGAAGTAAATCCCAGCGTTTCAAAAAAGTTTAATAAGCAAGTAAATATTTATGATGTACAAAAGGTGCTGGCTAATCATGTTTTAAATTAAGTAAAGTCTTATCCTTCATTTGTGCAGCATTATGCTGCACTAATAGAAACTGATTCCTGCGTAAGTGTTCAAAAAAATTTGTGTTTCGCCACTAAAGCACTTGCACTGAGAAAGCTGAATACGGTACACAACTTTTTGAACGGTTATCTAAAGACCTAACACTTGCTTATGGCAAAGGTTTTAGCAGATCTAATCTGCTCTATATGCGAAAACTATATTTAGTGTTCCCAATAAGTGAGACACTGTCTCACTTATTGACGTGGAGTCATTATTTTGAGATATTAAAGGCAGATTCGGAATTGGAAATTAGGTTCTATAGTAAACAAACCGAACATGAACGCTGGAGTGTACGAGAACTTAAAAGGCAAATGAGAAGTTCGTTGTTTGAACGTCTGGCATTAAGTAAAGACAAAGAAGGCGTATTGAAGCTTGCAAATGATGGCCATATAATTGATACGGCTGAAGACCTCATTAAAGACCCATTTGTGTTGGATTTTTTAAACATACCCGAACAACATCAATACTTAGAAAGTGAGTTGGAGGAAAAAATCATTTCCAACCTACAGCAGTTTATAATGGAAATGGGCAAAGGCTTTGCCTTTATTGGTAGGCAATACAGAATGAGTATTGGCGGAAAACATTTTCATTTAGACCTGCTGTTTTATCACCGCATATTAAAATGTTTTGTGTTGGTAGATTTAAAGCGTGGGGAAATTGATCATTTGGATGTGGGTCAGATGAACCTTTATCTTAATTACTTTAAAAAAGAAGAAGCTACAGAAGGCGACAATGAGCCGATCGGCATTATACTAGGTGCGCATAAAAATCATATTTTAGTAGAATATGCTACAGACAGTATTACCAACAAAGTATTATTGAGCAAATACCAATTGTATTTACCAGATAAAAAAGCCTTGCAAAATGCTTTGGATAAACTGTTAGAAAATTAAGCGCATTAAATTACCGAAGAATGATTGGTATAAAATCTTATAACATTGCAGATTGGAATACCAAATGTGTGGGACGATAAAACTTACATCACATGGTTACAATATCATTTCCCCATGGTAGATTTTCTCACAATCAAAGTGGAATTTAATACAATTTCTTTCGATGGTAAAATAGCCTCTTTATTATCTAATATTTTAAATAAAACAGCAGCTGCTTCTCTTCCAATTTCGTAGGCAGGTTGTGTAATGGTAGTTAAGGAGGGGTTTAAAATGGCAGCAGTTTGTAGGTTCGAAAAACTGATGATCTTTACATCTCGTGGTATATTAAGTTTTAACTCTTCACAAATAATATAAGTAGATACCGCCAATTCTTCTACACAGGCAAAAATGGCATCAGGTCTATCTGCGCTTTGCAATAAATTTTTTATGAGTGTTTTGTTTTTTTCTTTATCCGTATCGCAGTTTATAATAAAACTTTTTTCTTTTTTTAAACCATGTTTTTTTAAGGCATCTACATAGCCTTTCAACCTATTATTTGCAATAGATAAATTATTGGAGATAGATAAAAAGGCAATTTTTCTGCAGCCATTTTCTATTAAGTGTTGGGCGGCATTGTAACCACTTTCATAATCGTTGGTAGTTATTTTAGGTACATCAATATTTTCTGCAACCCTGTCAAAAAAAACAAGTGGCACGCCTTTATTTTTAAGGTCTTGAAAATGTGTGGTGTCATTAGTTTGGCTGGATAATGAAATGAGCACACCATCAACCCTACCATTTTGTAAATGTTTGGCTATAGAAATTTCCTGTTGTACATCATCGTGTGTTTGATATATCAACACATGAAATCCTTTTTTTTGTGCATACGATTCTGCACCATTAATAGCAAGCGAAAAAAAGTTATTAGCAATTTCCGGTATTACTACTGCAATGGTTTTACTTTTTTGTCTGCGTAAATTACTTGCAAAAGGGTTGGCATGGTAGTTTAATTCTTTAGCCTTAGCCATTACCTTTTGTTTGGTGGCCGTGCTTATTTCTTTGCTGTCCCTTAATGCTCTGGATACAGATGAAATAGATAAATTTAATTCTTTAGCAAGATCCCTGAGATTCATAGTACTATATAAGCAATTGTATATTTAATCAAGAAAGTGTAGTTGAACTACACATTAAATTTAATTGTGTGCAATGGGTAAAGAAATTCAAAAATATTGATAATTATATTGATCTACCAATTATACTACCAGCTCATTAAATAATTTTTGCAACATTACAGCCGGTTCTTCACACATGCCGGGGTGCACTTTAGATGTTTGCACTACTGTACTGCGTGTAGCCGTGAGCCAGCGAAATCTACCGGCAGGAGGTAATGCGCTTATAGGCCCTGTATCATTTTTGCCTTCAGCAATTTTTTCAAATGCCTTTAAATAGGTTTCTATTTCTTCCACATCGCACGTGGAGCAAAAAGATAAAATACGCTCTGTAGCAAGCAAATATTTTGCTTGTAAAAACTTTTTACCTGCACAATATAAAACTACACCAACATTTAAAAATTCTTCTCTCTCCACCCTTGGCATAATTCTAATTACGGCATATTCATATAAGTTTTTCTCTTGCATTAATGGCTTCGTTTACAAAAATTTCTGCATTAGCTAATCTGGTTATTAAAAAGTCTTCGTAGGCTTTTTTGTGTTCTTCTATATTGTTAAATGGCGCATCTATCAGCAGCCACTCATCAGGTACAAGGGCTACAATATTCTTAATAATAGTTGGCGTTAATGCAGCACTAAATAGTTCGTTTATTTTTTCTAACTCACTTGCCTGCTTTAATAATACATGGTCTTTTACATGTACAAATGGCCTTGCTGCCTGTGCCAATGCGTTATCCCACGAGTGGTGAAAATACAAAGAGGCACCATGATCTATAAGCCACAATTCTTTTTGCCACAGCAGCATATTTGTGTTGCGTGCAGTACGATCTACATTGGTTATAAAACAATCCAGCCACACAATTTTAGAGGCAAGTTCGGCTTCTACCACAACTACTGCAGGGTCGTACGTAATGGCTCCAGATAAATAATGCAATGCAATATTCAACCCTTCACTTGCACGTAAAAGATCTTGTATTTCTTCATCTGGCTCGGTTCTGCCAAATGCTTCATCTAGTTGTGCAAAAACAATTTCGGGTATTTTTAATTGAAGATGCCTGGCAATTTCTCCGCCAATTAATTCTGCAATTAATGCCTTTGGTCCCTGCCCGGCTCCCCTAAATTTAAGCGCATATAAAAACTCATCATCTGCGGCTGCAATGGCAGGCATAGAACCACCTTCTCTAAGTGTTGTAACATATCTGGTAACATTAACTGTTCTTATCGTATTCATTTTTATGCAACAGTTTACGTTTTTATTTTACATCGTATGAGCTGGAAAGTGCTTTGAGTTCGAGCAGGTTGGTAACTTTTAATTTATTAAAAATTCTTCCTTTATGTGTACCTACGGTTGATAAACTCAGCGATAAATCTGAAGCAATTACACTAATTGTTTTACCGTTTAGTAACATAGATACTATTTCAAATTCTCTGGCCGAAAGTGTACTAAATGGATTGTTGTTACTGGTGGTCCCATTTCCTTCAGCAAGCATATCTAATAATTGCTCACTAAAATATTTTTTATCGTGCAACACTCTATCTATGGCAGTTTTAATTTCTTCCAATGGCGCATCTTTACTAATAAAACCTTTGGCACCTGCCCGTATAAATCTTACGGCATAAATACTCTCGGGGCTCATTGAAAATACCAGCACTTTTATTAATGGATATTTTCTTTTAATAAGTTCCATTAAAGCATAGGTATCCGTATTAGGCATTTGAATATCTAAGGTTACAAGGTCAAAGCTATCATTTTGCAGAAAATGAAGAGCACTTTCCCCATCTTGCGCTTCGTTGATTTCTACATCTTTGTAAATATCTGTCAGCAATACCTTTATTCCAGATCTTACCACCGTATGATCATCTATTAATAAAAACTTCTTCATTTTTTATAATTTAAAATATTCATCATTAATTAGATGTACAAGGCAAATCTATGAAAATATACGAGCAACCCCGAATACAATATCGTTTAATTAATTATTTTTATAGCCTGCATAACGGGTCCTAAATATTTTTTAAGAAATTTCGCATAGTATAATGGAAACTGGAATATCAAATAAAATAAAATATACACTGGCGTTATCAATGATATTTCTCGCTATTGTATTAGGAGCTATTTACATAAATATGCGGAAAACGGTTATTGAATCTCAAAAAGAAACGAGAATGCTTAACTTATTAAAAAATCTTGAAGGCATTCAACTCAACACACATTTTATAGAGAATAGCAAAAATGAATTTTTAAAAAATGGAAAGGATGAAATTTTTTTAGAGTACCAAACAACTGCTAAAAAATTAAGAGATGAGATTAGTAAATTAAGAGAACTTTCTATCACCAATAATTTTGAAAAGGAGAATATTTTAAAACTTGCAAATGCGGTAAATAATAAAATATTAAATGCTAATAGAGCTGTGGATATTAAAAAGTTTTTAGAAAATGATGACAGCAATATTTCGTATTATGATAGTATAAGTAACAGCCACACGAAGAATATTTTTTATGAGGCAAGTAAAGTGGAAAAAATTGGAATAAATTTTTTACAAAGTTCAGCAAATGATAGAGAGCGTTATACCAAAAAACTAACTTGGCTCTTTGTAATACTGGGGATGTTATTTTTTGTAAGCTTAATTTTTACTTATTTATATTTTAAAAAAGCATTTGCTACTTCTCAAAAATTAAATAAAATCTTACTGCACAATTCAACACTGCTTAAAAATATTTCAGATGCTATTATAACCACAAATGATAAATGGATCATAACTGACTGGAACGTACATGCAGAAGAACTTTATGGGTACAGCGAAGCAGAAGCAAAAGGTAAGTCATTGGTAGAATTATTTAATTTAACCGATGAAAACAATACTAAAAATGATTTTTTACAAAATCATAATAGCAAATACGAAACCAATCATTATCATAAAAATGGCAAACCAATACATGTAGAAGTAGGGAAATCAGTTATTAAAAATAATGCTGGTATCATTGTAGGAAGTATATCTGTAGTAAGAAATATTACGGAGAGAGTACATCTTCAAGAAAAACTAAAAACACTTTCACAAAACCTGCAAGAGCAAGTAAATATTAAAGTAGCAGAATTAAATTTCTTTTTTGAGAGAATAGCTGATGCTTTTATAGCATTGGACAATGATTGGAATTATACTTATTTAAACAAGGCTGCATTGGCATTGCATGGGTTACCAGAAGAGGAAATTATAGGAAAAAATATGTTGGAACTTTATCCAGATATAGTACATGAATCGTTTTACGAAACTTTGCTTCATGCAAAAGCTACACAGCAACCGCAAAGATGTGAGCTCTATTATAAAAAGGAAGATAAATGGTATACTGATTTAATTTATCCTGCAAAAGATGGCATTTCCATTTATTATCATGAAATAACGGATAAAAAGAAATCGGAGATAGCATTAAAAAAAGCTCATGAAAAAATAAATTTTCATATTAGCAATACGCCTTTAGCTACCATAGAGTTTGATAGCGAAATGAATATTTTACAATGGAGTACAAGAGCTACAGAACTTTTTGAATGGACAGCGCAGGAAGTTATAGGCACAGGGTTTAAAATGGAAACAACCATACATCCAGATGATGTAAACAATGTAAAGAATGCATTAATGTTTGTAAATACCCAAGCCACCACCAGTAACATGGTTAAAAATAGAAACTACACCAAAAGTGGAAAAGTAATTTATTGCGAATGGTATAACTCCATCATAAGAGATGAAGATAACCAAATAACCGGTATGCTTTGTTTGGTTAAAGATGTTACAGAAAGTACGCTTACACAAATTGAACTTGTAAATGCTGAAGAAAAATTTAGGGGTATGGTGGAGCAATCTATAGTTGCTGTGTACATACGGAGAGGCAATACTTTGTTATACGTAAACCCACGATTTGCAGAAATATTCGGATACACTGAATCAGAGCTTTATGACAATTTCGATTCGCTTAATTTAATAGCAGATGAGCATAAATACAAAGTAGCCGATAGCGTAGAGGCTTATGGTAAGAAAGAAATAACCTCTCACCACTATGAATTTAAAGGTATACACAAAACTGGTAAAATTTTGTATGGCGAAGTATATGGCACACTCACAAAATATAACGGAGAAGATGCTATAATAGGTACCATTATAGATATTACAGAACGAAAAATGGCCAGCGAAAAACTAAGAATTTCTGATGAATCTTTAAAGTTTTCTAACGAACGTTTTGAGCTAGTTGCAAAAGCTACCAACGATGGAGTATGGGACTGGGATATTGAAAATGATATTCTAAAAGGTAATTCAAGTTTTTGCAAAATTTTAAACATTGAAGAAAACGAAGAAATTAAATATGAATCTTTCAGCAAAAAAATACATCCAGACGATAGAGAAAGATTGATTATGAATTTAAAAGATGCAATACATAACAAGGTTTCTGTACTTACAGAAGAGTTTAGGTTTAGTGACAACAATGGCAAATACAAAACAATATTTGATAGAGCTTATATACTTTATAAGGACAACATAGCCTACAGAATGCTAGGTGCTATGCAAGATATAACTGCGAGTAAAGAATCTGCTACAAAATTATTTTTAGAAAAAGAATTATCCGATTCAATCGTTAATAGCCTGCCAGGTGTATTTTATTTATTTACAAAAGAGGGTAAATATTTAAGATGGAATAAAAACTTTGAAACAGTAACAGGCTATGGGGCAGAAGAGATAAAAGAAATACATCCATTAGATTTATTTATGGAGGAAGAAAAGGAGATAATCAAAAGCAAGATGGAAAATGTTTTTGAAAGTGGAAATGATAATGTGGAAGCAAATTTTAAAACTAAAAATGGCGAGCTAATTCCATATTACTTTACCGGCATGTATATTAAGTATGAAAATGAAGATTGTTTAATGGGGGTAGGAATGGATATTTCTGAAAAAGTAAAATCACAAAAAGAATTGGTAGAAAGCGAACAGAAATTTAGAACACTGGTACAACAAGCATCTGATGGTATTATTATTACAGATGAGGAGGGTAATTTTCAACAAGTAAATGAAAGTGCTGCGTTATTGATGGGATATACCAAAAAGGAACTGGATGGCATGACAACAAATGATGTATTTTTTGAAGAAGGTGGAATACAACGACCATTAAAATTTAATTCGATGGTAAAAGGTGCAGTGGTAATTTCTGAACATATTATAAAGAGGAAAGGAGGCAAGTTTATAAATGTAGAAATAAGTGCAAAGCAATTGTCTGATGGTAGATACCAGCGCATTATAAGAGATATTACTGAAAGAACACAAGTAGAGGAGGCTTTACGTATTTCCGAAAAAAAATACCGTTTACTGTTTAATGAAAATCCATTACCCATGTGGATTTCTTCTTATAATAAAAGTATTTTTTTAGATGTAAACAGTGCCGCATTTATTTCTTATGGGTACACGAAAGAAGAGTTTTTAAACATGTCGTTAGCTGATTTAATTGTAACTTCTAGTTCTGTTTCCCAAAACAACAACTTACAAAACATAGATCAATTAAACCACCAGGAAATATGGCATCATAAAAAAAAGGATGGTACTATCATTAAAGTACACGTAATAAATCACGATATTATTTATG
The DNA here is from genome assembly GCA_031398005.1 of Ferruginibacter sp. GTDB lineage: Bacteria > Bacteroidota > Bacteroidia > Chitinophagales > Chitinophagaceae > Ferruginibacter. Next base: position 10,407 of record JANNMO010000048.1, read on the forward strand.
AAGGAAAATCTGCGGTGCTTTCCTTAGCAAATGATGTAACCGCCAAATTTGATGCGGAAGAAAATTTGCAACGATCTAATGATGCGCTTAGAGATCTTGCATCTCATTTAGAAACCATAAGAGAAAACGAAAGAAGCCATATGGCCAGAGAAATACATGATGAACTTGGGCAGCAGCTTACAGGTTTAAAAATGGATATTTCGTGGCTTACAAAAAAAATAAAATCAGACGATAAAGCCATAAATGATAAAATAAAAGATACCATTGAATTAATTGACAAAACAGTAATTACCGTAAGGAGAATTGCTACACAATTACGCCCAAGTATATTAGATGATTTAGGCCTTATTGCTGCTATGGAATGGCAGAGTGAAGAGTTTGAAAAGAGAGCTGAAATTAAATCAATGTTTAATTCTAATGTTACGCATGTATCATTAAAAGCAGATATTTCGATTGCTATTTTCCGTATTTTTCAAGAGAGTTTAACAAATGTATTAAGGCACTCAAAGGCCAAGGAAGTAACTTCTTTTTTTAGATTAAATGATGATACTATAACTTTATTAATTGAAGATAATGGCATAGGTTTTAATGAAGAAGAAATATTACATAAAAAAACACTGGGCCTTTTAGGAATGAAAGAAAGAATACAATTAATAAACGGTACATACGAAATAAATGGAAACGCCGGCAAAGGAACTTCTGTTATAATTACTGTACCTTTAAATAACGTTTATCCTTAATATTTTTTTATGACGAGAATTTTAGTGGCAGATGATCACACGGTTGTAAGACGGGGATTAAGACAAATACTTTTAGAAGGTTTTCCTGGTGCATATGTAGAAGAAGTGGGAGATGCTGAAGATCTGATAAAACATGTAGTAAAATCTGAATGGGATGTGGTAATAAGCGATTTAAGCATGCCCGGTAGGAGTGGGCTGGATGCACTTCAGCAAATAAAGCAACTTCATCCAAATTTACCCGTACTTATTTTAAGTATACACCCCGAAGAACAATATGCATTACGGGTTTTAAAAGCTGGTGCGTCTGGTTATTTAAGTAAGGATATGGCGCCCGATGAATTAGTAATTGCTGTAAAAAAGGTTATGCTTGGCAAAAAATATATAACCGCCTCTGTAGCAGAAAAATTAGCTGCTACCTTAGATCAAGATCATAATAAACCCTTACACGAATTTTTATCGGACAGAGAATTTAATGTGTTAAAAATGTTGGCAGCTGGTAGATCAGTTTCTGAAATAGCAGAATCACTTTTTTTGAGTGTAACTACTGTAAGCACCTATAGAAGCCGCATTATGACAAAAATGAATTTAAAAAACAATGCAGAATTAACGCTGTATTCTATGGAAAATAAATTGTTGTAGAATAATATATTTTCTGTAACATTTCATTTTATTACAATCAAAATAATAAAAACATAACTGGAATAAATACAGCATGTTATAGATATATCCTATCTATAGCTGGCTTAAACTTTTCCATAATAACTTTTCTCTTCAATTTTAATGTTGGTGTAAGTTCACCACTTTCAATGGTCCATTCTTCAGGTAATAATTCAAATTTTTTCACCTGCTCCACATGGTTAAAAAATTTATTGAAAGATTCTATTAGCTCTTTATAAAGCCCTCTTATTTTAGGGTTGTGTACGGCATCTTCATTGGTAGTAAATGGAATATCCTGTGTACGCATCCACTCTTTTAAATTTGGCATAGATGGTACAATTAATGCCCCTACAAATTTTTGCTCCGCACCTATAATAATTAACTGCTCCACAAATGGAGACTCTTTCATTTTGTTTTCTATTGGCTGAGGTGCTACATATTTTCCACCACTCGTTTTAAATAATTCTTTTTTTCTGTCTGTTATTTTTAAAAATTTATTGTCTTCAAATACACCGATATCCCCGGTAAGCAACCAGCCATCTTTTATGGTTTCAGCAGTAAGTTCCGGCCTTTTATAATAACCCATCATTACGCTTGGTCCTTTTACACAAATTTCGCCATCCTCTAATAACTTTACTTCTTGTCCCACCATAACGGGACCAACGGTCCCAAATTTCATTCCTCCTTTTTCTCTGCGGTTTACGCTTATTACCGGGCTGTTTTCAGTAGGGCCATATCCTTCATATATCGGAATTCGGGCTGCATTAAAAATTCTTAATAGCCTTACCTGGCAAGCTGCACCACCTGTTATAATGTAAGAAATATTGCCACCAAGTGCCTCTCTCCATTTACTAAATATAAGTTTGTTGGCAAGCGCCAATTCCAGATTATATTTTAAGCCTCCACTCTTTAAATTGTCGTATTTGTTTGCAAGACCAACAGCCCAAAAAAACAATTGCTTTTTTAAACCTGTAAGTTCTGCACCTTTCGTCATAATTTTTTCATATACTTTTTCAAGCAACCTAGGTACAGTACAAAAAACAGTGGGTTTTACTTCTTTTAAATTTTCTCCAATCATCTCCATACTTTCTGCAAAATATATTGAGTGTCCGCTGCTCATAAAAATATAAGAAGCCAACCTTTCAAAAATATGATTGAGTGGCAAAAAGCTTAAGGAACGTCCATTAATATTATCACTAAACGGAAAACTTTTTACTCCATTCATTACATTGCTCACAATGTTTCTGTGGCTAAGCATTACACCTTTGGGGAAGCCCGTAGTGCCTGATGTGTATATGATGGTAGCGCAATCGGTGGCTTTAATAGTTGCTTTTACTGCTTCAAGGTTTTTTAAATCATCTGCTGTTACTGTATCAAGTAAATCTCTCCAATACTTTACACCCTCTACTTTGTCAAAATCGTAGGTATCTAATAACGAAGGCACTTTACTTTTTATATCCATCACCTTTTGTAAAATTTCATCACCACTTACAAAAGCTATTTTAATTTCTGCGTCATTAAAAATAAACTCCAACTCGTTTACATTGGTGGTTGGGTAAATTGGGCAAAGTATAGCGCCTATTTGCTGGCAGGCAAGGTCAAGCATTAGCCACTCAGGCCGGTTGCGAGATATGAGTGCAACCTTATCCTGATTTTCCACGGTCATATCGTTTCCACCAATACCAATTTTTAATAAACCGGCACTCAATTTATTTACGGTAGCTACTACATCGTTTGTACTTAATGTCTCCCACACATCATTTATTTTGGCAGCAAACATATCATCTTTAGGAAATTTTTCCTGCTGATAATACATAAAATCAAATATTCTTGATTGTTCGTTCATTGGTCGAAATTTTTCTTAACAAGCTAAACTTTTGCAATGTTAGCAGTAAAAATTAAGTAACAGGAAATTTAAAAATTTAACTGCCTTTAATTTTAGAAAAACTAAGTTATATAAAAAAAGCCATCCTCAAGAGAATGGCTTCTTAAAAAAAGTGGTGTTCAATTATTTTACAGATGCATTTACGTTTAACTTTAATGCAACTGATTTTGTTATAACCCAATCTTGTGGGTTGTCTGGGCCTTTGTAGTTCATTCCCCATAAAGTTCTGTCAATACTAAAATCTGCACTAGCAGTTACTGTTTTAGCATCTATAGTTACTCTTGCAGGTATTGCTACGTTTTTAGTACTGTCTTTAAGGGTTAAATTTCCTTTGATGATATGTGTAACATCTTTTTTGGTAGAATCTGTGTTAGCATCTACACCAGTAATTTCAAACTTAGCGGTGGGGTATTTTGCTACATCAAAAAAATCGGGGCTTTTTAAATGCCCTTCCAATTTGCCTTTAGATTCTGCATCGCCAGCCAAATCTTGGTTGTTTAAAGAATTGATGTCAATGATGAAAGTGCCACCCGTAAGTGCGCCATCTTTTACGTTTAAAGAACCTTCTTTAATGTTAAAAGTACCGGTATGTTTACCGGTTGGTTTGCTACCTGTCCATGTAATAGTAGAGATAGAATCTACGGTATACGCAGTTCCATCAGCTACTGCTGCGGTTTGCTTTTCTGTAGTTTCCACTTTTTTTTCATCATTACCATTGCATGCTGCAAAAGATACAGCTACTGCTGCAATAAAGAGTATTTTTTTCATGATTTTAATTTTTTATTTACAAAAATAAATATTTAATGTTTAAACATCAAATAAATTTTTAATGATAGTATTGATCGTTTGGTATTTTAAACATCCGTGATTTTTGTAATGCAATAAAAGCTGCGTTTTCTGCTGTATGGGTTTTAACCCAATTTTCGTAGGCACTTAAATTTTCGGTGGCACCAAATAACCATTGGTTATAGGCTTCAAACATTCCTTCTTTTAATAATTGTTGCTGTAAAGAAAACAACTTGAATGCTGGTTTAGAACCTGTGGCAAACCAATCTATAATAAATCTTGTTCTTATCATGGTAAGTACTTCTACATTTATTCCGGCATTGGTTACGCCAGCCTGTTTGTTCATTACTTCCAAATAACTTTTTACAAAACTGTTTTTCTCTTTGTTATTTTTTTCTAAGTCTGTTTCTGTAAATAATTTTTTGTAAGAGTCAAAAAGAATTTGTTTCATCTCGGGTGTTTTGTTGCCTGTCGGTTCCATATTTACAAACATTTCACCATAAATAATTGACCAAACCTTATCCATTGTAAAAAAATAGTAACGGGCAGCATTAAAATAATTTTTGCTGTAGCCTGGGTCAGCTTGTATTCCTTTTTCCCAATATTTAATGGCTTCTAATTTATTGTTTCCAAAAACAACCTCGCCTAATTCATTATACAGCGGTCCACTTTCAGGAAATTTTTTAATCCCTTTTTTATATAATTTTTCTAGTTCGTTTATTTGATCTAGCTGTTTGTAAATATTACCTGCTATCTGAAAACACTGGTCATCTGCATCTTTACTATCCAGCACAGGCTTTATTGTTTCCAACGCTTTTGCATTATCTTTTTGAAAATAATAACTCATGGCTAAATCTTTAGCCACACTCATATTTTCAGGCGATTTTTGCAAACTTCTGTTTAATACCAAAACAGCATTTGCATAATCTCCCTGCTTCATAAAAGCTTTAGCGGTTTCATGTAATTGCTCAGCAGTTTGTGCAAAAACATACTGCCCAAAAAATGAAACTGCAACTAGTATGGCCAAAAATATTTTTTTCATCATGTAGTAAAGATAAAAAAGGGCGCTTATAAAGCGCCCGTATATTAGTTAATTAAATGTGTAAGAAGTCCGTCTCTTAATTTTGGCTCAAACCAAGTACTTTTTGGTGGCATTACTTCGCCGCTATCTGCTACAGCAAAAAGTTGCGCCATGCTAACCGGGTATAAACTAATAGCCAAGGCCATTTCGCCACTGTCCACTTTTTTCTCCAATTCTTCCAAGCCTCTAATACCACCTACAAAATCTATCCTTGCATCGGTACGTTGGTCAATAATATTTAATAACGGGGTTAAAATATTTTCCTGCAAAATATTAATATCCAAAATGCCAAGTACATCCTGTTTAATAATATTTTCATGGGCAACCAGGCTGTACCATTGTTTATCTAGATACATTCCAAATTCATGTATTGCTTTTGGTCTATACGCTTCTTTTTGCTTTTCTATGATAAAAGATGTAGCAAGTTTTTCCAAAAATGGAGCAGCACTATAACCGTTTAAATCTTTTATTACACGATTATAATCCATTATACTTAACTGGTCAGCAGGAAAAAGAGTGGTTAAAAAAATAGATGCATTTGGGTTAGCCTCATTACCCAAAGCTGCTCTTACTTTTGCCGCTGAAGCAGCCCTGTGATGCCCATCAGCAATGTACGAAGCAGGAACATTTTCTTTAAACAAAGCGGTTATTTCTGCAATCGTTTTTTCATCGTTTATTACCCAAATATTGTGTTGAATATTATCGTCTGCGGTAAAACTGTATTGTGCAGTTTTATCATTCATACAATGTGCAATAAGTTCATCAATGGCTGTTACATTTCTATAAGCTAAAAATACATTTCCTGTTTGTGCGCCAGTGGTTTTAATATGTGTAATTCTATCAAGTTCTTTATCCGGTCTTGTAAATTCGTGTTTTTTTATTAATCCATTTTCATAATCATCTACAGAGCTTCCGCATACCAAACCAGTTTGAGATCTACCATCCATTATAAGCTGGTAAATGTAATAGCAGGGTTTATTTTCTGTAAATAAAATATTTCTGCTGATAAATGCAGTGAGGTTTTCCTTCGCTTTTTCATACACTTCTTGCGAATGTATATCTACTGTTTCCGGTAAGTCAATTTCGCTTTTGGTGATGTGTAAAAACGTATTGGGATTTCCTTGAGCAGCTAATCTTGCTTCTTTACTGTTCAGTACATCGTATGGCCTGGAGGCTACCTCTTTTGCCAAAGCTACTTCCGGCCTTAGTCCTGCAAATGGTGAAATTGTAATCATGTATTTAAATTAATAATTTATAGATAATAATTAATAATGCTTTATTGTTTAAAAGTTGTTTGTGGTTAATTAATATGTAACGAGTATAAAAAATTATTAATTATTCATTACTAATTATTCATTCCCTCAAACTCCTTCATTAGCTCTACCAAAAATGCTACACTGCTTAATGGCATTGCATTATATAACGATGCTCTAAAACCTCCCACACTTCTATGGCCTTTAATACCAATGATATTATTATCCGTAGCATATTGTAGAAATGCTGCTTCTTTTGTTGCATCATTCATTACAAAACAAACATTCATTTTACTTCTGTCCTCTTTTTGTACTGTTCCTTTAAATAAACTATTACGATCTATTTCTGCGTACAGCATAGCAGCTTTTTCGTTGTTTATTTTTTCAATAGCTTTTACGCCTCCCTGTTTTTTTAACCAACGTAATGTGAGCATGCATGTATAAACCGCAAACACGGGTGGGGTATTAAGCATACTTCCTTCGGTGATGTGATTGCGGTAATCCATCATGGTAGGAATATTTCTTTTTACTTTTCCCAATATGTTTTTATTTACCACTACCACCGTTACACCAGCTGCACCAATGTTTTTTTGTGCTCCTGCATATATTAAATCGAACGCATTAAAATTCATATCTCTGCTCAAAATATCGCTGCTCATATCTGCCACCATTGAATTTGAAGTAACCGGAATTTTTTGCCACTGTGTACCATAAATAGTATTGTTGGTAGTAATGTGCAAATACTTTGCATCGTTAGGTACAGCAAAATCTTTTGGCAAAAAAGTATAATTTTTTTCTTTAGATGAGCAAACAACTTCTGGCTTACCAAATAGTTTTGCTTCCTTTATAGCTTTTGCGGCCCAAACACCTGTATCAGTATATGCTGCAGTTTCTTTTATATCTAGCAAGTTCATGGGTACCTGCATAAATTGTGTAGATGCTCCCCCATGCAAAAACAATACTTCATGGTTATCATCAAGGCTCATCAGTTCTTTCATCAAATTTCTTGCTTCCTGCATAATGGCTTCAAATGCAGGCGTACGATGACCATATTCTAAAATGGAAAGTCCACTTTCGTTGTAATTTAAAACTGCAGCTGCAGCTTCTTCAAAAACTTCTTTTGGTAATATTGATGGACCTGCATTAAAGTTGTGAACCACGGTGTATAATTTTGAACGGGCAAAAGTAAGAAATTAAAAAAGAGGTGGGAAGATATTTTAAGAGAGTTGAATAACTTAGACTGAGGTATAGAAAATCAAATCAAAATCTTGAAAAATATTTAATTTTTTCTTTTTTTAGAATTTATATCAATAGTTAATGATTTATGTTTCTTTATAAATTCCTGCATTTTTAAAGATTCCTCTTTAGTCATAAACTTACCTCCCATCATAGGGCCATCAATATCTGAATCTTTAACACCTTGACTCTTTTTTGTTGCTATTTTCATTATATAAAAATACTAAAGTTAGAAATAATTTTCAACTAATTTTTTTGCGCCAACATTATCAATAAACATCCTTAACCCGCTCGTTCTTTTTGCACCATATCTTGAATAATAAGGCATTAATCTATTTTTAGATTCAAAAGTTATATATCCATCAAATCCCATATCAATAGATATTTTACAACATAATGCAATCATACATTTACCTAACCCCGAATGAATTAATAAAGGAGATTTATTTATTTTATTTTTTTCCATATTACCGCAATCTAGAATTCCAATATCCGGTTTTAAACTTACAAGTCCTTGAATCATATCTTCATCACCTTCTTTTATAATCTTATAAACAATACCATTTTTAAAGTTAAGTTCGAAATTAAAAGTAAAAAATTCTTTGTGCTGTTTAATTTCTTTTAAAGTGGCAATTTTAGCTATTGCATTATGCTTTTTACCTGTTGGATTAAATGTTATTGCGTTTCTTAATAAATAAATTTCTTCCATTTTCAAACCGGTTTAAATGAATTATAAAAATTAGCACATCAGCATATTATCACATTACCTAATTCCCTATTCCTCCCTCCCAATCATCTTTTCCGCACTACTCCATTTTGCATTTAATTCTTCAAACTCTTTTACATCGGCTTCACTAAATTTTTTATTGGCAAGTTCTTTCAAATCTGGTTGCCCTGCATTTACCCAAGCCGTGTACCAAAAAGATGCAATGCTTTGTATTGATAGCCTCATTCTCCTTTCAATCATTCCATCCAGCTTTTTATTGAATGCCAATGAAAATGCAGTTGAATATTGACGTATCACTTTTCCTTTTCTATCTTCAAAAGAATATTTTTTATCTGCCGAAAACTGTTTACTCAATTCTTTTTCAAAATTTAATACGCTATCACTTGCTTTTGCACTTTCCAGCACCCTATCCCAAATGTAGGCACCGGGGTCTTTAATGTAAACCGCTTTGCCAATCATAAAATCCCATTCCTTGTCTGCCAGCAATTCCGGCACTCTACTTTCCCAAAAACCATGTATGCCTTTTTGATTTGTATGTTGACCATTGTGGTTGCTGTTTGCATGGAGTGGCACATGTGAGTCAGCTATATAATGACCAAGTTCCGCACTGTTCTTCATTATTTTGCTGAAATTCTTTTCTTTAAAAGCAAGCTCTAGTCTGCCTAGCATAACTTGTATATGCCAAGGTACAATGCCCTGGCTTTGCAATGTATCTTCTGTAAATTTAGCTACGGCATCTTTCCATTTATGCGGCAGTTCAGTAAATGGATATTTGCCATAATAATCAATATCTATAAAGTGCCGGGGTCCTTCTTCTTTTATTGCATAACGTCTTTTATCAGGGTCAATAGCATGTTCAGCTAAAAACGAAATATTAGGTTTATACAAAACCATCATTTCGGGTGGCAATAAAAAACAAGCATAGTAATTAATTTTTTGGTGTGCGAAAAAGCCCCAGCAAAACGATGGAAAATAACTGAATAATAAAACGCACAAAAATGTAGCAGGCAATAATATTTTTTTCATTAAAGCATTTTAAACTTACTATAAATAGAAAAGCTCCCCATTATCAAATTAGCACATCAGCAAATTAGCTAATTACAATCATTCTTCCGAAATATCCGTCAACCCACCACTCACCGCAAATTTCATGGTTTGAGCACTCGTAATATTTGTAATGGGTTTTATTCTTGCACGGGGAATGATGTAAACATTTCCTGCTACAGAATATGCCATAGGAATGTACACTGCTACATAATCTACAAATCCAAAATCGCTCATATCATCTTTTGTAATAAAGCCCATGCGCCAAACATCATTATCATCTATATTGGCCAAAACATTTTGGGTAAACTTTTTTTTATCGCCTGCAAATGCTTCAAAAAAATCTCTTGTTGTACCATATATGTGTTTTATGCCTGGGGCTTTTTGCATTAACTTATCCATAAAGCTAACAATGCGACTGGTTATAAAAAACGAACTGAAATACCCAATCAATATGATACTGCCCAAAATAATGATAAATCCTAACCCATAGTTTTGAACATGGGTAATACCAACTTCATCTTTATAGCTAAAAATGGGTATCCAACCATCTATTGTTGTTACCACAAATACAAGGGCGTATATAGAAATGGCTACTGGTGCAAGTATAAGCAGTCCCTGTAAAAAATATTGAAGAAATTTTCGGTATTCAAAAGGTTTTTCCATTACAAATAATATTGAGTTTTCAAAGATAATTTATTGTTTACAGAGCTCTCTAAAACTCTTCTACACTAAATAAATATGATAAACGGTAATAATAAGTTAACGTGGAAACTTGTGTTACGTAAAAAGTTTCCTTAGTTTTGCAACCACAAATTATGGCAGAGATATTAAATACAGCAGAAAGAATAAAGCACAAAGCCAAAGAATTGTTTATGCAATTCGGTTTAAAGAGTGTGAGTATGGATGATATTGCCAGTGGACTAGGCATCAGCAAAAAAACCATTTATTTATCTTATGCAGATAAAGATGCCTTGGTAGATGATGTAATTGCCTCACTTATTAATCACAACCAGGAATGTTGTGAAATGGATAAGAAAATAGCTGAAAATGCTATTCATGAAATTTTTCTTGCCATGGATTTTATCATGGAGATTTTTCGCTCTATGCATCCATCTTTAATATTTGACATGCAAAAATATTATCCTGCTGCATTTCAAAAATTTTCCACGCATAAAAACGATTATCTGTACGGGGTTATAAAATCTAATTTAGAAAGAGGCATTAGTGAAGAATTGTACCGGACAGATTTGAAAGTAGATGTAATGGCAAGGTTTAGAGTAGAAAGTATGATGCTACCATTTAACCCGGAATTTCATACTAAAGTAAAACAAAATCTTGCTGCCATAGAGGAAGAAATTACACTACATTTTTTGTTTGGAATGGTTTCTCCTAAAGGTTATAAAATGGCAGTGAAATACCAGCAGGATAGAAATAAAAAGATTAATAATAATGAAAAGTAGATCAATGAAATTGACAACAATGAGTATCATGCTTATGCTACTCGCCTCTATAGGCAATGCACAAAAAGTAAATAATTTTACGGTAAAGCAGGCAGTAGATTATGCTATCAATAATTCTATAGCTGTAAAAAATGCTTTAATAGATATTAAGATACAGCAGCAAACAAACCGTGAGATTACTGCATCTGCTTTACCTCAAATTAATGGTAGCGCAGGTGTCAATTACAATCCTAACATTGCTGTGCAATCTTTACCCGATTTTATTTCTCCTGCTACCTACCAGGTTTTAATAAACCAAGGTGTAAAGGACGGCAACGGGCAACCAATTAGTTTTCCGGCAGGAGGTTTTAATAATATAGCGGCGCAATTTGGTGTACCGTGGGTTGCAAATGCAGGGGTAGATTTATCTCAACTACTCTTTGATGGGCAGGTATTTGTAGGCTTGCAAGCTAGAAAAACCGTTCTGGACTTTGCAAGAAAACAAGTAGAAGTAACTCAAGAGCAAATCAAAGCAAATGTTTATAAAATTTACTATCAACTTGTTGTAGGTAACCAACAAATTACAAGTATAGATGCAAATATTGAAAGGTTTGAAAAGTTATTAAATGATACAAAGGAAATTTACAAACAGGGTTTTGCTGAAAAACTTGATGTAGACAAAGTGCAGGTACAATTAAATAACTTAAAAACAGAAAAAGTAAAAGTAACAAACCAATTAAGTATTGGAAATACGGGACTAAAATTTTTAATGAATATGCCCCAAAAAGATTCACTTATCTTAATTGATAGTTTAACAGAAGATGAATTAAAATCTAATATACTTGATGAACAATATAGTTATGATAATAGAAAGGAAATTCAATTACTTAATACAGCACTTAAGTTAAACGAATTCAATGTAAAAAGGTTTAAACTTAGCAGAATTCCAACATTGGCTGCTTTTGCTTCTTACCAAAAAAATGCTCAGCGAAATAATTTTAATTTTTTTAATGACGGACCGTGGTTTACAGCATCGCTTGTGGGAGTAAAGTTGAACGTTCCTATTTTCGATGGTTTTGCACGTAGGTCAAAAATTGAATCAGCCAAATTAGAGGTACAAAAATCGAAAAATAATATTCTCCAACTACAGGAAAGTATTGACAATGATGTTGCCGCTGCAAGGCTAAATATGAAGAGTGCTTTACAAACAATAGATGTACAAAAACAAAATACCGAACTAGCAGAAAAAGTGTACAACACTACCAAAATAAAATACGAACAAGGGCTTGGCAGTAACCAAGAAATTTATAACGCACAAACCGAACTTAAAGTGGCTCAAAATAATTATTACAGTGCTTTATATGATGCCATTATTGCAAAAATTGATTACCAAAAAGCTATTGGAAAATTATAACATTATTAAACTAACATGATAACATCAACATATATGCAAAAGAAAAATTTTATAATTATTGTACTGGCCATATCAGTATTTGCAACATCCTGCGGGGGAAGTAAAAAAGAAAGCAATGCTACCTTAACTGATAAGCGTACGCAACTGGAAAAACTAAAAGGAGAGAAAGATAAAAAAGATGCAGAGATTTTAAAACTACAACAGGAACTTGCTGTTTTAGATACCACAAGCTCCAACCCTGCAAAAATAAAGCTGGTTGCTTTTACGCCAATAGCAACAGAAAATTTTGAACATTTTATAGAACTACAAGGCAATATTGAAGCTGAAAATAGTTCTTACATTTCTCCTCGTGGAATGGGCGGACAAGTAAAGGCAGTGCTTGTAAGGCAAGGGCAATTTGTAAAAAAAGGTCAGTTGCTTTTAAGATTAGATAATGCTATTCAAAGCCAACAGGTGCAGGCAGCAAGGCAACAAAGCGCAGGTATAAGAACTCAGCTATCATTAGCCAAAAGTTTATATGAGCGTCAGAAAAACTTGTGGGACAAAGGGATTGGTACCGAAGTACAATTGCTTACTGCAAAAACAAATGTTACTTCATTAGAAAATCAATTATCGCAAGTAGCTGAGCAGGTAAAACTAGCACAGGAGCAAATGAATACTGCCAATGTATATAGCGATGTAAATGGTATAGCAGATGTGGTAAATATTAGAGTGGGTGAAACTTTTACAGGCATAGGCGCCATGGGTCCACAAATAAGTATTGTAAACAGAAGCAGCTTAAAAGTAGTGGGAAATATTCCTGAAAATTATTTAGGAACAGTTGGTAGAGGTACAGCAGTAGTAGTAACTATGCCAGATACGAAACGCACATTCAATACAACCTTAAGTTTTATTGGTGCAACTATTGACCCTAACAATAGAGGCTTTGTAGTAGAAGCAAAATTACCTTCCGACCCATCTTTAAATCCTAACCAAACAGCCCTTTTAAAAATTAAAGATTATTCATCGCCTAACTCAATAGCCATTCCCCTAAAAACTTTGCAAAACGATGAAAAAGGAAAATTTGTAATGATAGCATCTCCAGAAAAAGGAAAATTATTTGCCCGCAAACGCCCTGTTACTGTGGGTATGATAAACGATGCATTGATAGAAGTGAAGTCAGGTTTAAAAGCCGGCGAATCATTAATTGTAGAAGGCTACGCAGGTTTATATGAAGGACAACAATTAAAAACAGCACAATAAAATAATCTCTCAGAGATTATTTTTTACAACATATTTCATCTACAAAAAAATTGTATGAGTGTATTAGAAAATGTACAAAAAAAGTTCAAGGAGTTTAAACCAACTTCGTGGAGTATAAATAATAAAACTTCCATTTACCTTATTATGTTGATAGTAACATTAATAGGGTTATATCAGTTTTTTACACTGCCCAAAGAGCAATTTCCCGACATTGTAATACCTACTATTTATGTGCAAACAGTATATGTAGGTAACTCACCAAAAGATATTGAGAACCTAGTTACCCGCCCATTAGAAAAACAAATAAAAGGAATAACAGGTGCAAAAATTCAAAAATTTACAAGCACATCTTTACAAGATTTTTCTGCTATACAGGTAGAATTTGATACTGATGTAAAAGTGGATATTGCCCTGCAAAAAGTAAAAGATGCTATTGATAAAGCCAAGCAAGATTTACCAAATGATCTTACACAAGAACCAACAGCACTAGAGGTAAACTTAAGCGACCAACCCATCATGTACGTAAACCTTAGTGGCGATTACGATATGACCAAACTAAAAAAGTTTGCAGATGATATGAAGGATAGGTTAGAAGAAATTCCACAAATAAACAGGATAGATATTGTAGGTGCACCAGAGAGGGAGTTTCAAATAAATGTAGACAATTATAAAATGCAAAGTGCCGGTATAACGTTCGATGATATCAGCAATGCAGTAGCCAGAGAAAACTTAGATATATCTGGCGGTTTGTTAGATGTGGGAGATATGAAAAGAAACCTACAGCTTAAAGGACAATTTAAAACTGCGTACGATATTGAAAGTGTGATTATTCGCAACACCAGCGGTAGCCCTATTTATTTAAAAGATATTGCCATCATAAAAGACACTACTAAAAATGTGGAAAGTTTCGCTCGGCTTGATGGTAAAAATGTGGTAACACTAAACATCGTAAAACGCAGCGGTGAAAACCTTATTGAAACCAGTGATGCAGTACAAAAAATGGTAAAAGAAGGTAAGGGAGTAAACTATCCTGAAAACTTAAATGCTGTTGTAACTGGTGATCAAAGTGTGCAAACGAAAGCATCTTTTAATGAGCTGGTAAACTCCATCATCATCGGTTTTATTCTGGTGTTAATTGTACTCATGTTTTTTATGGGTGTTACCAATGCATTCTTTGTGGCGCTTAGTGTGCCGCTAAGTATGTTTGTAGCATTTGTGTTTTTGCCGGGGGCAGATTTAATCGTGGGTACACATGTTACGCTCAATTTTATGGTGTTGTTTGCCTTGCTTTTTGGGCTTGGGGTTATTGTAGATGATGCCATTGTGGTAATAGAAAACACCCACCGTATTTTTGTACAAGGCAAAGGAATGATACCAATAAATACCGCTACAAAACAAGCAGCAGGCGAAGTTTTTGTACCGGTGCTCGCAGGTACACTTACAACACTAGCGCCGTTTTTTCCGTTGTTATTTTGGCCGGGCATCATTGGTAGGTTTATGGTGTATTTACCTACCATGCTCATTTTTACTTTAGCAGCATCCTTGGTAGTAGCATTTATAATGAACCCCATTTTTGCGGTAGATTTTATGAACCATCCGGAAGGTAAGCCAGAAAAAAAATCTGCCATTTTCAAAAAACCATATTTCTGGATAATTATTGCACTCGGTATTTTGCTCGATGTAATGGGCGCACCTTTCTTAGGCAACCTTCTTATATTTTTTATGATACTCGTGGTTTTAAATAAGTATTTTATTGAAGATGCTATACACAAATTTCAGAATAAAGTATTGCCATGGATAATGGACCATTATGAAAATTTAATTCGCTGGTCATTAAAAGGATGGAGACCGGTACATTTACTTTTAGGTACTGTTGGTTTGCTTATTCTTTCTGTATTTATTTTTGGTATCTCTGTTTCATCTGGCAGAATTGGAATTGCATTTTTTCCAAAAGGAGATCCAAACCAGATTTATGTTTACTTAAAATTACCTGTGGGCACAAGTGTAGAATATACAGATTCCATTGTGAAAACATTGGAAGCTAAAGTGAACAAAGTATTGGACATTGATAATGCTACCGGCAAAAAAAATCCTATAGTTGAAAGTGTTATTAGCAACGTTGCCATTGGTGCCAGCGATCCATCTTCTGGTGATAGAAGTACAAGAAGTGAACTTGGTAGAATACAGGTGTCGTTTGTTGAATATGAAAAAAGACATGGTAAAAGTTCAAAGCCATACCTAGATGAAATTCGTGGTGCTATAACGGGCATACCCGGTGCAGAAATAAGTGTTGATCAGGAAAGTGGTGGTCCGCCAACTGACCCGCCAGTTAACATAGAAATAGCCAGCGAAGATTTTGATAACCTTGTAAAAACTTCGGTAGATCTAAAAAATTATTTAGATTCTATTCAAGTAGCAGGGGTAGAAGAATTAAAAATGGATGTAGATCTTAACAATCCTGAAATCACCTTAACAGTAGATAGACAACGGGCATTAATTGCTGGTGTATCATCTGCACAAGTTGGTTTAGAAATTCGTACCGCATTATTTGGTAAAGAAATTTCAAAAATAAAAGAAGGAAAAGACGAATATAAAATTCAGTTACGCAACAATGAATTGCAAAGAAAAAGTTTATCGGAGTTGCTAAACATGCGTATTTCCTTTAGAGATTTTGCTGGTGGTGGACAAATAAAAAATATTCCAATTAGTGCATTGGTAACAGTAGAACCTACCAGTACTTTCGGAAGTGTAAAGCGTAAAAATCAAAAAAGATTAATTACGCTACGCTCCAATGTATTAACCACACAGGGTTACAACGCTACAGCTGTAAACCAGGTACTAGCAGGGCACCTTGCTTCTTTTACAAAAAAAGGCGATGGTGTCACTATAAAACAAACTGGTGAGGGCGAGCAACAGGCAGAGACAGGTGCATTTTTAGGCAAGGCTTTATTTATAGCATTGGGTTTAATTTTGCTAACACTTGTATTGCAATTTAACTCTGTAAGTAAATCAGTAATTATTCTTACCGAAATTGTTTTCAGCATTATTGGTGTATTACTCGGCTTCTCTATTTTTGGCATGGAAGCATCTGTATTAATGACTGGTTTGGGTATTGTGGGGCTTGCAGGTATTGTGGTTAAAAATGGTATTTTAGTAATTGAGTTTGCAGAAGAATTGCGCAGCCGTGGCATGAAAACAAGAGAGGCAGTTGTGCAGGCTGGTAAAACAAGAATTATTCCTGTATTGCTTACCGCACTTGCCGCTATCTTAGCATTCATCCCTATTGCAGTAGGTTTCAATATAAATTTTGTAACCTTGTTTTCCGAATTAAATCCGCATATTTTCTTTGGTGGCGATAATGTTGCCTTTTGGAAACCACTAAGCTGGACCATCATTTTCGGATTAGCATTTGCGTTTTTTATGACACTGATAATTGTGCCTGCCATGTATTTAATTGCAGAAAGATTACGCCGCCCAATGCGCAATATGTTTGGTGGTAAATGGATTAGTTTTTTAGGAATACCTCCACTTACCCTTTTGTTTATTCCGTTAATGATTGCAGTTGCCATCAGGCACAGGCGTGATGTAAACCGCAGAAGAAGAAGAGTAAAAGATGCAGGAGAAACCTGGATAAGAAGCTGGTTTTAATTAGCCACAATATAAAAAAGCGGA
>JANNMO010000027.1:0-105572 GCA_031398005.1 Ferruginibacter sp.
TCTCGTAGTGAAAGACCATTTTCAATGTGTTCTTTGCAAATCTGATGTTTTAGCTCCTGACTGTAATAAGTCCTGCGAACCAGCTCTTGTTGTATGTCCATTTACACTTAATTTGTGTAAACCTATTTTAGGACAAGACAAAATGATTTTTTATTAAGTAAAGTTTCGTGTGCCACGAACCTGGGCAGGGATCCGAAATAACATTATTTGGCTTGTTGTTATTAAGGCGATTAAAGTTTAGGAAAGATAAGGGGTTTCGCATAATATTGTGTTAACTGTAAATGCTTGACACTTCCAAAAAATTATAAAATGATTCGACTACTTATTTTTATATTAACTATGCCTATTAATCTTATTGCTTGCTCTTGTGGAAATTTTTGGGGTTCCGTAACTATAAAAGATTATAATAACAGTGAAATTATAATTTCAGGTAAAGCGATAAAAGTTATAATAAATAAAGAAGAATCTGTAGATAGACAACGACAAATTGAATTTCAAATTGACGAAATATTTAAAGGCAAAATTGAATTAAAAAAAGTAACTATTTATACAGCATTAAGTGACGCTTCGTGTGGTCTATTTATAAAAGAAAAAGAAGAATGGGTAATATGGGCTTATTTGCAAAACAATGTTATTTCAACAAATTTGTGTACAAGAAGCCGACAAAAAAAATATGTATCAGACTTTGAATATAAATCACTACAATATTTTAAATCAAATCCAGATACCTCTGAATGGAAAAATGATTCAGGTGTTTTAATTGCTGTGGGCAAGTTA
Source organism: Ferruginibacter sp. (assembly GCA_031398005.1). Taxonomy (GTDB): domain Bacteria; phylum Bacteroidota; class Bacteroidia; order Chitinophagales; family Chitinophagaceae; genus Ferruginibacter. Next base: position 778 of record JANNMO010000027.1, read on the forward strand.
GAAAATAATATTCCAATTGGACATTGGGAATATTTCTACAATAACGGATACTTAGAATCAGAAGGTGCATACAAAAATGGAAAATATGATGGTAAATGGATAAAGTATCTTGACCCAAAAGGTATAGAAACTCGACTTCATTATGACAAAAAAATTCCTGAAGACTCAATTCTAGATTTAAAACTTCTCAAAAATAGAATATGGGAAATTCAAAACTTCGAAGAAGGAATTAGAGAAGGTGAGTTTATTCACTATGCTTATTATTCAATAGACAAGCCCAAAAGAATTACAAACTACAAAAAAGGGCAATTAGACGGAAAATCAATTGCTTATTATGACAACGGACTTATCTATTATGAACAAAATTATGAAGAAGGAAAATTAGAAGGATATGAAAGATTTTATCATTCCAATGGACAATTAAAACAAGAAGGAAAATTCATTCAAAGCAAAGCAATCGGCGAATTCAAATTATATAGTGAAGCAGGTGAATTGATTAAAATATCTGTCGGTAAAAGACCTGAGTAATGCATCTGTAGCCTTCGCCTTGGTTCGTGGTACATGAAACAACAAAACAAAAATTGTTCAAAATTTATGCATACCATGCTTTAAGTTTTGAAATAAACTGATTTTTTATAAGGTAAAGACTCGGTGCTACGAAACCTGGCAGTGCAGCAATTATTATTGATTGGCTAATAAATTTATTTACACTTATTTTAATTTTTTCGAAAGGCGTAATCTACGCTTAAATCTATTGCATAATAAAAGTTGAAAAATGATATACCGATGAAGGGCTGAGGGATAGAAGTGGAAATCCTTTTTTGTTAGCCCGGCCTTCGACATACTCAGGATTACAAACAAAAAAGATTACAACGGATAGCCCTGACAAATGCTGAACAATGTTACGATGCTCACAGCCCCAAGTGTTTTATTTATTTGTACACCCTTGACAATTGCAAAAACTAACCAATTCTAATATATACGCTTTCACCCTATTTTCATTATTTTTGAACAAACACAAACGTTTTGAAAAAACTACTGCTCCTCGCTTCTATTTTACTATTTACACAAGCTGCGTTTTGCCAACAATACTGGCAACAAAAAACGGATTATAAAATTACTGTTTCGCTGAATGATGTAGACAACAGCATTACGGGTTTTGAGCAAATAGATTATTACAATAATTCTCCGGACACCCTCAATTTTATTTGGATACACTTGTGGCCAAATGCTTATAAAAATGATCGTACAGCATTTAGCGATCAGTTATTGGAAAACGGGAGAGCAGATTTTTATTTTTCGCCTGAAAATAAAAAGGGATATATAAATAGATTAAGTTTTAAAACGGATAATGTAAATGCCGTTACTGAAGATCATCCACAACACCAGGATATTGTAAAACTGTTATTGGCACAACCACTTGCGCCGGGCAAAATGGTAAAAATAGAAACGCCGTTTCATGTAAAATTACCTTACAACTTTTCGAGAGGTGGGCATGTAGAACAGTCGTACCAATTGACGCAATGGTACCCCAAACCGGCAGTGTATGATAAAACCGGCTGGCACGAAATGCCCTACCTGGACCAGGGAGAATTTTACAGTGAATTTGGAAATTTTGATGTGGAAATAACTGTTCCGCAAAATTATATTGTAGCTGCTACCGGTAATTTAAAAAATGAAGAGGAGAAAGTTTGGTTGAGAGAGCAAACGAATAAACAACCGGAAAAAGTAACTTCAAAAAAGGATTTAAAAACGATGGCGAAAACGGTTGTGAAACCTGTTGTGCCGGCTTCATCACCTACCAATAAAACATTGCACTTTACACAAAATAATGTACACGATTTTGCGTGGTTTGCAGATAAAACATTTATTGTAAAACTAGATACCGTTGCATTAACATCTGGCAAAATAATAAATGTAGCATCGTATGTATTGCCTGCCAATGCTGCATTGTGGACGAATAGTATTGCTTATATTAAAAAATCAATTACCTCAAAAAGCAAATGGCTGGGTGAGTATCCATACGATGTAGTAAGTGTGGTGGACAATGCATCGCCAACTGGTGGTGGAATGGAATACCCAACCATTACATTGTTAAATGCGGGAGGTTCAGAAAAAAGTTTAGAATCTGTAATAAACCATGAAATAGGACACAATTGGTTTTATGGAATTTTGGCTACCAATGAACGTGCATACCCATGGATGGATGAAGGCATGAATAGTTTTTATGATAAAAGATACGATGCCGAAGAATCGATTACCGAACAAAAAGTAAACGAAAAAGAAAGTGCGTTTAGTAAGCAAAGAATACCACAATATCCTGAAGAATTATTACTTAACACAGTTGTAAAATATAATAAAGACCAACCAATAAATACAGCATCTGCTGAATTTAATTATTTAAATTATGGCTTAGTTGCTTATTACAAAACTGCCCTTTGGTTACAAAAATTGGAAAGTTCTCTTGGCAGAGAAACATTTGATAAAGTAATGATGGCTTATTATGAAAAATGGAAATTTAAGCATCCATCGCCTGAAGATTTTAAGCAGGTTGCAGAAGAAGTTTCTGGCAAATCATTAACAGATTTATTTGCACAATTGGCCGTAAAAGGTCCGTTGGAAAAACCGATTAAAAAACAAGTAAAATTTACTTCGTTTTTTAATTTAAAAGAAACAGATAAATACAATTACATATCTGTTTTACCGGCTGTTGGTTTTAATTATTACGACAAATTAATGATTGGTGGAATAGTGCATAACTATAATGTACCGCCAAATAATTTTCAATTTTTTGCTGCGCCATTGTATGCTACTGGCACAAAAAAAATAAATGGATTAGCAAGGGTTGAATACAGCTGGTTTCCAACTTCAAAAGGCGATAGACTTACTTTATCTGTGGGCGCAGCGAAGTTTACGGGTGGTTCGTTCAAAGATTCTACCAATACCGAAAACCCTTTACAGTTTAGTAAAATTACCCCATCTATAAAATATATTTTTGCCAACAAAAATGCAAAAAGCACCGTAAAGAAATTTGTGCAGTTTAAAAGTTTTATTATAAACGAAACAAGTATTTTGTTTAAAAGAGATAATGTAAATAACATTGATATCATTACTTATCCTACTGAGCAACGATACGTAAACCAGTTTCAATTTAGTATTGAAAACAGGCGTGCATTGTATCCTTACAATGGCGTGTTTCAAGCAGAGCAAGGTGATGGTTTTGTGCGACTAAACATTACAGGAAATTACTTCTTTAATTATGCTGAGAGAGGTGGATTGAACGTTCGTTTATTTGCAGGTAAATTTATTTATACAGGAGATAAAAGTTTTACCAACCAGTTTAAAACAGACAGGTATCATTTAAACCTGAGTGGGCCTAAAGGATACGAAGATTACAATTACAACAATTACTTTGTAGGGAGAAACGAATTTGAGGGATTTGCAAGCCAGCAAATAATGAACAGAGATGGATTTTTTAAAGTGCGTACAGATTTATTGAGCAGCAAAGTGGGCAAAACCGATGATTGGCTGGGTGCAATAAACCTTACTACATCTATTCCAAAAAATATAAATCCGCTGGAAGTATTGCCTTTTAAACTTCCTTTAAAATTATTTGCAGATTTTGGAACATATGCAGAAGCATGGAAAAAGAACAGCGAAACAGGTAGATTTTTATATGATGCCGGTGTGCAGTTAACGTTGTTTAAAAATGTATTAAATGTTTATTTTCCTTTGGTATATAGCAAGGTTTATTCTGATTATTTTAAATCGACCATTACAGAGAAAAAGTTTCAGAAAAATATTGCTTTTAGTATAGATATTCAACAATTGGGTATAGGTAAATTACTCTCACTGCCAAGTTTATAAAAATGGCTATACAATATTTACAGCACGCAGCAATAGATAAAAGCAAGTGGGATGAGTGTATAGCAAATAGTGCCAATGGTCTTATTTACAGCACTTCCATTTATTTAGATCATATGGCCACCAACTGGGATGCTTTGGTAATGGATGATTACAAAGCGGTAATGCCGTTACCTTTTAGAAGGAAATATGGTATTTATTATGTTTATCCGCCAGCCTTTTCACAGCAAATTGGTATAACATCTGTAGAAGAAATTACGCCTATCATTATAGATTTATTTTTAAAAAATATTCCAAAGAAATTTAGATATGTAGAGATGAATTTAAATACAGGAAATGTTTTTTCATCCACCACAAGTATAATAAGAAACAACTATTTCCTTCCCTTATCAAAACCTTTTGAGGCACTGCAAAAAAACTTTAGCAGATCTGCAAACAGAAATATTAAAAAAGCAACGTATGAAAATGTAATTACAAAGGAAGGCGTAAATGCAGCAGAAATAATTGCTGTACATCGGAAAAGATTTAATGATAACGTAGGTGCAAATGATGAAGATTATAAAAGATTAGAAAATCTTTTTACAGCATTGAAAGAAAAAAATATGCTGTTTACTATAGGCGCATATAAAGCAAATAAATTAATTGCAGGCAGTGCATATTTCGTTTATAAAAACCGAATTACTTTCATCATTAATGGCAACAATAGTGAAAGTTTAAAAATTGGCGCTACACATTTATTAATGAATGAGACCATTAAAAAGTTTTGCAACAAAGAAAATATCCTTGATTTTGAAGGGAGTGATTTTGTAGAGTTCGTGCGTTTTTACACACAATACGGTGCAATACCAGAAAACTATACCATGATAAAAATTAATAATTTACCATGGCCATTGTCGCTGTTTAAGAAATAGATTTATTCGACTGCATTTATCATTATAGATTCTGCAATTAATAAATCAGCCGGGTTGGTTATTTTTATATTTTCCTCCTCTCCTTCTACCAAAGAAACTTTTAAACCAAAAGCCTCTACTACACTTGCTTCATCGGTAAATTTATCTTTATAATCAATGCCAAAAAAAGCAGGCAATAATATTTTACCATGAAAAGCCTGCGGTGTTTGTACCAATTTAATGGTACTTCTTTCTATGGCTTCATTGCCACTTTCGGTAATTATTCTTACACTGTCTTTACAATCAATTACTGGTATAGCTGTTCCAAACTCTGACACTGCATCATAACATTTTTGAATGAGAGAAGCGGTAAGTAATGGTCGTACAGCATCGTGTACAAAAATAATACTGTCTTCATCATCTACCATAGCCAAACCATTTTGCACAGAGTGAAACCTTGTGCGCCCGCCTACTACAATTTGTATGCGTTGATAATCAAAAAACGCATCAATTATTTCTTGTCCTACTCCTACATGTTCTTCCGGTAAAACCAGTATTACTTTACAGTCGTTATAAGTTTGTAAAAAAGTATTGATAGCATAAAACAACACCGGTTTTCCTTTTAATAAAAGAAATTGTTTTGGGGTGGTATTATTCATTCTGGTGCCGTTTCCACCGGCAACAATTATTGCGAATTTTTTCATTTGATATTTAATTTATCTTATGCTTTTTATACAGGTTTTTGATTTCAAGTTATTAAGGTGTCAGCTTGAGTCTGTCGAAGGCGGGTTTGAATAAGCACGTCGGCTTCGACAAATTGCTAATGGCATGTTTTATAAAAGGCTATGAAATATTTTTTTACAAAATTGAATTTAGCCACCAAGACACTAAGACACAAAGGGAAAAATGCGTAGCATTTTTTCTACTTCGTGCCTTCCCTACTAGAAATAGGGACAGGTTGCGCCTTTATGGCAAGACTTATTTTTCGCATCGAAGCGGCAGAAAAATTTTATACATGTCATTTGCAAAGAGCTTAAAATTTATTTTATCCTATGCTTTATAAATAGCAATTTCTTTTTCTCCTTTACTGTTTTGCATGGCCCTATACATTCCTGCACTATTAAACATCATGGCTACATTTCCTTTTGCATCTACACCAATCATTCCGCCTTCACCTTCCAATTCTAATAATTTTGTATGTACTACTGCGTGCATTGCATCGTGCAAACTCATGCCTTTATATTCCATATGTGCCGCTACATCGTAGGCTGCCACTGCTTTTATAAAGGGTTCGCCATGGCCGGTGCAACTAATAGCGCAGGTAGTATTATGTGCATAGGTACCTGCACCCAAAATTGGACTGTCACCAATTCTACCATATTTTTTATTGGTCATGCCACCGGTGCTTGTACCTGCGGCAATGTTTCCTTGCATGTCGCATGCTGCGCAACCAACAGTTCCAAACTTTTTATCTTTCATTAATTCTTCCAATCCCTGGTGTGTATGATCTAACGAATAGTTGTCGCTGTCACGCATGGCTTTCCACTGGTCATATCTAAACTGAGAAAAGAAAAATTCATCTGGTTCGAGTTTTATTCCTTGCTTAATGGCAAAATCATTGGCACCTTTTCCGCTTAAAAAAACATGGTTGCTATTGTGCATTACTTCTGCAGCAAGCTCAATGGGGTTTCTCACATTTCTTACTGCTGCTACTGCACCGGCTTCTCTGTTTTTACCATCCATTATAGCCGCATCCATTTCCTGCACACCTTTTTTTGTGAATACAGAACCTCTACCTGCATTAAAAAGTAAATTATCTTCTAATACAACAATAGCTGCTTTTACTGCATTGGTTGCTTCACCACCTTGCTCCAGCACTGCGTAGCCGGCTGACAAAGCCTCATCTAATCCTTTTTTATAAGCGGCTTCCAACTCAGGAGTCATATCTTCTTTTAATATAGTACCTGCACCGCCATGTATTGTTATTGAAAATGTTTGCATAAATTTTTAGAAATTTTTCGAATATTTTATTTTACAAGTAATTGTTTACATTCCTCAAGCAACTTATTCTTATCAATTGCTACGGTACCTACCTCTTCGCAAACCAGCCCTCCTGCTATGTTTGCCATCTCTGCCATAAGCCGTACATTTTTTGTGGCAGCATACACAACCGATGCTACGGCTATCACTGTATCGCCGGCGCCACTCACATCTGCAATGCTTCTTATATGTGTTGGAATAATATGCTTTTCTTTATCAGTTTCATAAAACACTCCCTTTTCTGACAATGTTATAAATGAAATTTTATGTTGCAACTTTTCCTTTAGTGACTCATGCATTTCTCCGAGTAATTTTTCAGAAATGTCATCGCCAATAATATTTAAACCTTCTTTTACTTCATGTAAATTGGGTTTAAAAATATCAACTTCTTTATACTCAAAAAAGTTTTTCCTTTTAGGATCAACTGCTGTAAGTATGTTATTTTCTTTACAAATGGCAATTACTTTTTCAATCACTTTTTTAGTAAGCAACCCTTTATTATAATCTTCTAAAATAACCAACTGAGGTTTTTCAAGCATCACATATTTAGTAAAAGCAGCAATTAACATTTCTTCCGTATGGGCAGATAAACCTGTTGTAACTTCTGCATCCAACCGCATCATATGCTGGTTGCGGCTTATGATTCTAATTTTATTGGTCGTAATTCTTTCCTCATTAGCAATGATAAAATCAGCATTTATTTTATGCTCGTTTAATAAAGCCAGCAATTGTTTGCCTTCATCATCCTTACCAATAATACTTATAACATGTACTTTTGCACCCATTGAAACAACATTTAATGCTACGTTACCGGCACCACCAATTCGTTGTTCTTTTTTGCTGACTGCCACCACAGGCACAGGTGCTTCAGGCGAGATACGATCTACTTTTCCCCACCAATAAGTATCGAGCATTACATCTCCTATCACCCCAATTTTGAGGGTATCAAATGATTTGAAAAGTGTATCAAATTCTGCTGGACTCATTATACATTTTTATTTTTGTTTTTATTTGCTACCGCAATGTAATAAATAGGAACTCCAATCAACGTGATGATCAAACCGGGCCATGTGTATCCAGGCTTATAAATAATTAATAAAATACAAAATGCCAGTCCCATTAATATATATATTGCAGGTAAAACGGGATACCCAAATGCCTTATAAGGCCTTTCTAACATAGGTTGTTTTTTTCTTAAAATAAATATGCCGGCAATTGTGAGTACATAAAACATTACTGCTACAAAAGATATCATATCTAACAATTGTCCATACTTTCCGCTCAAACTCCACGCACATGCCACAATACATTGAACCCATAAGGCAATCTGTGGAACCGCATTTTTATTTAATTCTCCTGCCTGCTTAAAAAATAATTTATCCTTTGCCATTGTGTAATATACCCTTGCCCCAGCTAATATTAATCCGTTGTTACATCCAAATGTGGAAACCATAATGAGCAGAGCAATTATCATTGTGCCTGTTGATCCAAAAATTTGTTGCGATGCTTCCACCGCTACCCTATCTTTACCCACAAACGCAATATTCTCCAATGGTAATACAGTGGTGTACATCAAATTAGTCAGCATATAAATTAGTGTCACTGTTAAGGTTCCTAAAAAAAGAGATAAGCCAATATTTCTTTTCGGATTCTTAATTTCTCCTGCTATAAAAGTGACATTGTTCCATGCATCGCTGCTAAAGATTGAACCTACCATCGCTGCTGCGATGGCTCCAAGTAATATTGTACCGCTAATAGGGGTGTTCGTAAACCCTCCTGCAGCATTACAAGCGTCTTTTAATTTCAGACTTCCTGCATCCCATGCATGTTGCCAGTTTGTTCCAAATATCCCTTTATTCATACCATAAAGAAATCCAAAAATAATCAGGCCAAATAAGGCCAATAATTTTGCAGAAGTAAAAATTGTTTGAATAAGTTTTCCAGTTTTAACACCTTTGGTATTTATGGAGGTTAGCAAAACAATGATAAAAATCGATGTGACTTGTGCAGCACTTATTGTAAATGAATAAGTAGTTTTGCCACATGCATCAACTCCATTCTTAATAGCTAGTATCAAATTATCCTCGCTAAGTACAGGAAAAAGATAAGCACCAAACTTTGCAAAAGCCACACCTACCGCAGCGATAGTTGCTGTTTGTATTACGGCAAAAAAACTCCACCCGTACAAAAATCCAATTAATGGATTATAGGCTTCTTTTAAATAAACATATTGCCCACCCGCTTTTGGAAACATGGCGCTCAACTCACCATAACTAAGTGCAGCAGTAAGCGTCATAAAACCAGTGATGAGCCACACAGCAATCAGCCAACCTGCGCTACCTACATTGCGTGTAATATCTGCACTCACAATAAAAATTCCAGAGCCAATCATAGAGCCTGCCACAATCATGGTAGCATCTAATAATCCGAGAGAGGGTTTAAATTCCGTGGTAGTTTCGGCCATAGTAAATATTTAGAATGGCAATATAATACAAAGCAAATGAAAGCCTACTTAAAAGCATTGCTTTTTAATAAAATAAGAGGCAAAAAACAGGAGAGAAAAAAGTTTAGAAACGGCTGATTAGAAAGATATTTACTTCCCTCCCATTTTTTCATTCATTCCTTTTATAACATCTGCTGTTATATTAAAAGTAGAATCTTTATACAACATATAATCTAGCCCCGTACCTGTAGTAAGTATGTATTGGTATTTTTTATTTTGGTTATACTCATTCAAAAAATCCTTCAATTTCTTTTGAATATCATCCATCAATTTATAACTCTTTTCACTTAAGTTTTGAGAACTGTTTTGCTTTTTTGTATCTACTTGTTGCTGTTGTTGCATGAGTTCTCCCTGAAATTTTTCTGCTTCTTGTTGAGTGATTGAATTACCTCTTTTTAAAAATTCATTCTTACGGTTTTCCAAACCTCTGTAACCATTTTGCCATTCAGTTTCAATGGCTTTTTGCTCAGCTTCCAATTCTTTCCTACGTGCTTTTATAAAAGAAATTTTTTCATTTAAAGAATCAAGTTCTACATAGGCAATACCGGATTTTGATGAATTACCACCAGTACTTTCCTTTACAATATTTTTTGTAATAGTTGTTTCATTCAGTGAACTTCTAAAAACTTTGGCATATAAAAATATAACCGCTGCAAGCAAAACAATGTTTAAAACCAGAGAAAAATTCTTCATGTAAATTTTTTAAGATGCGGCAAGATAATTAAAAGCTTTTTTGTTGATACTTAATAAAAATATAATAATAGCTGATTAATCAGCTAATAATATTACTAAAATAATTATATAAAAATATTTTCCGCTTTACAGATCATTTGATGAAGATACAAACAGGGTTAAAATAAAAGGGGACCAAATATAAATTTAGTCCCGATTTAATCCAATATCCTATGAAAAACCAATAAGAAGTATGCAGTTTTTATGCCAATATTAATTTATAATCAACATTATACTTAAAAAATAAAACAGCTGGCAAATAATTTTACAAATCGGGAAAAAACTGTATCAAGTGTAAAAATTGTATGATTAGTGAAAATTTAAAATGAAATATTATATGAATTTTGGAAAATTGCCTACATAAGAATCAAAAGCAATTTTTCTCTATTATTTTAAAAAAATTCAAATTTTCTACAAAAAAGCTGATACCATTTTATTGATATCATCATTTTCTTTACTTTTTAAAAAGACCAAAAAAGATCAAAAATAAAATTAAAATTGAACCATTTTCATTTTTGGAACCAATGCTTTCATAATAACCCACCCTATTAAATATGCAACTGCACAAATAGAAAATATTATAAAGTATCCGGCTTTAATTCCTTCAAAACCCATAAACTCCATATTAGTGTTTGTGGCATAATCAAATAACTTACCTGAACCTTTGTTAATTAAAAACGAACCAATTCCACCCGCCATACCACCAATGCCTGTAATTGTTGCAATGGCAGATTTCGGAAACATATCTCCTACGGTAGAAAAAATATTAGCGCTCCAAGATTGATGTGCAGCACCAGCAATACCAATAATGATAACTGGTATCCAAACAGAAATATAACCGAGTGGTTGAGCCAATAATGTTAGCAATGGAAAGAATGCAAAAATGAGCATAGCCTTCATTCTACCAGCATATGGATTCATGCCTTTTTTTTCTACAAAATAGGTAGGAAGCCAGCCACCAATTATGGATAACAGTGTTATTAAATACAATACAAATATTTGCGGGGCACTCTGCGTAGAATTTAAATTAAACACTGAACTTAAATAGGCGGGTGTCCAAAATAAAAAGAACCACCACACACCGTCTGTCATAAATTTACCTACTGCAAAAGCCCAAGTTTGTTTATAAGAAAATGCCTGGCGTAAACTTATCTTTTTTTGATGTGCAACCTCCGTCGTATTTTCCTGCACATCATCTTGATGTATATATGCTAATTCTTCTTTATTTACTTTAGGGTTTGCGTTTGGCTTTTTGTATAAAAAAATCCAAAAGCCCATCCATACAAAACCAAGTGCTCCAATAATAATAAAAGCCATTTCCCAGCCATAAGCTTTTGCAATAAAAGGTATAGAAAGTGGAGCAGCTAATGCACCAACAGTAGCGCCTGCATTAAAAATACTTGTAGCAAAACCCCTGGCTTTTTTAGGAAAATATTCTGCAGTTGCTTTAATGGCAGCCGGAAAATTACCCGCCTCACCAAGTGCCAACACAATACGTGCAAACACAAATAATGTAACACTTACTGAAGTTACTTTAGCAACATTACTTACTGTACTCAATATTTCTTTTGCCCCCTTAAATCCCACTAACCAATTATCGGTTATAATGCCAGATGCTACAATACCACAAAAAGCATGGAGGCATGCGCCAATTGACCAAATACCAATTGCCCAGAGAAACCCTTTTTTGGTATCCATAAAATCTACAAACTTGCCTGCTAGCAACATAGAAAAAGCATACGCTAAAGAAAAGATAGATGTAATGGTGCCGTAATCATTGTTTGTCCAATGAAATTCGGGTACTAAAAAATCTTTCCATGTAAGCGATAGTACTTGCCTATCTAAATAATTAATGGTAGTTGCAAAAAATAATAAACTACAAATAGTCCATCGGTAATTACTCATTTTGGTAGAGGCCATAGTTTTAAGTAGTTTTTATTTTTTCTATAATTGAAAGCACTTCTTTTACTTTACCCGATAACTGGGAAAAATTATTTTCAACAATCATTTCTTTACTTATTAATTTGCTACCCAAGCCTACAGCAACCACTCCTACTTTAAACCAACTGCCTATACTTTCATTAGTGGCATCTACACCGCCTGTAGGAATAAATTGCATAGAAGGAAAAATTTCCTGCATTGTTTTTATAAATGCTGGGCTAGTTTCGCTGCAGGGGAAAATTTTTACAATAGACGCACCATAGTTTTCTGCTGAACCAATTTCAGTAGGCGTTAAACAACCAGGTATCCATAAAATATTATGCTCATGTGAAACCTTTGCTACCTCCACATTTAAAGTTGGACAAATAATAAAATCTGCACCGGCCGAAATAAAACCCAAAGCAGCTTCTTTATTTTTAATTGTACCAGCTCCTAAAACAATATCCAGGTTTTCAGTATCAATTATGTTTCTTAAAGCTTTAAAATTATCCAATGCTTTTTCACCTCTGTTTACGTATTCAATCACATTTATTCCGGCATCATACAACGTTCGTAAAATAGTAATACTAGCTTCTACATCATCTGTATAATATAATGTAAGCAAGCCTTGAGCAATAATTTTTTGTTTTACTTCCTCTATATTCATTGTTGGTGCTTTATTAATTCATTTATATGTTCAACAGTTTGGTTGGTGGCATCTCCAATAACCGCAAGTTTACCTACAGCGGCAGCAACAGCAAAATTTATAATTTGTTGTGGTGGGTGATGGTGATGTAAGCCATAAATTAATCCGCCCATAAAACAATCGCCACTGCCTACTTTATCTTTAATATTATTTAGCTTAAACACTTTTGATACTTCCATTTGACCGCCATGTTGCAGCACAGCAAAGTATTCATGCTGTAACCGGAAAGTGTAAGCCATCGTTTGAACATTGCTGTATTCTTTATGAACCTGCAGCATACTTACACCGGCCGCTTCAACCAATTGTTCTTTACTTTTATGCTCACTATTTTCTATGGAAGATGGAATGTTTAATAAACTTTGCGCAGCCCAAATATTGCCCATTACCACATGGCAATAAGGTAATAATTTTTTCATTATTATAGATGGTTCTACTCCATATTGCCACAATTTACTTCTGTAATTTAAATCGATAGAAATTATTAAACCTAGCTGAGTAGCGGCTTGCAAAGCTTCTTCACACAATGCTGCTACATTTTCATTTAAGGCTGGACTTATAGCACTAAAATGAAAGCGGGTACAATTCTTTAAAACGGAATACCAATCTATCATTCCTTTTTGTAAAGTAGAAAAAGAAGAATATGCTCTATCGTAAATAACGCCTGCATTTTTTAAATCGCTGCCTTGTGGCAAATAGTATGCGCCAATTCGTTCGCCACAAAGTTTGATGGAGCTAATATCAATTTCCTTTTGTTGTATATGAGCTATAATTTGTTCGCTTAAATAATTATTAGGTAAAGCAGTACAATATTTTGTAGCTACCTTCCAATTTGCTAAAGCTGTTGCTACATTTAATTCGGCCCCGCCAATAAATACTGGCAAGGCATTTTCGTTTATCCAATTTTGAGTGGGTGATAAGCGAAGTAATAATTCGCCAAAGCAAAATACAGATTCGCTGTTACCTTCTGCATTAGAAGAAAAATTATCCGAGAAAGTATTTTCAAAAATTGGCTGGGTCATTTTATCTGATTAGCGAAAAGCTTTTGCAAACAATTATAATTGAATAAAGTTTTAAAAATTAAAATATTGCTTTGCATTGTTGTAACAAATATCCTGTATTACTTTTCCTGTCCATGCAATATCGTTTGGTAATTCACCATTTTCTATTTCTTCACCAAACATGTTACAAAGTAAACGGCGAAAATATTCGTGCCTCGAAAATGATAAAAAACTTCTGCTATCAGTTAGCATGCCTACAAACTTACTTAGCAAACCCATATTGCTTAAAGCATTCATTTGTTTTGTCATGCCATCTTTCTGGTCTAAAAACCACCAGCTACTGCCGTATTGTATTTTACCAGCGCTACTGCCATCATTGTAATTACCAATCATGGTTGCCATCAATTCATTATCGGCAGGGTTGAGATTGTATAAAATTGTTTTGGCTAATTCGTTGCCTGCATCCAGCTTATTTAAAAATTTTGACAATGCTTTTGCCTGAGAAAAATCACCTATACTATCCCAACCTGTATCAGCTCCCAATTGCGATAACATTCTTGCATTGTTGTTTCTTAAGGCACCTAAATGAAACTGTTGTACCCAACCTTTTTCGCAATCCCATTTTGAAAATTCAATTAACATAGCAGATTTAAATTTTAAATTTTCTGCGTATGATAATTCTTTTCCGCTTCTTATTTTATTAAATATTTGATCAATTTCTATCTCAGTATAATCTTCTGCATACACTTGCTCAAGCCCATGGTCAGAAACATTGGCGCCCATGATTGCAAAATAATCGTGACGAGATTTTAATGCAGTTAGGTAATCTTTGTAGGAGCCAACAGAGATATTTGAAACGGCTTCTACTTTATTTACATACTCATTAAATGTAATTACATCATCTACGTTCATTGCTTTATCCGGCCGATAAGCAGGCAATACTTTTATATCACAACTATCTGATGCAATTTTTTTATGATGTTCTAAACTATCAATGGGATCATCAGTGGTACACAAAGTTTTTACATTCATTTTAGTAAGCAAACCTCTTACACTATAAGATGGTGTTTTTAAAATTGCAGTAGCTTCTTCATAAATCTCTTTTGCAGTTGTAGGATTTAAAACTTTATTAATATTAAAATAACGTTGTAATTCCAGATGCGTCCAATGATATAAAGGATTTCGCAAAGTGTAAGGAACGGTAGCTGCCCATTGTTCAAATTTTTCAACATCGCTTGCATTACCGGTACAATATTTTTCATTAATGCCATTTGTACGCATGGCTCTCCATTTATAATGATCTCCGTAAAGCCAAGCCTGTGTTATGTTTTCAAAGCTAATATCGTTTGCAATTTGCTCCGGCGATAAATGATTGTGGTAATCAATAATAGGCATCAATTTTGCAAACTCATGATAGAGCGTTTCTGCAGATTTTGTTTGCAGCAAAAAATTTTCATCTAAAAAAGCTTTCATATTTGTATGCTAATCGTTTGTAAAGTACAAGATACTCTTTTTGGTTTTTAAAAAATTTACGAAATCGTTCTCGTAAAAAAATTTATTTATTCTTAGATACATGAAGTATTTTCTTTATAAACTCACTCCTCTTTTCCATGGAATAAAATCATCTTGATTTAATAAAACTGCTTTTGGAATAACTTCTCCACTAGCTGCTTTTATGCAGTAGTTTAAAATCTCCTCTCCCATTTGTTCAATCGTTTTTTCTCCATCTACCACAGGTCCACAATCAATGTCAATAATATCATTCATGCGTTTGGTAAGGTTACTATTTGTACTCACTTTTATGGTAGGACAAACAGGGTTGCCAGTTGGTGTACCCAAGCCAGTTGTAAATAAAATTAATGTAGCGCCGCTTGCAGCCTTGCCTGTGGTTGCTTCCACATCATTACCCGGTGTACATACCAAATTTAAACCAGGCATTGTAGCAGGCTCTGTATAATCCAACACATCTACCACAGGCGAAGTACCTCCTTTTAATGCAGCGCCATTACTTTTAATGGCGTCAGTAATCAATCCATCTTTAATATTACCTGGCGATGGATTCATATGAAAACCACTGCCTACTCGTTCTGCTTGTTCGCTATACGTTTTCATTAAATGAATAAACTTTTGAGCTGCTGATTCATCAATTGTTCTGTCAATTAAATTTTGCTCTGCTCCGCATAATTCGGGAAACTCTGCCAACAATATTTTTCCGCCAAGTGCTACCAGTAAATCACTACAATGCCCAACAGCAGGGTTTGCACTTATGCCGCTAAAGCCATCGCTGCCCCCACATTTAACACCAATACATAATTTTGAAAGGGGTGCAGGTTTTCTTTCTATTTTATTTATTTCTATTAACCCTTCAAAAGTTTTTTTTATAGCTTCGGCAATTAATTGTTCTTCGCTTTGTGATTGCTGTTGCTCAAAAATGTAAAGAGGCTTATCAAAATGGGGATTCAATTGTTGCAGGTCATTTTTAAAATCATCTACCTGCAAATTTTGGCAACCCAAGCTTAACACTGTTACACCCGCTACGTTTGGATGATTGGCATAAGAAGCCAACAGCTTTCCCAATATTCCTGCATCTTGCCTTGTACCACCGCAACCTCCCTGATGATTTAAAAATTTAATTCCATCTACATTTTTAAAGAGTTGCCCCCTCCTAACCTCCCCCGCAGGGGGAAGAATAGAAGACTGTAATGATGGAAATTCTTTCCCTTCCTTAAAAGCTTCAATTAAATGCTTTGTGTATTGCTTGTATTTATCGGTAACTGCATAACCTAATTCGTTATGCAATGCTTCTTTTATTACATCTAAATTTCTATTTTCACAAAATACAGTTGGAATAAATAACCAATAATTTGCAGTCCCTACATCTCCGTTGCTGCGATGGTAACCCTTAAAAGTTTTACCCTTAAATGTAGCAACATCTGGAGCTGCCCATGTAAAATTTGTATTGCGATAAAAATATGGTTCAGCAGCATGCTTAATATTTTCAGTATTCATCCAACTTGCTTTCTCAATAAATTTTTGTGCAGTACCCACTAGCACGCCATACATAAATACTTTATCGCCTTGTTGTAAATCCGTAGTAAAAAATTTATGTTTTGCTTTTACATCATCTTTTAAAATATAACTTTCTTCACCATATATTATTGTTTCACCCTTGCCTAAATCTCTTAAAGCTACCAGTACATTATCTTTCGGATGAACCTTTAAAACCTGTTGTTTCATACTGTTTTTACGTTTTCGTTTTGCAACAGTTCTAGCATGCCGTATTGCAAAATATTTTTTACATTTTCTGTCACTTTATTAGAGAAGCCTTCTAGTTTTGTTAAATCGGTATTCCAAAATTCAACATTACTCAATACGTTTTTTACCACTTCTTTTGGGGCAAAATTTTTCCACTGCTCACAGAAGTAAGAAGCATTTAAATCGTTTATAGGATAATCTTTATCATTTGCATATCCGTAATAAATACCATCCACTTTTTTTAATGGTTTCATAAAAACTATATACGCTGCAAAACCCATAGCAATATTTTCCGGTACCGTTTTATACAATTCATAATAACGCAATAAAACCTGCATTATCCTCATTTCTAATTTAGCAGTAAAATTTAAAGAGATATTTATCCAATGATGTTCAATGCTCCGGTTCCTAAATCGATCCATTACTTTTTCAGCAAAAATTATAGCACCAGCTTCCGAAATTTCGTAGGGAATGGCTTTAGCAATTTCATTTACCATCAACTCTTTTATAAAACCAGCAACTACCTCATTCTCCATTCCCTCTTTTACTGAAGTAATGCCACTTAAAAAAGCCACCGCACAACTCAACGAATGCGTACCATTTAGCAAACGCAATTTTAATTCTTTAAATAAATTTATATTCTCTGTAATTACTACAGCAGAATCTGCAACTGCAAAAGATAAAAGGTTTGCAATTTTTTCGTTGCCTTCAATTGCCCACAATGCATAAGCTTCACTCATGGTTATCAAATCATCTTTATAGCCCAATTCATTTTCCAATAATTTTTTTTCTATCGTATTGGGTTTTCCAGGCACAATTCTATCAACTAAAGAATTACAAAAATGATTGTGCTTTTCTAACCATTCTATAAAGTTTTCTTCCAATCCATTTAAATGTGCAAGTTCCAAAACAATACCTTCTAATTTTTTTCCATTGTTGCTTATTAATTCGGTGGGCACAATCACCATTCCACACTGTTCGCTTCCATCAAATGCTTTATAGCGCTCATATAAAAAAGCCAATAATTTTCCCGGAAAAGATATGGGTGGGTGATGATGGATATCGTCTTTTACTAACTCTATTCCAACTTCTGTAGTGTTTGAAATAATAATTTGCATGTCAGGATTATGCGCACATTTTAAAATATTTTCCCATTCATCCTTTGCTGATAGTACTCTACTAATAGCTGAACAAATAATATTTTCTGTAACAATATTGCCCGCTTCTACACCACGTATGCACAGTGTATATAATCCATCTTGTTTTTCAAAAGCAGTTGCATCGCCACCGTTGGTAGATTTTACCACTACAATTCGTCCATTAAAAATCCCTTGCTTGTTTGCCTTATCTATAAAATAATCCGGCAAACCACGCAGCAAAACACCAGTACCAAACTGCAATACTTTTTCCGGCAACTCAAAAATTGCTGTAGGTACTTTTTGTGAAGTAAACGTTTCAATATTCTTTAATGTAAATTTTGATAAAATCATCTGCGCTGTTTTACAATTTATTTTTTTATCCATTTTGCAGCCCACTTTGGATATTCTTCATTAATTAATTTTAACGGAGAAGTTCCATACCAAGCATATCCATTTCTTCTTTCATATTCCACTTCTGCCATTGTTTTTTTCTTTTCACCATTGCGCCCGCTAAAAAAGGGTTCATTGGTTTCCAGATCCATAAACCTTGCCCACATTACATTTCCGGCAGCAGCAACCACTACTCTGTCTTTTCCTTTGGCAGTACCCGGTACATGTATTTCGGCAACCTTGTAACCAACTATTTTTACTTTATCAAACCATTGTACGCCTGCTACAATAGCTGATTGCATTTCTATATTTGGATTTTCTAAGCGCATTAAAAACCGTAAAATTCCAACAGATTCCTGTCCGCTTAATGATGGTAATTCATAGGCCCTCGCCTTTGCCGGCAGCAATGTTTTGGCATCGTATTGAGCACACCATGCAGTTAAAATACCTTTTTGTATAATTTGTGTTTTTAAAATACAACCTATTCCCCGCTGTACTGCATTGACTATTTTATTTGTAAAATTTAAATTGATCACTTCCAAATCATTCACTCCTTCCAACACATCTACCAATACATTTAATACATTAACCATTGCATTATCGTTGTATGTGATGTGGCTTCGGTAGCTGCTAAAGTCTGGATAATATTGTGGCCAACCACCATTGGGATATTGTGCCATTAATAAATAGTCAATCCCTTTTTCTGCTGCTGTTAAATATCTTTTATCTTTTGAAAGTTTATATGCTCTTGCCAGATACTTAATTTCTTTTGTAGTGGCATTATTATCTATGGTAGCATCTATACCATCAGCATATCCATTTTGTACTTCTAAGCGCTCTGCGGGGGTTAAAGTAGTTTTGTAATCTATGGCAACAGATTTAAAATGTTTTGGCCATCCACCATTGCTGCGTTGGTACAGCAACATATTTTCAGCAATAGAATCTGCATTATTTCTAATACTGATATCTTCATTTTTTATTTCTGCAATAATCTTTACTCCTGTGGGGTTCCATTTATAATCATACACCCAAGGAATATTAAAATCATTTATACCAAAATTTGATGGTAAATTATTTTTATGCCAACTATAATCTCCTCCCTTCTTTTTGCAGTTATAATAATAAACTCTTCTACCCCATTTTAAAATATTCTCTGTAGATACCAAATAGATATCTGCATCTGCCATGTTTTTAGGGAAAGTACAATTGAGTAAATAAAACTGTGCATCTCTATGGTAACGGCCAAGCTTAAAGCCATCATCTCCTACAAAATTGCAATTAACCAAAACTGTTTTTGAAGAAGGCACATCGCTACCATCATGCCAAATGGCAGCGTTATTATTATGACAAATAAAGGTGCAATTTTCAGCCAATGCCCATCCTCTAGGACAGTAGAAATCTACACCGCCTTCCATTACACAATCCTTAAAATAAAACATTCCTTCTTTGGTATTCCATGGGCTCACTGTATCGCCACCATAGGCTCTAAAAATGCAATTTTTTACAATCAATCTTGTAGTACTAAATGAACGCAATGCCATTTGGTGGCCTGTAGGTTTTATAATTTTTGTTTTAGTAGTTTCATTTGTACACACAATTTCTTTCTCCTTTGTAGCATCTTTTCCAAAACTATTTATGAATGATAAGTTTTCCAGTGTAATATCATTCCCTTTTAAATTAATAGCCGCTGTGCCATAATCATCTTTGTTTTCGCAACGCCATTCTTCTCTAGCCAATGAAATGGTTACAATTGTATTTTTAGGATCTTCACCCCTCAGCGTTATAAAATTTTTATCAATAAAAAGTTTTTCCTTGTACGTTCCTTTTTTAATAAGAATGATTCGTTGCGTTTTACCATCATCAGTTGATAAACTATTGATTGCTTCCTGTATTGTCCTAAAATTACCCTTGCCATTTTGTTCTACTACTATTTCTGCTTGCGCAAAAAGATGAGCAGTTGCAAACAATGCAAGTACAAAAACTGATAAAATTTTTACTATTTTCAACATTATTTTTTTACTTGTTTTAATGCCCATTGTACCAATTCATTTGCTGCCGAAAAGTTTTCGAACTCAGCAGGTATTTTTCTTCCATCTAAATATTCATTGTATATCCATGGGTCGCCTACTGCAAACACTGCACCCTTGCCATATTTTGCAGTAGCCATTATTACATCACCATCCTGTGTTAGCAATGCTTTGGCAGAAGCTTTCACATCTATTACACTTATTTCTTTTAAATACATTTTTTTTGTCTTGCTAAAAATGGCATTGCTATTACTATTATACACTGCACCGGTTTCAAATTCAGAACCCTTCACCATATTTCTACTTTTATCTGTAAAAGTTATTCCGAACCTATTGGTAAGTGTTGCAAAGTTTTTCAATTCACAATTATTGCTATCATTGGTCAATAAAATAAGTACACCACCAGCTTTTACCCAATTAGCAATTTCTGTTGCTGCTGTTTCATTCATGTAATTAGGATTATTATTATCTTTTTTCCCATCTGGATCAACCATAATATAAACACCTGTTCCTTTTAAGTTTGCTGCGGTGGGAGATTTATCAAGGCTCGCAATGGTAGCTCCGTACGATTTCCAAATATCTCCAAACAAACTAAATCCTCCATTCTCTGTATCGTCCCAAGTGTAGTGGCGACGTACATTTCCACCATATAAATTCTTTCTCCATTCATTGTTAAAATAACAATCCAACATTACTATTTTTCCTTTTCCAATTTTTGGTAAAGCTGCCATTTCCATTTCGGCACTGCACATTATGAATGCGCCCATACCTTTTGCATCGTTGGTAATAACTTTTTCTTTCATGTAATATTCAAAACTTCCATCACGGTAAGGGTTGCCACCCAAGCCTGAAACTATAACTGTGCCTTTTAAATTTGTTTGGCAATTGGCATCTATTTCTATAAACTCTTTCACAATACCATCATAACCTTTTTTTGCATTTTTAAAATAGGTAGATGGAATGTAACCAAGCCTCACAGCTTTTGCCAATGTATAAACAAGCATACTACTTGCCGATGATTCCAAATAATTTGGTGAGCGATTTGGTAAGTCAACAATATCGTACCACACGCCACTCTTAGCTTCTTGCACCTGTGTAATAGCTTTTGCAAAACGGTTTAAAATTCCAATGATAGAATCTCTTCCGGGATGATTTGCAGGAAAATGATCCAACACATCTACCAATGCTACCCCATACCAACCCAATGCCCTTGCCCAAAAATGTGGAGAATTTCCGGTGATTTTATTTGCCCATTTTTGTTCTTTACTTTCATCCCATCCATGATACAACAAACCGGTTTTTGCATCACGAGTGTGGCGCTCAATATTTATAAATTGTTTTGAGATATCATTAAATACCGAATCTTGCCCCGCAAGTTTTGCATACTCTGCATAAAATGGTTGCCCCATGTATAAACCATCTAACCATACTTGCCAAGGATATATTTTTTTATGCCAAAAACTTCCTTCATTTGTTCGGGGATGTTTGTCTAATTGACTTCTCAGTAAATCAAGTGCTTTTTTGTATTTCTCTTTACCGGTAACATTATACAATAGCATTACCACTTTGCCATTGTTTAAATGATCAATGTTAAACTCATCTTTTTTGTAATCTTTTATGCTGCCATTTTCCTGCACATAATGATCCATACTGTGTTGTATGTATTCAAAGTTTTTTCCATTGCCATATAATTTCCATACTGCTTCTGTGCCTTTTAAAATTACACCTTGGTCATAGCTCCAGCGTGCAGCTTTACCGCCATTTGCAAATGAATCGGGCCACATTTTTATAGCCGTATTTACCATTTGTTGTGACAGTGGTATTTGCTGCGCAAAATTATTTTGCAGCATTAAGATTAATAAAATAAAAATTATAAATAATTTTTTCATTGTGTTTTGTTTATAAACATTAGTTTTTCAATCATCTTCAGTGGCGTAGCACATTTCATCTGTATATCTTTTTTCATCTTTTATCGAAGCGTATTTATTGATGCGAATGTTTTCACGTTCGAACTATTAAAGAGTAAACCTGAGGCACTCATAAAAAAAATTTAAGTTCTTTGCAAATGACAAAAGTTCGTGTCTATTGAGGTGTCAGGCTGAGCTTGTCGAAGCCGATGTGCTTATTCAAACCCGCCTTCGACAGGCTCAGGCTGACACCTTAACAATTGGAACATAGGTAATTTACAATACATGTCATTAGGAGCTTGTTGAAGGCTTGGTTATTATTATTATGCATCGTGTTCGACAAGCTCACCCTAACATTACAATCAATACAAACCATTTACAAATTCGATGAAATAAAAATCTTTCTCAAATGACATTTAAATTTCTTCCCTCTATTTTTTCCCCTTCTTCTTTTGTACTTCACCAACCACAGGCACCGTCCAACTCACCAATGCATCTGTAACCCCGAAACCAGTCTTCAATTTTTGTTTTGCTTTTAATGTATTTGTGTTTAAAATATTTACTGCCTTTGTTCTTTCTCCCTGCACCATTGCTAAAACATCTGCACTGTCTTTGTATTTTAAATTATTAATGGTAATGTTATCGCTGTTTAAAATATATGCAACGGGGTTGGTGTTTTTGGTAATCATTGTAAAATTGTTTAAGCTAATATTACTGGCTTCCTGTATGTCAATTCCCTCATCTGCCTGTATTACTGCGTTCTCGATTAAAATATTTTTTATGTGCATTTCAGGAATGCCTCTTACAAAAATTCCTTTTGCGGCTCCATTGCAGGTAATGTTTCTAAAATAAAAATTTTGAAATTGTGGAGTTGTTTCATCAACCGGTTTAAATTCTACAACCGGCGGCTCTCTTTTTTCTCCTGCTAAAACCACCGGATCTTTTGCCATATAATACATGTCAAACAAAATAGCCTCCGCAGGAATATCTTTCATATTTATATTGTTCACATAAATATTTTCTACCATTCCGCCACGGCCACGGGTAGTTTTAAAACGAAGCCCAATATCGCTTCCAATAAATGTACAGTTGCTTACGAACATATTATTTACCCCCCCACTCATTTCGCTGCCCACCACAAAACCTCCATGTGCATGATACACTGTACAGTTTTTTACAATCACATCTTTTGTGGGCATTCCTCTTTTTCTGCCATCAGCATCTCTTCCACTTTTTATGGTGATGCCATCATCTCCTGTATCAAAATTGCAATCTTCCAACAAAGCATTTTTACAACTTTCTAAATCTATAGCATCGGTATTAGCACCATACCAAATATTTTTTACTTTTAAACTACGCACTGTTATGTGCTCACTCATGGTTATGTGGGTAGTCCATGCTGGTGAGTTTTCAAATGTTACTCCCTCAATTAAAATATTTTTACATTGCGAAATACGAATCATGTTTGGCCGCATATAATCTTTTACATCTTCAAAATCTTTCAACGTTTTTCCGTCCGTTAATTTTCCAATATTATTGGTAAGTGCGGCTTTTAAAGCTTTGGAAGAACTGTACCATGTTTTACCATCTGCAGCTATAAGGCCACCATATTTGTTTTGATGAGCCTTCCATTGGCTTTCGGTCAGTTTATCTTTTTTAATTGGTCGCCAGTAAAATCCGTTTCCATTCATTATTCCTTCACCGGTAATTCCAATATTTTCCAAATTTTCTGCTACCACTGGTGATTGACATCTTGCTGCATCTACTCCTTCAAAAGAAGAACGCACCAATGGATATTGATCAAAATCTTTCGTGAAAATTATAAAAGCACCTTTTGCCAGATGCAAATTAATATTGCTTTTCATGATGATTGGGCCGGTAACAAAACTTCCCCTAGGTATTAAAACCGTACCGCCACCTTGCTTTGCACATTCATCAATTGTTTTATTTATCGCAACAGAATTTAATGTAAGACCATCTGCAATAGCGCCATAATTTAAAATATTAAATGTATCTCTTTTAAAATGTGGAGCATAAATTTTAGGCAATTCAAAAGCAAATTTTTCTTTAAAATCTGATGGCGCTAAATACTTTGCCAGCGGTAAATTTTGGTCTTTAATGCTTTGGCAAACCAATGATGCCATGGAGGCTGCACCATATTCGCTAAAGTGTGTATTGTCTTCTTCTTTGCCTTTATAATTTTTAAAATGATTTTTGGGAACATTTAAAAATAAACGTTTGCTGTTTTCTACTCCTTCATTTATTATTAATGTTTCACTGCTTTTATGCAAATCAATTAAGGGCACATTCATTTGTGCAGCTACTTCTTTTACTACTGCAGGGTAATCTCCATGTTGGTCAACAAATTTACCTTGTTCAGTAAACTTGCGACGCATAACAGGTGTAAGCAAAATAGGGTTAGCCGCCTTGCTGCGAATATCATTTACAAATCGAATTAAATTTTCTTTGTATAATGTATGTGCAGGCGCAGAGCGTACACTATCATCTAATTTAGAATCGTTGTGCCCAAACTGTATCATTACATAATCGCCGGGTTGTAAACGACTCATAATAGTATCCCATCTGCGTTCCTTAATAAAACTTTTTGTACTTCTACCGTTTACTGCATTGTTTTGAATATTTATTTCACCATTAAAATAATTAGTAATCATTTGCCCCCAACCTCTTTCAGGATTATCATCTGTTGGTTTATTGGCGCACGTGCTATCTCCAATTAAATAAACAGTTGGCTGCTTTTCAGAAACTACAAAAGCTAAACCACTTACTACAACAAGCAATATCATCAAGTATTTTTTCATTTGTTCTTTTTATGTTTTCCTAATTCACATTTTTATTCGAATACAAATTTTTTGTTCTCACTTTTGGCAGTAATATCCTCTCAATTTTACCATTAATACTTTAATGAAAACACTATTTAAAAGCTTTTATTTGTGCAAACGTTCCCGATAACGTTGCCCATGAAAAAATGTTTTTATATTATATTTTTTTTTGCAGCCTGTCTTGCTACCAATTTCCAATTCCCCTGTTGCTTTTCCCAAACCAACATTACATATAAATTTACCTCTGCAGGTTTTCCATTATCATTGGTTTTGGCTTCTAACGTATGGTAAACAACTACTATTTTTTTATTGATCACAGAAACTTTCTGGTCTAATAAATTGATGGTTACAAAATCACTTTTACCACTTGATAGCTTTTGTACAAACTCTTTCTTGTCGTCAAAATGGCCACCAGAATGCCTATACAGCAAATTATCTGATGATAATTTATCTAACATTACAGCATCCCCATCTATCATGGCTTTCTTTAGTTGCTCCACTTTTTCTTCTACCTGCATTTGTGGTTTGCTTTGAGCAACCATGCTTAAAGGCATGTAAAAAAAACTGCATAAAAAAATTGAGCTGATATTCATTTTCATATATCTTTTTATTAAATTATATATTAAGGTTTTTCTATTCTAAACCAGTCAATATCTGCATATCCATTATCGTTGGTTTTCTTATTACTTGTTGCAAATAAGCCAACCCTTGCACCTACCCATTTCCCCTGCTTTGCCACAAATTTCTTCTCAATTGTTTTAAAAACTAACCCATCAAAACTGTAACTAAATTGGCACAATGCGTTATCTAAAACTTTAACCCGCAAATGAATATTCTGTGAATCGTTCATCTTTTCTATGTCAGCAGTTATTTCGGCATTTCCTTTATCTGCATTTTCACTGCTGGCATAAGAAATATAATTTGCATCTTCTCTTTTTATTACAGAAATAGAAGCCACATCTAACCCAACTACAATAAGCCCAAACTTGTCTCCTACCTGTTTTAGTTGTAGAGAAAATTTTGTGGTAACCGTAAATGTGGGTGCAGGAAATTTTTGCGCAAAAATATTGGGCAAGTAAAAAGAATTTTTTAAACTGTCTGTTTGATGAACTGTAAACATTCTTAAAAAACCATCACCGGTTGCAAATGCCCACCCTTCTTTTGGATTGGCCTGCCATTGCCATTGCAACCCCAATTTTGTTGTATTAAACTCATCGCTTTCTGCTACAGTTTCTGTTGGGTATATTTTATCAACTGCAGGTTTTTTATATACCAGAACAGGTTCTCCTTTTCCATCTTTATCCATATCACTTCCAATCACCGGCCAATCATTTATCCATTTCATTGGTTGCAAATGCACCACTCTGCCATAGGCATCTTTATCTTGAAAATGCAAAAACCAATCTTCCCCTTTTTGAGTTTGCACCCATGCACCTTGGTGAGGCCCATTTACGGAAGTAGCTCCCTGGTCTAACACAATTTTTCTTTCGTATGGACCATACACATTTTTGCTACGCAATATAAGTTGCCAACCAGTAGCAACTCCACCAGCCGGTGCAAAAACATAATACCAATTATTTCTTTTGTAAAATTTTGGTCCTTCAATGGTGGCATCACTTTTATGTCCATCATAAATCATTACGGCATCACTAATAATTTTTGTACCTTCTTTATTTAATTCTTTTATTACGATGATAGATTTAAAACCTGCACGGCTCCCCGCATAGGCATGTACTAGATAAACTTTGCCATCGTCATCCCACAATGGACAAAAATCTATTAATCCCTTTCCTTCTTGTACCAATATCGGATCACTCCACGGGCCAATAATATTTTTTGCTTTGATAAGATAAATTCCAAAATCAGGATCAGGATAATAGATGTAGAATTCATTGTTATGAAAACGAATGCTGGGTGCCCACACTCCGCCGCCATGTTGTACCGTGGAAAAATGATTTTCGGGAATAAGTTTCCTTAACGCATGTCCAATCAATTTCCAGTTTACCAGATCTTTTGAATGTAAAATAGGTAAGCCAGGCACTTGCGTAAAACTGGATGAGATCATATAAAAATCTTCGCCCACTCTGATAGCATCGGGGTCGGAATAATCTGCATGTATGATTGGATTATGATACGTTCCATTGTTATTATCGGAAACCCATACCTGTGAAATATTATTTTTTTGCTGCGCAAAATTTAGATTGCATAAAAAAATAAATGCTAACCGGAAAAAAGAAAGTAAAATAAAATGATATTTTTTTCTCATTGTTTTTGTTTGAACAAGTGAATTGGCACTTATAACTTGCTTAACCAATTTTTTAATCTATCCATCCAACTATCATCGGTGGATTTATTATTCAATCCAAAACCATGACCACCTTTTTGATATAAATGCATTTCAACCGATACTTTGCTTTTTATACATGCCTGATAATATCTCAGTGTATTTTCAACAGGTACTGATGCATCATCACTTGCATGAATTAAAAAAGAAGGAGGCGTTTCTTTACTTACCTGCATATCTGCACTAAAGAAATTTATTTGGGTAGCATCAGCGTTTTTACCAACCAAATTATTTCTGGATCCTTTATGTGTAATGCTGCTGTCAAAACTTATTACTGGATAAATTAAAATTGCAAAGTCTGCACGAACAGAAGTGGTATCAGCATTATTTTTATCTGCAATAAATGTAGCATGTGTGGCTGCGCTTGCTGCTACATGTCCACCAGCAGAAAAGCCCATAATACCAATTTGGTTTGAATTGATACTCCATTTTTTTGCGTTTTGTCTTATTAAACGGATGGCTTGTTGAGCATCTTGCAAGGGTGCAAGGCTTTTATCTATATTGGTAGTATCATCTGGCAACCTATATTTTAAAACAAATGCAGTAATGCCCCAACGGTTTAATTCTTCTGCAACCTTTGTTCCTTCTTTATCAAATGCTAAAATTGAATATCCACCACCGGGGCAAATAATAACAGCTCTGCCATTTGGCTTTACTGGTTTATACATGGTGATGGTAGGCACACTCACTTTTGCAATGCGGGTAACATTTTCTTTTGTTATTGAATTTTCGTTGTTGGGCGCAGGTTTGTTATTTGGCACAGCATCTTTATACAAGGGTATAATTTGTGCTGCCTTATTTGTAAATGCTGCGTAATTAAATGTTGTATTTAATTTTGGGGCGGTGAAAATATTATCCTCATTGGAATGACCATAAATATTTGCCAAGGTATATTGTTGTACTTCTTTACTGCTTAATTGCCTGCTCCATTTAACTCTTTTATTTATAGCCGCTCCTTCACCAGTATTTTTATATTCAGCATAAAAAACGGTTTTTTCATTTTCTGCATTGTTCCAATTGTTCCAACCTTCCGGGGCAATAGCATTAGGTAATTCGCATCTAATAAAAACAGTTTTAGCAAATGCCCGCCATGGCCGCCCCAAGTACAATTTTGTAACATTTGTATCAGCAATTATTTTACAATCTAAAAATACAAATCCATAGTTATTTCCTTTGGGCGTATTGGCTGCGGTAATAAATGAATTTTTTTTGCAGCTAATGGTACAGTTTTGAAACACTGCAGTTGCAGGGCCAAAAATAAAATCGGTTGTACCTTCTATAAAACAATTTGTAAAAAGTTGTCTTGCATTTTCTCCACTTGCAAAAATAGTATCTTGATTACCTAGAAATTTACAGTTTTTAAAAATAGCTTTATCAGCATCTACATACAATGCCAGCGCCTGCCCTACCGTACCGGCATTGTTGGAGAAAGTAATATTTTCTGCTGTAAACCGATTACCCGAAATTTTTGCGGTGTAAGATGTAAAAGTGGTGTGCTTGCCTTTACCGGAATAATCATTAAAAACAATAATAGTACTGTCAGCATTTTCTCCAATAAAAGTTACATCTGTATTGTTTGCGGGCACGTCAATTTTTTCAGTGTAAATACCATTTTTTATAAATAAAGTAATTGCTGCTAAAGGATAAGCTCGCATGGCATCTATTGCATCTTGTATAAATGTATAATCTCCGGTTCCATCTTTTGCTACAGTAAAAATAAATTTGTATTGCTGTGTATTAGCTGTTTGAGCAAAAATATTTGAACAAAAAAAGAATGACAATAAAAGGAAAATAAATATTTTTTTCACTTGATTATATTTTTATTGAATAACCATTTTCATTTTTTTAAGAAATAAAATGTTGTTCTATTACCTGCTGTTTTTTTGCCGCACCGCCATTGGCACCAAATCAGTTAATTCAGATATTTTTACAGGGCGTTTTTGCTGAATGCTTTTGCGAGCAGCAATGCCTATTAATATTGACATGGCACCATCTCTTGTACCTGCCATAATGTTGTAAGGATTTTCATTTGTAGGGTTACGAAATATTTTATCATGCAACCCTTTATCGCCACCGCCATGGCCAGTTTTTACAATGGGCACTTTGATCATCTCCGGTTTTTTTGAGAAATTCTCCATTACCATTATACTATTAAATTCTTCTAACTCTGCAGCTTTCGTTTCCTGCATTTCCAAAGCGTGTTTATCTTCTTCACTCACCGTTTGTTTATTTATGTAAGGTATATCTTGCCAGGTTTCCATTCTTCCGTTCATACCGTTAAAAGAAATACGCCAGCCTTCATAGGGCGAATAGGCAGTAAGGCTATAGTTTACAGTTACGCCATTTGCATAAATAATTTGAGCACTCATTTTATCAAAAATATCAATTTCATTACGCCATACGCATCCATCTCTTAAGTATCCATCATGCTGCTCATTTTTTACATATAAACTATTTAGCCATTCATCTTTTGTTATGTCTATATAAAATTTGCAAATAGGCTTGTGTTCACATCCTCGGCATGATGTGCCTCTAAAAGAATTGTTTTTTCCATAATGTTCTAAAGAGCCGTAAGCCATTACTTCCACAGGTTCAGAATCTAACCACCAATTTATTAAATCGAAATGGTGGGTGGCCTTGTGTACCCAAAGTGAACCACTTTTTGCAGTAAGCGCATGCCATCTTCTAAAATAGTCTGCACCATGGTGCACATTGAGCATCCAATTAAAATCGACAGATGTTATTTTACCTATTTTATTGTTGGCCAATAATTCTTTTACCTTCATCATATGCATCCCATGCCGATAATTAAAAGCAACAATAATTTTTTTATCCGTTCTTTTTTCTGCATCTAAAATTGCCTGGCATTTTATTTCATCTGTGGTCATTGGTTTTTCCGTAATTACATCAGCACCCATTTCCATTGCCTTTATAATAAATTGATCATGGGTAGCATCCACCGTAGTTACAATTACGATCTCGGGTTTTACTGTGTTCATCATCTCCTCAAAATTGGTAAACACAGGGCAACTAACTCCAATGCGGGTTTTAGCAAAAGTTACTCTCCCTACATTGATATCGCAAAGACCAACAAACTCTATAACATCATTATAATTTGCTTGAATGTTTTTGCCCCAAAAACCAGTACCTCTGTGCCCGGTGCCTACCAATGCTATTCTTTTTTTACCGGCAAATGGTTTTGCAGCTGCCAAAACATCTTGCGAGAGCAACATACCAGAGGCAAGGATCGTACTATTTTTTAGGAAGTTTCTTCTTTGCATAATATTTTAATTTTTACATGAATAAATGTTGAGGTTTTCGGGGCAAGCTTAAATATTATCAATCATTTTCCTTTCTCTGTAGATTTTCTACAATGATTTACAAACCAGAGAAACAATTAAACGTTGCTATTTTTTTAATTTTATTTTAAAAACCTTTTTTAAAAAATCATCTATATATTTTACTGTTGGCTCAAACCATGGGTGAAACAAACAAAAAGTATGAGGTGAATTTTCAAATGTTTTTACTTCTGAATAAATGTTATTGCTGTTTAATATTTTAATATAATCCTCTCTGCCTGCATGCATTCTTTCTACAGAACTATTTATAAAAAGTGTAGGTGGTGTAAATGCATTTGTAAAAGTGAGTGGAGATGCTTGTTTCCAAATTTCGAAACTGTCCTTCTTAGAAACCCCGAACCAGAGGGTAGCCGCAGATTTTTTCTTGCTATCATCTCCTTCTCCACTTTCGGGGTGTACAAATGAAAGTGTACCATCAATATCTACAATGGCTTTAATGGTATTTTTTTGAAGGTTATTATTTTCAACATTTGCAGCATTATTATTTGTAGCACCAATGAACGCAGCCAATTCACCACCGGCAGAAAAACCTAACACCGTTATTTTCTTTGTATCAATATTGTGCGTAGATGCATTGTTGTTGACCCATTTTATTGCATCTTGTAAATCGTTAATAGCAGCAGGATACAGCGCTTCGGTAGATAACCTATACTCTACTGTAATGCATACATAATTTAGCAAAGCCAATGATTGTGCTAAGGGAAAATGTTGGGTTCTATCGCCCGACCGCCAACCTCCGCCATGTATAATTATGATAGGGATCTGCTTTTTTTTTGTTTTTGAATTAATTCTAAAAACATCCAGTACTAACTTTCTACTTTCAATATTTTTATAAACTATATTTTTATTTTCTACAATAGAAGGATCTTGTAATTGTTCTGCAATTTTAATGTTGGGATATTTCTTTTTTGCAGAAACGAATGCACTGTAGGTTGTGAATGATGTATCTCTTACACCTGTGAGCCCAATCATTGATTGAGCCGAGCCGTTATAAAAAAATAAACAGCAAAAAATTAATTGATTAAAAAACTTTTTCAAGTAACAACTTTAGGAGGTGAAAAAAAGCCGCTGCAGGTGCAGCAGCTTTTTTAAAGTCTAGTATAGACTAGTATCCAGGGTTTTGTTTTAATTTTCCTTGATAGGCAGAAAGTGTAGCTTGATCTAATGGCAATAATTCGTTTTTACCAGGCGTAAAATAGAATGCCATAGCAAGCCATAAAGGTTTTGTACCTGTACCATCTACATCTATTACATTGGCAGTAACATGCTGTGCCCAATCAATTCTTACCCATTTAACAGCAGGCGCACCAGATGCTGGAGATGTACCTATTGCCGTTGCAGGTGGTACTTGTGTAGGCCTGTAAAAAGGTTTACCATTTACGCTATCTGTTACTGTGTAGTAAGTAATTTCTTCACCTACATTTTTATAATAAATATACTGTGGCACATTTGTGTAAGCTCCGGTTCTTGTACTAATTTGTTGAATTTTTGTTCTTGCTTCTGCAATTTTTGTTCCCAATAAATTCCAGCGCAACAAATCATATTTACGAATGCCCTCATGGCCAAACTCTAAAAATCTTTCATTAACGATGGCATCAAAAAAGCCCGATTTTGAAGTTGGCGTTATGCCAATTAAACCAACATTTCCTCTGTAAGCTCTTTTTCTTACTTCTTCAAAGGCAGCAATAGCAGATGCATCCGGCGCACCATTTATTTCATTGGTGGCTTCTGCATACATTAACAACACATCAGAAAAACGAATCATACTCCAATTGTATCCAGGGTTTAGGGCCGTACCAGGCAACAAAGGCACACGCCAATCTCTTCTATATTTTCCGGTATTTAATTCGCCTAGGCGCCTTTGGCTTTTTATGTTAGAAGATGTGTTCACTGCAAAATGTGTAAGGGTTACATCTCTGCGTGTATCTACAGAATCGAAGGCATAAAAATAATTTGGCAACATGAGTATGCCGCCACCGCCAGCACCATAACGAGATGCGTTGTTTAAGGTGGGCCCATCATAATTTCCCATACGGCTATCACTATTACCATTACCACCTCCGGCACCTACTTCAAATATTAATTCGCCTTGTGGGTCGTACACAAATGATGTTACGTTTCTCCAAACATTTTCAAAATTTGGATTCAAATTATGTTGTATTCTGTTGTTCATTATATCTAAACATTCCTGCTTTGCAATAGCGTAGTAAGTAAGATAATCTGCACGGCGTTCCATGGTGCCCAAGCCTGCACCACCAGATGCTGATCTAAGTGAATAACCTCCTCTAAACAATGCAATTTTTGCACGCAATGCTTTTACTGCACCTTTTGTTATACGTTCATTTCTGCTACCTGCATCTAACCTCCAAGGCACCAAATCTTTTGCTATGGCTAAATCAGATATTATTTTATCGTAAGTAGAATCTCTGTTTGTAGAAGGTATAAATAAATCTGTTTGTTTGTAGGAAGGAATCATTGGAGCAGGCACATCGCCCCAGTTTCTAATTAATTCAAACAAAAATTGTGCTCTAAGCGTAAGTGCTTCGCCATGTAAACGCTTCAAAATATTTTGTTCTGTAGCACTGCCGGTATTGTATTGTGGCATTAAAGGAATTTGTTCAATACACAAATTGGCTTTTTCTAACCCACGGTACAACTGGCGAAATGGATTTGCAATTTCGGCATTGCTTAATAATAATTGGTAACGGCCAACACCTCTTCTCCCATTATCAATATTGCCAGATACGATTCCTTCATCTGTATCGTAAGGGTAATACATACTTATACGAATACCGTATCCATTATCTCCCTGCAATTCATCGTACACACCAATAAGCGCAGTAGTTGCATTGGATGCATCTGAAAAAGCATCTTTAATACTAAACTGTGATACAGGCTCTACTTCCGTAAATTTTTTGCAACTATTTAAAGCAATGGCTCCAAATAATATGGTAACTATTAAAACTGATTTAAACTTATTATTTTTCATACAACTTTAATTTAATTTTTTTAGAAAGAAACGTTTACGCCAAAAATCCATGTTCTCGATCTTGGATATGCTGCAAAATCAACCCCCGGTGTAAGTGGGTCAGATCTTCTTGCAGTAACATCAGGATCGTAGCCGGAGTAATTAGTAATTGTTCCTAAATTATTTACAGTAGCATACACCCTAAAGCTGGACATTTTAGCTTTCATACTTATTTTTTTAGGAAGTGTATAACCCATGGTTAAATTATTAAATCTTAAATATGAACCATCTTCAATAGCCCAAGAGTGCAGCCACCAGCGTTGTGTGCGTACTGGTGTCCATATTTTTGCGTTGGCATTTAAAGCTGCTAATTCTACAGGATCTCTTACTACCTGACCGGCTGCATTAATATTTGTCCATCTATCTTTCATAATATTAAGCATGTTTAAATTAAGAAATGAACCATCCGTCCACTCTACTTTATTTGCATTATAAATATCATTGCCATAAACAAAGTTTACAAAAACACTTACGTCAAAATTTTTGTAAGCAAACTGGTTGTTCCATCCACCGGTAAATTTTGCATTTGCATTTCCAATGATAGATCTATCATCTGGCGTTATAACTCCATCGCCATTAGTATCTTTCCATTTAAGTACACCAGGTTGTGGTGAGCCGTTAATTGTTGTGGTAGGGATACCAGGTTTAATAGTGTAAACTTGTGTTGTTGAATTGTAATTAAAATCTTCAATTTTGTAAAACCCGTCCGTTTGAAAACCATACATTAATCCTGTAGGTTGCCCCACTTTCACTAAGTAATCAGGAATACCATCACTACCCTGCCAGTTAGAATTTCTTTCAAGTTGTGTTGGTCCACCTAAATTTTCTACCGTGTTTTTATTAAAGGCTATATTAAAATTAGATGTCCATGTAAAACTTTTCTTTGCAAAGGGTGTAGCATTCAGTTGCAACTCCACACCTCTATTTGCAGTGGCACCAATATTTTGAATTTGACTTGTGTAACCGGTTGTTGGAGGAATAGCTACATCGAGCAATAAATCTTTTGCAGAGTTGTTATAAACATCCATGGTGAAGGATATTTTATTGTTTAAGAAAGAAAGATCAATTCCGAAGTTACTCGATACGTTTGTTTCCCATTTCAAATTAGGATTTGATAAAGAGGTGGGTGCAAAACCAGGTAATATAGAATGATTGATGGCATACTGACCGGTAACGCCATATAATTGTAAATACAGTAAATCGCTAATTCTATTATTGCCTACAGCACCATAACCATATCTTAATTTACCATCGCTTAACCACTTAACATTTTTAAAGAAACTTTCTTTTGAAAAGCGCCATGCAAAAGATGCAGAAGGGAAATTTAAACTACCATTAATTGGTGAGAATTTTGATGACCTATCCGAACGCATATTGAAAGTAGCCAGATATTTATCATCATATGCATAATTAAGTCTGCCAAAAAAAGATGCAATACGACTTGGTGGATTTATAAAACTAGAAGGTAAAGGCTGGGTAGAACCTGGAGGCGCTGAACCTAAGCCCATATTGGCCAATGCTTTTTCAGGAGTTATATCTGCCGGAAAAAAGTTGGTTTGAAAAAAAGTATTTCTTACTCTTACATCTACAACCTCCTGCCCCACTAACATTGTAATATTGTGGTGTTTTTTAAAGTTATTGATAGAATATTGTAGCGTGTTGGTAATGGTTAAGCTTCTATTATTTTGCTCACCAATAGATGCTACAGGCAGCGATGCTGCATTACGAGCAGTACCGGTTATTTTACTAAAAAATAAATCTTGTTGTGTTACTGCATTATCAAAACCAAACGTGCTGCGGAATGTAAAATTTTTAGCCACATTATAATTTACATAGCCACTTAAGTAAGTAGCTTTTGTAGCTTGTTTTCTATATTCTGCTTTGGTAAGTATGATAGGGTTGGTAGCACCTGCAGAAGCCAAAAAATAAGCTTCATCAAAATCATCTATGCCTCCACCGGTAGCAGCTATTTCAAATGGACGATAATTAATGGTGCTACGCAAGCGATTGGTTGTTCGTGTTCCACTGTTGGTAGTACCAGCTCCTCTTACTGTTTGATCTAGGTAACGGGCCGTCATACCCATTTTAAATTTATCAGAAATTTTATGATCCAATTTAAAGTTTACTAAATTTCTATCGAAGCCAGATTCCAATAAAATACCATCTTCTCTGTTTGCAGTTAAACTTAAATTAAAAGTGGTAGCCTGGTTACCACCATTTACAGATACATTGTGATTTTGATAAGTGGCATTTCTACCAAATACTTCATCTTGCCAATTAATAGGTTGTAAATTTTTATAATTACTTAAAGTATCCCAAGTAGTACCATAAGTTCTTGCAAAGCTTGAGCTATCTGTAGCTACTCCTCTGGTTCTTTCCCATTGCCAAACTACAAAATCGTAAGGACTTAAAACTTCCATTTTTTTAGGCAAAGACCTTGAGCCGTAAGCACCATTATAGGTTACAGTTGTTTTACCTGCACGCCCCGGTTTTGTGGTAATAATGATTACACCATTTGCACCTCTTGCACCATAAATTGCGGTAGTAGAAGCATCTTTCAAAACATCTATTGATTGAATATCTTGCGGAGAAATTACTGACAAAGCATTTTCTACCTGCACACCATCTACTACATACATGGGTGAATTATCTTGCGTGATAGAACCACCACCTCTTACTCTAATTAATACATCTGCACCTGGAGAACCTTCCGATGCTATTACCTGTACACCGGCTAATCTACCTTGCAATGCTTCTGCAGCAGAGGAGAGTGGAATATCTTTTAATTGCTTTGCACCAACTGAAGAAACGGTACCTGTTAAATCTTTTCTTTTCACTGTAGCATAACCAACCACCACTACATCTTCTTGTGTAACGGCTTCTCTTATTAATTCAATAGTACCAGCATCTGTACCGGTTACAGAAATAATTTTAGAACCAAAACCAATTGTTGATATCACAATATTTACAGCACCAGTTTCTGAAACTACAATAGAAAAATTTCCATCTCTGTCAGTTTGTGTTCCTTTTTTTGCTTTGGTAGAAATGATACTTGCACCCGATAATGCTGCGCCCGTTTCATCAACAACCTTTCCATTGATGGTTCTGTTTTGTGCAAACAAACATACCGGTAAAATAAAAATGAGTGTGAGTAGAAGTAAGAATTTATTCATATAGTTGTGTTTGGGTTTTATTATTAAACCAACCTATTTAATCCTTTACTAAAAAGATAAATATCGCTGAGCAATCGTTTCTCAATGTTATAACTTTTAAATAGGTAAATGGATTGTTATGCATACTATTTTTACGCAAACGTTCCCGATAACGATATCAAATTATTTTATATGGGCAAAAAGTTTTAACTTCTAAAAAATTGCTTTAATTACAGCAACAAAAAACGATAAATGAAGTTTGAACCTGTTACTATAAAAGATATTGGAAAAGCATTGGGACTCTCTACATCTACCGTGAGCAGAGCGTTGCGGGGCAGTTATGAAATAAGTTCTGAAACAAAAAGGCTTGTGCTGGAGTATGCAGAAAAAATCAATTACCGTCCAAATCCAATTGCACTTAGTTTAAAAGAAAGGCGCAATCATTCTATTGGTATTATAGTTTGCGAGATAGCCAATAATTTTTTCTCACAGGCAATTAATGGCATTGAATCTATTGCGTATAACCGAGGGTACCATGTTATCATGTCTCAAAGCCACGAGTCTTACGAAAGAGAAATTGTAATTGTAGATCACCTGGCATCCAGATCTGTTGATGGATTATTGGTATCTGTATCCAGCGAAACACAGGACTATACGCACTTTAAAAATTTGTATGATAAAGGTTTGCCCATTGTATTTTTTGATAGAGTTGCCAACGAAATAATTACACACAAAGTAATTGCAGATAATTTTAAAGGTGCTTTTGATGCTACAGAACATTTAATAGAAAACAGGTTTAAAAGAATTGCGCATATTACCAGTGCTCCCTATTTATCTATTTCGGAAGAAAGATTGGAAGGCTACAAAGCTGCACTACAAAAACATGATATTACATTTGATGAAAAACTAGTGCATTATTGTTACCATGGCGGAATGATTTATGACGAAATAGAAACTGCACTTACAAAATTGTTTAAGTTAAAGGTAAAACCAGATGCATTGTTTACCGGAGGAGATCGTGTAACCACCACATGCATGCAGGCACTTCAAAAACTTAATAAAAAAATACCCGACGATATTGCTGTAATTGGTTTTACAAATACCAATGTAGGAGAACTTTTTAACCCAGCTCTATCTGTAGTGCGGCAACCTGCTTTTGAAATTGGCCAAGTAGCTACGGAGCTTTTAATAAGCATGATTGAAAGCAAAAGACCGGTTACAGAATTTGAAACAAAGATTTTACAAACAGAATTGTTTGTGAGAAATTCTTCGGTGAGTAGGGAGAAAGGCTAAGGGATGTAGTGTTTTAGCCAAACCGATAAACCGAAGTTGAATAAAATACTTTACCCACATCCAATATGGTTGATGGAAAATTTGGTTGGTTGGGAGAATCAGGAAAGTGCTGTGGCTCCAGGCAAAATGCAGTTCTACAATCATCTTTTACACCTCCCTTAATGGTATTTTTACCCTGCAAAAAATTTCCACTATACAATTGTAATCCCGGCTCCGTTGTAAAAAGTTCCATTGTAATTCCTGATGTATCTCCGGTGGCTTTAGCAGCCAATTTTAATTTTCCCAAATCACCATTCACAATAAAAGTATGATCATAACCATTGCCATAATTTAATTGAATATCATTTAAGGCAATGTCTTTGCCGATGGTTTTGCTGTTAGTAAAATCAAATGGCGTGTTGTGCACTGGCATTATGTTACCTAACGGAATAAGATCAGTATTTATTGGAAGAAAATTATCTGCATTGATTTGCAACAAATGATTGCTAACATTTCCTGCACCATTTAAATTAAAAAAAGTATGGTTGGTGAAATTACAAATGGTTTTTTTATCAGTGATAGCTTCTATATCAATTTTAAGTTGACGATCATTCAGTAGTGTATAAATTACGGTTACTGAAAGATTTCCCGGGAAACCCATTTCCCCATCTTTTGATAAATAAGTAAATTGAACGGATTTATCATTTAATTGAAAAGCATCCCAAACTACATGATGAAAACCATCGGGACCGCCGTGTAGCGCATTCTTTCCATTGTTTATTGGCAAGTGAAAAATCTCATCATCTATTGTAAATGTACCATTAGCAATACGATTGGCGTATCTACCAATGATGGCTCCAAAGTAGGGCTCAGTAGAATGATAAAAGCCTTTAAAATTGTCAAACCCCATAACTACATCCATTATATTTCCATCTTTATCCGGCACCAAAAGGTTTACCACTCTTGCACCATAATTGGTAATGGCTACATCAATAGTTTTATTTTTTAAATAAAAAATATCAATTTTTTTTCCATCTAATGCATCATGAAAATTTTCTTTGGCGGCAAGTATATTCATTTATAAGTTGTCATTATATCTATAATAATTTTTTCTAAAATAAAAGTACACCTAATACAAAAAGTTTATTTACAAATTTGTGCTGAATTAAAATGGAATCCAATAATCTTTTCATTAAACCTATTTTAAATTATTTCAGTTCCGTTTTCTATAGAGGCTACATAATAAGTAAGTGGTAGATTGGTGGCTGCTTCGTAGGCGGGTGCTATATCTGCAACAAGTTTTTCAATGGCATCTTCTTTTACTAAATTAATAGTACAACCACCAAAGCCGCCACCCATCATTCTTGCACCCAATACATTTTCATTATTTACTACATAGCTAATTAATAAATCCAGTTCTGTACAACTCACTTCGTATTGTTTGCTTAATCCTTTATGTGTGGCAAACATTTTTTTTCCAAGCGCTGCTATATGGCCCTGCTGCAAATCTTCACAACCTTTTATTAATCTATCTATTTCTTCTACTACAAAAAGGCAGCGGGTATATACCAATTTATCTTTTGGTAAAACATATTTTTTCAACATATCAGTGCTTACATCTCTTAAAGAATTTACCTGTAGTTCATTTTCTTTTACCCATGCCACGCCTTGTTCACACTCCTTTCTGCGGGTATTGTACTCTGATGAAGCCAGGCTGTGTTTTACATTTGTATTGAGCAATAATATTTTTATTCCATCCAATTTAAAGGGTACGTATTCGTACTCCAGTGTTTTACAATCCAATTTTATTACATGGTCTTTTTTGCCCATTACAGAAGCAAACATATCCATAATACCACATCGCACACCTGCAAATTCATGCTCCGTCATTTGTGCCATTTTTATCATTTCTGTTTTTGATATTTTTGCCTGTAACAATTCATTCAATGCAAAAATTGTAGCACTTTCAATAGCGGCAGAGGAAGATAATCCTGCACCAATGGGCACATCACTCATCAGCACTGCATCAAATCCTTTTATTGCAATTCCTTTTTTTACAAATTGTGCTGCCGCCCCTAAAATAAAATTAGGCCAACTTACATCTCCAACTGGTTTTAAATTCTTACTATCTATAGAAAAGTTTTCGTTTAAATCTGCAGCATATAAATGTATGGTATCATCCTCTCTTAAACTGATGGCTACGTAAGCTGCTTTGTTAATAGCCGCAGGTAATACAAAGCCTTCGTTGTAATCTGTATGCTCACCTATTATATTTACACGCCCAGGTGAGCGAACAATTATTTGTGGTAGTACATTGTACAGCTCCACAAATTTTTTTGAAATTGTTTCTTTCATATTTTATTAATTTTATTTGGAAACATTTACATCTTTCACACATCTAAAACCTGTATGTTCCAAACCAGTATCAGGACTACTTTTCATTCTTCTTGCCACTCGGTAACCACTGCAATAACTATCGTTACACAAAAAACTTCCACCACGAAGGCTACGTTTTGGAGTAATTCGATCAGCAGGATCAAAACTTTTTTCAGCACCTTGAGGATTATAAGTTGTTTTGCTTTCTAGCGTTTTATAGTAATCATAATTGTACCAATCGCTACACCACTCCCACACATTGCCTGCCATATCGTATAAGCCGTATGCATTTGCAGCAAATGTTTTTACAGGAGCTGCAGTTATGTAACCATCGTTTTTTTCGTTGTTGTATGGAAACTTTCCTTCCCAGCTATTTGCTTTGGGTTTGCCTTGGTTTATTCCTTCATTGCCCCATGGATAAATATTATTTTGTAACCCGCCTCTTGCCGCAAATTCCCACTCTGCTTCTGTTGGTAAGCGCTTCCCTGCCCATTTGCAATATGCCATAGCATCGTACCAGCTTACTTGAGTTACAGGATAATTTTCTTTGCCTACGATGTTACTACTTGGTCCTTGTGGATGTTGCCAACTTGCACCTGCTTGCCAACTCCACCATTGTGTATAATCATTTAAATCAACTGCATTTTTTGTTTGTTTAAAAACGAGTGAGGCTGCCACAAGCATATCATCTGTAGGTTTAGGAGTGTTTGCCGGCAATGTTTTTTTCAATTCTTCCCAATCAGGTTTTTGTTCTGCTGTGGTTATATAACCTGTTGCCTCAATAAACTTTTTAAACTGTGCGTTGGTTACTTCTGTTATATCTATATAAAATGAGTGTACAGTTACAGTATGTTTTGGGTATTCGTCTTCGCTGGCTTGTGCATTATCTCCACCCATGCTATATGTTCCACCGGGTATTAAAACCATTCCTTGTTGAGAGGTATCTGCAGATGAAACGATATTCTTTACATTACTATCATTGCCGCCAAACCTTTGTGGTACTTCCATACAGGTGTGAATGCTGTCTTTGTTTAGAAGAATTATTTCTTGATTTTTATGGTGGCAAGATGGAAAACAGAAAAGTAAAAAGAAAAGTACTGTATTAGGCAGAAGAATTTTCATGTTCGATAAAATGAATACATCTAAAAAATTAAAATGAAACGATTAATAAATGTATTTATTTACTAGAATAAAACATTATCAAAATAAAAAATACTTTACCAATATAATCAATCTATGGTTTAATATTTTTTTTAATAGTGATAATCAAAATTAAAATCTTATTTGCATTACCAAAACCTAGCATACAAGGCTACTACCAACATTGTCACCATGGTTATTAATGCAATAGTAGCAGGCTTTAATTTAAACATACTCTTATCTATTTCAAATGCTTTTGAATTTACTTTAGACCCTGCCAAACTTATTACTACCATTATTAAAACAGTAAAAAAGAACGACCAGCCCATATTTACAAGAAATGGAAT
Source organism: Ferruginibacter sp. (assembly GCA_031398005.1). Taxonomy (GTDB): domain Bacteria; phylum Bacteroidota; class Bacteroidia; order Chitinophagales; family Chitinophagaceae; genus Ferruginibacter. The sequence continues at coordinate 43,007 of JANNMO010000027.1, forward strand.
TTCAAATTTTCCATCTCCCACATTGTATGCGGTGTACAAAATTGTTTCGTTTCTAAACCATGCAGGTGCATAGTTATTAAATATGATAACGATGATAAGTCCACATAATAAACCTGCAATAGCTGCTGCACCGGTTGTACGTTTCCAAAACATTCCTAAAATAAACATGGCAAAAACGCCAGGGCTTATAAAACCGGTATATTTTTGGATGAAAGTAAAGCCACCTTCATCTTGTCAGCATTATGCTGCACCAATCTTTGTAAAGAATTTTCTGTAAAGCCTTTGTAATAAGTATTGTCTGTTTTACTTTGTAATATGTAAACGTAGTATGCCATAAATGCAAAAGTCTCAGTATTTCTACTGAGACTTTTTGCGGGCTGGACGGGACTCGAACCCGCGACCTCTGCCGTGACAGGGCAGCATTCTAACCAACTGAACTACCAACCCGTTTCTTTCTCTAAAAAAAGTAAATCAATCCTTATAATTGCTTCCTTTTTTTCGGGAGTGCAAATATAGGAAAAAATAGTTTTTGAAAACAAAACTTTTCAAAAAAAAAAGTAACTCCTATTTTTACAAATTATATTACACTCCAAAATATACTCATAAGGTAAATATATATTATGCCACAATTAAAAAACAGGCAGTTTCTCGAATTTGAAAAGCCGCTCAAAGAATTATATGACCAGAAAGAGCAACTTACCATAACACAGGAAAAATCGAATACAGATATGAGCAGTGCATTAGGACTGCTGGATCAAAAAATAGTAGATACAAAGAAAAGTATTACTGAGAACCTCACACCATGGCAGCGGGTGCAAATGAGCAGACACCCAGATAGACCCTATACATTAAAGTACATTGAAAAAATGTGTACTTCGTTTGTAGAATTACATGGTGATAGAAATGTAAAAGATGATAAAGCAATGGTAGGCGGCTTTGCCCAATTAAATGGTGAAACTGTTATGATCATTGGGCAGCAGAAAGGAACCAATACCAAAACCCGCCAATACAGAAACTTTGGAATGGCCAATCCTGAAGGTTATAGAAAAGCGCTTCGCTTGATGAAACTTGCAGAAAAATTTAATAAACCTGTTATTACTTTAATAGATACTCCTGGCGCTTACCCGGGTTTGGAGGCAGAGGAGCGTGGACAGGGAGAAGCAATTGCCAGAAATATTTTTGAAATGATCAGCCTAAAAGTACCGGTAATATGCGTAGTGATTGGTGAAGGTGCTAGTGGCGGTGCATTGGGTATTGGTGTAGGAGATAAAGTTGTGATGATGGAAAATACATGGTACACTGTTATATCTCCCGAAAGTTGTAGCAGTATTTTGTGGCGCAGTTGGGATAAAAAAGAAACAGCGGCAGAGCAATTAAAACTTACCGGTAAAGATATGCTCGGTTTTGGCCTGGTAGATGAAGTAATACCGGAGCCGTTGGGAGGTGCACATTGGGATTATGATGGTGCAGCAGAAATACTCAAGAATTATTTATCCAATGCTATTAAGGAGCTCAAACAAATTTCTCCGCAAGAAAGAGTAGATAATAGAATAAAGAAGTTTGGGAAAATGGGTTTTTGGGAAGAGTAAGCAGAAGGCAGCTGGTAGTGGGCAATGAGTTGAAAAGTTATCATCAAAAAATATAAAAATCGAATGCTGAAAATAGGTGTAATTGGTGCCGGTCATCTGGGAAAATTTCATTTAAATAATTGGATGGAAATAGAAGCAGTGACAGTTGTGGGGTTTTGTGATACTGATGATATAAATGCAAATGCTGTTGTAGAAAAATATAAAATAAAAAGATTTGCTACCCCTGAAGAACTGTTAGATAACTGCGATGCAGTAGATATAGTAGCGCCTACTACATTTCATTATGAACTTTGTGCACTTGCGCTAAGAAAAGGTAAACATGTTTTTGTAGAAAAGCCGCTTACCAATACCATGGATGAAGCTAAATCGCTTTTAAAACTTGCAGTAGAATCTAATTTAAAATTTCAGGTAGGGCATGTAGAAAGATTTAATCCGGCATTTACTGCACTTAATAATTATACACTGGAACCTATGTTTATAGAAGTGCATAGGCTTTCTCAATTTAACCCCAGAGGTACAGATGTAAGTGTAATATTGGATTTAATGATACATGATATTGATATTATTTTACACCTTATAAAAAGCAACGTAAGTTATATTTCTGCAAATGGTGTTTCAGTATTGAGCGATACGCCAGATATTGCCAATGTGCGTATTGAGTTTGACAATGGCTGTGTGGCCAATCTTACCAGTAGTCGCATCTCTATGAAAAAGATGAGAAAGATGAGACTATTTCAAAAAGATGCATACATTGGAATTGATTTTTTAGAAAAGAAAACCGAAATAATAAGCCAAAACGCAACTACAGATAAAAACGTATTTACATTTGATATAGATACCGGTAAAGGTAAAAAAACAGTGGCCATAGCTAACCCTGTTGTAGAAGATGTAAATGCTATGAAAGAAGAATTGGTTGCTTTTAAAAACGCAATCTTAAACAATACAGAAACCGCTGTAACCGTACTTGATGGATTTAGAGCAATGGAAGTAGCACATCAAATTTTAGAAAAAATAAATAAATCTGTATAATCATTACCCATAAAATTTGAACCAACCTCGTATAAATATTAGCTGGTATATTATAGCCGATATCATTGTAGCAATTTTTACATGGATGGCATTTTATTACCTCCGCACTCGATTGTACAATGATCCTTTCAGTATACCTTCCGGTTTTTACGTAGGTTTATTTATGTATGTTACAGGTTGGACTTGTCTTCATTTTTTATCAGGCACCTATACATCCCTCTATCAAAAATCGAGGGTAGTAGAACTTTTTAAAACTATTTTGATAAGCATAGTGGGTTGCTTGTTTCTGTTGTTCTTTTTTATTTTAAAAAACCCTAAAGTAAATAACAACGATTATTATTCTGAATTTTATTTGCTGCTTTTTCCTGTAATAATAGTAAGCTCTATTACAAGAATGATATTTCTTTCTTTTACCAAAAAGCAATTAAAGCAAAAAAAAGTATTCTTCAACTCATTGCTTATTGGTTCGGGTAAAAAGGCAGAACAGTTTTCAAAAGATTTTTTAAGCGCAAATGATAGCTCAGGATTTATCATCACAGATTTTATAAATCTCAATGGAAAAAATATTAAGTTACCAGGTAAAAATATTAATCTTTACAATTCTACAGAGAATTTAACTACGATAATTGAGAAAGAAAAAATTGAAGAAATTATCATTGCAGTTGATAATAATGACAGAAAAGTAATTACTGAAATACTCCTAAAACTAAGTAACAGAAATGTAAATATTAAGATTACGCCAGATACACTTGATATTTTAAGTGGGGCGCTACAAAACAGTAATGTGATGGGTGTACCTCTTATTGATGTACATTTTGGACAAATGCCCCTGTGGCAACAAAACATAAAAAGGCTAGCAGATATTTTTGTGGCATTGGTGGGAGGGATTTTAATTTTGCCAATATTAATTTATGCTATTATTAGATTAAAATTATCGTCGAAAGGGCCGATATTCTTTTCGCAAGAAAGAATTGGTTTTAAAGGGAAACCATTTACGATGTACAAGCTACGGTCTATGAATGTAGATGCGGAAAAAGATGGCCCCATGCTCAGCAGCGATCATGATTCGAGAATAACTCCTTGGGGTAAAGTGATGCGGAAATGGAGATTAGATGAGCTACCACAACTTTGGAATATTTTAAAAGGAGATATGAGCCTTGTAGGACCAAGACCTGAAAGGAAATTTTACATTGATCAACTTACTACTATAAGTCCGGAGTATAGATATCTTTTTAAAGTGCAACCTGGGCTAACAAGTTGGGGAATGATAAAATTTGGTTACGCCAGTAGCATTAATGACATGCTGGAGAGAATGCAGTATGACCTTATTTATGTAGAAAATATTTCGCTGTCGCTAGATTTTAAGATAATGCTTCACACCATTCGTATTATTTTATCAGGAACCGGAAAATAATTTTTTACAATCTCGCTTTTACTTTTTCTGCTAACTCATTTACATCAATTTTTTCCATGCAATGAAAATGCTCTTTAGGGCATTTGTTTAAACCATATTTACTACAGGGTTGGCAAGAAAGATTTAGCACTACATTTTCATAAAAAGGTTTTTGTTGATGGCTCATAAAATTTGAACCGTAATATGGCTCCACATCCAAATCTGGTGTGGTACCACCCCAAAGTGCTATTACTGGTCGTTTGAGTGCACAGGCAATGTATTGCATTCCTGTATCGTTGCTTATTACCAATTTTGCTTTGTTTACAATATCAGCAGATTCGCTTATGTTGAATTTGCCACAGGCATTGTATATTTTTAATTTATCTGTCCGAGCAATTTCTTCACCCATTGCTGCATCTTCTTTACCTCCCAATAAAATAATTGGTTGGTCAATTTTGCTGCACAACTCAATTTGTTTATGCACAGGAAAACGTTTTGTAAAATAGGTAGCACCAATTACAATAACAATATAGCCAGCCAAATGGCCAGTAGGAATATCATCAGGTTTTACTTCATCATGTTTTGCTATAAAATAATCCAACCCGCCACCATCATCATTTACACCCAACGGTAAAACAGCATCTAAACTTCGTTGTGTAATATGCCTGTTGGGCATTACATCAATATTTAACTGCGTTAATAAAAATTTTTGGTACGTCAGTTTATCAATAGTATGCGTGTCTTTTTTTAGCGCATATTTTATTTTATTACTTCTAAAATTGTTGTGAAGATCAATCACATGGTCGTAATTTTCTTCTTTCAATTTTACGATCACCTCTTCTATATTATCAACAAAATAAAAAAACTTATCAATGTATGGATTTGCTGCTGTTACAATTTTAAAATTGATTTTTGTAAGAAAGTGTACTTCTGCATCTGGCAATTGTTTTTTTACACAACGAAATACAGGGCTTGCCAGCACTATATCTCCAATAGACGAAAACCGTATGATGAGAATTTTTTTGGGCACTTGATTTATTTTAAAATTTCTTGCAAAGTCATTTGAATTTTCAAATGCATCATTTTACCAATTGATTTTAGTTATGCAATAATGAGAATTTTATTCTTCTACAAAATTTAAATCTTTACCAAAAGTTTCTTTGGTAAAATAGGCAGCAGTTATACTAATTACCATTACTATAATACCTACATACAAACCTGCGGTGGTATAACTGTTGGTATAATGTTGTAGATAATTAAATAAAATAAGCATTAGCGGCAATGCACCTCTTACCATGTTTGGAATAGTGGTAGCGGCTGTAGCTCTTAAATTGGTACCAAATTGCTCAGCAGCCATAGTAACAAATATTGCCCAAAAGCCTGTACTAAAACCAAGCGCTGCACATATTAAATACATTTGAGCCGCACCTCCACTCCCATCTTGCATAAAATAAAAAGCTATGGAAACCGCAGTAAGAAAAAAGAAAATAAACAACGCCTTCTTTCTACTTTTTAGCCAATGGCTTACCAATCCTACTAACACATCTCCCAACGCAATACCTACATAAGCATACATGGTAGTTTTTTTGGGTAACACTTCTTCAGTAATACCAAATTTTTCAGCAAAATTATTTGAGAATGCTACCAATATACCAATCACATACCATGTGGGTAACCCTATTAAAATAGCAAGAATATATTTTTTTAATCGTGCTTTATTATTAAAAAACATGAGAAAGTTTCCCTTCACTACCACCGATTCTTTAACCTTTGTATACATCCCACTTTCAAAAACAGAAATGCGTAATAGCAGCAGGCAAAAGCCTAAACCACCTCCAATAAAGTAACAGGTGCGCCAGTCAAAATAAAGTGAAATAAAATAAGCGGCAACGGCACCTGTAAGTCCGATACCTGCAACCAATGATGTGCTCAGCCCACGTTTTTCTTTAGAAACAAGTTCACTCACGAGTGTAATACCCGCACCTAATTCTCCGGCAAGCCCCAGCCCTGCTACAAAGCGTACGAGTGCATATTGGTTAGGTGTTTGCACAAAACCATTAATAATATTGGCAACACTGTATAAAATAATAGAACCAAATAATACACTAAGCCTCCCTTTTTTATCGCCTAGCATACCCCAAATAATACCGCCAATAAGCAAGCCTATCATTTGTATGCTTATGATAAACTCACCCTCTGTTTTAATTTGAGCAGCATTTAAACCCAAGTCTTTAAGGCTATCTACCCTTACAATATTAAAGAGGAGTAAATCATAAATATCTACAAAATAACCAAGTGCAGCCACGAGTACTGCAATATTAAAAACAGAGGCAGAAGCAGTTTTTTGCATGAGTGCAATTATATTTTATCTTTTGGGGCAGATGATTTTCCAAATATTAATTTGATGATAATAGGAGCTGTAGATACCAGTATAATTCCTATAACGATAACTTCTAAATGTTCTCTTAAATCAAAATCAAATTGTTTTAAAAAAAGCTCTTGCAAATAATGCCCGGCAAATAACATGGTAAAAACCCATGCTACACAACCAACAACATTGTAATAAGTAAATTTCTTTTTTTCCATGCCCACAATGCCGGCTACTATGGGTGCAAAGGTTCTTACAATAGGTAAAAACCTTGCCATTACAATGGCGCCACCACCATGTTTATCGTAAAAATCTTTTGCCTGAAATAAATATTTTTTCCTAAAGAAGAATGTATCTTTTCTTTCAAATAAAAATGGACCACTTTTTCTGCCAAACCAATAGCCAACAAAGTTTCCTAAAATACCAGCTATAGAAATGATGATGCCCAATACTACCAAATTTATGAATGCACCACCATTAAAACCCAAACCACTTTCTACCAAATCATAACTGTAAATACCAGCTACAAACAACAAAGAATCGCCCGGTAAAAAGAAACCGGCAAACAAACCAGTTTCTGCAAAAATTACAAATACTACAAACCATATTCCACCAAAAATGATGTAAAACATGGGCGTTAATAAATCTTTCCAGGTAAATTTTTTCTTTACGGTAATGATACCGTCCTTATCTGCATCAGCAATTTTAAATGTAGCACTTGCATAATCATCGCCAAAAACTACAAAAGAGTCTGAAACGATATTTGGCAATGTTACTGCAGCCTTATCATCACCAGTATAATTATTACCTGCAAAAGAAACAGTGATATTTTTTGCTTCTGCTTTGTACTGGTTTTTAAATTTTATTGAAATACTATCTTGGCTTTTTGCAAATTGAAATAGTAAAAAAGTAAGTAAAAATAGGAGTCCTTTCTTCATTATCGTTTTGTTCTTTTGTATTCTTCGTTAATTTAATTTCATCCAACTATTTCTTTCAGCAATTAGAAATTATTTCAAAAGTTATTTTGTAAAAATCCCGCAGTGTAAAAACCAATCATCATTTTAAATATTGGTTATTCTGATTTTATCAGGAGTTATAGTAACAAATTTTCCAGTGAGCGTTTCCAAGTTTTCATTTTCTAAAAAAGAAAGAACTTTATCTAATATATGAGGTCTTTCTCTATTTAAAAATCTCAAAAAAATTATACCTGTTACTTTTGTTTTATTTTCGAAAACAAGCGTACCAAAATCTTTATCTTCTGTAAGAATAATTCGAGGAGGATTTAAAGAAAACGCTGCTATTTCAGGGTCTGCCATTCCTCTAAAAGATTCAAAAATAGAAAGCACTTCATATCCTTTTAAGCGAAGGGCAGCAATTAATCCTCGGAAAATATTTTCATCAGCTATAATCATGCTGTTAGTTCAATTACTTCTTCATGAAGCATAATAGCTCTTGCATAATCTACACAGGCAAAAATATCATTGTCTGTTAATCCGGGATAATCATCCATCAACTGTTCAACAGTTGCACCTTCGCTTATTTTACGCAAAATTAATTCAACCGTTATCCTTGTACCTTTTATGCAAGGCTTACCCATCATCACCTCTTTATTTCTTGTAATATGACCTTCGTGTATCATTTTCATAACCTATGATTTTATACTCAAATTTAATCATTTTCACTGTTCTTTAATTCTCCCTCCATTTTACTTACCACCGCCGTTGCAATACTATTGCCCACAACGTTTGTGGCACTTCTACCCATATCCAATAGCGGATCTATTCCCAATAACAAAGCCAAACCTGCTTCTGGAATATTAAATGTAGCCAACGTACCGGCAATAACTACCAACGATGCCCGAGGCACGCCCGCTATTCCTTTGCTGGTAAGCATTAATACCAAGAGCATACTTATCTGCGTAGCAATATCTAAATGAATACCATAACTCTGTGCAATAAATAAAGAGGCAAACGTCATGTACATCATGCTGCCATCTAGGTTAAATGAGTAACCAAGTGGCAATACAAAACTTACAATTCTATCTTTACAACCAAACCGCTCCAACTCCAGCATTGTTTTAGGAAACGCCGCCTCACTGCTAGATGTACTAAATGCAATAAGGGCAGGTTCTTTAATTCTTTTTATTAATGTAAAAACTCTTTTGCCAATAAATGCAGCACCAGCAAGTATGAGAACAATCCACAAAAGTGCCAGACCAAAATAAAATTCGCCTATAAATATGGAGTATGTTTTTAAAATACCCAAGCCTTGTTTTGCAATAATTGCAGCCATAGCACCAAATACTGCAAATGGTGCAAACTTCATTACATAACCAGTAACTTTTAAAATAATATGCGCCATTGCATCAAGGGCTCTAACTACTGGCGCAGCAATATCTCCAAGCGCAGCAGCAGCCACACCAAAGAAAAGTGCAAAAACTACAATCTGCAAAATTTCATTTTTTGCCATGGCATCTACTACACTTGCAGGAAAAACATGGTAGAAAAATTCTTTGATACTCAACGCAGCTTTATCCACGCCTGATGCAGCATTGGCATCAGGTAATGGTAAATTCATAGCAATACCAGGCTGAAAAATATTTACTAAAATTAAACCGAGCAACAAACTCACCAACGATGCGCTGATAAACCAAAGCAACGTCTTCCCTCCTATTCTACCCACTGCTTTTATATCTCCCAGTTTTGCTACACCTACTACCAGTGTTGTAAACACAAGCGGTGCAACAATCATTTTTATTAAACGTAAAAATATATCTGCAAGAATGGTGAACCAGTCTAATTTTTTGTCTCTGGCTTTTGTTACTTCACTTTTTTGTTCTGAAAGCAAAACTTGTTGCTTCACCAAGCTCTTGTATTGTGCATTACCGGTATCAACCAATGCAGCTATTTTACTATCAATACTTTTGATAGAGTCTGAAAGCAGTGCTACATTTTTAAAAGCAACAGTTCCTGTACCATCTGAAAGAACATTTTTTTCGGTAGTCTTTTTTAATGTTTCAGTTTGCTTTTTTTGGGCAATTAATTTTTGATAGGATAAAGTGTCTTTAGGTGTTTCGTAAACCCTCAATGCATCGTGCAGGTATTTTTGCTGCAACTCTGCATTTGCTATACTCTTATTTTCTTTACCTACATAATAAGTATTTAATAAAAAACCGGCAATAATTCCCAAAACCAACCCAATTCCAATGTATAAAGTAAGTTTACTTCGCTTGCCGCTTTTTACCTGCATATTTTATTGTTTTATAATTTGCAATATAGTATTTAATGCTTGTTGTAAAAAGGAAGCATTTAAAATTATTGGTTCATTTAGCTAGGGTAACACACATAATCATACATTCATATAAATATTATTAATAAAGCCGGGCTTAATTTTTAAATGCATCTTCTAATAACCTCAGTATCAAAAATTATGAGCACTTATACTTTGTAAAGATTTATTGCTTAATTTACCCTCTTAATATTTAACAAAACTAAAATACTGTATGAGTTTATTTGTAAAAAAACCGATGAGTGCTTTGCTTGCAGAAGCAGAAGACTCTGAAAAAGGGTTAAAGAAAACATTGAGTGCGGGCGCATTGGTAGCCTTGGGAATTGGTGCAATTATAGGTGCCGGGCTTTTTGTAAGAACAGCTGCTGCGGCGGCACAAAGTGCAGGTCCATCTGTAACAATTGGTTTTATTGTGGCCGCTATTGGCTGTGCACTTGCCGGTTTATGCTATGCAGAACTTTCCTCTTCTATTCCAATTTCGGGTAGTGCATATACATATACTTATGCAACAATGGGTGAGTTAATGGCGTGGATCATTGGATGGGATCTTGTATTGGAATATGCTGTTGGAGCAGCAACGGTAGGTATTGCATGGAGTGAATACTTAAATAATTTATTGGTGAATGTGTTACATTGGAAAGCCATTGCTTACGAATGGTGCCACTCTCCATTTCAACATTCGTTGCCAGATGCCAATGGTGTAGTAAGACATGGTATCGTTAATTTACCTGCGTTTGGAATTGTAACATTATTAAGTTTATTACTTATTAAAGGCACGCAAGAATCTGCATTTGTAAATGGTATAATAGTAATTGCTAAAGTAGCCATCGTAATTTTAATTATTATTTTGGGCTGGGGCTTTATTAATCCTGCTAACCATGTACCGTATATACCAGAACCCTCTACTTATACTGACCATGCTGGTGTTACTCATGCCTTTGGTGGAATTATGGGAATACTTGGTGCAGCGGGTACTGTATTTTTTGCCTTCATTGGTTTTGATGCGGTAAGTACTGCAGCGCAAGAAACCAAGAACCCTAAAGTAGCCATGCCAATTGGTATACTCGGTTCATTAGCACTTTGTACTGTTTTATATATTTTATTTGCACATGTACTTACAGGTTTGGGAGATGTAAATTTCTTCCGTACAGAAGGTGGTGAAGCATCTGTAGTAGCGGCAATAAATAAATTTATGCCCGGTTATGAATGGCTTGGTAAATTAGTTACTGTAGCTATTCTTGCAGGTTTCTCTTCTGTAATATTGGTAATGTTGCTTGGCCAAAGCCGTGTGTTTTACAGCATGAGTAAAGATGGTATGTTACCAAAAATATTTAGCGATGTACATCCAAAATATAAAACACCTTACAAAGCAAATTTATTTATACTTGTAATTGTAGGTTTGTTTGCAGCACTTGTTCCGGGAGATATTGTAGGAGATATGACAAGTATAGGTACTTTGTTTGCCTTTATGTTGGTGTGTGTAGCAGTTATTATTTTACGCAAAACTGATCCTGATTTACCAAGAAAATTCAAAACCCCTCTGGTTCCATTTGTTCCAATTTTAGGAATAATTGTTTGTGCAGCTATGATATACGGATTGGGCTGGACTAACTGGCTTCGTTTATTAGCTTGGTTGGCTATTGGATTTGTTATTTACTTTGGCTACAGTCGTTACCACAGTAAATTAGATAATGGTACAAAGAAAAAAGATTAAGAAATAAAAATTAAAAAATTAAAAATGCCTCGAAAATTCGGGGCATTTTTAATTTAATATTATTATTCACATTTCGAATACCAATAATTTACGTTTGGATGCTTTTTTGATAATGAATACATGGTTATAAAAAATTTAAACAATTATGCAAATTAAAAACATTAAAGTCATTGTAACAGGTGGCACATCTGGCATTGGCTACGAAACTGCAAAACTACTTAGCTCACAAGGAGCACAGGTTGTTATCTGCGGAAGAAATGTAGAAACGGTAGAGGCCGTTTCGAGAGAATTAAACGTATTTGGTACAAAAGCAGATGTATCTATAGAAGCAGATGTAAAAAACTTATTTGAATTTGCCATTAAAAAAATGGATGGGTTAAATGTTTTAATAAACAATGCGGGTTTGGGTTTTATAGGTTCGCTTATTGAAACATCGGTAGAAGATTTTACCAAAACATGGGAAACAAATACTAAAAGTATTTTTATGTGTGGACAAACTGCAGCTAAATATTTTATAGAAAAAAATACTGGTAATATCATAAACATTGCATCTATGGGTGCGGTAAAAGGATTTGCAAATGGTTCTGCATATTGCTCCAGCAAATCTGCCATTAACGGGCTTACCATGAGCTGGCAAGCAGAGTTGCGTAAGCACAATATTCGTGTGTGCCAGGTAAACCCCAGTGAAGTAGTTACTCCATTTGCTGAAAAAATAGGTTATAAATCTGAGCATACAGAAAATAAGTTGAAGGGATTAGAAATAGCACAGGTAATTGTTTCTATGCTTACATTAAATGATATTGGGTTTATACCTGAAATAAATGTGTGGGCTACAAATCCATAAATTAAGTTTTTACCTTTTTAATAAATAACCTGTAATACCTTTATAGCCCTATACAAAAAAAATATTTTTAATAAATTCAATTATAAAATTATGACACAATCAAAAGGCTACGCAGCGCAAAGCCCCACAACAGATCTTGCTCCATGGGATTTTGAAAGAAGGGAAGTTGGACCAAACGATGTACAAATAAATATAGCTTATTGCGGTGTTTGCCACTCCGATCTTCATCAAATAAAAAATGATTGGTTCCCTGGAATATTTCCGATGGTACCAGGCCACGAAATTGTAGGTACCATTTTGAAAGTGGGTGCCGATGTAAAGAAATTTGCAGAAGGTGATTTAGCAGGAGTTGGTTGCATGGTGGACAGTTGTAGAGAATGTGAAAATTGTAAAGCAGACTTAGAACAATATTGTGAGAAGGGAAATATTGCTACTTACAATGGAAGAGGAAAAGATGGTGTGCCTACTTACGGCGGTTACTCCAACAATATTATAGTACATGAAGACTTTGCTTTGCATATTTCAAAAAAATTATCGCTTGCCGCAGTGGCTCCTTTGCTTTGTGCAGGTATAACTACCTACTCACCCCTAAAACACTGGAAAGTAGGAAAAGGACATAAACTTGCTGTACTTGGCTTGGGTGGGCTTGGGCACATGGCTGTAAAATTTGGTGTAGCATTTGGCGCTGAGGTGACGGTACTAAGTACATCAGCATCTAAAGAAGAAGCTGCAAAAGCTTTGGGCGCACATCATTTTGTTGTAACTAAAGATGCTGCGCAAGTAGCTGCTGTAAAAAACAGTTTCGATTTTATTTTAGATACCGTTTCTGCCGAGCATGATATGAATATATACATTTCTCTTTTAAAAACAAATGGTGTTCATATTTGTGTAGGGGCACCTTCTACCCCACACAGCATTCATGTTTTTGGTTTATTAGGCGGCAGAAAATCTGTAGCAGGCTCGGGCATCGGCGGTATTGCCGAAACACAGGAAATGTTGGATTATTGTGCAGAGCATAATATAGTTTCGGATATTGAAGTAATAGATATAAAAGATATTACCGCTTCGTATGCCCGTATGGAAAAAGGCGATGTGCGTTACCGTTTTGTAATAGATATGACTACGTTATAAAAATGATTTTTGTACTTTTTTAAGATCCCACTTGTGTGAGCAGGTGGGATTTTTTTTATGAAAAAATACAATTACCACACAAACCCCGGCATAACAAAATAAACAATGTTCCAATATTTATCTTCTCGCTGCATGTACAGTTTATAAGGCCCTTCGTAATGTATTATTTCGCCGTTTTCCATAATGGCATCATACTTTAGCATGCCTTCTGCATGGCCCATTCCACTTTCTTTATCGTACAACTCAAAATGTACTTCATCAATGTTGTATCCATCATTTTTAAATTCTGTAAATGATTCAAAAAACATATTTAGTTTTTCGAAGAATTCTTTTCTGTCAAGTTTATCGCCATCAGCAGTTATAAAATGATAAGCCAGTTCTGAACTGTATTCATTAAAATCTCGGGTAAACCAATGCTTTAAAAATTCGTGTGTATTTTTTTCAATTTCTACTTTATCGTTGGGATAAAACTCTTCGTAAATAAAATGCCAACCACCACCGAACATGGATTCTTTTTCTATTTCATGCTCAAATAGTTCTTCGGTAATAAATTTGTAAATGACTTCATCGGGGTAAGGCCCATCGCAAATATCGAGCGATATACCGTGCTCTTCCATACTAAGTGTTATACTTTCCAGAGCATCTGCTATCTCTTCTTTATTAAGTTCTTCCATCTTTTTATAAACAGGACTGCCTATTTTTTCGTACACAGTGGTATATTCAGCATTTTTACTATTGTCTTCAAAAGCAATCATATTTTTTAAAAACTGGTTTTCAATTTCAGGAGGCAATGCTGCATCGCCCTGCATAAAAAACCCATCTCCATATTGAGCATGAAGTTTAATTTTTAAAAACTCATTTTCCATTTTCATATTTTCTAATGGGTCATCAGAAAATTTTTCATCTTGTTCCATAACAACTATTTTATTTATTAAATGTAATAATTTATTTTGTTGCCTTCTGTGTTGCTCCTACATTTATGCAAATTAATTATTATGGATTACAAACTTTTTATGTTGTTGCTTGGTTGCAAACCCGAAGGTAGAAATACAGAACAGCATCATATTTTTTTTGGTATAGCAAAAGAACTGAGAGATCTTATTCCTGAAATAAAAAGTTTTTGGAAGGGATCTGGCAAAATTCATATTGATGGATGGAGGATTATAAATAATGTAGATGGTTATGAAATAAGTGTTGTAGATGCAAACGACAATAATAATAATAATAAGAAAAATTTATTTTTTTTAAACCTTGGGGGATATAAGCAAGGTGAGTTTGAAGAGTTTCATTATAAAATATTATCAGTATCAAAAAACAAAGGAGAGGCAATTGCTGCTGCAAAAAACACAGCATTTTTTCAGCATACAGGTTTTGGAAAAATAGCTACTTCTCATGTAGATGATAAATACGGAGTAGATGTAGATGATATTTTCGAAATAAAAGATATACTTTCTGAAAATGTAAAAGAAAAATTTTCTATTTGCATTGCAAGTACAAAAAACCTTTCATTGCAAGAAGATAAAATTGAATTAGGCTATTTTAAACTGGATGCTCTCTAAACCATACAATGAATATTTAAAATTAGGTGACAGGCAATATAAAAATTTAAACAAAAAAAATAGGTGTATTCTGTAAAAAATTCAACATTAATTTGAGTATTTACATCCAAAAATTAAACCATATAATACTTTCGAGTTATTTGTACAGTAGTTTTAGATAGCAATTACTCAAGCAGTTTTTCTGTGAATCCATGGCAAAATTATTGCCACAGATTCACAGAAAAAAACAGAGAAAATTAATTGTTTCTAAAACTAATTACTGAAAAAATAAATAAGCTTATTTATTTTTATTATTTACCAGCATCCATTTTGCAGTTTCATAAATAGCAGAAGTAAGCTTAGACATTTCCTTTTTTACAGAATCTGTTTGCCTGGCAGTAAGCATGAGTGTATCTTTTGTTACCGGAACCAACTCTTCTTTTTGTATGCGTATATTTTTACGATAAAAAAAATGGTCGTTTACTATGCCTATCCACCCCGGGGCATGGTAAATGATAAAAGCTGCATGTTGCTTATTAGTAGTATCCAATAAATTTCTACCAAGGGTTGTGTTTGTGTAAGGTTGTGCTATCATACTGGCAATGGTAGGCAATACATCTATCTGCGAAACCGCTTCTGTATGCAGTTTTGGTGTGAGCAATGCCGGAGCATAAAACAATAACGGAATATGCTCATCTGCCAACCGTTGCTCCGTCCAGGCATTAGGATATATGGCAGTTGCATTGCCTTCCAAACCATGATCTCCAATAAAAACAAAAATAGTATTGTCAAAATAAGCTTCCTTTTTGGCAGCTTCTATAAACTTTTTAAAACAGTAATCTGTGTAAGCAAATGCGTTGTATTCTTTTAATGATTCAAAACCATATTTCAGTAATTCTTCCTCTGAAATATTTTTTGGAATAAAATCATCATCTTCCACGGGCAAATTAAATGGGCGATGATTGTCTGCCGTTTGTATAATACTAAAAAAAGGTTTTGTTTCTTTAGCCATTACCTTGTTCGCTTCTAAAAATAAATTCTTGTCGCTAATGCCCCACACATTTAATTTTTCGGCAGTGTATTTTCCTTCTTCATAAATATTTATGTCTTTTATATTATTCAACAATCCTTTAAAATTATTGAACTCACTTCTACCACCAATAAAATAATATTTGTTGTAGCCTTCAAAATCGTTGATGATGCTACGCTGGTTTACGGCAGCTTCGTTGCGGGTAGAGAATTTAGAAAGTTGCACATCTGGCGTGCCCGAAATAATGGCAAATACTCCACGGGCTGTACCAAAGGTGGGTGAAAAACATCGGTTAAAAAATATTCCTTCTTTGGTTAAACTATTAAAATAAGGTGTGCTGTTTAAGGGATTGCCGCTCATGGTACTTTTGTACATGCTAAAACTCTCGCAGATAATCAACACTACATTTGGTTTGCTTTCCAAAGCTCTACTGTCTGGGTGTACAAGTCTGGAATAATTAGAAGAAATATTTTTTCCCAAGCCAAGAAACTCGCTCATTTGTGGGTAATACTGTTTGGCATTGGTATTAATATCCGGCTCTCTAAAACGAAGAGTTGTAAAAAAATTTTGCATGGGGTTTAATGCAAGATTGCTTTGAAACTCATCGTTTAAATTAAAAGCCCTGAAAAAATTAAGGGGCTTTGCTGTAAAAAAACCATACACAAACCATCCTAAAATTAATAATGCAGCTAAATGCCAGCGGCGGCGATAGTCAAATTTATGTACATTAATATTTTTACCAACTACCACTACATGCGTTCTGCGAAACATCCATATAATCATTAGCACAGCACCAAAAAGCCCAATTAAAATCCAAACAATCGGGTAACTCTGCCATATCATTTGCATACTTTCTTTTGGGTCTTCTGCAAAAATTAAAGCATCTGCATTTAGCCGTGCATTGATGTAAGCAAACTGCCCAAAATCTGCTCCATAAAAAAATAATACAAGCAAAGTTATTATGCCTAAATAACCTGTCCATATTTTTTTAGAAGTTTCATTATAAAACGGTGAAAACCTTGGTACAACAGAGAGGATTGCTATGGGAAGTAGTAAAAAAGCTATCCATCGAAGATCATATTTTAAACCCAACCAAAAGGATGGAAACAGTTGCGACCAATCTGTAGTTTTGGGCTTAAAAATTACAACGGTAGCAATTCTAAAAGCAGTAAAAATAAATAGGTAAATCAAAAATAATGTAATGATCCACTGTATTGTTTTAGGCACACGCCATTTAATAAGCATTGATTAATTAGTTTTTGGTTGCCACAAATGTTTGCCACGAATCCACGAATATTCACAAATAAAATTCACGGCATTAATAAATTTTATCTTTTGGGGTTGCCACGAACGAACAACTTTCCCTGACTTTTGAAAGAAAATTCGCAACTTAATTTCATTGAACTTTCTTTTTATTATTAAACAATAAATACTTGCCAGTAGTGTAAAAAGCTTCTGTAGTTGCCAGCATTATTTTTTTCAGACTGTCAGTTTTTGCATTTGCGGGAACAACTTCATTGTTTACTACCGAAACAAATTCTACCACATTTGTATTTAAGTTTCTTACACAATAATAGTCATTACTTACCACACCAATTGTACGCATATCGGGGTCAGCAATAAAGGCGTATCTACTTTTTTTATTGGTTGTATCAAATAAATTTATACCGAGTGCTGTATTTGTAAATGTGCGGTTTGCTAAGTATGCCACCGAAGGAAAAATATCCATTTGTGATGCAGGTGCTGCTATTCTTTTTGGCTGCAGCAATTGCGGTGCATAAAATAATAATGGCACATGCTCTGCCAATATCCCCTGTTTGGTAAAGCTTTGTGGAAACAACGAACCTGCATCCCCTCTCAATCCATGGTCGCCCACAAAAACGAAAATGGTATTGCTAAAATACTTTTCTTTTTTGGCAGCTTCTATAAATTTAGCAAAACAAAAATCAGTATATCTAAAAGCATTTAATTGAGCATTATCATCAAAGCCATATTTTTTTAAAGTATCTAAAGGGTATTCTACTTTTTTAAATTCATTTAAATCTTCTTGTGGAATGGTATATGGTCGGTGGTTATCTGCCGTTTGAATGATAGTTACAAATGGTTTGGTTTGTTGAGCTAAAATTTTGTTAGCTTCTAAAAATAAATTTTTATCACTAATGCCCCACACATCTACTTTTCTGGCTTTGAAATCTTCTTCCTCGTAAATTTTTAAACCAGTTATATTATTTGTAAGTAAGCCACGAATATTTGCCCATGTAGCACTTCCACCTAAAAAATAAAATTTTTCATACCCATTAAATTCATTCATAATTACATGTTGATCTACCGCTGCGGGGTTTCTGCTGGCAGTTTTAGGTTCATGTACATCTGGCACTCCGGTAAGCGTTGCCCATACGCCACGTGCAGTACCAAACGCAGGCGTAAAGCATCTTTCAAAAAATACACCTTTGTTACACATTTCATTAAAATAAGGTGTGGGGTTTAGCTTATTACCAAACATAGAACTTTTGTAGGCTGAAAAACTTTCGCAAATAACCACCACTACATTTGGTTGTAAACTGGTATCTGCGGCAGAAGAATAAGAACGATTAAAATTTAATGTTTCTTCATTTTTATCTTTAACGTTTAAATAATCTGCCATCAGCAAATAGCTTTCTTTTACCTTTTTTATATCATAGCTTACATTTTTATAACTCATGCTACTAAAAAAACTTTGAAAAGGATTTAAAGATGCATTGGCTTTAAAATCGTCAGAGAGTGAAAATGCATCGCTCCATCTTAATGGGTATTGCCCTACTTTTCCAAAAATGGCAATGGCAGTTAATAAAACAAAAACGATGGAAAATATAATGCGTGGTTTTCTCCGCACCACTGTTGTAGCATTACTTATGTTAGCAAAAAGTTTTTTAATATACAATACAAACAGTGCCAGCATTACTATTATAAGCACCGCAATTTTTATGAGCGGATATGTTTGCCACATCATTTTTGCAGAAATGGCAGCATCTTGCGCAAAGTTTAAAACGGCAGCACTCAAACGCTGTTTCAAATAATCGTAATAATAAAAATCGCCACCATAAAAAAGCAAGAAAATAAAAAAAACAATGGTAAGGAGAACAACAAATAGCTTTTGCCGTTTTAAATAGGTAAATGGTTTAAATATTGAAAAAAGTATAAATACAGATAAACCAATAACTGATACAACTCGTAGATCGTACCTTAATCCCATTAACATCATTGAGCCACTAAACGCTTTGTTAATTGGTTTGTAATGAAAAAAAAAGAAAAGTCTGTAAGCCATCATTGCCAATAACAGCATTGCCATTAAAGTAAGCGCAAATTGAATAACCTTTGGTAATTTTACTGGCAGTTCCATCATATATTCGTTAAAAAAGAATTGCTAAGTTATACTCTTTAAGGTTGTTTAAAGCCGAAGCAATACATGAATGGTATCAATTATTTTAATAACCTGTTTATGAATATAATTATTTCTGCTGATAGAAAATTGTTTGAGTTTATAAACGATCATCTTCACAATCCTTTTCTTAATTGGTTAATGCCATTGGTTCGCAATTCTATTATCTGGCTTCCGTTGTACATGTTTATGCTGGTATTTATCTTGCTAAATTTTAAAAAAGATAAATACTGGTGGATATTTTTTACCATTGGTACCGCCGTTTTAGCCGATTTTATAAGCAGCGATCTAATTAAAAAAAACTTTTTTAGGTTAAGACCAATACATGATCCTTATTTTGCCAATAAAATAAATTATTTACTCAGTTACAAACCGGGCAGTTCCAGTTTTACATCTTCGCACGCTACCAACCATTTTGCCATGGCAGCATTTTTCTTTTTTACACTAAAGCAATATTTGGGTAAAACTGCATGGGTTTTTTACTTTTGGGCAGCAATTATTTGTTTTGCACAGGTTTATATTGGCGTACATTATCCACTAGATGTGGTTTGTGGTGGTATTATTGGTTTTGTTTTCGGATATTTGTCTGCAAGATCTTTTAACCGAAGATATTTATTGATGTAATTAATTAACATGACAGAAGTTTTTATTCTAATTCTCCTAATATTCGTAAATGCATTATTTGTAATGAGCGAAATAGCTTTGGTGAGTGCACGCAAAGGGAGATTGGAAGCTCAGGCAAGCAAAGGCGACTTAAAAGCCAAAGCTGCATTGGATTTAGCTACAAACCCCGAAAAATTTTTAAGCACTGCACAAATAGGCATCACCCTTATTTCTATTTTAACGGGTGTGTACTCAGGCGATAAATTCAGCAAACTACTTTCTCCATTTTTTCAACAGTTTTCATTTACCGAAAAATATGCAGATGGAATAGCCACCACGGTTGTTGTAATTATTGTAACTTTTTTATCTATCATATTTGGTGAATTAATTCCTAAAAAGTTTGGATTACTAAGAGCAGAAAGAATTGCCCGCATGGTAGCAGGCCCAATGAATATTCTCTCGTTAATTGTTTATCCTTTTGTGTGGTTATTATCAAATATTACTAATATTATTTTCAAAATATTTAATATAAAAAAAGCTACTGATAGTGCTGTTACCGAAGAAGAAATAAAAGCAATGATTTCTGAGGGAAGTGAGCATGGATCTATTGAAGAAGATGAAAAAGATATTATTGAAAGAGTTTTTCATTTGGGTGATAGAAACATAACATCATTAATGACGCACCGTACCGATATTGTATGGTACGATGTAACGGAAACTGCTACTGATGTTAGGAACAAATCTGGCGAAATTATTTACAGCACTTTCCCCATTTGCGAAAACACCGTTGATAATATTAAAGGTATTGTTTATGTAAAAGATTTGTTGAAAGCAGATCCTGATAAGCCCTTGTTAGATATTATGAAACCTGCATTGTTTGTGCCTGAAAACAATTCAGCATATCAATTACTCGAAAAATTTAAGGGTACAAAAATTCATTCTGCATTTATTGTAAATGAATATGGTACGTTGGAAGGGATGATAACGCTCAACGATATTTTGGAAGCAATTATTGGAGATGTGCCACAAACCGGGCAGGAAGAGTATGGCATCATTAAAAGAGAAGATGGTAGTTTTTTAATAGACGCCCAACTTGGTTTTTATGATTTCTTAAGCTATTTTGAAAGAGCAGATTGGATGAATGAAGGAGAACATGAATTTGATACCTTGGCAGGTTTTGTATTACATGAACTAGAGCATATTCCTGTAACCGGAGAAAAGTTTGAATGGAAAGATTTTGGCTTCGAAATTATTGATATGGATGGACAAAGAATAGATAAAATATTTGTAACTGTATCTGATGAATTGAAGGAAGAAATGGAGGATAACGAATAAGTATGGAGCTGAAAATAAAATATTATGAGCGATAGAAATGGATTCTATCGCTCATTTTTTGGGTATATATGAGCTATAAAGGGCTTTATGAAATGTTCATTTAATAAACAGAAGGTTATAATCCTCAAAACTCCATTGCCACAAAGCTTTCGGGGTTATTTAATTTTGTACTTGTTCTTTTGCCGCCTACAATTACATGTATTAAGCTAATTTGCTGTTTACTGTATTCAAACAAAATATTATTAGACACATTTACTTTTTTGATAGCAGTAATATTGGGTGCTTCGTAATAGCTATAAATACCTTCATCTATTCTTTCAAAGCCTAAGTATTTTAAAGAAACCACTCTCCCATCTATAGTTATTTTTAAATGTTTTTGTACATAATCGTTTACCAATTTATCCATGGTAGGTTTTATTTTATCATCCTGTAAATCAACCTGTGTTTTATAAGCATTGCGTAAGGCTTTTTCAAAATCATCAGTAAAAATTTTACAACTTACTTCCAATGTTTTATCTTTTGCGTTATGCTCAATTTCTGTAACACTTACATATATAGGATGGTATGTTTTTGCCCCTAAAGAAAACCATACAAAGGGTATGAATAACCACTTAAATAAAATACCAGCCATATTTTGTGAGAATTAATGTTTAAATATATATTTGAACACAACCAATTTATAAAAGTACGGCAAACAATTAGAGTATAATAATTGAATGAATGATTTAGCATTTTATTTTGTAGAAGGATGGCAACATATTATTAGCTTAAATGCATTGGATCACCAGCTTTTTATTGTTACACTTGCTGCCATTTATTTAATAAATAATTGGAAACAAGTTTTATTACTTGTTACTGCATTTACTATTGGACATGCCATTACTTTGGCACTTAGCTTGTACAACATTATACATATCAATGAAAAATTAATTGAGTTTTTAATTCCGTGTACCATTATTGTTACAGCAATTTTTAATTTTACAAAGAAAGATTTCAATACAAAATCTTTACAGTTAAATTATTTTTTTGCACTGTTTTTTGGGTTGATCCACGGACTTGGCTTTGCAAACAGCATAAGGTTTATGATGGCTAAAAATCAATCGATTGGGTGGAGTTTGCTTGGTTTTAATGCTGGGTTAGAGGCTGGGCAAATACTAATAGTGGTCATGATATTATTGGGAAGTTACTTAGTAGTAAACAAAGGAGGGTTTAGCAGAAAATGGTGGATTTACGGTTTAAGTGGTTGGGCATTATTACTTTCTTTAAAATTTGCGATAGAACGAATTCCTTAATGTATTAACTTTAAATATTCAAACCATAACAATCCCCAAACAAAAACGAAGTCTTATGTAAACAATTGATAACCCTATAAAAGCCTAGTCCCCTTTTATGAAAAATGCATCCACAGAAATAAAAAATTATGTTAGGTACAAAATTGTAAAATCTAATCATTCTTTGCGAGCTGCAAGTTTGTTAATGGAAAATCAGTTTTATAATGAAGCTATCAGCAGACTTTATTATGCATGTTTTTATTTGGTAAAAGCATATTTATTTGAACACCAGATAGAAGCAAAAACCCATGAAGAAATAAGGGATATGATGCGCAAGCATTTGGTTACCACAAATGCCATCACCGAAAATGATGTGATATTCTATTCGAATATTTTTGAAATAAGGCATTCGGTTGACTACGGTTACTTTATTGATTTTGATAAAAAAATAGCACAGGTTTTATTAACAGAAACAGAAATTTTTATAATAAATATTAAAGAATTAATATCAGAAGAATTTACTAACGACGATTTATATTAAACACCCCATCAAGCACTATTTATGAAGAATGTTTTTCTATTGATTTCATTTTTATTTGCAGCAATATCTCTTTCTGCACAAGACATTAAAAACAACCCTGGAAGCAACCATGGCAACAGGTTTGAGCAATTAGGAACCATACTACCTACGCCAAACGAATACCGTACAGCAAGTGGAGCACCAGGCCCAAAATACTGGCAACAACGTTGTGATTATGATATTGTTTGCGAACTAGACGAACCAAACAGAAAATTGATAGGTAAAGAAACACTCACTTACTTTAATAACTCACCTGATAACCTTACTTATTTGTGGCTTCAGTTAGATGAAAATGAACACAGTTCAGTAAATAATTCGGGCTATCAAAACAGCAATACTGCATCTAAAACCCTTAGCGATCAAGATCTAGCCAGACTTAGCAGCGGAGGCAAACTAGATAAAGAATATGGCGATAATATTACCAAAGTAACAACAGCATTAGGTGCACCTTTAAAATATACCATCAATAAAACAATGATGCGTGTAGAGCTGCCACAAACATTAAAACCAGGTCAGCAATTTGTATTTAAAATAGACTGGAATTACAACATTATTGAGCGTACAAAGTATGGCGGCCGTGGCGGTTTTGAATATTTCCCCGAAGATAAAAATGACCTGTATACCATGACGCAGTGGTTTCCACGTCTATGTGTGTACAGCGATAATCAAGGTTGGCAAAATCACCAGTTTGTAGGTTCAGGAGAGTTTACATTGGTATTTGGCAATTATAAAGTAGCTATGACGGTACCTTCTGACCATGTGGTAATGGCTACTGGCCAATGTCAAAATTACCAGCAAGTACTTACTCCTGCACAGTTTACAAGATGGCAAACTGCACATAACAGTAAAGATGTAATGGAAGTAGTTACACTTGCAGAAGCAAAAGCAAGAGAGCTAAAAAAAGAAACCGGCAAAAAAACATGGATTTTTAAAGCTGAAATGGTACGTGACTTTGCATGGGGAAGTAGCCGCAAATTTATATGGGATGCAATGCCAACCATGGTAGAAGGCAAAAAAGTAATGTGCATGAGTGCTTATGGAAAAGAAGCATATGGTTTGTACAGAAAGCTAAGTACCAAAGCGGTGGCGCATACCATTAAAACTTATTCAAAATTTACCATTCCTTATCCCTACCCTGTTGCGCAAAGTTTAGAAGCTGCTAATGGTATGGAGTACCCAATGATATGTTTTAATTATGGTCGTACAGAAAAAGATGGCACCTACAGCGAAGGAACTAAAAATGGAATGCTTGGGGTGGTAATACATGAGGTAGGACATAACTTTTTTCCTATGATTATAAACAGTGATGAGCGCCAGTGGAGTTGGATGGACGAAGGCTTAAATTCATTTGTTGAATATTTAACCGAAGAGTTGTACGATAATAAATTTCCTGTAAGCAAAGGCCCGGCATATAAAATTGTAGATTATATGAAAATGCCGAAAGATCAGTTGGAGCCAATAATGACCAACAGCGAAAACATTATTCAGTTTGGACCAAATGCATACAGCAAACCGGCCACAGGTTTAAATATTTTGAGAGAAACCATTATGGGTAGAGAAAATTTTGATTATGCTTTTAAAGAATATGCAAGACGCTGGGCTTTTAAACATCCTACACCTGCTGATTTATTTAGAACAATGGAAGATGCAAGTGCAGAAGACCTTGATTGGTTTTGGCGTGGATGGTTTTATAATACTGAAGCATGCGATATTTCTTTAGACACTGTGAAATGGTCAAACCTAAGTGCAGAAGGAGTTGCTCCTTCTACAAGAACTACTGCTACCACCACAACTCAACCGGTGGCAAAACCAATTTTAAATGCCTTTGAAGATATTTCAAAAATTAGAAACAGAGAAGATAAAAACATTGTGTTTGCAACAGATGCAGATACGAGCTTAAGAGATTTTTATTGGAACTACGCAAGAGGAATTGCTAAGGTAGATAACACACCTTTTAACATCACCATGCCTGCACCGGTTATTGATACTTTTACGGCAGAACAACGTCAGCAAATAGCTGGTAACAAAAATATGTATGAACTTACATTTAGCAACAAAGGTGGTTTGGTAATGCCAATAATTATTGAGTGGACGTTTAAAGATGGTACCAAACAAACAGATAGAATATCTGTACAGGTTTGGAGAAAAAATGAAAATAAAGTAATAAAAACTTTTATAAAAGATAAAGAAGTGGCTTCTATTAAATTGGACCCAATGCGTGAAACAGCAGACATCAATGAAAAAAACAATGTTTGGAATATAGATGCTGAGCCATCAAAATTTCAATTGTTTAAATCCAGAGCTGGTGGCCCAACTCGTGGAGCAAGCAGCGGACAAGGTAATGCAATGCAAAAAGAAGTAAAGTAACCTGCATACAAAACAATAAGAAATATTTACAACAAAGCCTCCTGTTTTTAAACGGAGGCTTTGTACTTTTATAGCTATGAATGCAGAAGAAATAAGAGACTACGCATTACAAAAAGAGAGTGTAACAGAAGGTTTTCCTTTTGGGCCAGATAATTTGGTGCTTAAGGTTAACAATAAAATGTTTTTATTAATATCGTTGGATGAAGTGCCGCTTAAATTTAATGCCAAGTGCGATCCTGAAAAAGCAATTGAATTAAGAGAAAAATATCCGGAAAGCATTTTGCCTGGTTATCATATGAACAAAAAGCACTGGAATACAGTGGTTGTACCTAGTATAAACCAATCGCTCATAAAAGAAATGATTGATGATAGTTATCATTTAGTGTGTAAGAAAAAATAATTTCGCCCTTACGTTTTTACCCATTAATTATTATTGACCTGTAAAAAATAAATATGCAACGTACCCCAGTTTTACTTTTCTTAGCGCTGCTTGTAGCGGTAGCATTTTACTTTTTGGGCAAAAAAAATGGAGCGTCAGATACTAAAATTTCTATGGTAGAGAATGTAGAAATGATAAAGCAAATTGCAGAATTGGCAGCATTGGATGTAACCGGCAACATAAAATTAAAAATATCTAACAAAGGAGATGAGGGTGGAAGCTGGTCAAAATTTAAAAACTATTTTTCTGAAAACACCTTATTGGTTACACTCCCATACGAAGCAAAATTTGGTGTAGATATGAGCAACCAAAAAATGAACATAGATACTAAAGCAGGAACAGCAACCATCTATTTACCACATTGTAAATTAATGAGCTTTCAATTAAAAATGGATAGGATGGAAACCATGACGCAAACCGGCATTTTTTCAAGTTCCAGCATGGATGATTTGGTAAAAGCCCAAAAACAGTTATACACTCAAGCATTACAAAAAATTGAGAAAGACCCAGGCTATATTTCTATGGCAGAAAAACACATTACAGAAATTATGACTGATTATTACAAACCATTAGGCTATACCGTTAAATGTGTTTTTGGTGAAAAAAGCATTTTGCCATAAATAAAAATTCTCTGGTGTTTTATGCATGAGCAAGTGAAGCAATCATTATCAGGCGAGGAGAAGTATTTTCATCATATGTATTAAAAGAATAATCGCCAAAAACTTCTACAATTTTCAATCCTTGTTTTGCAAACATCTTTTCAAAATCCTGCAGCGAAAATTTTGATACTTTTTCGGTGTATTGCAATGGTTTTGCTAGCGCTTCATCTTCCACTAAAATCTTTTTATAAAAATGGTGATCGTCTGACCATTTACTGATGTGGTAAGTAGATGTATCTATTACTTTTTTACTTTCAGCAACGGTAGTATCTGTAGAAAATTTTACATTTAAAAAATCCATTACAAAAATACCACCCGGCTTTAATGCAGTGGCAATGGTACGTATAGCGTTATCATGTTCTCGTTGCGTTTTAAAATAACCAAAGCTGGTAAAAAAGTTAAATGCAATATCAAAATAATTTATCCAAAAGGGCAGGCGCATATCATGCTCATAAAAATGCAGATTTTCTCCCTCATTCAACAATGCTGCCGCTATACTTTCTTTGCTCAAATCTATACCTGTTACATCAAACCCATTTGCCGCAAGCTGCATGGAGTGGCGGCCTTTTCCGCAGGCAACATCCAGCATTTTAGCACCAGGCTTTGGTTGCAAATGCATGATTAATCTATCAATAAAATGTGCCGCTTCCGTTTCATCTCTATGGGCATATAATTGATGATAAAAGGGAGAATTAAACCAATCTTTAAACCAGGTATCTTGCATGTGGCAAATGTAAGGATTTAGCTATAAAAGAATTAAGTGTGAAGTATTGATGGATTTTTTTGGACGCCAACGGAAGTGCAAAATTCAACTTTGGTCCCGCTTTTCGCTACTATCTTTTTTGCCCCAAAGGCAGGCAAAAAAGTATAGCCGCTGCAATCGGGCGTAGATCTTCAACTATAAAACTTTTTTCAACATTAATGTGCATCTCCATCCAACTTATAAATATTTTACATTTTCATTTATAAAATGATTTCTTTATTTCACAATTTGTCAAAATTTGAGTACCTATTCACATTTCACAATTCACAATTCACCTTAACTTTGCCCACTTTCAAAAATTCGACAAAATATGGCATTAATTAAAAGCATTTCAGGCATTAGAGGCACCATTGGCGGCAAACCAGATGATAATTTAACCCCACTCGATATTGTAAAATTTGCAGCAGCTTATGGCACTTGGCTCAAAACACAATCAGAAAACGGAACAGAAAATAAAAAAGTAGTTATTGGTAGAGATGGACGCATCAGCGGCAAAATGGTAAGTAATATTGTGGCAGCTACTTTAAGCGGCTTAGGTATTGATGTGATTGATACTGATTTTAGCACCACCCCCACAGTGGAAATGGCAGTAGTTTCTTTAAAAGCAGATGGAGGAATTATTCTTACTGCAAGCCATAACCCCAAAGAATGGAATGCTTTAAAATTATTAAACAACAAAGGCGAATTTATAAACGGTGCTGAAGGAGAAACAATTTTACAAATTGCCGCAGCAGAAAGTTTTGAATTTGTAACTGTAGAAAAACTCGGAAAAATAACTACCAATGATGATACCCTTACTCAACATATTGAAAAAATAATTTCACATAAAGCAGTAGATGTTACAGCAATAACAGAAGCAGATTTTTCTGTGGTGGTAGATGTGGTAAACAGCACCGGCGCAATTGCAGTACCTGCATTGTTGGAAAAATTAGGTGTAAAAAATGTTACGCTTTTATACGGAGAAATAACCGGAGAGTTTGCACACAACCCTGAGCCATTACCCGAAAACTTAACAGAACTTAGCAGAGAAGTTGTAAAACAAAAAGCATCGCTTGGTATAGCGGTAGATCCTGATGTGGACAGGCTTTGCTTTGTATGTGAAGATGGAACTATGTTTGGTGAAGAATATACTTTGGTGGCAGTAGCAGATTATTTATTGGGACTTACTAAAGGAAACAGTGTAAGTAACATGAGCAGCACCCGAGCATTAAAAGATGTTACTGTAAAACATGGTGGGCAGTATTTTGCAAGTGCCGTAGGTGAAGTAAATGTTGTAAATAAAATGAAAGAAGTAAATGCTGTAATTGGTGGCGAAGGTAACGGCGGAATTATAGTACCAGATCTTCATTATGGTAGAGATGCATTAATTGGCATTGCATTGTTTCTTACACAATTGGCAAAAAGCAAAAAATCTATTCGCCAGTTGAGAAATACCTACCCTGATTATTTTATGAGTAAAAATAAAATTACATTGGAGAAAGGCACAGATGTAAAAACTATATTTGAAAACATAAAAGACAAATACAAAAATCAGCCTATTAATACAGTTGATGGTTTAAAAATAGAATTTGACAATGATTGGGTTCATCTTCGTACGAGTAACACAGAACCTATCATTCGTATTTATGCAGAAAGTAACCATATAACTACTGCAGACAATATTGCCAAAAGATTGATGATGGATATACAGGAAGCGGCCCCCTAAATCCCCCGAAAGGGGACTTTAGTTTGTAAGAATTTAAACTTCATTTTGTATTTAAAAATTTCAAATTATAGTTATCTAAAATCTAGTGTCTAATAATCTAATGTCTAAATAATGGAACGTATTTACTTCGATAACGCCGCTACTACTGCACTTGACCCAACTGTATTAGAAGCAATGATGCCTTACTTTACTGAAAAATTTGGTAATCCATCTTCTATTTATTCCTATGGCAGAGAAACAAGAATGGCAGTAGAAACAGCCAGAAAATCTGTAGCCAAATTATTAAATGCAAACCCTGCAGAAATCTTTTTTACCAGTGGTGGTACAGAAAGCAGCAACATGGCCATACAAGCTGCCATAAGAGATTTAGGATGCAAACATATCATCAGTTCTAAAATTGAACACCATGCCGTGTCGCACACGGTAGAATATTTTGATAATTTAGATGAGGTTAAAGTAAGCTATGTAAAATTGTTGCCAGATGGACATATTGATATTGAAGACCTGGAAAAATTATTAGCTGCCGCAGAAGAAAAAACATTGGTTTCGTTAATGCATGCCAACAATGAAATTGGCAATATGCTGGATATACATACAGTTGGAAATTTGTGCAAATTATACAATGCTATTTTTCACAGCGATACGGTACAAACGGTGGGACATTTTCCGATGGACCTTCGCAATACTCCCGTACATTTTATTACCGGTGCAGCACATAAATTTCATGGGCCAAAAGGCATAGGTATTATTTATATAAATGAGAATGTACGCATCAAACCATTTGTACACGGGGGTTCGCAGGAGCGTAATATGCGGGCAGGCACCGAAAATATTTATGGCATTGTAGGTTTTGCCAAAGCTTTAGAAATGGCCATGGCAGGGCATGAAACTGACAGTGCTTACATAGGGACTTTAAAATATTACATGCATGAGCAGCTAAAAAAACATATCCCAGGCATAGGTTTTAATGGAGATGTATTGGGCAGCAGTTTATACACAGTATTAAGTGCCAGTTTTCCGAAAACTGAAAGGTCAGAAATGATGCTTTTTAACCTTGATATAAATAAAATTTGTGCCAGTGGCGGCAGTGCATGCACCAGCGGTGCAGAAGCCGGCAGTCATGTAATACGTTCCATCAACAATAATCCAAATCAAATTACAGTACGCTTTAGTTTTTGCAAACACAATACAAAAGAAGAAGTAGATACAGTGGTGGAAAAATTGAAAGATCTCCTGTAGCCATTCGCCTTTGGCGAATGGATTATAAATACGAATCCATAATAAATGCAAAACATCCATTTGCCTTTGGCGAATGAATGACGAATGCAAAACATCCATTCACCCTTTTCGAATGACTGGCAATTACAAATCCATTTATTATCCAACATTTTTAAAATTAAATTCTCCCCACTTCATCAATATTTATAAAGGAATCAAAAAATACCATTTTTCAAAGATTTTTAAGGTAACAAAGCAACGTTTTTTATTATCTTTATCGCCATGGCAGATAAAATAAAATCTATTAAAAAAAATACCAAAGCCGCCGATGCCTTAAAGCAGGAAAAAGAGGAAACTGTAGAGGTAAAAGAATTGCTGAAAGATGAGCGTACGCATAAGATTGCGGGCAGTATTTGCCTCTTACTTGCCATACTTTTTTTTGTAGCTTTTACTTCCTATTTATTTACCTGGGAAGATGATCAGGACAAAGTATTTAAAGATGGTTATAAACTCTTGGCAGGCACCGACACCAAAGTGGCAAACTTAATGGGTACGTTTGGCGCATTTATTTCTCACTTTTTAATTTACAAAGGTTTTGGAGTAGCCTCCTATCTTATTTGTACCTTCTTTTTTATTATTGGTATCAATTTATTTTTTGGCAAGAAGGTATTCTCCGTTGTAAAAAATGTAAAATATTTAATTATCGGGTTACCACTTCTAAGCATCACTGCTGCAGTAATTATGCAAGGCAGCGATTTTGCATGGGGCGGTGCTGTGGGCGATATGAGCAGAGATTATTTTTACAATGCTATTGGAAAAATAGGAACCATTGGTTTTATAGGAGTGGCATTTTTGGCTTACATCATTTGGCGATTTAATCCTCCGTTTAAACTACCATCAAAAAATACTTTACTGCCGGCAGAAGAAAATGTGCAGGTTGCAGAAAATAAATTGGATGAAGCAGTTGATAAAGACAAAGAATTAGATGAAGAAGAATTAGAGATTGCAGCATCTGGCAATGCAATGAATGGCAGCGGTGGAATATTAAACATACCAGATCAAAGCCCGCAGTTTGATCATGATATATCGTTGTCAGAAAAAGAAGAGGAAGAGCAACAACAAAAAAGAGGAGCACGTATTGTAAATACGGTAATGCTTCCACAAAAAAAACAACCAGAAATTGTAGAGGACAATGTTTTAGAAAATGATTTAACTATTTTACAAAAAGCTCCTGCATCTAATTTAGAACTGGAAGTAAAAACAGTACTAGCAGAAGTAGAGGAAGATGAAATTAAACCTGCAAAAACTGCTGCAGATATCAATAAATTAATTCCTTACGATCCTATTTTAGATTTAAGAGATTATAAATATCCCTCTGTAGAATTGTTGGAAAACCATGGCAGTGAAAAAGTAATACAAGACCCACAAGAGCTGGAAAATAATAAGAACCAAATTATTTCTACGCTTAAAAATTACGATATTGAAATACAAAAAATATCTGCTACTGTTGGGCCAACTGTAACGTTATATGAAATAATACCTGCCGCTGGTGTAAGAATATCTCGTATAAAAAATCTGGAGGATGATATTGCGTTAAGTCTTGCTGCGCTTGGCATACGCATTATTGCGCCCATACCTGGTAAAGGAACCATTGGTATAGAAGTGCCCAATACTCGCAAAACGATGGTGAGTATGAAAACACTTTTGGTAGATGATAAATTTCAAAAAAGTGCTTTTGCTTTGCCTATTGCTATTGGGAAAAGAATAGATAATACCAATTTTATTGTGGACTTAGCAGCCATGCCTCACTTGCTTATGGCAGGTGCAACCGGGCAGGGTAAATCTGTTGGATTAAATGCCATATTGGTTTCGTTGCTTTATAAAAAACACCCATCACAATTAAAATTTGTATTGGTAGATCCTAAAAAAGTAGAGCTTAGTATTTACAAAACAATTGAGAAACATTTTCTGGCAAAATTGCCGGGTGAAGATGAATCAATTATTACAGATACAAAAAAAGTAGTGCATACACTAAATGCATTGTGTATTGAAATGGACAACCGCTACGATTTATTAAAAGAAGCAGGTTGCAGAAACATACGTGAGTACAATGAAAAATTTGTAGCAAGAAAATTGAACCCCGAGAAAGGTCATGATTTTTTACCATTTATTGTATTGGTGGTAGATGAGTTTGCAGATTTAATAATGACTGCAGGCAAAGAAGTAGAGATGCCTATAGCACGTTTAGCACAGCTTGCAAGAGCTATTGGCATTCACTTAATCATTGCTACGCAGCGCCCATCTGTAAACATTATTACAGGTACTATTAAAGCAAACTTTCCTGCTCGTATAGCTTTTAAAGTGAGTAGCAAAATAGATAGCCGCACCATTTTAGATACCGGTGGTGCGGAACAATTGATTGGTAAAGGTGATATGCTTATTAGCTATAATGGTGAAGTGGTGCGTTTGCAATGTGCCTTTGTAGATACACCGGAGGTAGATAAAATTGTAGATTTTATTGGGGAACAAAGAGGATATCCGGATGCATTTTTATTGCCGGAATATGTGGATGAAAAAGAAATGGAATCGAAAGATTTTGATGTAAATAATAAAGATGCCTTGTTTGAAGATGCTGCTAAACTTATTGTGAGCAGCCAAAGCGGTAGCACATCTTTGTTGCAGCGTAGAATGAAACTTGGTTACAATAGAGCCGGCAGATTGATGGACCAACTGGAAGCAGCAGGCATTGTAGGACCAAACCAGGGAAGTAAAGTAAGAGATGTTTTAATAAAGACTGATGCTGATTTGCAGATGTATTTGAATGAGTTGTAAACCTCATCCTCGGTCCCTCTCCATCCCGCAAAAGTGCGGGAGAGAGGGAAGACTGCGAGATGGGTTGGGAGATGAACTAGTAGATTACAGCAAATCCCGAAGGGATTACCCTTTAGTAACCATGGGTGCAGCCCATGGAAGCCCTGAGCAGCAGTGATAGATAAAACATAATAAAAGTTGAAAAAAGATATGCTGATGAAGGGCTGCGGGATAGAAGTGGATATCCTTTTTTTGTCCTGCCTTTGAGGCAAAAAAAGATAGGAACGGATAGCCCGAACAAATGCTGAATGATGCTCAAAACTTCACAGCCCCAAAACAAAAAAAAGAATAAGTAAATACTTAAAAATACATGTCGAAGTTTTTAATTGTTGGTCTTGGAAACCCGGGTAATGAATATGCTAATACCCGCCATAATATTGGGTTTGATGTGGTGCATGCGTTTGCAACAAAACATGGTGGCATATTTAAAGAAGGAAGGCTAGCGTATGTGGCTGAAGTAAAATGGAAGGGAAAAATTTTTGTTTGTATTTGTCCAACCACCTTTATGAATTTGAGTGGCAGAGCATTTAAGTATTGGTTAGAAAAAGAAAAAGTATCTTTACAAAATACGCTTACAGTTGTAGATGATCTAGCTATCCCCATTGAAACATTAAGGTTAAGAGCAGCAGGTACACATGCAGGTCATAATGGCCTAAAAGATATACAGGCTATACTTGGTACAGATGCATACCCTAAACTTAGGTTTGGTATTGGCAATATTTTTCCGAAAGGTATGCAGGCAGATTTTGTACTAAGCAAATGGAAGCCAGATGAAATTGAAACAGTAAAGAGGAAAATAGCTGGCAGTGTGGAGGTTATTGAAAATTTTGCGGCAATAGGTGCAGACCGTGCTATGAACCTTTGCAACACATTAAAATTTTAATGCTAAAATTAATATAGTTATAATATAATATTTTATTCTTTTTACCCTATTTTCGTACAAGTATTAATGTTTTATAGATGAAAATAATTTGTATCGGTAGAAATTACGTAGATCATGTGAAGGAGCTTGGGAATGAAATACCTGAGGAACCAGTTATATTTATGAAGCCGAAAAATGCTTTGTTACAAGGTCACACTCCCTTTTATTATCCTGAATTTACAAATGAACTGCATTATGAATGCGAGCTAGTGCTGCGTATTTGTAAAAACGGTAAGTTTATAGCGGAGCGGCAGGCGCAGGATTATTATAATGCAATATCTGTAGGTATAGATTTTACTGCACGAGATATTCAGGATGAGCATAAGAAAAAAGGCTTGCCTTGGGAAAAAGCGAAAGCTTTTGATAACTCTGCTGTACTTGGAAAACTAATTGACATTACTCCTGCTTTTAATAGAAAAGGAATTAAATTTTCTTTTAAAAAGAATGGCGAAGTGGTGCAAACAGGAAATTCGGATGATATGATTTTTGGTTTTAACAGCATCATCTTTCATATATCTAATTACTTTTCTTTAAATATTGGAGATCTTATTTATACTGGTACTCCAGTAGGTGTAGGAGAATGTGTGGTTGGAGATGAATTGGAAGGTTATTTGGGAGAGGAGAAATTATTATCCCTTACTGTGAAGTAAATTTTATTTTATATTTTAAAAGGGAATGTTGTAACGGCATTCCCTTTTTTGTTTTTAATCTTGGCTGTCACTCAACTCTTTTATTGTTTTTTTTGCTTCAGCTAATCTTATTTGCTTATTTTTTTCAACCAATTTTACTTTAGCCATTTTCTCTAATTTGTGATGCAGAGGTACCAGCAATGATGCTATCATTACCAGCGCTATTAACATTAAAACGGGAGAATGATGCGTAATTTTTTCCAGGAATGGATGCAGAAATAAGTTAAGAAATTCAAACACAATTAATAAAGCTACCACTCCTAAAAACTCAATCAATTTTGTATTGGTAATTATTTTTCTACTAAGTAATAAGTAGAAAATAATAAAAGAAACGATGCCTACCGCAATAAGAATATACTGCATGTTATTTTTTCTTTCTGTTTCTTTATTTTTTAATTCTATTGCAAGTTCGCTTTGCCGAATATCTTCTTCGAAAGTTATTAATTGCGATTGTTGTATGGCTTTTGTATTAAAGATGCTATCATTGGCGGCTCTATAAATTTTAAAATATTTTATAGCACTATCACTGTTGCTGTTTTCGTAAATATCTAATAATAATTTAGCGGGCTTAATACTAAGATTAGGGAATGAAGAAAACTGTACGGCTGCAATGGCTTTTTTTGCATAAAAGCTGGTAGAATCTATTTGTTTGGTATCGTAGTAATACTTTGCTAACCCTGCATATGCCCAAAATACGTGGCGTGGAAACTTTGCTTTTTGTGCTTCTTTTATACCTAAATCAAAATAACTTAATGCCAATGTAGCATTTCCTAATTTACCTTGAATGGTACCAAGCTGTGTTAATATAGAACTTGTGTAATCATTAAAATTATTGCTTACACAAAGTTCGTAGGCTCTTTGTGTAAACATTAATGCAGAGTCTAATTTATTAAGAGAATTGTATGCATTTCCTAAATTTATTAAAGCAAAACTTTGAATTTTTTCACTTTTGCTGATGATTGATAATTTTTCTGATGCAGTGTAAAATTGTACAGCTTTTTTAAAATCTTCTCGGTCATTATAAATATTTCCAAGCGCATTATTTATGACGGCTTTTAATTTTACATTTCCTAATTCATCGGCGAGCGCCAGTGCTTTAAAATTATATTCCAGTCCTTTGATGGTATTGCCAAGTTGCCTGTAGTTAGCACCGGTAATAGATAAAGCCATAGCTTCACCAATTTTATCATTATTTTTTTGGGACTGTAGTAAGACTTTTTGTGCATTGTCAATACCCGATAATGGATTTGTTTCGAGGGTATTAAAATACAATCCATAAATTAAATCTATTCTGGTATCTGGATTTTTTTCTGCAGCTATCTCTTTTAAAATACTGTCAATATTTTGGGGTGACGCCTCAAAGCAAACAAAATTTAAAAGAATGAAATAGAACCCTATTTTTAATTTCATGATAAAAGGATTAAAAATTACAGGTACAGCATTTGTAGATAGCTCTTGAATGAACTATAAAATTTGATGGTAATAAATTTATGTGATTAGCAACTACCTGCTTTTATATTTACTTAATCCAAGAGCCGCATCCTACTAATTTTCCACACAGCATTTTCTTTAATAAAAATATTTTCATAGGTGCCTGATGATGCAACGGCATCGCCGGTTAGTTTAGCTGTACCAGTTATGTTATAAGTGCCTATTACAATTACTCTGGTATCGCTTTCTTCTTTTATCTCAGTAATGGTTAACTGGTTTTGGAGGTTAGAAGTACTAAAACT
The DNA here is from genome assembly GCA_031398005.1 of Ferruginibacter sp. Taxonomy (GTDB): domain Bacteria; phylum Bacteroidota; class Bacteroidia; order Chitinophagales; family Chitinophagaceae; genus Ferruginibacter. The sequence continues at coordinate 79,504 of JANNMO010000027.1, forward strand.
GTTGCCATAGTTTTCTGCAATTCTTTTAGATCCTGAAATGGTACTTCCATCCTGGTTAACTCTTACAGCATTTGATGTAAACATTCTTCCGAGTGCTTGGTTATCTCCACGGTTGTAGGCAGCTTGAAAATCGTTTACCAGTGTTTCCATGTCTATGCCTACCTGGGCATAAGAAGAAAAGATAAAAGTTGATAAAACCGCTGCAATAATTAATTTTTTAAGTTGATGTGTTTTTTTCATTTTTAATGGCATTTATTTTTTAGAAATAATATGTATTTAAAAAGTTTAGTTACAAAAAACTTTCAAATGAGGGCAAGGAAATACTATACAAAAATGATTGCAAGCAATTGAAATTGCAGCATGATAAAACATAAAACTTGTAAGCAGCTATGGAAATCTGTAGGGAAGAAGGAATTGTAATTTACAATTATTTTTTATTAATTGAATGTAATATATAGTTTAATTATTTGAGCATTGAAATGATTTTTTTTGGACGATTATACAGCTGCTAAAAAAATTACTACAGGCAAATAAAATGAATACAGTTAATTATTTTTGCACACTGTTTTTTAAAATAATAGGTCTTATTTATAACGCTTATTAATTTTGCTTATAGTTTTCATTAAAATGGCTAAAGCCTACACGCAAAAAACCATGTTGGCTAAAGCATTTTATTATTTATTTTTCACCAGTACTAACATCTTTACAAGTAACAACAACATAAAATATTAAGGCATTTCTGTTGCTTTAATTACCAATTGCATCATGTCCCCTACTTTCGCATCATCCATCCAGCGGGTAACAATCAGTAAGTCATGTTCTTTATCAACAATAATATAATTACCTCCAAAGCCCGCTGCATAATATACTTTAGAAGAAATACCTTTCCAGCGCTCATCTGTATTTAGCCACCACATATAACCATAGTTTTTATTTGCAGTAGATGGTTGTTGTACTGCACTGATCCACTTTTCAGATAACAATTGTTGGCTTTTCCATTTTCCATTTCTTAAAAAAAGCAAACCAAATCTTGCTTGGTCGAGCGTATTGATAAAGAGACCTCCGCCATGATGCCCACCACCGCTTACCGATTGCATCATGAGCCCATCCATATTTACAAAAGAATTTTCATAGCCATACCAACGCCATGTTGATGATGCGCCAATGGGGTCCATTATTTTTTCTTTCAATATTGTTGGCAATGGTTTACGCCAAACTTGCAAGAGTGAAAATGCAAGCATATTTACACGAACATCGTTGTATTCGTAATTGCTTCCCGGTTCCAACAATTTTCTGTTTTTCCAATCATCAATACCACCATCTTTTGGTGGTCTATCTGCCCAATCGTGCAAGCCAAATAAACTGCCTGACCAATCAGATGATTGCGTTAGCAAATGATGCCATGTTACTTTAGCATTGTGTTCGCCTTCAAAAGATTCATCCCACACATATTGATTTACTTTGTCGTTTACATTTTTTATCAATCCTAGGTCAACGGCTAGTCCTGCTATGGTTGATAAATAACTTTTCGTTGCACTAAAGGTCATATCTACCCTGTTTACATCTCCCCATTGTCCTACGATAAAACCATTTTTTATGATGAGTCCTGCTGGTCCGCCACGCTCTTTCATAGGACCCATAATTTTATAATCAGGTTCTCTGGTGTAGGCTTTCATATTGGCAATGCGCAAATCTCGTTCAACTTTATTTTCATTATTTAATGCAAATGAAATAGCACTGTCAATCCATTTTTTATTCATCTTCAGCTCTTCTGGTTTTTTTATTTGCCAGTCAGCATCCGGAAAATATGGTTGTTGTGCATTTGCAGTAATTGCATAAAGACTTATAAAAAATAATAATAATTTTTTTTTCATATTGTAAAATTGAACCACAATTAATAGTTTTTTAATCCCTGTAATTCAAAGCAGGCTTTCTATCGCCCAGTAATGTCTTGTATTGGTAATCGCCTTTTGTTAGTATAAATTCTTCTTTTGCTTTTTGTATTAATGCAGGCGTTGTAAATAAATCAATAGCCGTAAATGCCAATGTTTTGGCGGCCACCATCATTCCCTTTATGCCAATATCTGTACCGCCGCTTGCTACTGCTTGCCAGCTATGTGCCGTTGTACCCGGCACCCATGTAGCAGTTTCTACACCTGCGGTTGGTACTGCATAGCTCACATCTCCCACATCTGTTGAGCCTTGGTTTTTTTCTATGTGAATCGGTTTTACAATACCTGCAGAATCTATTGGAGTAGCCTTACCTAAAAAAGTAGTTTGTATTTTATTGGCAAAGATATTTTCTTCTGCAGTGTAGGTTACACCCCCTACTTTTTCTAAATTGCTTTGCATGTTTACTGCCAATGTTTTATTGATGAGTAGGTCGTGTGTGCCGCCAATAATTTCATAATTCATTTTTGTATCTGTACCAAGCGCTGCGCCTTCAGCAGCTTTTACCACTCTATCAAAAATAGATACTGCCAGAGCTCTCTCTGGGTTGCGCACATAATAATATACTTCTGCAAACTCGGGTACTACATTGGGTGCTTTTCCACCATTGGTTATTACATAATGTATGCGGGTTTCTTGCGGAATATGTTCCCGCATCATGTTCACCATATTATTCATGGCCTCCACCGCATCTAATGCAGAGCGGCCTTGCTCGGGCGAACCAGAGGCATGCGATGCAATACCATTAAACCTGAACTTGGCAGATTTATTGGCCAAGGCACTTGTATAAGTTACCGAATTATTATCGCTCGGATGCCAATGCAATACAACATCTACACCATTAAACAATCCTTCTCTTACCATATATACTTTTCCGCTACCACCTTCTTCGGCAGGGCAACCAAATACTTTGATGGTTCCTTTTATTTTGCCTGCTTCTAATAATTTTTTTATGGCAATACCAGCAGCTACTGAGCCGGTGCCAAACAAATGATGGCCGCATGCATGTGCACTTGTTTTGTTGGCAATGGGTGTTTTGGCGGGAGAATTATCTTGCGATATACCGGGCAATGCATCGTACTCTGCAAGGATGGCAATTACCGGTGAACCGCTGCCATAGGTAGCTACAAATGCTGTAGGCATACCTGCTACACCTGCTTCTACTGCAAAGCCATTATCCTTCAACGTTTTTTGTAACATTGCTGTACTCTTGTTTTCTTTATACCCAAGCTCTGCATAATCCCAAATGCCTAATGCAATTTTTTTATACGCATCATAACCTGCTTGTATGGTTGTGGCAGATTCATTTTTTAAACCATCATTGGCTTTTGTAGCATTATTTTTTTGTGCAAAACAATTACTGCATATGAGTATGAGTAAAAGGAAGAAGCTATTTTTTTTCATATTATTTAATTGTGATAAACAAGTTATTGTTTTTACAAATAACTAGTGCAGCATTTTTGATGTGATTTTTTATATGAGTAATTTTTTTTGCAAATAAGTTTAGAAAAAAAATTGTATTAATCATTCTTGCATTAAAAACAATGGGTAAAATATTATCTCCTTCTCTAAGCCCAAAGCAATGGTTTTTACAATTTGTGGACACGGTTATGGGGTTGCATTCGTGAAACACGAACGCTGGCGTGGAAGTATTTATTATTTTGCTCCATCGATGTTATTAACTTCTATCCAATAACCATCAGGGTCTTGCAGATAAATTTGTTTTACACCATCGGCTCTTTCGTTAACGGTATTGGGTTTACCCGGCCAGTCAGAATAGGTAATCTTCATAGCTGTTAATCGTATTACAAATGCATCAATATCATTTGTTGCTAATGCAAGGTGCACCGCTTTATTAATAACGACCGGTTCTTTTAAAACAGATATCAAATGCAATTCTTTTCCTTCACCCAACGATATCCATCTAATGCCATCGATAGCAGAGCGGTTCGTAATTTCTTTTAACTGAAAAACCTTTGTATAAAAATCAACTGCACGATTTGCATCTTTTACAGATAAGGCTAAATGGTTGAACGAAAATATACCGGTTGCACTTTCTTGTGCATGTAGTAATGTTGTAAATAAAATACCAAACAGAAACAGGAATGTTTTTTTCATAATTATAATTTTAATACCAACCGTTATTAATTAAAACCTACTTTTCCTTTTACGAACTCAAATAATTTTTTTGAATGATAACCAACACCGTTTTTAAAAACATATTGCACTTTACAAAGGTCGCTGATATTTTTTGAAGGGTTTCCGTCTATGATCAGTAAGTCAGCAGCTTTCCCTACTTCAATAGTACCAAATCTTTTTATCAAACCCCAAAGCTATACTGCCATTAAGTGTTGCAATTTTTATAGCTTCCAAGGGCGTAAATCCATCTGCTTCCACCAACAATTCTATTGCACGCCAATTGCCATAGCCTTGCAGCATTACCTTTGCCATCAATCAACAAAGCATTTTTGAAAACAGTAATCGAGTCGTTGTACTCAATATACTTTTTTGTTTCATCACTAAAAGTTGTTTGCGAAAAAGCAGGAGCTGTCAAAAAACAAAAAATGATAAGAGATAATAGTATTTTTTCATTGCATTAAAATTGAGTAAAAGATTGAAATGTATTGCAGTTGATTTTTTAAGTTCGTTTGATAAGGGTTGAATGCAGGTGTTTTACTTTCCACTTTCTTTTCTCTTTCACTAAGACGACCGTTTCAAGCCATTGTATAGTTGATTGTTTACCATCCTTTGTTATTGCCGATTGCAAACGATAATTTACCAACGCCATAGTTTTATCTACTATGGTATTGATGAACTCAAAGCTATTAGTGCGTTTAAAATCTGCCGACTGGTTTAGTGTAATGGCTTTTAGTATAAGTGTATCCATATTCCATACCTGCCCATATTCGTATAAGCTAATATCTGCTGTGCTATTGGCTTTGAGGCTAACCGAATCACGGTTTGATAAAGCATCAAATAGTTTTACAACAGTTTGCTGCACGGCCTGCTGTTTAGTTGTTGTTGATGGCTCCCGTAAAGGCGGGACAAGTTGTGCCTGTAATAATGCAATGGATACAATTGCAGGGAGAAGGAGTAAGATTTTTTTCATCAATTATTTTATTTTAATACAGTTTGTTTTTGTCTTTTATCAACTAATAGAGCAACAGCAACGACAGCAGCTATACAAAAAAAATGAAAATTATTGTTTTTTTTATCAGTAAAAATTTATTGTACCCGGTTATATTTTTTTAAAATATCCATCACTAATTTATGGGGCAAGGCATACGATTTATTTCCATTAATACCATCCATCGTTTCTGCAGCCACCATCGCATTGATGATCGCTTCTTCTGTTGCCTGTATGGTGGCTTCAAACAATGGATTGATTTCATCGTTTGGCAATACATCAACCTTTGTAAAACTATCTCGTTGAAATGCAGATGTGTTGGCTGTTGAGAATGCAATAAAAATATCACCTGAACCATTTGTTCCTTGTCCACCCACTTGTCCAATCCCTAATGATACCCGTTGTACAATTCTTTTTAATTGATGTGGTAATAATGGAGCATCGGTTGCTACAACAACAATAATAGAACCATCACCCGGTTGATAAGAAGGCGGAGCTTTGAATTCATCGTTAAGCGTATCCCGTAACTCTTTACCAACTGGTACGCCTGCAATAGTGAGATTTCTTTTTCTGCCAAAGTTTGATTGTACAAACACACCTAATGTGTAAGTGGAGTCTTTTACTTTTATTACTCTTGATGATGTACCGCTGCCACCTTTAAAACCCAGGCACATCATTCCTGTGCCGCCACCCACATTACCTTCTTTTACAAAACCGCTCTTTGCACTATCTAAAGCCTCAAACGCATTGGTTTCTTTTACATGAAAACCATAAATGTCATTTAAAAAACCATCGTAAGTTTCTGCAACAACAGGATAGGTGTACCAAAAATCTTCTTTGTACCAACCTGTTTTTACAAACCATTTCAGTACCGCATCTCTGACTACACCCACACTGTTGGTATTTGTTATCATTATGGGGCCTTCTAAAAACCCTGATTCTGTTAGCCAGGTTGTACCGGTCATTTCGCCATTACCATTTAACGAATACCAGTTACCATAAACAGGATTGTTATTTCGGCCTCTTGGTAAAATAGCTGTAACGCCTGTACGCACAGGGCCTTTGCCTATTATGTTTTTTCCGGTACCCGAAATAATGGTACTGTAACCTACTTCCACACCCTTTACATCGGTAATGGCATTATATTTTCCGGGAGTGCCATCAAAAGGAATTCCAATGGTTCTTGCTCTCGGTTTTTGTGCCAATAGCGGAAAAGAAAATATAATTATCAATGCGATAAATAGAAGTGTTATTTTTTTCATTGTGAAAGTTTTAGTCAATTTTTATACATCTTTTACCCAGGGATAATGTGCTCTTTTAACGCTGCAAAATTTTAAACGCTGGGTTTCATTTTTACCCATTACTTTAAATACTTATCCAGCCAATCCAATACATACCTGTTCATTTCTTTGGTTCTAATTGGGTCCGTTGGTATATGTCCTGCAATTGGAAAAGCAATAAACTTTGATTCTGTACCATTGTCTTGCAGTGCTCTGAAATAAGTATAAGATTGAGAAATGGGAACTCTTTCGTCACCTGTATTAGATAAAATAAGTGTGGGTGTTTTTACATTTTGTGCGTAAGTAATGGGAGAATTTTTTATCCAGTTTTCTTTTACTTTCTTATCAGTAAATGGTGATATGCCTTTGCCTACTTCAAACCGGGACATACTTCCCACATCGTTTTGTGAATATTGAGCCAACCAGTCTGTAACTGCTGCACCCGCTATCGCACATTTCCAGCCGGGATAGTTTCCTATAAGCCAGGTAGTCATAAAACCACCATAGCTCCAGCCGGTTACTGCAATGTTAACAGTGTCTATATAGTTACGTTTTTTTAGTTCCGCTAATCCTTTCATTACATCTCTTCCCGGTCCTTCACCAGCATCACCATTAATTGCTTCAGAAAAACGGTAGCCCATATTATCACTGCCACGGTAGTTTGGTTGAAAAACAATATACCCATGAGCAGCTTTTAATTGTGCTGATGAATTGAACAATTCTTTTGATGTTGACCTTGGTCCGCCATGTGGTTCCACTACCAATGGATATTTTTTAGTTGGGTCAAAATCAGGTGGAAAAGTAAGAATTCCATTGGGTGTAAACTCATCCGATTTCCAGGTGAAAGTTTCCACTTTGCCGAAACTAACGTTCTTTATTTCCTGATGAAAATTGGTTAGTTGTTTTGGTGCCGATTCAGGATTGGCCATGTAGTAAAGTTCATTGGGAGATTGAGGCGTACTCGCAATCATAGCGATAGAATTATTTTTTCCAATGGTATAATTGTACCAATAGGCACCCGTCATACATAAGTTGCTCAAATTTAATTTTTTTGCTGTTCCATTTAGTGGCTGCATCCATAACGAAACAGTATTGAAATCATTGGCCGCTACAAAAAGAACTTTACTGTCCCTACTCCATTCTGCCCGAAAGAAACAGCGGTCCAATTTTGCAGTCAAATTAATTCCATTTCCAGCATTAGGTGATGTAAGAAAAACATCAAAGCCATAACCAACATTTTCCAAATTACGCTGATAGGCAATGGACTTGCCATCGGGAGAAAATGCAGGCTGCCTCTCTTTATGCATTGCATCAGGTGGTATTTGGGTGGTAGTGATTCTATTGATTTTTCCGGTGGCTATTTCAACGGTTTTAATCGTAAAAATAAGTTCACCAGAATAAGGCGATTCATTACTTTGAAGCACAATATTTTTCCCATCAGGAGACCAGGAAAAGGAATTAGCAACTGCAGCAGGAATTGTCCAATTGCCGGCCGTAAGCCTTTTTGCTTCACCGCTATCAGATGGAATAATCCAGAGATGAGATGGATTTGGCCTGGCATTCATAAACATACTATTGTATTTTATTTCAAAGCCATCATACCCTTTATCTATTTGTTTTTTATTTATTATTTCATCTTGTTGCACAAAAGCAAACACAGTACCATCAGGGCTCCATTCAAATTGCGTTACACCCATAGGAGCGTTAGTAATTTTCTTTGCTTCTCCACCGTTCATTGATAATAAAAATAGTTGCGCCTTTGCATTTGCATCGGCAGCTATGAAGGCAACAGCATTACCCGATGGAGACCATCTTGGATAACTAACCAATATCCTTTCATATGTTAACTGTTGGGTAGCTCCGCTCACAACATCTACTTTATAAATAAAAGATTTGTTTTTATTGGTTGTAGTATCAGGTTTAGATACCATTACTAAAACTGATTTTCCGTCAGGCGATATTTGTGGGTCGGTTAAAATATAGAGTTTGTCCATATCTGTTAACTCAAATTTCTTTTGTGCTAATAACTGAAAAGAAAATACATTTATCAATGTGATAAATAGGAAGGTATTTTTTTTGCTTTTCATTTTAAAAATTTATTTTATTGTTTAATTATTTGTGCTGATGTTATGAATACTAGTTTAAATATTCCGTTACAATAATGGATTTTGTAGCTGCCGCATTTGCCCTCAATTCCGCAATGGCAACATATTCAGCCGATGTTGCAAATTTTTGTAGTTGCTCCATCGAATTCCATTGTACCATGATGAGCCTGTCAGGATTCCAGCCGCCTTCCACAGGAATTACTTTGCGGGTTGGGTCTTTATCGAATGCCATGCCACCAGAACGAATCAGGTATTTCCCTCCAAATTTTTTAATGATAGGTTCTACCTTAATCCGGTACTGCTCATACATAACGGTATCATGCACAGTGATATCCAGCAGCATAAATATTTTGGGAGCTTTTGCAACAGTTTTGCTTTGATTTTTTTGCGCATACCCGTTTATTACGCAGAGTAATATTACTGGGAGCAGCTTGATGATTTTTTTAATCATATTTTTTATTTTGTTTCGTTGGCTTTTAAAACCCGTAAAAGATTGCCGCCTAAAATTTTATTGATGTCTTTTTTACTGTACCCTTTTCCAACCAACGCTTTTGTAATTAAAGGATATGTAGTAACGTCATCTAACTGTTGTGGAGTAAGGTTGATGCCATCAAAGTCGGAGCCGAGGCCAACATAATCAGCGCCCACTAATTTTACGATGTAATCAATATGATCTATCAGCATAGATAATGGCGGCCGCATTGGCTCTGCTTCTGCTGCATATTTTTTATACAGCAAAGTCATCATGTACCATTCATCCATACCGCTTTTTAAAAGAGAATCACTTTCTGCTTTGTGCCTTTTTAAAAAAGCGTCTTCTTTCAAACCAAAGCTGCTGTCAATAAAACCGGGATGAAAATTTATTTGAATGACACCGCCATTTTTTGCAATGGCTTTTATCTGATCGTCTTTTAAATTACGGCGATGCGGAACAAGACTGTACACTGAACTATGTGAAGCAATAATGGGTTTGGTGCTTAGTTTAATTACATCCCAAAATGTTTGGTCGCCGGAGTGGCTCACATCTATCATCATCCCCAATTGGTTCATACGTTGCACTACCTGTCTGCCAAACTCAGTCAATCCCTTGTTAAGCAAGTTTGGTTTAGTGGTTTCATCTGCTGCGCTGGTAGCCCAGGTAGGAGCAACATTATGTGTAAGCGTTAAATACCTTGCGCCACGTTTGTAAAATGCTTCTAATTTTGTAAGATCATCTTCTATCATGTGGCCGCCTTCTACACCAAACATAGCGGCTATCTTATGTTGCTTTACAGCTCTTAATATTTCGGCATAGTTGGATACTTTTATAATTTTATCGGGGTTGCGTAAGGCAACTGCATCAAGGCTATCCATTTCCCTGTTAGCATTAGCATAGGCATTTTTTAGGGCGCCATCGCAATACACTGAAAAAATTTGCACATCGAGTCCGCCTTTTTTCCAGCGTGAAAGATCACTATGTGTTTTACCGGTAAGGTCCTGGTCAAGTGATGTTCCCCTGTCAGCAGCCTGCATCAAAATATCATTGTGGGTATCTACTACAATGGCTTTGCGGTGTATTTTTTGATAGGATTGTGCATTGATTTGCTGTGATAATAAAATGCAACTAATTAAAATACTTTTTTTCATTGTTTGTATTTTCTTGTACTGAAGTGATGCTGGTTAAGATGATGCATTATTTAATTTCAAACAGTACTAAATTAATATTTTCGTTTTCGTTTGCAGAAAGTTTTCGGCTATACTATTTTTTAAGACTTTTCGAGGTAATAAATTCTTTTACTAAATTCATTGCTGCGTTACCATCATTCCATTTTTCCAATGCAGCTATTTTTTCTACCTGCTTATTAATGTTTAAAAACTGCAGCAGCAACCAAGCAAACCCAACCATAATAGCATAAACAAAAAGTGTTATTTGCCAACTGAAATTTTCTTTTATTGGACCTATTAAAGCCGCTAAAGAAATTTGACCAAGATTAGCAATGGTCATATACAACGCAAATTGACTTGCAGAAATTTTTTTCCAACAGCATTGCATAGCAACAGCAAAAACACCAATGCTAGCCAAAGTGTACAGTATATTGTGCGCAATCATAAATGCATAAATAAAATTTTTATCGTTCCAATAATTTTTTGAAAATGACAAAACCGTGATGAAAAACACCAGCCCGAAAAAGTAAATATTTATCATTGTTTTTTTGCCAAATTTTTCAATTAAAACGCCGCCTAATAGCATACCTACAATGCCACCTATTATTTTGGCTGTGGCATAATACTGGGAGTATTCCACATTTGTCCAGTTAAGTTCTTTTACCGTAAAAATGGGTAGCAATGTGCCAATATATTTAAAGCTGCCGAGGCCAATAAAAATTAATGAAGCCAGTATTAATGAATTGCGTAAACGAAAAACCCTGTATAATGATTTAAAAATATCAGCAAAGCTGTTTAGTTGTAATTGTTTGGTTTCTGGTGATGCTGTGCCGGATGTCCAAGGCAAAATCTTTTCGCCATGTCGTTCTCTTAAAAAAATAGGCACAAACATAATAATACCAATTACAACCGCAGGCATGAGCATAGCTATAGTAAAATCATATTTATTAAGCAACCAAGTTCCCAATGCCAGTGAAGTAGAAATAGCAATGATCATTGAACCCCACATGAGCCCGTTAGCTCTTGCTTGTTGGTTTTGCGGAATAATATCAACCGCCATTCCATCGGTAGCCACATCTTGAAAGGACGAAAAGAGTGTAACCACAAAACCAGCCAGCATCAATTGGCTTAAATTATTTAACGGGTCTGGCACATAAGCCATAAAAATGCAACTTACCACTAACCCCATTTGCCCCAAAATTACCCAAGGTCGTTTACGCCCCATGGGCAAATAAGTATAACGATCCATGAGTGGTGCCACTACAAATTTAAAACTCGGCGGCAGTGCAACAACCACTGCAAATGTTGCAATTTCACTCGCTGTTTTACCATTCATTGCCATCCAGGCTGGTATGCCAAAAAACAACATTCCAATGGGTATGCCTTGTGCAAAATACAAGGCGATGAAATTGAAATATCGTAATAAAGTATTTTGAGATAGGGATGGTATAGCAGGGTTATACTGCACCGGAATAGTAATGCTTGCTTTCATGATTTTTAAGTTTTAAAAAACTTCTCCGAGTATAGAAATTACATTATTGGTTTGCGCCATGTTGTTAAGAGGCATGAGCGTTAAGAGAAGAAAAATATTTTTCTCTTTAATTTAATCCTATTGTTCATGTTAGTTTATTTAATAGTTTAAAAAAAATTGTGTGATTTTAAACCGGAAAATATTTAAAAAAAACCAACTTGCTGCAGCTATAAATTACCCCCCGATAAATATGACTACAAGCAAATTGGTATTACAAATTTCTAGTCTAACAAAAATTATATCATGTAATTATTCACCATTAAATGGCATTTTTTCTACAAATAATAGGACAAAGTATGTGTAAGAGGTAAAAATTCTTCATAAGAGAAAACTTGAAATTCATACAACGTTTTATTAAAAATTTAAATAGCACTTTTCAAGTATGTTTCACTTATTAAAGCACAGTGAACAGAACTTAGCTCTGCGCATCCATCAATTTTTTATGGTAGGCATAGCGAGAAGGATCCTTGTTTATCTTACAATAGTTAGTAAAATAATGGTGTGTTTCTAAAAACGATATTTGCATTTTATTCCATGTTGTTTCATTAAGAGAAGGCGTTAAGGATTGTAATTCTCTAAATAATAAATGAGCCTTTTCTTCTACTGTATTGGATCCTAAATATTCCAAATCTGCATCAGCCATTATTTCTTCTAATTTGGTGGTAGGTGTTTGCAATATTTTTGTAGCCATTATCATCCCCAATATTTCAGCAATCTCATTTTTTGTAAAACCATATTTTGGTAAATATTTTTTTGCCAGTACACAACTTTCTTCTTCATGCCCCGCATAGGTGTTTACATAGCCCGTGTCGTGCCAGAGAGCGGCTGCACTTAACAGTTCCAATTCTTTTTCGTTACAGTTTTCATGAATTCCTATTTCATTTACTTTTTGTAATACATACAAAGTATGTACTACATTATGGTAGTAATAATTGGCAGGCAGTTTACTTTTAAGCAAATCACTTACAAATAATTTCATGGATAACTTACTTAGCATGTGCTTTGTGTTTTAATACCCCACCAGATGCTTCTTTAATGCTTTGTACATACATAAATGCTTTATCGTCTATTTCTAAAATGGCATCTTGAATTTGTTTTATTTCTAATCGTGTAATGATCGTTACAATAATTTCACATGCTGTACTTACATCAAAACTGCCGGGCAAATAACCACGTTGCCCTTGGTAAACAGTTATCCCTTTACCAAGATCATTTACCAAAAGATTTTTTATTTCTTCCTGCTTGCACGATACAATATTCATGGCAGTAAATTCTTCAATACCATCTACCACATAATTAATGGCTCGGGTAGCAGTAAAATAAGTGATGATGGAGTACATAGCTGTTTCAATACCGAACTGAGATGCAGCAACGGCAAAAATGATAACATTTATTAATAGGATAATTTCACTGTTGGAAAAACCGGTTTTTCTTCCTGTAAAAACAGCAATTACTTCGGCACCGTCTATAACTCCTCCCCCTCTTATTACAAGCCCCACCCCTGTGCCCATTAAGATACCGCCAAAAATGGCAATTAATAATTTATCGTGTGTGATGGGATTTATATCTACAAAAAGCAACCCTATAGAAAGCAGCACCACCGCAATACTGGTTTGTACAGCAAAGGTTTTTCCTATCCGTTTATAACCCAAATAAATAAATAAAACATTTAAAATAATTACTAAAAAGCTAATGTTGATATGAAAGATTTCATGGAGCAAAATAGAGATACCAGTAATACCTCCATCCAAAAATTTATTAGGAATCATAAAGCCCTTCATGGCCAATACAGCCAGGCCAGTACCAATTAAAATGAGTAAAATGTTTTTTGGAGAGGTTACCATTTTCCAATCTACATGGTCTGCTTTGTATTTGTTATACATGGTGGGGGGAGTTTTTATTTTCAATAAAAATGAATTTTTTTAGTTCAATTAATTTGCTTCTATTTTGCATGGTAATAAAAATTTAAAACTCAATTGCCACTGCAATGAATTACCCCCAGTAAACAGTGCAGTTATGCAATTGATAATAATGTAAGGGTCTTATGATAAAATAACCATGGTTATTTGATTTATTTTTTCGCCTCTACAAAATACATATCCAGTTCATCTTTGTTTTTAGTGGCTATTTTACCTCTGTGTTCGCAGTTGTAAAAGTTTTTTACGAGTGCATAAGTGTCGCCTGAAATATTTATTTTTCCAGGTACGCCTTGCTGTTCCATTTGAGAAGCAAGGTTTACGGTATCGCCCCATATATCATACACAAACTTTTTTGTGCCCACCACGCCAGATACTACAGAGCCCGAGTGGATACCAATGCGTATTTTAAAAACAGGGAGGTCCTGTATCAACTTACTTCTACCTAACTCGGTAATAAATTGCTGCATATCTATAGCGGCTTTCAAAGTGTTTAAGGCGTGATCTTCATCATCTTTTGGCAGACCTGCTGCACACATATATGCATCACCAATTGTTTTTATTTTTTCCAATCCATACTTTCCGGTTATATAATCAAATCCACGAAAGGCTTCATCTAACTGGGTTACTAAAAGATCGGGGGTTAAATTTTGAGCTATTCCAGTAAAGCCTTCAATGTCTGCAAATAATACAGAAACATTATCGTGTCTTCGGGCATATGATTTTCCAAAGTTTTTTAACTCTGCCGCTATCTCTTCCGGCAAAATATTTAACAGCAATGCATCTGATTTTGATTTCTCTGTTTCTAACTGTTTTTTTTGTTTTTCAATTTCTTGGGTACGTTGGTTCACTTTATTTTCCAGTTGCTCATTATAATCCTGTAGCTCATGTATTAATTTTTTATTGTTGCGGCGAAGCAGTGCCGTTTCAATTGCATTGTCAATGGTAATTTTAAGTTCATCTTTATCCCATGGCTTGGTAATGTAACGATACACTTTGCCGGTATTTATCGCATCTATAATGGCCTCCATATCACTAAAGCCGGTTAAAATAATTCTAACATTATCTGGCTCTTCGGGTAATTGTTGCAAAAACTGTACGCCCGTCATATTAGGCATGCGCTGGTCAGTTACAATAACCTGTATATCATTTTCATTAAATATTTTTAAAGCGTCTTCACCACTTTCTGCAGTAAATACATGATAGTATCGTCGCATAGCTGCTCTAAAAGAGTTGAGGTTATTTACCTCATCATCTACATACAAAATATTATTTACAGATAAATCATTCATACATTCTTATAGTTTTATTTAGGTAAGGTTTTGATGAATAGGTAACGTGATAATAAAGGTGGAACCTACGCCTGTTTCCGACAAAACTTCGATGCTACCATTGTGTTTTTGTATAATTCCATAACTAATAGAAAGCCCCAAACCTGTGCCCTTGCCCACCTCTTTTGTTGTAAAAAATGGATCAAATATTTTAGTACGTATTTCCTCCGGAATGCCGGCACCCGTATCTCTGATAGTTATACAAACTTTATCGCCAGCCACTAGCTCAGTACTTACAAAAATTTTTCCCACACCTTGTATTGCCTGTATGGCATTGCTCAATAAGTTCATCAACACCTGGTTTATTTGTCCGGGAAAACAGTCCACTTCAGGAATGTTCTTTAAATCTTTTACAATGTCTATTCTGTCTTTATAACTACTGTGTAAAAGCGTTAACGTAGATTCTATGCCTTCATTTATACTCGCTTTTTTTATAGCATCCTGATCAAGCCTCGAAAAGTTTCTTAGTCCTTTTACAATTTCTGCAGTACGAATAGCGCCTTCTCCAATTCCTCTCAGCAAATCATCCACCTCACCAAACAGCATAATTATTTCCTGCTCATCTGGTAGTTTTTCTTTACCACCAAACGCATCTTCCAACCCTTTTTCTTTGATGGTATTTCTATAAAAATTGATGTACCCCACCAAATCATTCAAATCATCTTTTAAAGGTTTTATGTTTGCCGACACAAAATTTATCGGGTTATTTATTTCATGTGCTACCCCTGCTGTTAACTGACCAAGCGAAGCCATTTTTTCTGATTGAACAAGCTGTTGTTGTGTTTCTTTTAAATTGGTTAAAACTATGTTGAGCTCAGTGTTCTTTTCTTCAATTTCATTTTTTTGTTTATCGAGTATGATCATGTTTTCATTGATCTCGTTTTTAGCCATCTCAATATTCTTTTTTTGCTTTTCTATCTCTTCTATGCTGGCATTTAAAACATTTGTAATGGCCGCTTTATCAATAACCGTTCTATGAAATTTAAAATCTACTACAGCAATATTTTTTTGAGCTACTTTTACCTGTTCTAAAAGTTGGGCTTTTATTTCTGCATCAATATCTAAGGCTTGAATCAGTTTTTTTAATTGTTCCAAAAAAATACTTTTTGCGGGTTAGTAATTTTTTTATGCTTTTATTTTTCTTCTAATATTACCATGGAGCATGTTTCATTGTGAAAATCGCAGGTGTTGCCTTTTGCCGTTCCTATTTCTCCATAGGTAAAAAAACCAATAAGCGGTTTGTTCCAAATGCCACGTATCATGCCTGCTTCATCTCCCGTCATTGGGCCAAGGGCCATGTGCCTTGCTTTGCACGAAAACATAATCATTGCATCAGCTTCAGGAATCCCCTCTTTTAATACACGAACTCTTTCTGTGGTTTTTTCTATTAAATCAAAACCCGGTTGTACAGAAAATTTTACTTTACTTCCCTGCGGAATGCCTCCTGCAAAAATCAATGCCCTGCTTTCAATATCTACCATTAAAGGCGCACGCAGCACGGTGTTGCCATTTTCTTTGGTGAGTTGTAATGGGTATTGCGCAAAATTTTGTGCAATTATTTCTGCTGTATTATCTACACTTTCGGTAAACTGAAAATATTTTACAAACACATCTACCGCAGGTTCATCATCTATTGAGTACACCACATTACCTACAGATTTTGTAATGGTTTTTTCAATACCGATATTATCCCATCCACTGGTGGCGAGCCCTTTTACATTTATTTTTTCATTGTCTAATATCAATCCGATAAGCCCTGTGGCTGATTCATAATTATTGCTAAAAACAAAGGAACCCTTCATGGTTAAATCATCTGCGGCAAGCCCACCGAAGAGAGGAATGCTTTTATCAAATTCCTGAACGCCTTTTATTATTTGCTCTGCATCAATGGTAAGTCCGCTAGATACCACAACTATAGAAGGATCATTAAATGTTGCTTTTGCAAATTTTGCCATATCACTTGCTACTTTGTAGGTATCATCAGATGCTTCACAAAAAATTTTGTAATGCGCTTTCTTAATATCCAGCAACATGATAACTGTATTGTTTTCCATCACTTCATCATCCAAAATTTCTCCCGCAGTTGTAGAACCGAACACATCAATTTTTTGTTCATCAAAAAAATTTGCAAGTGGTTTTCTATCTTGTGTGATAGATGAAAACACAATGGCCAGTGTGGGTGCAAAACCATCTATAGTGGCATCTGCATATTTTGATTTTATCTCATCAACGGTTTCACCATAAATATTTTTAGCTTTCATAATTTCGGTTTTATGCTGTTTCTAATTTTGGAGTACCTGCTTTAATTTTTGCAGCTATCGCAGTAACATTTTTAGTGATGATAGATATAATTTCAGGTATAAAATCGCCGTTCACCGTATTACTTAACCATGGGTTCATTACAGTAGAAATAATAAAATTGATGGGTGCATCATAATCTGTAACTACACCTAAACGCCCACGCAGGTTATCTATTAGCACATTACCATCTAGCGCTCTGCTAAAAGATGAGGACGTTACTACAATTTCTGTAAGCTCTGTATTGTTCTCGTAAGGCTTAAAACTAAAGGCCCTGTAAATAGCATCGTTTAATGCATTTACTTTGGTCATATCATTGTTTGGAGTACCATTGCCATTGTAAAAATTATACATGTAGGTTATAATGGTTTGATCTCCACCCAACGTTTTAAAAAGAGAAAATGCTTCGGCATCAGCCATTAATTGCTCGTTGGTTTTATTAACTATTCTGTCTTTAATGAATTGATATTGTTGTTGCACTTTATCTGCACCCAACCCTTGTTGTATAGCAGGAATAGGAATGAGCGGCACTACAAAAAACGGAAGTTTAGCAATGTTTAAAGTAACCAGTGCAGCGTACAAACGCTTTGCATTAAAGAAACATTCAGAAGATATTTTTCCATAGCCTGTAATGTTTGGGCGAATAACTTTATGACTAAGGTAAACCGCAGCAGCAGCGGCTCCCGGTTTGGAACCTTCCACACCATACACACCAACAGTAGGATCTACACCGCCATGATAAACAACCGGCGCAGTAAAAGAAACCAGGTTACGCATGGCAGAATTACGGTAACATAAACCGCCAGATGGATATGGTACATAACCCGATTTGTGTGGATCAACAGTTATAGAATCTGACAATTGTAACACCTTATATTGGTTGGTAACGTATTCGCTCATGGGCAACATTGCCATGGCAGCTTCATCAATATGTTGAAAAGAATAAGGATCATCTTCATTCGCACTATTTAGCATTGTTTTGTAATAACCGCCCCAAGCAGCATCGCTGTGAATAGCAAATTCTAAACCTTGTGCCCGGTACTCATCTCTAATAGAAAGAATGGCTGCCAACGGATCTACCGCACTCTCTTCTGTGGTACCTATAATTGCCACCACATTCATTAATGGAATTTTCTTTTCCAGACACATACCCAGTGAATATCTTAATTGATCTAAATCCATTCTAGCATTTAAATCAACCGGAATGCTCCACATATTATTTGCACCAATACCCAAAATAGCCGCACCTTTTGGCCATGAATAATGGCGTGTGCCCGAGCAAAGAGATATAGGCGTTTGTGTAATGGTTGGAATATATTTTGTAAGCACATCATGGTAACCGATGGCCTGCACCGTATAATTTGAAATAGCAGTATTAATTATTGTGGGATCAATGCCGTATTCCTTATTAATCCTGTCAGGTATTGCAAGTACATCATCAATAGGAAGATTTAAAACCGTCCAATCATCCATAGTGGCAAGTGTTGCCATGCTACCATCTAACTTTTTTACCTGAAAGCTTTTTATGCTTTGAAATGCAGCTTCATTTTGCAGCGCAGCCCTTACTGCAACAGGATATAATTTTAAATTTCTTGCCATCCATAATCCTTCCAGGTTGGCTACTGATCCATCGCAGGTAATATGTCCCCACCCGGTAATAAGATCTGCAGGTACGGGATTTGTGTTAGCATTTTGTCCAATTGGATGTACCGCATAACCAAGCATTTTACACAAATCATTGCCCACATGCATTTCTAACAAAGTAGTAACAGGCGATGCTTCTGCAGCCACATTATTTTGATTGTAAAGCAACGCAGCAAAATAACCGAGTATGCCTGGCATGGTAGTATCCCAAAGCATGTGGCCAATAGTACGCATGCTAAAAAAGGTACCCGACTGCTGTAATTGTGTTACGAGTTTATCATGCTCATCTACCAACAGTGTAAGTGTTTCGGCAAACCCAGGGGAGGTTTGAATGGCTGTGCTGAGATAATCAGGATCTTGCGGAAAATAATTTTTTCTAAATTCTACATTTCCTTGAATTGATTTTACAATCATATCCGTTAAAAACATGGCATTGCTGCCGTGCGTACCCAGAAAAAGTGCTTCCAGGGTTTCGCCGCCCGATCCTGATAATTCAATCTGTTTTTCTTTAGGAAGAGATAAATGCGCATTCAATAAATTTTCTGCAAAACATGTTGCATGATGTGATGGTGCCTGGTGCATATTAGTTATTTTAATGGTTAATATTATCTTTCTGTTTTGTATTTTTATGATGATGCAGGTAAATCAGAATTAAAACAATCTCTAAAAATCCTCCAAACACCATCCTCTTGTTTCCATAACTGAATCGTTTTTCCTATATCCATATTTTGGCCGCCTTGCTGGCTAAGTGTATAAGTGCCCTGTACTCCCACCACATCTATTTGCCCATAAACAATGGTGGAGGTTACCTTGTATTGTGTAAAACCTTGTTGTATAAAACCTGCAATGGCGGCTTCAATATTTGCACGCCCAACAGCAGATTGTTGGTTAGGCTGCATAAATTGTCCATCTAATGTATAGCACATAGAAACTGCCTTGGCATCACTATTTGCCATGGCCTGTTCAAAAATTGCGCATCGTTCTACTATTGCTTCCCAGGTAGTATTTAACCCCTCGTCGCATACAGCTGTTTTTTCCATTTTTGTAAGTTTTTGTATGTTAAAAATTATTGTACTGGTGTATAAATTATAATTGGTTCAACTAATATTATTTAAGAGTATCTAATTAAATCTTAGTACTCATATTCATCAACCATTATTAATTTCAATATTTATAACACAAAGAATAAATTGCGGTATAGGCATAATTCTTATAGTCGTATGTTTTCGTGGGGATTTCGAACTACTGGCTTAGAGCCTTCTATGGGGAACTTGATAGATTGGTAAGAAAAAGCATAGTAAAAGACTTTTTCACAACACAAAAGTATCTTCAAAATGTAATTTTGTATTATATATATCAATCATTAATTAGTACATTTCTGCCTAACTATAGGATAAACTGTGCACAAATAGGATAAATTCGTCATTTTAATTATATTTAATATAAATAGTGCCTTTTATTTAATATTTTTTACGCACTTTGCAGTTTCCTTCCTTCCCCTTGAAAATTTCACAATTAGTTTGTTTCTAATTATTTTATCCCCATTGCAATAAAAACACAGTTGTTTTACGCCCAATAAAATTGTACTTAAGTACTATTGAAATAATGAAGCCATTTGCTACCATTAAATTTTTTGTGTTCATTCTGTTTGTATGTACATATGCTTCTGCTTCTTACGCTCAAACAGCTGTAGGCTATGAAAGTATTACTGCCACACAAGGTTTATCGCAAGGAATGGTGTATGATATTTTGCAAGATAAAGAGGGGTTTATATGGGTAGGTACAAAAGATGGGCTTAATAGATACGATGGTTATAGTTTTAAAGTATTTACCAACGATCCTTATAATGCCAAAAGTTTAAGCAGCAATAGCATTAATAAATTGTTTGAAGACAGCAAAGGGCGAATATGGGTGGGTACAGAAAACGAAGGGTTAAATATATATGATAAAAAGAGTGGCGATTTTTATAGAATAATAAGCAATAACCAACATGCCAATGGCCTTTCCAGTAACATTATAAAAATTATAGAAGAAATGCCAGATGGCAGAATGTTGATTGCTACAGAAGATGGTAAAATAAATATAATTACGCTTCCTTTAAATTATTTAGATAAGGATGTAGCACCTGTTATCAGTAAACTTTCGTTGCCAAACAATACTAAAGTATATAATATAGGTAATGATAAAAACAACAATACTTGGATAGGTGGAATGGATGGAACTGTTTACAAATTTGATGCTGCAAAAAACAATTTAGTATTACTCCCAAACAGTCAAATATTAAATAACGGTTATTTTACAAAAGACGAGAGCATTTTAATTAATAATAATCTCTATTTATACGATGGTACAATCGTTACGCCATTATTTGACACCAGCAAGATACCCCTGGGCAATATTATTTTTAAACCCAATAGTAAACTGTGGGATAAACACCATAGAGAACTATCTTTTTATGATGTTAGTGCTTGGATGCCTAATAAAAAACTTGAATGGAATTTAAAACTTCCTGCACAAACAAGAATACTTTATCCATATATATTTGATAGATCGGGGATGCTGTGGTGCGGTACTTTAGGATATGGGTTAAGAAAATACAATATAGCCAATGATAAATTTAATGCCCAAGTAAATGGATACAGTATTTACAGTATTGTACCTAATACCACCGATGATATTTTTTTAGGAGATGTGGTGTACCAGTGGAGGCGCTTAAAGAATAACAACATACAAAATGATGCTTTTTCTCAAATACCACAAGTAACACAAATAGATAATTTTATTATTGCAAAATCGGGCAACTATTGGATTAAGAGCGACAATAAAGGATACTTTAAATACAATCCAAATACAAATAAATTAACACCCTACCCTTCTATAAATAATTATGAAGGAATGGGTTCTAAACAACCCATTATTGAAGATAGTAGAAATCAAATTTGGTTTGCAGGCTTAGGTGGTTCAATCATGTTGTTAAATACTAGTGATGAAAAAATAACTACTTTAAATATTAATACCAATACTGCAAAACCACTATCAGAATATGCCGTAGCTACCGCTTTGTATGAAGATAAAATGGGTGATTTTTGGGTGGGTACTATAGATGGTTTTGCCAAAGTAATACTAGCCGGTATAAAAAATACAGAAGCACAGGTAAAATGGTATTACAATAACAACAACCCAAATTCTCTTAATTACAATCATGTATCGAGCTTTATAGATGACCCATACAATGCTAATTATTTATGGATAGCTACCAAAGGCGGCGGGTTGAACCGGTTAGAAAAATCTACCGGAAATTTTCTCCATCTTACCGTAAAAAATGGTTTGTCAGATAATGTAGTTTATGGATTATTGACTGACGATGCAGGTAATATTTGGGGAAGTACCAATAAAGGAATTTTTTGTTTAAATACTTCTAAACAAGACAACAATAACAATTATCATTTTAGAAATTTTACAAAAGCCGACGGCTTGCAGGACAATGAATTTAATACCAATGCTTACAAAAAATTATCAAATGGTCATCTGGCATTTGGTGGCGTAAATGGTTTAAATATTTTTGACCCGAAAGAAATTTTAGCAAAGAGATTTACACCAAACGTTTTTATTACAAATATTTTAATCAATAATTTACCTGTAACCCCAAATGATAAAACTGGGGTATTAAAAAATACCATAGAGCAAACAGAAACCATTTCTTTATCGTATTTGCAGGATATTTTAACGCTCGAGTTTGCCTCTCTCGATTATACCACATCATCACAAAATAAATACCGCTATAAACTGGAAGGTGCAGATAAAGATTGGGTAGAAGCCGGTACTAACCGCAATGCAACCTATTTACACTTAACCCCTGGCGAATATATTTTTAAAGTGCAAGGCAGTAATAGCCAGGGGATTTGGAGCGAGCATATTGCACAACTAAAAATTAGTGTGCTTCCGCCATGGTGGCGTACTTGGTGGGCATATATATTTTATTTACTGGTATTGGGTTTTGCTCTCAGAGCATTCTTTAAATTTAAAGTGAATAAAGCAAAACTTCAAAACCAATTAAATTATGAGCAGCAAGAAGCTAAAAGGGTGAAAGAATTAGATGCTGTAAAAACGCAGCTTTATACCAACATTACCCATGAGTTTCGTACACCACTTACAGTCATTTTAGGTATGGCTCAACAGGTAAAAAATAAGCCAGATGAATATTTTGATAATGGTATGAACATGATTGTACGCAATGGACAAAGTTTGCTAAACCTTGTAAACGAAATGCTCGATTTATCTAAGCTGGAAAACGGTAAAATGGAGTTGAACATAGTACAGGGAGATGTAATTAATTTTCTAAGGTATATTGTTGAGTCTTTTCATTCCTTAGCCGAAAGCCAGCACAAACAGCTGCATTATTTATCTGCGTTAGATTCTTTATATACATCTTATGATGCTGAAAAATTACGGCAGATAGTATCTAATTTATTATCCAACGCTTTAAAGTTTACTGAAGAAAAAGGCAATATTTATATATCTATTTTAGAACAAAGATTTAGCGACAAAGCAAATGAAACCAAACTCATTATAAAAGTAAAAGATACAGGTATTGGTATTCCTGAAGGGCAGCAACAGCACATTTTTGATAGGTTTTACCAATTAGATAATAGCCATTCACGTAAGGCGGAAGGTACAGGTATTGGCCTTGCTCTTACCAAAGAACTGGTTAAATTAATGGAAGGAGAAATAGTTGTAAAAAGTCCACCTACCGGAACAAGTAAAGGAACTGAGTTTATTGTAACATTACCATTAACTCTACCAGAGGAAAACCAAAACACCTCAGAAAATAATTTTATTTATCAAAAAAATGATAGCAACCTTTCTCAAATAAATGACAATAAACTTGGGATTTCATTTAAAAAGGCTGACGGTAAAAAACAATTGATTTTATTGGTAGAAGATAATGTAGATGTGGTAGCGTATACAGCCAGTTGTTTACCGGAGTATAGATTAGCTGTGGGCAGAGATGGGAAAGAAGGAATAGATATAGCTACAGAAATAATACCTGATTTAATTATTACAGATGTAATGATGCCTTATGTAGATGGATTTGAAATGTGTAGAAGACTCCGCAGCGATGAACGCACCAGCCATATCCCTATCATCATGCTTACTGCAAAAGCTGACATAGAAAGTAAAATGGAAGGCTTAGAACGTGGGGCAGATGCATATTTAGAAAAACCTTTTAATAAAGAAGAATTATTGATTAGAATAAAAAAATTATTAGAGCTTCGAAAAAATTTACAACAATATTATAGTAAGCAAGTGGCGCCAAATATTTTTACTGAAAAAATAACGGAACAATTACCAACGCCTGCTCTTGTTGAAATAATAGAAAATGATTTTGTAAAAAAAATAAGAGAGGTGGTGGAAGAACATTTAGAAGATATTAGCTTTTCTGTAGAACAACTGTGTAAATATATTTTTATGAGTCATTCACAATTACATAGAAAACTGGATGCGCTCACTGGCTTTTCGCCCAATAAATTTATACGCATTATTCGTTTAAATAAAGCTAAAGAATTGCTACAAATAAATGAAAAAAGTATTGCATCCATTTCTTTAGAATGTGGCTACAATGATCCTGGTTATTTTACAAGAGTTTTTAAACAAGAGTTTGGTGTAACGCCGCAGGAATGGAGAGCGAATAATTCTAAAAGTAATCATCCTAAAATAATAAACTAATCCTCATAAAATTCAATTAAGCTACCAAAATAAATATCATTCCATCCGTTTACAATATTTTCAAAATCTTCGTCAGGTATATTTGTATGCCTCAACTCTAAGGATGTTTTATTTTTATCAGGAAATAATTTCATTGTTACAATAGATGGTTCTTCCTGTTCTCCAAAATACCATTGTTGCACTATCTTTTTATCTTTTTCAAATTCAAGATTTTTACCAGATATATTCCCTTCCCATAAAGAAAATTCACTATCCGCTTCGGTGCTCATTGTTGCAGGGTCGCCACTCCATAATTGTATAGTAGCTGGGTTAGTAAGTGCAGCAAAAACTTCTTCTGGTGTAGCGTTGAGAATATAATATTTTTTAAAGTTTTTCATTTCTGTTGTTGAGATTGATGTTATTTCTTCTTAAAAACGAATGCTGTTATAAGTAATAGAATTAACAATTTAAAAAAAAGGAAACTAGTAAATTTGAATATAAAATTACACGATATGAATTTACAAAACTCCAAAATTTTATTGGTTGCTCTGATTTTAAGCAGCAGTTTTTTGGGTGTATATGCGCAACCTAAATCTTTTAAGATTAGTGCAAATGGAGATACTATAAATAAAATTGATAAGAAAGGTTTAAAACAAGGCAAATTTGTTTTGCGCACAGACGAACTTCGTGGCGAACCTGGTTTTGAGGAAGAAGGTATTTTTAAAAATGATTCTAAAGAAGGAATTTGGCGCAGATATAATTTAATGGGAGACCCTATTGGATTTGAAACATATTTACATGGTGGTAAAGATGGTCCACAACAGTATTACTCACCATTAGGAGAATTATTAAGAGAAGAAAGCTGGAGAGGCTATAACCCAGATGCACCGTATGATACTATTGCAGTGTACGGTACAGGTAGCAATGAGATCATAGATTATAAAATTGTAAAAGCCCAACAGTACAGTGTTAAACATGGCATTTGGAAATATTATGAAGCTGTAACAGGTCGGCTTTTTAAAACCGAAGAGTGGGATAGAAACAATATAGTTTTACCAACTGTTGCAAAGAAAGAAGTAGGCGGCAATTCCCTTAAAGGTGTAAAAAAAGAAGTAGCAAAAACCGCAGAAATGCTTGAATGGGAAAAGAAAAACAGGGGTAAAAAAGGTGCTATTCGAAATGGGCAAACAGGTTTATAAAAGCTATCTATCTTCAGTCGATTTAGATAAATCATCTTTTATAAAATTCATCCTGTTCAACTTGTATCGCTGAATAATATTTCTATGATAATTCATTTGCAGTTTAAAAAAGTATGTCAATCAACTCTGTAAGATCTACTTTTTGAAAAGTTTTTCTAATTGCTCCTTACGGTTACTTTCTTTTAAATATTTATACAAACAACAAAGCCTCCCAAATAAAAAGGAGGCTTTGTTGTTATTGATTGGTTGAGTTTGTTTTTTGCTGATCTTATCTCAGTACCGTTACATCTGTTTTTACTATCTGTTTGTTGCCGTTTAGTAAGGTAAATTCCACTACA
>JANNMO010000036.1:0-16083 GCA_031398005.1 Ferruginibacter sp.
TACAACTGGCATTACTTACACACTTGATCCTGCAAGTATCAGCGGTGGAAACAGCATTAATGCTACAACGGGTGCGGTTAATTGGTCGGCGGCATGGTACGGAACTTCTGTAGTTACAGTTAGTGCTGCAGGTTGTAATGGGCCGGTTACCTCAATTCATATTATAAATGCAAATCCTTCAGTTGTTCAGTCACCATTATACCTTTCTACACCTGGACAAATTTTAGATAGAATTGATCCTGTTGCTACTAACATAACCACTACAGTACAAACGGGTGATTTATCAAATATAGGTACAACAAATACACTATTTACTTTAAATCCTGTATTGTGTAATAACCTTACTATAAAAGCTCAAACAATTGCAGCATCTATTTACTTAAGTATTACAAGTGGCGCAATGCCAATCAATCCTGCAATTACTGCTCAAATTAAATCAGGTACTACAAATATTATTACCTTAATAAATCCTATATATAATTCAACTACTAAAATTTTATCGTGGACAGGTATTTTGGGGGCTGATGTTACCGTTTTAGCTGGTGCACCTGTAGAATTATTAATAAGTACTGCCCAAGCAGGAGTAGTATTTAAAATTGATTACCACAGTGCAACTAAACCTTCTAGAATAAGTCTTTTTCCCGTTTCAACCTTTATAGATTTTACTGCTTTTGATGTTTATACAGCACCATACCCTGGCGGTACAAAGCGTGTGAGCGGACTTCAAAATACCACCTATTATGTAAGAGCTACTGTTACCACGCCATTTGGTTATAAAGATATTACAGGCATGGATTTAAAGATCAATCCTCCCGGAAGTACAGTGCCTGTAACTTGTATAGATTCAACTACTTGTACTCGTACCTATCAATACCCATGGACAACATCTGCAACTTCTACTACTTACTATTTATTGGCAACTGCTAAAGAAGGTTATGAAAATATTATTAAAAATTCTGAATTATTAGCTTTCGATGTTTGTGGGGTTTGCCCACCAGTATCAGTCAATGATTCAGCAGTTGGTGCTGGTGGTGCTCCAATAATAGTTAACGTATCTGCTAATGATTATGACCCCAATAATAATTTAAAACTCTCCACACTTTCAATAGCTACGCAGCCAAGAAATGGTACAGGATATGTTTCAAACAACAAAATAGTTTACCTGCCAAACGGAACATTTGCTGGAAGAGATACTATGCGTTACACGATATGTGATAGTACAGGCCTTTGCAGTACTGCATCCATATCATTCCTAATTAATCCTTTATTAATAGATCCTTGTTCTGAAGCAACAAAAACACATACATACTTTATTCCTTACCCTGAGAAAGATTCTTATATAGCCTTATTAGCATCATCTAACCAAACAATGCCAAGTAATGATATAAGAACTGTTATAAGCCTTACCATGCCTTACCCAGGTATGACGATTGTGTGGGATGAATGGGAAGATGGTTATGAATTAAATGCTTTTAACCCTATGCAGACTACTACAAAAGTGTGGGGTGATGGTAATCCTTATAACGGTATAGCTCCCGGATATGCGACTGATATTATTCCCGCAGGTGGAAGCATTGTGTTGGATAATACTATGCCAGCTAATCCAAGAGTGCAATCAAATATTTTCTTTGATGGAAGAGATAAAATTACAGGTAGCGGACAGGTAGCTGTAACGCAGGTAAGTGGAGAGCCAACAAGAATGCCGGTACAAGCTATTAAAACAAACGTTACTTCTACATTAGATTTTGGAAATTCATTCACTATTCCACTTGGAGAAAATTTTGCAAGCCAAGATTTTTTATATACAGCGTTGTTCATCAGAGCAGCACTAGATAGTACTGTAGTAGATATTGATAAAGACAATAATGGTACACTTGAAACAAGCATTAGATTAAACCAGGGAGAGTCTTTTTTGGTAAATGGCGGTGTAAAATATGGCGCAACGGTAACAAGTTCAAAACCTGTAGGGGTAGAATTGAATGCAGGTGGTGTAGATGATTACTCCATTAGAAATGCACCTATTTATCCTGCAACATGGTATTCAAATACCTATTACACACCTGTATCTACATCAGATAATGCTGGTGATAGTCCTAAAGATTCATCTGTGGTAATGTTGTACAATAGTTTGAACAGACCTATTACCATAAACTGGAGCAGCGGTGTTCCTGCAAATGGAACCATTCTTTTACCGGCTAAAACATCTGTTCGTTTTCCGCTAGCTTATTCAACTACTTCTGCTTATAAATTTTTTAACCCAACAGGAGAATCATTTACGGCTATAGAAATTGTGGATTCTTACACACCAGGCGGTGGAGGAAATACAGGACTTACTTATGACTGGTCTTTTAACTTAATTGCTGAAGCAAGATTAACAGATTTTGCTACTACAGCATGGGCACCAGGTGGGTTAGATTTAGTAGCACCGGCCGGGCCTGATGTGAATGGTAACCCAATATGGGTAACACCAAATGTAAATACAACTATTTATGTAAAGTGGGATGGAAGAGTGAGTGGTACAACAGGTTTGGTTAGTCCATGCGGATTAAGATATGACAGCTCATTTACATTAAATGCTTTAAAATATTCGAAGATTAGAGATAACAGAGATTTTGATCAAAGTGGAATTGCGATATACACTTGTAACGGCGCTAAAATAGCATCAGTGTATGGCGAGGATCCTCAGGGCTCGGGCACAGGGGTTGGGGTTGCATATTGGGATGTGGGTACAACAATTCTTCCATTTTGTAAGCAGAAATTAATTTTTGCAAATGATGATTATGCCCGTACTGTTGTAAACCAGGCAGTAACTATTCCAATTTTATTAAACGATTTTGGGTTTCTTGCTGTTGTAGATCCTACATCTGTAACAACAACGGCTTTGCTTCAGCCCAAGCATGGTTCTGTTACCATTAATGCAAATGGTACCATGGTTTATTTACCTGTAAATGGATATGTAGGAAAAGATACATTAGAGTATAATGTTTGTTCAACACCATCTCCCATTGTGTGTGATGTAGCAACAGTTTATATAGACATCAGTTCTTGCCCTGCGCCATTTAACCAAAATATTATAGCAGGTCAGGTATTTTTAGATAAAAATGAAGATGGCATAAACAATGACGGAAATATTGGAGTAGAAGGCGCCAAAGTTTATTTATATGTGGATGGTAATTGTAACACTACAATAGATGCAAATGAATTAAAAGATTCAGTAACGGTAGATGCATCTGGTACTTATCAATTTATAACTTACCCAGAAAAAACAGTGGAAGATGATTTTGATGGGGTAGGAGGTGCACGTACATGTGCCAATGGTACTGATGGAAACGCAGCATGGTTAAGCAATTGGGTAGATGCAGGAGATATTTCAACAGGGTTTTGTAACAACTCTCAAACTATTGCTAATACAGATGCGGAAATTATAAAAGATGGAACGTTTACAAATGCACTGCGGTTAAAAGGGTTAAATGTCTCTGCTACAAGAACTGTAAATTTATCGGGTGCTTCTTATGCTTTTCTTTCTTTTTCTTATCGCAGAAAAAGCAACACCTTAACTACCGGAGAAGATATCATTGTACAGGCTTCCAGTAACGGAACTACTTTTGGAACGGTGTTTACCATTGCCGGCGATGGTATAGCGGATGCAAACTATGTAGATATATTTAACCAAGATATTACAGCGTATGCAGCTGGCACAACCTACATTCGATTTTTAACCAATAATAATGTAGATGATGCAGATACGGTTTATATAGACAATGTAAAACTGCAGTTTATACGTTATCCATTGTGTTATATGACAACATTGAATGCAACTAGTATTCCTGCAAATTATCATACAACAACTATTTTAAAACATAATTTAACTGCAACGAGTTCTGCTACTTGCTTAGCACCATATAATTTTGGAATAGCAAAAAATACAATTGCTATAAGTGGAACTTTGTATAATGACCCTAATGGTAATGTTGATAATGTAATAAATGGAACAGCCATAGGAACAATTTCTGGTAACACTGTTTATGCATACTTGGCAGATTCAACAGGTTTAGTTGTAAACCGTACAACGCTGAATGCAACTAATGGAACTTATTCTTTTCCAAAGGCTGATGTTTTTACGACTTATACCCTTAGTTTAAGTACCATAAGTGTTAATCTAGGCGATATACCACCAGCCCCTGCGAACCCGGGTACAGCTTCTGGTAGTTGGACAAATACTTCTGACTCTTATGGAACCAACAACCTTGCAGGTACAGGTATAAAAGCTGGTATTGCTACTTGTAGTGTTGTAGTGAGAACGGGAGCAAGTGCTGTATCTACTGTAAATTTTGGAATAGAAAGATTGCCAGATTCTGACGATAAATTAATTGACTATACAATTAATACTCCTGGCTTAAAATATGATATCACCGGCGGATTAACAGGTACAGATGCTGAAGATGGAACTTTGGGTTCTTTAAAAACATATAAAATAACGGAACTTCCCAATAATGCAGTTTTGTTATACAACAATATTCCTGTTTTGCTTAATCAGGTAATTGCATCATTTAATCCGTTGTTACTTAAAATAGATCCGGCAGACAATATATTATTAACCACATTTAAATACGCTGCCAGAGATGCTGCAGGTTTATATGACCCTGCACCAGCAACAATTACGGTAAGATGGATTTCTCTTTTGCCAGTTTCGTTGCTCAATTTTAATGGCAGATTAAATGGTTCAAAAGTAGATTTATATTGGAGCACGAGTGCAGAAATAAATACATCTCATTTTGAAGTAGAACGAAGCACGGATGGACAATTCTTTACCAAAATTGGTAAAATAAATGCCAAAGGTTCTCCCTCACGCACCACAAATTATACAGATATAGACCCGATACCCGAAATTGGCTTAAATTATTATCGCCTAAAAATTGTAGATAGAAACGGCACTTTTGTTTACAGTAATATAGTACAGGTAAAAACCAATTTAAAAATTGAAATGGTTACCAAAGTAAAACCAAATCCATTTACCGGAAGGGTAGATGTGTATCTTTCATTGGAATATGATACCCAGGTACAATTTCACTTATTCGATTTTAATGGCAAAAGAGTTTATACAAAGGAAGTGAAAGGACTCAAAGGGTTTAATCTCTTCACCTTAGAAAACCTTGAAAAATTACCTACGGCAACCTATGTTTTAAAAATTGTAACAGAGTACAATACATTAACAGAAAAGATAATTAAGCAGTAATACATTGATTGGATCTACTGTAAAATACCTTGCATTTTTGCAGGGTATTTTTTTACGCAGCAATAATCAATTTATAACAGACCAATCTAAAATCCACTTTGCTAAATAGTTTAGTATATTTGTTCTATGAAATTACCCAAACACATAGCAATCATTTATAGGTTAAATGAATTAAGGATAATTATTAACAATACACTCGATAAGACTTTAATGATGAATACTGCAAAAGAGGCTATAGAAATAACGGAGGGCATCAAAACAAAAAAAGAAGGCAAAGAGAGAATTTTGAACTTACTTAAAAATGAAATAAGATCTTATTCTAATAGCACTACTGAAATTGAGGTTGTTCAATTTCAATTATCATCTAGCATTTTAATGTTGAGTTTACAATTTTTAGAGGGAACAGTAGATGACATGAATGCGATGATTTTACAATTTGCAAAAAGGGCGGCATAAAATGGTTACTTCACAGTTTTTTAAAGGGTATCATTTGAATTTTGTCAAGGAAAGTTTTCCTCAAAATATTGCTAGATACATAATATGTGATAAACGGCATCTACGAGAACTTACGTATGCTTATTTTTGATGAATAATAATCATGTATGAAAATATTTATTACTCTTCTTATTGCTTCACTAAGTTTCTCTGCCGTAACTGCCCAAAAAACTATTTCTGTAAAAGGTACTGTAAAAACTGACGATGGAAAGGGATTGAACAAAGCTTCCGTTTCTTTGTATTATACAGGGTTAAAAGACACTTTAAAAACCATCACCAACGACAAGGGAAATTATACTTTTAATACGGTACTTAACCGTAAAGCAATTATTACCATTTCATATATTGGCTATAAAAAATTTATAGATACCTACGATTATACCAACGTAATAGGCGAAGAAATAAACAACGATGTTATAATGACACCCGGTGATAATTTACTGGAAACAGTAACCATTGAAACGGCTAAAATTCAAATAAAAGAAGATACTGTCTCTTACAAAATAGACAGTACCATGTTTCGTAAAAATGATAATGTAGAAGAAGTATTAAAAAAACTACCGGGGGTTGAAGTAGATAAAGATGGAAAAGTAACCGCACAGGGAAAAGAAGTAACGAAAGTAAAAGTAAATGGTAAGGAGTTTTTTGGCGGCGATGTAAAAACCGCCACCCGTCAGTTAAATGCTGATATGGTAGATAAGGTGCAGATAATTGATGATTATGGAGACCAGTCTGCTTTTACCGGTGTAAAAGATGGCGACCCTACAAAAACATTAAACATTCAATTAAAGAAAGACAAAAACAAAGGATATTTTGGGAATGTAACAGCAGGCGGCGGTAGCAAAGAACGTTACTTAACTTCTCTAAACTTAAACAGGTTCAACAATAGCCAACAAATTTCTGTAACAGGAAATCTAAACAACACCAATGCAAGTTTGTTCGATTTTTCACGCATACCGGGTGGCATGGGAGCCATTGCAGGAAGCATGGTTCGGAGTTTTGGTGGCGGAGCAGGTTCGCCGTTTGCAGGTTTTGGTAACAGCGATGGAGTAGGGGTTACAAAAACGCTTGGCTTTAATTACAGAGATGATATTTCGCCAAAACTTACTTTGTACGGCAGCTATAGTTTTTCTGAAAAAAACAATACCATCGTCAATGATATTAATCAACAAAATATTCAAAGAGACAGTGTGCTAACAAACCAGCAAAAAACGAATGATTATTCTGTAACAGATAATCACCGTTTTTCATTTAATGTAGAGTTTAAAATTGATTCTTTCAATTACTTAAAATTTACACCGGGTATTACTTATAGAAAGCTGAGGGATTCTTACAGATCAGATTTTACTTATTTTAATGCCAAGGGAGGTTTAAACAACCAAGGCTCCAATACCGATAATAATTTTTCTACCACGCCAAATTTTACGGGTACACTTTTATTTAATCATCGGTTTCAGAAAAAGGGTAGAACGCTCTCTTTAAATTTAAACGCAGGCCAATCATCTACCGATGCCAACGATGATATTTTTAATACTACATTATTTTACAAAAATGGTTTACCGGTTTCTAATTCTATCATCAACCAAAACATTACGCAGAATAATGATAATCATAATTATGGTGTAAGTGCTTCTTTTAACGAGCAGCTTTCTAAAAAAAGGGCATTGGAATTTAATTATGCTTACAATAAAAGATTTATTGGAAATGATAAAGAAACATTTGATATAAATCCTACAGGTAAAAAATTAATTGACAGTCTTTCCAATATCTACGAAAATATTTACACTACCAATCGCTTTGGAATAAATTTTAGAACCACAGAAAAGAAATACAATTATTCCATAGGTTTAGCTGTGCAGCCTGCTTCTATTGAGAGTAATTCTTTTAGCGGAGCCAAATTAAAATTTAAGCAAAATATTGTAAATTATTTTCCTGTAGTAAGGTTGGCTTATAATTTTTCCAAAAGCAAATCGTTTAACGTAAATTATAATGGAAGCACCAATCAGCCTACTTATCAGCAACTGCAACCCATTTATGATTTTTCCAACAGACAAAACATTACCTTAGGAAATCCAGATCTGAGACCGGAGTTTACAAATACCTTTAGCATGAGGTTTAATAACTTTGATTTTATAAGTGGCAATGTATTTTTTAGCAACATAAGTGTAAGTTTTGTAAAAGATAAAATTGTAAATAATGTATTGCAAAAAACGTTTGGCTTACAAGAAACAAGGTATGTAAACACAAATGGTTATTATAATGCCAATGCATTTTACACCTACTCAAAACCTATTAAAAACAGAAAATATGTTTTTAATTATGGTGGTGCCATAATTTACAATAACAACATTTCATTTTTAAATTTTGAAAAAAATACCGGGCGCAACTGGATTGTTTCGCAGCGGTTATCTATGGATTATAAACTTAAAAAATGGTTGGAAACCAGTGGTGGAACCAACTTTACTTTAAACGATAACAAGGCATCTCTAACACCAACTGCCAATAGCAGTATAAAAGTTTTTAACCTCACACATTCTTCGAGAATGTTCTTTAAAAATGATTTTAATTTTAGTTACGATTTAGAAAAAACCGTTAATAATGGTTACACAGATAATGTAGTTGCAAACCCATTAATTGTAAATGCAACGTTGGAAAAAATGATATTTAAAAAGAAAAATGGCTCCATTAAATTACAGGCATTTGATCTCTTAAACGAAAATACTAATGTAAATAGAACGGTAACTGCCTATTCAATTACTGATAGCAGAGTAAATAGGTTACAGCGTTATTTTATGCTGAGTTTTGTATTTAGGTTCAGCAAATTTGATGGCAGCAAAGCAGGAGGAGCTATGCCAGCGCCACAAAGTGGAGGAATGAGAATGATGGGAGGCCCGGGATTTTAGAGGTGAATGGTGAGTTGTGAATGGTGAATGGGTTTCCAATAATTACAAGTATTTTTCAATTATTTGGTGGCGAAATAATGTGAATAATGAATTGTGAAGGTATATAATTGATAGACATAAATATACAATTTTGGATAGTGACTAACACTGGTAAATTATAAAATTTAGGTGCTGAAAAAAGCCGCTTTTTATGATAGTTGCCATTTTAAAATACTCATTCACCACTCACAATTCACCATTCCCTATTTAGCTACCGCAATCTTTACCTTTTTATTTTTTATTTTTTCATCCTTAGCCAACTCCACAACATTACCAATTTTCGATTTTCTTACAGCAGCAAATGCTGTAAAATCTTTTACTTCAATTAAGCCTATCTCATCTTTTTTAAGGTGACAAACATGTGATAAAAAACCAACAATATCTATCTTGTTTATCTTATCTTTTTTACCTGCATCAATAAAAAGTGTGCTCCATTTGGGTTTTTCAGGAATTGATAATTTTTCCGGTAACTCAAAAGTAACCGCATCATTGGTGATATAAGCAGGCAGTTTTTCATCTTCACTCCAAATTACATACACGTTGCCAGTGGCATTCATACGGGCTGTTCGGCCATTACGATGTGTAAATTCTGCTTCTACATGAGGAAGGTGATAATGCACTATGTTTCTGATGTCAGCAATGTCTAATCCACGGCTTGCAAGATCGGTTGTTACTAGAATATTGGAAGTAGTATTTCTAAATTTTGTTAAGGCAACTTCACGATCAAGCTGCTCCATTCCACCATGGTAAAATACATTTACGATTCCTTGTTCGGCCAAAAACTCGCTAGTTCTTTCCACAGCATCTCTGTGGTTACAAAATATGATGGTAGAAGTATTATTGCAATAACAAACCAATTGCAACAATGTTTGCAATTTATCTTTATCATCGCTCAACAATGTATTTATTCGTAAACTTTCATTCTCAGTAGGGTTTTCCGGCAAAAAATTGATGGTAACAGGCTCACGCATTTTCACAAACGGCGGAATATCCACCGCATTAGTAGCTGAGGTAAGCATTCTTTTTTCTACATTTTCCAAAGAGCCTAATATGAATTGCATTTCTTCAATAAATCCAAGTTCTAAACTTTTATCAAATTCATCAAGCACCAAAAACTTTATATAGCCGGTTTCAAAATTATTTCTTCTTATATGATCTGCCATTCTTCCAGCGGTACCAATAATGATGGCGGGCGGCTGTACCAAATTATTTTCTTCAATTTCTCTTTTATGCCCACCATAGCAGGTTGTAATTTTATAACCCGTTTGCATTTGCTTTATTACAGATTCTATTTGTAGGGCAAGTTCTCTGCTTGGAACCAAAATAAGCGCCTGCACTTTTCTAATATCTGAGTCTAATGAATTGATGATTGGTAATAAAAAAGCCAACGTTTTTCCGGAGCCCGTTGCAGATAATAAGACGATCTGGTTATTTTTTTCAACCGCATCTATGGCGGATAATTGCATTTCGTTGAGTTCTTTAATTTTTAATCTGTCAAGAAACTGCTGCATGTTTGATTCTGAGATATTCATTTTGCGAAGATAACCTTTGTATATGGATATAAATATTTAGAAAATTAAAGTATTGATTTCGAATAAATAGTATTTTTATTATTATCCTATAATTAATATTATGTTAAGTAGATTATTAATTAAATTACCTACTACTCTTTCATCCACAGAACATCCTAAAACAAAAAAGCGACACCAATTATTGGTATCGCTTTTTAGTAAGTAGATTAATTACTATTTAAAACTTATTCCGTCACGTATCTTTTCGTATTCAGCCGTTTTTTTTGGGTTCATTTTTAAGCGATAAATATCACCTAAGTAACCTGCCACCAATTGGTAGCTGATTTTTTGTTTGGTAGTTAACGTAGGCTTATCAGCATAAAATTTTAAAGCTCTTTCTGCATATGGAATCAATTCATCCATTCTTGCCAAGGCTGAAGCATTTAAATCTTTTTTCAATTTTAAATCAGCAGGCTTGGTTCCTTTAACTAAACTTGCTTTGGTGCTGTAATCTGCCCCAATATTAAATAAATGATTGTTCAACAACATCAAAGCATCGTTTCCTTTATCCACTTCAATGGTTGATTTTAAAACAGTTGCTAATTTGGTGTATAACATAGTATCAACGTTTTTGGCTTCACTTGCCCATAAACTGTTGTACATTTCTACGGAATAATTGTAGTTGTTTTCAAAATTTTTCGGGTCTTTATTATACATCTCATCATAACGTGCAAGTAAAGCTACTTTGTCACCTGATTTTGCAAGTTTATCTACTTCCAATGCTGCCCAATAATTGTTTGTAGGATAAGCTGCTTTTGCTTTTGCCAACATAGTTTGCGCATTTACATCATCATTTTTGGTAAGATAATAATTTGCCAAGTATTCATATACTCTCTCATACTCTGCTCCTACTATACCCGCATCTGTTATTCTTCTGTAATTAATGATGGCATTAGTTGTATCACCAGATTGTAAGGCTGCTGCGCCAATATTCATAACCAATGCCGTGTCTAATTTATTTAATTTTAATTCTTCGTAAGTATAGTTTTTAGAGATTATAAAATTTTCAACATCCTGTGCTTTTACAAATGCATTGTATGCACCTGAATAGTTTTTAGCATTAAAATATTGAGCCCCTAAATCATATAATCCTAAATAGATATCTAAATATGATTTATACATTTCAGTTTTCATCCTGATATCTATTTTATCATATTGTTGGTTTTTTTTAAACGCATCAAAAGCAGCCAGTTTGTAATTCAATGCCTCTGCTGAACCAACTGTTGAATCTCTCGATAATGTATTATAAATTCTTCCTTTGTAATACCAGGCTTCACCACTGGTAGCATTTTTTGGATCAGTAATATATTTGTCTATACCGGTTTTTGCTGTAGCAAATTGATTTTTTTCCATCAACTTTCCAATATCTTCCAATGATTGAGCAAAAGAAATACATGCTCCGGAAACCATTAAAGTAAATAAGAATAATTTTTTCATGTAGTAAGATTTAATTTTTTAATTGATAAAGTTATGATGAAATTCAAAATAAACTTCATGTGCCTTAGTCAGAAATTATGCCATTAATATTTTAGTATGTAGTAACATTGTTAAAGATTAATTTTACACTCCTTAAATTAAAAATTGATAAGTAAAGAAACCATACAGCAAATACAAAACCGCATTGATATTGTAGAAATTGTGGGGTCATTTGTAAACCTGAAAAGGCGTGGTTCAAACTATCTTGGCCTCTGCCCTTTTCACAACGAAAAAAGCCCCTCTTTTACAGTATCTGGTGCTAAAGAAATATACAAATGTTTTGGCTGTGGTAAAAGTGGCAATAGTATTGGTTTTTTAATGGATCTTGAAAAATACAGTTATGTAGAAGCGCTTCGTTGGCTTGCCAATAAGTATAATATCGAAATTGAGGAAACCGAAGTGAGTCCTGCAGCTAAATTGCAACAACAGGCATCTGACAGTTTATTTGTTATAAATAGCTTTGGACAAAAGTTTTTTTCTGAAGCACTATTTGATACTGAAGAAGGTCAGGATATTGCCTTGAGTTATTTAAAACAACGTGGCTTTAGAGAAGATATAATAAAAAAGTTTCAACTTGGGTACAATCCTGAAGATGGTTATGCATTTGCAAAAGCCGCTATTGCTGCGCAATACAATTCTGAGCTACTTCAAAAAAGTGGCCTGGTAGTTTTAAGAGATGACAAACTCCGAGACAATTACAGAGGCCGAATTATTTTCCCAATACACAACCAAAGTGGTAAAGTACTTGGTTTTGGTGCTCGTCTAATTAAAAGTAATGACAAAGCACCTAAATATATAAACACCCCCGAAAATGAGATTTATGTAAAAAGCAAGGTATTGTACGGTGCGTATTTTGCCCGTGTGGCAATAGACAAGGCCGATGAATGCTTGTTAGTAGAAGGTTATACCGATGTGGTAAGTCTACACCAGGCTGGTGTGGAAAATGTGGTGGCAAGTGGAGGTACATCTTTAACGCCAGATCAATTAAGACTTGTAAAAAAATATACGAACAACCTCACCATTATTTATGATGGCGATGGTGCAGGTATAAAAGCCGCAGTGCGTGGGATGGACCTAGCGTTGGAAGAAGGCTTGAATGTAAAACTGGTACTTATTCCTGATAATGAAGATCCTGACAGTTACGTAAATAAAATCGGTGCTGCTGCATTTATTGAATTTGTACAATCCAATAAAAAAGATTTTGTAATATTTCAGCTGGGTTTATCGCTTAAAGAAGCAGGCAATGATTCTGATAAAAAGGCAGGAATTGTAAATCGTATTGCTGAAACCATTTCAAAAATAACCAAGGCAGAGCATTTTACTAAAAGGCAAGACTATATTAAGCAGGTAGCTGAGCTGCTGAAAATTGAGGAAGCAGGCTTAAATGATCTTGTTAATAAATTTATTCGGGAAAAAGTTCAGAAGGAAGAGAATAGAAGTCAGACCACAGACAATGAAAAGCCGACAACAGACAACGGACCACAGACAACAGAAAAAACAGGCGATGAATTTGTAGATACCTTATTTAATAAAGATGAATTACAAGAAAGAGCTATTGTGAGAAGCCTGTTAGAGTTTGGTCTAAAACAATGGGATGAAGAAAAAACGGTAGCTGAACATATTTTTCAGGAAATGGAAAATGGTGAGTTGGAAAGCATGATAGAAAATACCAAACTGGTTACCATTATTCATATTTATAAAGATTTGTACTTAAATGGCAACAACCCTTCTGACAAAGATTTTTTGTACCACGAAAATGAAGTACTTAGTAGTTTGGTTATAAATTTAATGGATAGCCAAACTGAGATAAGTCCTAAATGGGCAAAACATTTTGAAGGGAAAATTGATACAAGAGAAGACTTGTTTAAAGAAGAAGTAACCTCTACCCTTTCTTATTTTAAATTAAGAAAGATTAAAAAAATGATTGATGAAAACCAGCGGGAATTAGAAAAGACTTTAAATGAAGATGATCAATTTTTGTTTCTTAAGACACACATGGAATTGAAGTTTGAAGAACAAAAAATTACAAAAGAATTAGGCACAGTAATATTTAAATAAAAAAAAGTTCAGCTGAATAACTGAACTTTTTTTGTAGGTTTATTTTCTTACTGGTTTATAATATTTTAATGCTTCTGGCATATGATTTTGTAATCTGCTTATTCTATTTTCATCAGAAGGATGACTTGATAAAAATTCAGGTGGCTTGTTTCCACTACCTGCAGAAGCCATTCTATTCCAAAAAGGAATTGCTTCTTGTGGGTTGTAACCTGCCATGGCGCTGAATGTTAAGCCAAATCTATCTGCTTCATATTCTGCATTACGAGAGTTTCTTAAACCTGCAACGCCTGCTCCCAATCCAAATACATTATTAAATATTGAGGCCTTTTGTTCGTTTCCAATTGAAGCACCTACTACTCCTCCTACTCCTTGCAAAACATATTGTTTGCTGATGGCTTCATTGGTATGTTTTGCTACAGCATGTGTTATTTCGTGGCCAAGCACTACAGCTAAAGCTGCTTCGTTTTGGGTAACAGGAAGTAAACCTGTATACACCACAACCTTTCCACCGGGCATACACCATGCGTTTACATCTTTACTGTCAATTAAATTAAATTCCCAGTTATAACCTGCTAGAATATCTCCTTTACCCTGACCGTTGTAATAAGAAGTTATTGCATTAGCAATTCTCGATCCTACACGCTTCACCATTTCGGCATCTCGGTTATTACTGCTGCTTACAACTCTGCTTTCAGACAAAAATGTGCGGTATTGCGTTACTGCATCTGCCTGTAATTGTTCATCGGAAATGAGACTTAATTGCCTTCTACCGGTTACAGCATTTGTGCTGCAGGCAGCAATGGATGCGGATACGGCAAATAGTAAAAATATTTTTTTCATCGTTAGGGATTTATGTTCACAGCAAACTAAACAATACCCGTACCAATTTTTGAAAAAAAATATGGAGAATTTATTTTTGGCGGTTCTTTCGCTTATCCCTGTATTTAAAAATGGGTATTCTACTTTCTACACCACGAAGAAGTTTACCTATGTTTTTTTGATGAGTAACGATAATTAGTACAGCTACAAAAAGTGCAAATATTCTATATAAAATTTCATGCTCATTCCATATCCATAAAACAGATACCGGTAGCATTAAACCTGCCAATATAGAACTCAGAGATACAAACCTTGTAAGATATAACACTAATAGAAAAACTCCCACACATGATATGGCTATTACTGGTTGAATGGCGAGTATCATTCCAAACAAGGTGGCAACTCCTTTACCCCCTTTAAAATTTGCCCAAATTGGAAATACATGACCTAATACGGCAGCAAGACCAAGGCCAATCATAAAATTGGTTCTATCTAAACCACTTCCTTGATTAAGATAATAAGGGATAAAATTATAGAGGGCGACAGCCGCCATTCCTTTTAGAATATCGCAAATCATTACTATGGTACCATATTTAGAACCTAAAACCCTAAATGTGTTAGTGGCTCCCATGTTGCCACTACCATAATCTCGTATATCAATTCCAAAAAACTTTTTACTTATAATTAGCGCTGTAGGTATTGAGCCTATTAGGTATGCACATATTATAAAACTGAGTTCGTTCATGCTTGATATTTAATTAATTGGGAAGACAAATATAATTGAAAACACTGTTCATCGATGTTAATGCTTAAAAAAGTAATCCACACTATAAAACAAAAACAGACTCTAATTATGTGCAAGAATGCACAACCAGTTTTCTCTTTTATAAACTTTTTTAATAACGATATGTGCATCAACT
Source organism: Ferruginibacter sp. (assembly GCA_031398005.1). Classification (GTDB taxonomy): domain Bacteria; phylum Bacteroidota; class Bacteroidia; order Chitinophagales; family Chitinophagaceae; genus Ferruginibacter. Next base: position 15,518 of record JANNMO010000036.1, read on the forward strand.
AATGTAGAGATCATACTTTCTTCATCATGAAGCATGATACCGCTGAACAAAAATATGGTACCTTCCTTTGCAGCGTGCTTAATAGCATCGATATTTTCTTTAATAATATTAAGGTTAATGTTGGCTAAGATGATAGCTGCCTTGTTTCCGGCTGGAATGGTTTCGGCCTCTAGAATATTGATGGCTGAACAATTATTAACAGTAATATTTTCCATTGCGTTGTTAATGCTCCATTCGTCATTATCAATTGCAAGCACTTCACTTGCTCCCATTTTTTCAGCTAAAATGGCTAAGACTCCTGTACCGGTTCCAAAGTCAATTACAGATTTATTGTTAAAATCTATTCCGCTCATATTTGCAACCATCATATAAGTTGTAGCATGATGACCTGTACCAAAACTCATTTTGGGTGTTACTTCAATATCATACTCAAATGCATTATCAACTTTATGGAACCCTGCTCTTATATAAACAAATGGTTTAGATGTAATGGGATGACTAATTACAACAGGTTCAAAATCGGCTTCCCATTTTTCATTCCAATTCTGTTCTTTAATTATTGATTT
>JANNMO010000043.1:0-236370 GCA_031398005.1 Ferruginibacter sp.
GACGGTGATAGTTCCTGTAGCAGTTGCTGCAGGTGTACCACCCGTAGTGGTAACTGTATAAGGGAAACTTCCTGAGACAGTTGCTGTACCACTGATGGTGAAAACGCCTGCATTATAAACACCAGTAACACCTGCTGGCAAACCGGTTACTGTGGCGCCTGTTACACCACCTGCTGTGCTGTAAACTATATTTGTTATGGCTGTATTAGCGCAAACTGTTTGCGTGTTAGTCCCCGCCGCTGAGGTTAAAGTGATAGATGGGGCAGGGGCTCCTGTTACAGTAAGTGTAGCTACAGAAGTTGTTGTAATTGCACAACCAATAAAAACTTGTGCTCTATATTTATACCCGTTCATGCCGCCTGTAACGGCATTTAGTGTAAGTGTAGGAGTAATGATAGCAGGGGAAACATTATTCCATGTTGCACCACCATCTATACTTACCTGCCAATTGTAAATTAAATTTACATCTGTACCTGCATTTGCACTAAATGTTGCATTAGCTGCAGCGGCAACTGTAATATCTGTAGGCTGTGTAGTAATGATAGGTGCAGGGGGCATATCAGTTGCAGCAGTTTGATCTGTTGCGCTTGCTGAACTACCTTGTAATGCACTATAACCCATACCCCTTTTTGCAAAGGCAGTCCACATAGAACAAGCATGGCGACCAGCATATAAATTTCTATCTGCTGCTAAAATTGCATCTCTTGCATTTATAAAACCCGGAGAACAGGGTTGTAATTTCATTCCTTCTAAAACTAGTTTCAATGCGATAGAATTACCACCAGTAGTAGCGGGTGTAAAATTATAAAGATTGGAATTAATGGCATTTTCTTGAGCTATTATTGCCCAAGTCATTTCCCAAATTGCCATACACCAAACTTCTCCAATATTATGCACTTGAGTACCAATGACACCTGTACCAACATTTGCATATGTTAATGAATTAACAGACAAATTTGTAGAATATGGGAAATTTCTAATACCCGCACCTGTTACAGGAGACTGTCCACTTATATATGTTCCAATTGGTCTTGGTCTCACCCCATCTGTAAGAGGTACATTTGCCCAATCAGTGGTAAGCATTAATCCCATATAATCGCTCCAGCCTTCGCCACCTTGCTCAGCATTTTGCAAGCAACTACTGTTTGCCGGACCGCCGGTTAGTCTATTTGAAATACCATGTCCAAATTCATGAACAATAACTCCATTATCTAAATCACCATCTAAATTTGGCCCAGCAGATAATGTAACATTTAAGTTATTGCCTAATTGACCAACTAATATTGCGCCATCAGATTGCGAAATCATTACTGCAGGAATGATAATTGTATTATCAGGTCCGCCGCCCATAATGATTGGTGCACCTGCTACATTGTTAATCACAATAACCGCTATTGCTCCTGCACTTTGAGCGGCCAATACTTTTGTAGTAAAAGGAACCCCACTAGGGTTTGCACAAATACCACCATTACCTCGGTCAATGAGAACTATTTTTCCGGTAATAGAATTTGCCGGAGCTCCACATGCAAAATGAGTAGTACCAGCAGCGTCGTCATTAAAGTAAACTACTTGGCCTGTTATAGGACCAGTATTAGATAATTTATTAGCTGTGCTAAATCCACTTTCAACTGATGTAAAATCAGGACCGATAGTGGCTGGAGTATTTACATGCACATTAGGTGGGGTAACTGAATTGAACAAATACATTCTCATTCTAGGTCTGCTGCCATCTACAGGAGTAGAGAAATTTGCATTATTTCCAACTGGGCCAGCAGCTGCACTTTGAGCTACTGCAATTACATGGTCATTACCATTTCCACCTAGCCCTTGATTATTTTGTTGAAAATTTCCCGAAACTTCATTAAACCCATACTGATAAGTTATATCATGAACAACGTTGTTCCAATAAAATAAATTAGTAAGTGCAAACTGTTGAAACGGATTTGAGGTTGGATTACTGGAATAGTTAGGTGTGAAATTAAAAGTTAATGGATCGGGGCCAGTTGTAGAAGTGGCAGGGTTTCCTGTATTGCCATAGGTTGTACTAGCATCTGCAGTACCTTCTGTAGCCCACACGTTATTTCCTCTTGTAATATTAAAATCTGTTGTACCATTACTATGCCACCCAAAAGTTGAGGCTGTACCTGTAGCAGCTATCCAAGGATTGGTTCTAACGGCCGCTGTTCCACCTGCATGCGCTGGGCTTTCCGCAGGAAAAGGCACTACTAAATAACTTGCGCCAACAACTGCTGTCGGACTTGCCACCTGTTCAACATTTTGCTCAACATAATTTTTATAAATTTGATTGACAAGGTTATCCTTTTTAGAACTACTATTTTTAACAGGCGTAAAACTTTCCGAAATAGATAAATTGAATTTATCGAGAACATTACCATTGTTAGCATCTAAAATAATCTGCCAAACATTATCTGTACCCTTAGGAGCAACAACAACAGCCCATATTAATTTTACAGAAACAACTTTACCATTATTTAATATAGGATACCACATTAATTCTCCTGTCACATTTTCTGTAGCACCATTTAGTTGACCAAAATCAAATTTCACACTATTAGTTTGAAAACTGTTTGCCAACACAGGACGTTCTATCTTTTCACTTTCAAAAGCAGCGATAACTGCGTCTTTAGCATTTAACGTTGGCTTTTCAGATGCTGCATTTGTAAGTATAAAAACATTGGGAATAAAATTTCCAACGTTACTTGACAATTCATTAGCGCTTATTGAAATAACTTTCATCTGATTGCGGACTGGTAATCCTTTAAAACTTTGCAACAAATAAATATATTGTATGCCATCGCTTTTATAGCTACTGCTCACAATATAATTTTTCATATCATCTTCTGATAAACCTAATTGCTTGCTGTATTTAGAAACAATTTCTTTCGTTTTAGCTACATCAATTGTTTGGCTAAAAAGATTTACAACAAAACAAAAGGAAAGAAGAAGGGCGAGTAAAAATTTCTTCATGATTTTTTAATTGAATTTTTTTGATTTTTTTTGAGCAATCACAGTACGGGGCAAATTGTATAAAATATGTAATTAATGATTTAATACAAATTCAACTGATGTACTTTACAAAACAAGCATGGAAAATACATTATTTTTTCCACTTTATTAATTAAAAATGATAGATGAATTTTTCTCGTAATATTAATTGTAAAAAGCATCTAGTAAACTTATTTTATGAATTCGTAAAAAGTAAAAATTCATTTTATATTGAATAAGAAACGATATTTTTTTTGTAACTACGCCTCTTAACTCCTACCTTTGCGCCCGAAAAAAGAGCCTCATTTAATAGTGGGTTTTTATATATTTTAACCAATGTAATAGTCAGATTATGGTAGAAATTAAACCGGATGAAATTTCGGCGATACTTCGTCAGCAATTAAGCAACTTTAATGCAGGTGCAAACTTGGAAGAAGTTGGTACCGTTTTACAAGTAGGTGACGGTATTGCCCGTGTATATGGGCTTAACAATGTACGCTCGGGTGAGCTTGTAGAGTTTGATAATGGCGTAAAAGCTATTGCGCTTAACCTTGAGGAAGATAACGTGGGTGTGGTATTGATGGGTGATAGTGGTGAAATACGTGAAGGTGATAAAGTAAAACGTACCGGTCAAATTGCATCTATTAAAGTTGGAGAAGGAATGTGTGGCCGTGTTATTAATACACTTGGTACCCCAATAGATGGTAAAGGACCATTACAAGGTGAATTATATGAAATGCCTTTGGAAAGAAAAGCACCTGGTGTAATTTTCAGAGAGCCGGTAAAAGAACCTTTGCAAACTGGTATAAAAGCAATTGATGCAATGATTCCCGTGGGTCGTGGTCAGCGTGAGTTAATTATTGGTGACCGCCAAACCGGTAAATCTGCTATCGCAATTGATACCATCATTAACCAAAAAGAATTTTACGCAGCAGGTAAACCTGTTTACTGTATATATGTAGCTATTGGTCAAAAAGCCTCTACCATTGCCGGTGTTATGAAAACATTGGAAGAAAATGGTGCGATGGCTTACACTACAATAGTTGCAGCTTCTGCATCTGAACCTGCTCCATTACAATTCTACGCTCCTTTTGCGGGTGCAGCTATTGGAGAATTTTTTAGAGATACCGGTCGTCCTGCATTAATTATTTATGATGATCTTTCTAAGCAGGCTGTAGCATACCGTGAGGTTTCTTTATTACTTCGTCGCCCACCTGGTCGTGAGGCTTATCCTGGAGATGTATTCTATCTACACAGCCGTTTATTAGAAAGAGCAGCAAAAGTTGTTGCTAAAGATGAAATAGCTCGTCAGATGAATGACTTGCCGGAATCTATTAAGCATCTGGTAAAAGGTGGTGGATCGTTAACAGCATTGCCAATTATTGAAACACAAGCGGGTGACGTATCTGCATACATTCCTACAAACGTAATTTCTATTACTGATGGACAGATTTTCTTAGAAGGTAACTTATTTAATGCAGGTATTAGACCAGCTATTAACGTGGGTATTTCTGTAAGTCGTGTGGGTGGTAATGCACAGATCAAATCAATGAAAAAAGTAGCTGGTACACTTAAATTAGACCAGGCATTGTACCGTGAGTTGGAAGCGTTTTCTAAATTTGGTGGTGACTTAGATGCTGCTACTAAAAATGTAATTGATAAAGGTGCACGTAACGTGGAAATTTTAAAGCAACCACAATACACTCCTTACGCTGTAGAAAAGCAAGTAGCTATTATTTACTTAGGTACTCAAGGTTTAATTAAGAACGTATCTGTGAAAAAAGTAAAAGAATTTGAAGAACATTTTTTAACTGAAATGGAAAACAAATTACCAGATGTGATGGCTGAGTTTAAAAAAGGCAATTTACCTGAAGATGGATTGAAGAAGATGGTAGATTTAGCTAATGGTATTATTCCTCAATATAAGTAGTAGATCATTTTAAAAGTATGTTAAGCCACCTTTTTGGGTGGCTTTTTTTATGAGAAATCCGGTAATAAATATATTTTTTAGTCAATGGCTTATCCAACAACTTTGATAAATTATAAATAAAAAATTTCATCAAGTGAAAGAAAATCATCATTTTAGGGTTTAAAAACAAAATAAAACCGTTAAATCACCGTTAGCTATTTTTTATAATACATTTACTTAATTTATTATCAACCCAAATTAACAGAATGAAAAAAGGATTAGGAATGATTGCTTTGTTTTTACTGGCAATTAACGCAAATGCACAAAGGTATTATGGCATTGCCAATAGTAATTATGCCGGTGTAAACGGATTATATATTAACCCCGGAAATATAGCTGACAACAGATTAGCAGCAGATATACAGGTTTTTTCTGCCAATGGCGCTGTAAACCAAAACTATGGTTACATAGAAAGTTTTAAAAACCTAACGAATGCTGTAAAAGATGGAACAGATATTAATTTTATAAAAAATAGTAATACTGATAATGTGGGCATGAATGTGTTGGGCGAATTGAGAGGCCCCTCTTTTATGTTTCAGGTAGGTAAGAAACAAGCTATTGGGTTTTTATCGAGAGGAAGAGTAATTGGTAGCGGACGAGGATTAAATACCAATTTATTTACTTTAATAAACGACGGAATAAAAGATGTAAAGTTAGCTAATGGCACTAGCTTTAATTCGGGCAAAGTAAATACTACCATTAATGCTTTTACCGAATTAGGCATTGTGTACGGTAGAGAAATAATGAATAACGGACCAAACTTTTTAAAAGCAGGTATTACTTTAAAAAGATACAATGGCATTGAATTTAGCAGCGTTCGTTTTAAAGATTTTAATATTAAGCTTATAGATACTTCTACGAGTAAGGTAGAATTTAATGGATCTATCGAAGCATCAAAAAGTTTTAATAACAATGATGGTTTTGATAATATTACATCCAACAATGTATTGTTTGGCGGTAAGGGAGGTGGCTTTGGTTTAGACATTGGAGCTGTATATGAATACAGAGATGAAGACCCAGTTTCCACGTTTAGATACGAAAACAAATACAAATTTAAATTGGGTTTTTCTATTCAGGATGTTGGATCTATGAAATACAAAGCATCTACCAATAATGAAAATTATTTAATTAATACAAACGGCCCCAAAGTGGCTAACCGAGTAGATACCGCAAATATTGAATTTGATGATGTAACCACTTATTTTAGAACCATACCCGGTGTAACTGCTACCAAAGACAATGGCGCTACAACAGTAAAGGCACCTACTACATTTACATTGTATGCAGATTATAGATTTGCTAAAAGAGTGTATGTAAATGCATTATTTACCGTCGGACTTGTGGGTGATAAAAGTGCAGGTAACAGAACAGCTTTTCAAGCAATAGTAACACCAAGGTTTGAAGGTAAATTTTTAGATGCTGGATTACCTATTTCTTACAATGCACTTTCTAAAGATGTAAAAGTAGGAGTAGGTTTAAGGTTAGGTTTATTGTTTGTAGGAAGCGATGATATTTTGAGTAGCATGGTGGGTATTGGTAAACTTACTGGATCAAATGTTTATGCAGGACTTCGTGCAGCTATTCCTTATAGAAAAGCAAAAGAAAGAAAAGAGAAAGAAGAAGAATTACCTGAGCCAAAAAAAGAAGTTGTAAAAACCCCTGAAGTTGTAGTACCATTAGATACTGATAAAGATGGCATAATTGACACAGATGATAAATGCCCTACGGTTTTTGGTATTGCAGCATTTAAAGGTTGCCCAGATGCTGATGCAGATGGTATTGAAGACAGTGAGGATAAATGCCCTACAGTATTTGGTTTGGCTTCATTTGCAGGGTGCCCAGATACTGATGGCGATGGCTTGCAGGATAGCGAAGATGAATGCCCGAATGAAAAAGGTGTAATTGCATTAAAAGGTTGCCCAGATACGGATGGTGATGGTGTAGCAGATAAAAATGATAAGTGTGTAGATAGACCAGGCACAATGGAAAATGCTGGATGTCCAGAAATTACAAAGCAAGTTTTAAACAGGTTAAACTTTGCTGCACAGGCCATTCAGTTTGAAGTAGGTAAAGATGTAATTAAAATAGCTTCTTATGCCCAATTAAATGAAGTGGTTAAGATTTTAAATGAGTACAGCGACTACCAATTAATTATTGATGGACACACTGATAATACCGGTACTGCAGAAAAAAATCAAATCTTATCAGAAAAAAGAGCGAATGCCATAAAGAAATATTTTACTGATAAAGGAATTGAACAAAGCAGATTGGTGGCTACAGGTTATGGTTTTGAAAAACCAATAGTACCAAATACAAACGCCGCCAATAAAGCAAAAAACAGAAGAGTAGAATTGAATATGAAATTGAAAGATTAGGAATTTGTAATTGTAATTAAAAAGGAAGCATTAGGGTGCTTCCTTTTTTTATTACCCAAAATTTAAAAGCAATTCAGATTAATTCCTAACAGGGGATATTATTTTGTAGAGGGATTATATGCAAATGCAATTTCATAATTACTTTTATGCAATTCCGGCATTAATTCACCAACTTGTAAGTTTATTTTTTGAGGAGTAGGCTCACAAACAGAATATTTTTTGCCATTATAATTTATTGCAAAACCAACCGGATTATCCAAATTTACTGCCACAGCAATATGTGTTGGAAAAACTAAAATTATCATGGGTAAATTATACATTTCTTTTACCAGATAATAAAACAAAGCGGCTCTATCATCACAATCACTGTACTTATTCATCAATGTTAACTCAGGACTTAATCTCTTTTCGCTACCAAAGTTTTTTTGGTCATTTTCATACAAAAATGCATTGCGGGTAAATTGCATTAAATAATCTATTGCATCTAATTGCTTCATTTTTGCCAATTGCTTTTTTAGCTGTGGTATAAGCGATGAGTATGTTTGATTGCTTAATGGTATATTAAAATAAGATTCAAAATCTACAGAAGGATAATTATTAAAGACCTTGCTCATTTGGTCGTTTACAGATATGCTGTATTTGTTTTCATTTTCATTGTAAAGAAAGAGTAGTTCTTTTTTACTAGAGATTGACTCTTTAAAATCAGGTATTTTATTTATTTTGTAAGAAAAGTTTTTCGTTGCATTTTTAACATTAATTTTTACCTCTTTCAACTCATTCAATGCAAAGTCTATCTTTTCAAAGTCGTGACTATTTAAACAAACGTATTGCTTATCGTTTAATGTAAACAATGGGATATCGTAAATATTGTCATTGCTTTGTACATAAAATAATAATTTATTATTTACAAAAGCAAGTTTTGCATCATAGCCACATTTTACCAGCAAAAACCATTTGTATAAAGTGTAATTATTATAATTTAAATATTTTGAACTGAATTGTTGTGCCGTTCTTCTTACTAATTGATAAAACAACCAATCATCTAATTGATTTTTGCTTTTATATTTTAATAAAATGGAAGTAATTGGAGTAAAATCTGTTTTATTCATTTCTGAATAAAACCTTTGTATTTCCGCATTATCAATTTCAGCCTTTGTAATAATTATGGAAGAAGGTGTAAGTTGGATAGTATCACCAAAGTAAATTACACGATGTGTTTCGGCAGTTTTTTGTGATTGACTTTTAACTGTTGGGCTCCATAAAACTATGGCTATAAATAATATGTTTCTTATTGTTTTCAACTTTTGCTGCTGCAATAAAGTTAACAAATAGTAACAATTAGTTAATATTAAATTTTTGGTAAAGTAAAATGTTGATTTATTTAAGTTGTAGTTCCTTGGTTAAAGGTTTAAGGCGCAAAATCATTTCTTTAAAATTTAATGACAGCATACAATAGTAAAACTGACCATTTTTAATAAAGAATAAAAAAGAACAATCTCCGCCAAAATCTGAAAAATAAAGTGTTTGAAATATCTCTCCTTTAGTAAAACACCATATTTTACCTTCACTTCTACACTTCTTTACTTTTTCTAATCTTTCAGTGGGTTTACTTATTTGATTCTTTAAGATACTTATTTCCTGCTCTTGAGTTGATGAATATTGTGTATAATATCTGGTATATCTTAAAGAATCTTTGCCCAATGGATCTTTGTAGTAAACAAAAACTAAGCTATCTACTTTACTTAATCTTTCATCAAGCATCAAAATTGTAGTATTGGCATTGTAATTATCCTCTACGCTTGGAGAAACCATTGTAGAAGGATCTACTTTTCGCTTTTGTTGTACGCAAGCTGTGATAAAAAATAATGCTCCTAAAAATAAACCAATAAAATGTTTCATAAAAAACGTTTCATAAAAAAGCCGCTTACAAAACTAAGCGGCTTTTACAAAATTATATAATGTAGCAATTAATAAACATTTGTTTTAGGCGTGAAGCTTGTCCAACCCTGCAACCAATTGTTGGTACCTACTGCTCCTACATATGTTGTAGTAGTAAAACCTGTAAGACCGAAGAAACTTGCTGCATTTGCCGCTGTAGCCGGACTACCTGCTTTAGGCGTAAAATTAGGTGCTGTAAGGCTAAATGGATTGTCTAACATAATATCAGCAGCTGCAGTGTAAGTTTTACAACTATCAACACCTTCTGCTTTGGTTTTTACTGCAGCAGCAGTTATAAGTGTTGTGCTTGATACTTTGTATGGTTCTACTACTGCGTGTACAAGATTATGACGGAAAGTAGAACTGTTATCAATATATGATTGTGCTGTAGCATCACTTTCAAACTGAAAACCTGCTTTTTGGTAACCCATCAAAATTGAGTTACGCAATACAAATTGTGTAGAACGTCTCCAACGGGTATTAAAATTATGGTTACCTAAAACACCTGCTGCACCATTAGGACCACAAAATGTAAAGTTGCTTATTTGTGGTCTTGTAAAAGGTGTAGCTAAGGTTCCTGTACCATCATTGTCACACTCAATACCATTTCCAGCATCGCCACCATCAATAAATAAAGGATCACGTAAAGAAATACCAAATTGCAAACGACCAACAAAACCGAAGTCAAAATCGAAATCATCATCTGCAGTAGCAAATGCTATTAAGTTTTTAGGGTTTACTGTACCACCAAAAAACTCATAGGCATCATCATTACCGTAAGAAACCTGAATGTTTTCTAAAATGGTTCCACTACCAACACCACCACAAGTAAGACCATTAATTTCTGAATTAGGATCGGCAGCTATTCCTGCAAACTCTATACGAACATAGCGTAAGATTCCGCTATTATCTGCTACCACAGCGCCACCATATCTACTATTAATTCCACCTTCAATAGTTGGCTCTGTAGCTCTGTTTGTTGGGGCATTTCCCAATAATACTATTCCTCCCCAATCTCCAGGTGCTCTTGTAGATGGCGATTTACCAGAAGTAAATACAATAGGCTCAGCAGCTGTTCCATCTGCAAACAAACGGCTGTTTCTTTCAACAATTAATGCACCCTTTTGTATGCTATCGCTTACTATCACTGAACCAGGTGCAAACTTTAGCGTAGCCCTATTTGTTACAAACACATATCCTTTTAAAGTGTATCTACCTTTAGGAAGATCTACCACTTCCTCAATATTGCCTATTAGCGTTTTGCTTGCTATAATCCTTTCTTGTAGTGTTCCTGTGCCTGTGCTACCGCCACCATTGTTTACTACTGAATCATCTACATTTACTTTAACGCAACTCGTTAATAAAATAGCTGATAGTGATAACAAGCCTATTATTTTTTTCATGTTGTTTATTTTTTTACTTTTTTTATATTTAATTAAAATGTGTAATTAAAACCTATAGTGATAGTTGTTCCGGGTTTGTATTGAGAAAAATATCTATCGTTTGTTTTATTAAATGTCGTTTTAGTATCTCTATTTTCATAGGTAGCTACTTGTTGGTTCAATAAATCGCCAACTGTCAATTTTATTTCACCATTATTTTTCAATATTTTCTGGCTAATTTGTAAATCGATAAGGTCTCTAGGTTTTTCGAAAAAATTCCCAATAGTCTCATTTCCCACCAATGTTAAACGTTGACCTATTCTATTGTATAATAGCGATAGATTAGTTCCTTTTGCTCCATCATATTGAAAGCCCCCATTTATTAAATAAGGTGATTGACCTTGCAGTGGACGATCAACAGGGGGATTTTTTTCACCGGTTGTTGGATTAACCCCATCTAGTGTTACTTTAGAAAATATAAATGATGCATTGGCATTAAAATATAAATTTTTCAACCAACCGTCTTCTTTTCCACTATTTAAAAATGATAAACTTTTCCTTATTTCTGCTTCAACACCAAAAAGACTTGCTTTGCTTGCATTGGTAAATCGGTACAATCTATTACTTCCGTTACTTGCTTCGTTTAGCACTAGTTCTATAGGATCTGTAAAACTTTTATAAAAAGCTCCTAGCGACATTACTTCCCCTGCTTTTGGGTAAAACTCATAACGGATATCGTAATTATTTATACTGCCTCTTTTAAGGGTATCATTACCTTCGGTGGAGGCTAATTGCTCAAAATCAAAGAATCTAAATGGAGCTATTTCTCTAAATTCCGGTCTCGCAACTGTTCTGGATGCTGCAAGTCTGATGTTAGTTTGCTTATTTGGGCTAATGGTTAAGTTAACTGACGGCAAGATATCAAGCTTTTTAGAATCTACTATTTGAGCCTTTTGTGGTTCTTTTCTGCTATTTGATTTTAAAAACTGCTCAAAGTATTCAGCCCTTGCGCCCCAAACCAATCTCACTTTTTCTGCGAGCTTGTTATCAAACATTACATAACCTGCGCTTAATGCTGATACTCCATAATATCTATCAGACGGCTGTTGCAAATCTGTTGTGAATCTAAACCCATCTGTTCTAAAATTTTCACTATTAAGTATTTGATTAAAAGGCAGGGTAAGCAGACTTAAATTGGTAGGTTCTTTAAAGCCTAAAATAACAGCTCTAAAATCCCTTAATCTTACCGTAGCTGCACCTCCTACTTTTAAAATTTGTTTAAATTTACCTAACTGAAAAGGCAATGTTGCAGATGCATTGTATCCATAAGATTTATCAGACAGGTTACTAAAAAACCTGTTTGTATTGTTACCTCTTACATTTAAGCTAAATGCATCATTGGTTGAGATAAGTCTAGTATAAGTTTGAACCCTTAAATCAGGTTGTGATTTATCGTTCAAAGAAAAGTTAAGATTCCAGTTTAATTTTATGTTTTTAAAATTAAGACCGTGCGATCCTTCCATTTGCGCTGCGTATAAACTCCTTTGGTTTAGTACAGATGATTTTAGCCTAATATCTTGATTGATGTTATTACTGTTACCTGTTCTGTTATAATAGTTGTCTTCCAATAGTTGATTAAATAAATTCTTAAAAGCTATCTTACTTTTCTTATAGGTCCAGGCAAAGTTTGCTATGGCTCCTGCATTTACACTGTATTTATTTTGACTATCTAGATAGTCAAAATCAGTTTGTCCAGTAGCTCCAGCCTGAAAAAATGTTTTACTTGCATTGTAAAGTAATTTAGATTGTCTGTAAGTCAAGCCAATTATAGAACCGAATGCACTTCCGTTCTTAAACTTTTTTACATTAGCGACTGTAAGGTTGTATTGTTGTATGGGTCCAGCTTTTGAATTTACTTCATCATATGCCCTAGCATTAAATGATTTAGAAACAGCTAACTGATCATCTACCGAAAGCCTGTCATATTCTTCAAATTTAGTCGGGTAAGAACTTTGCAAATCTCTTCCTTTGCTAAAACCAAAAGCTTCGCTACCTGCTCTTTCATTGCTCACAAAATCTTTAAAAACCGATTGCGTATTAAAACCAAGACTAACACCAACTGTTATTGAATTTTTAGATGGAATATCTTTCGTTTGTATTTGTATAAGTCCCCCGGCAAATTCACCTGTAATATCTGGAGTTGCAGTTTTATTGATAATGATATTATCTATCAGTGTAGAAGGAATAACATCAAAAGAAAAAGCTTTTTTATCTGGCTCACTACTTGGTAATGCTGCGCCGTTTATAAATGCTGCATTGTATCTATCACTTAAGCCACGCACAATTACAAACTTGTTGTCTTGTATAGATGTGCCACTAACTCTGCGTAAAACCTCCCCTGTATTTTTATCAGGCGTACGCTTTATAAAATCAGCACCTAAGCCACTTGATAATGCGGTATTATTTTTTTGAAAAGTAAGCAACGATGCAGCAGTTTCTTTTCTAGCTGTGCTTGGAGCTCTTACTACAACTGTTTCTTCCGTTTTTTCTCTTTGTGTAAGTGCGAGATCTTGCGTGGTAATTTGTCCTTCTTTTATTTCAATATCATCTACCTGTTGGGTAACACCATTGTATGAATAAACCAATGATACCTTTGCTGCCCCATCAATGTTTATAGCATATCTTCCTTCTACATCAGATGCTGCACCTTTGCCCGTTGCTTTATTTATAATGCTTACACCTGTTAAGGCTTGACCTGTTTTTGAATCGGTAATCTTACCTTCTATTTTTCCTTTTTGTGCAAAAGAAATAAAGGAATTAAGTATTATAATAAGGGTAAAAAGAGTAGATCTCATTGGACTGTTTATTAAGCCGCAAAGAGAGGATTTTCATGTTATGGTAATGTGATGCCAATGTTAAGAAAATGTTACCTACAAACCTTGGTATTTTACTATTGGTACAATGTGAATAAACTAAAAAAATGTGCGTAAAATTTCCTTCACTTTCAATTGCATCATTTAAATACCCCTTCTTAAACTTTCTGCATAAGCATTGGGCAATACGCACTCTTCTATAGCTTTTGCAGCAGCTTCTACATTATAACTAAACCTCATGAATTCTACTTCAATGCTTTCCTTATTTAATGTAGAACTGTTTTCATTTAGGGTAATGATTACATAACCGCCTTGTGGATTTCCATCTTTTGGTTTACCTACCGATCCAATATTAATAGCGTGTCGAAAATAATTTTCTCCATTAACACCTGAATTTAAAGTGCGATGAAACGGCTTGTGTGTATGACCAAAACATAAGATGTCCGCATCTGCATCTTCCATAATACGCAGCATGCTTTTCTCTTCTCTGTCTTCAAATAAATATTCATTTATTTTTCGTGGACTACCATGCACCAACAGTAAATTAAGTTTATCATCGTTTAATTGAAACTCCAATTTTATATGTGCAGGAAGTGTACGCAGGTAATTTCTTTGTTCAGTATTTATTATTGAATTTGTGTATTCAATAGATATTTTTCCGTTGGCTTTTTCATCATCTGTTTTGTAAGCACAACCACAATCGTTGCTACTGCGGCCAATGCCAAAATCGTAGTTACCGGCAATGCATGGAATTTTTCTTTTTCTAATTTCATCCACCACTTCATTAGCCCAAATGTTATATCCTACCAAATCGCCCAGGCAATATAAGGCATCAACATTTCGCTCTTCTACATCTTTAAAAAAACTTTGCAATGCAGGGAGGTTTGCATGCACATCGCTAAATAATGCAATAGTCATAAAGGTTATTTGTTATTAGTTAATTGTGTATGTGATCTGTCGTCTGTCGTATGTTGTCTGTCTGTTCCTGTTAGCAGCACCCACCGCCCGGTGTACAACAAGCATTATCAAAAGCCTGTAATACTGCAGAAGGAACGGTTTGTAATTTTGTACCTACACCACACGCATCCTGAGCTAAACATGCGGTATTTTTTGGTAAAAGTTCAAAATCAACCCCGTTAAAACCAAGATCATATTTACCTATGGTGTCTGATTGGTATTCCACTTCAATTTCCAAATCTGTAATACCAAGTTTTTTTTCTGATAATGCAATAATATTTGAAAGTTTTTGCGGCTTTAATCTATGCGCTGTATCATTGGCATTCCACAATTGAAAGTTTACCACTTTTTCTAAACGCTCCACACCACCACAATCAATAAAATGTTTTGTAACTAAACCAACTTCCGTTACATGAAAATGCTCAGGTACATATTCGCCGCTAGGCAATTTAAAATTTACAGCAGTTGCAGTAGCAAGGTGATTTTTAATTTGAGAAAGTTTCATAATTTTTGTTTTAAATGATTAACAGCAATTTGAATTTTTAATTTCGAGTTTTGTAAATAATGCTACAAAATAAGTCTGTAGTTTTTTTACCGCATTTTCATCTATACAATAGCAAATAGCATTGCCTTCTATATTCCCTTTTATTAATCCTGCATTTTTTAATTCTTTTAAATGCTGCGATACGGTGGCTTGCGCCAGGGGCAATTCATTTACAATATCGCCACATATACAGCTATCTACTTTTAGTAAATATTCTAATATAGCAATGCGTGCAGGGTGTGCAATGGCTTTTGCAAGTGTAGCAATGGCATTTTGGTTTTTTGTAAAATGATCTGTTTTAGAAGCGCCCATTATTTAATTTTAATATTGCAATATTACGATAATAATTTACAATAGAAGTTATTTTTACTGATTGCCCTTAAAAATTAAAATCTAAATTGGAGACGGGTTGTAAAAACGTTGTCTGCTATATCAGTTGTAGCATTGGTTAATTTTGTATTTTCATTTGTGGGCATAGCGTAATATAATACTGCTTTCACATTGGGAGTAATGTAATAAACATACCCCAAGCCAATGGTACTAAATTTAACATCTGCTAATGTAAAGTTGGAGGTAGAATTAATTTCTGATCCTTTAATTTTTGTATTAGGATCGTACCAATCATATTTAAACAATAACTGGTGCTTTGGAGAAAAAACATTTTGCAATAAATAAAAATAGGCTCCATTAAAATTACGTTGATAAAATCCATCTTTACCCGTGACCAGTTCATCAGGTGTTTCATTAGAAAAAGCTGTACCTACTTGTTTACCAGCAATAAATTCTCCCCTTAAAATGGTAGTGCCTATTTTATTTTTAATTTTTATTTGAGCATCTACTCCAAAATATTTTCTGGGCGAAATTTTACCATTATTGTTTTCTGAAGAATCTACTCTAGCCAATTTTACTCCTGATTCATTCACAGTATTAAATATAAATTTTGTATTATTTTCTAACCCGCCATATAGCATCGAAGCTCCTGCAGAAAAGGTTACCTTATCATGCACTTTTATTGGCTTAAGCGATATTCTGGTTATAAGATCTTTTGTATTATCAAAATCGCCGGTTGCAGTAATACCTTGTCCGTTAAAAATTCCTACATCAATTTTTAAGTTTTTTAATACATGTTTTTCTTTTCTTACATCAAAACTAAGCATAGCCCCAAGGTCACGCTCGCTTTTCATTAGCAGCTGGCTCATTCTTCCTCTTTCAGGGCTTTCTCTATCGCTACTGCTAAGGTTTACTTCATAGCCAAATGGCCTCGCAAACAAACCCGTAGTAAAAGAAAAAAGTTTAAACTTATTTTCAAAAATTCTTCCCCATACATCTCTCACAGTAAATGATCTTTCATTGGCATCAAACTGAAAAACAAATTGTACACCCGGCTTATCATCATTATCAAAATGCACATAGTCTATTCTTACCCTACTTCTTCTTAGCATAAAACGATTACTTACACGATCTGCAAAATCGCCCCCTTCAAAAGATTTAATTCCTTTTACTTCGGCTACCTGAAACTGGGGTTGTATGTATCCACTAAAACGGAGATGATCATATTTTTTATAAATGCTAAATATTCCCTTTCCTGTTTCGGTAGTAGTATCCAACATATCCATTAAAAACTGGCCATAACTTTTTTGAAAACTACATATAACAAAAACTATAAAAATGTATTTTTTTACCACTATTTTTTTTGCAAAGAAACGTATAAATAATTTTTTATTAAATCAATGTTACCTTAATGTTATCAATTATATTTATAGTATTAAAAAAAGTATTCCTTATAATTTCGCAAAAATTTAAACCATATGGGCTTCAATAATATTTTGAAAATCTTTTTACCTAAAGACAGAATTTTTTATCAGCTATTTGAAAATGTTGCAGGTGTGCTTGTAAATATGGGCGAAAAGCTTAAAGAGGTTGTAAATGAACCCGATTTTGAAAAACGTGCAAAGCTTATAAAAGATGTAGAAGATATGGAGCATGTAAATGATGAATATACCCATCAGATATTTACAGAGCTTGGTAAAAACTTTATTACTCCTTTTGATAGAGAAGACATACACTATCTAGCATCTGCCCTGGATGATATTGCAGATTACATTTATGCATCTGCTAAGAAAATTAATTTTTACAGGGTTAATCCAGATGATATTGGTATTAGAAAATTTGGAGATCTAATTGCACTTGGTTGTGTGCAAGTACATAAAGCTGTTACCGAACTCCGCAACATGAAAAATATGCGCAAAATAACGGATGCCTTAGTAGCTATAAATAGTATAGAAAATCAGGGAGATGATATTTTCGATATGAGTATTGAAAGATTATTTGCTACTGAGCCAGATGCTAAAGAAGTAATTAAGAAAAGAGAAATTTATCAGGTAATGGAAATTGTAACGGATAAATGTGAAGATGCTGCTAATGTAATTGAAAGCATTATTATTAAATATTCTTAAGAATTAAAACACTTGGGTTTCTCCTCTTAATTTTTAAAAAGATATTCAATGCCAGATTTTCCAATACTTCTTTTACTTATTATAGCGCTTGCTTTAATATTTGATTTTATAAATGGTTTTCATGATGCCGCAAATGCAATAGCAACTGTAGTTTCTACAAAGGTGCTTACACCTTTACAAGCGGTAATGTGGGCAGCATTATTCAATTTTGTAGCTTATTTTATTTTTAAAGATCATGGTGTAGGCGAAACCATTGCAAAAACGGTAAAAGGTGCCATCAGTTTAGAAGTAATTATGTCTGGCTTAATAGCCGCCATTATCTGGAATTTAATTACATGGTGGTATGGTATTCCTTCCAGTTCTTCTCACACACTTATAGGCGGTTTTACAGGTGCAGCCGTAGCGGCCGCAGGAAGTTTTGGTGTAATTAATTCTCCTGTAATGCTTAAAATTATTGGCTTTATTGTAGTTGCTCCTATTTTAGGTTTGTTAATGGCCTTCATCATTTCTATCTGGTTTTTAAACTCTTTTAAAAAAGGCATCATGCCAAAAGTTGTGGCGCTCATGGTAATGGGAGGCAGCATTTTCTTGCTATCAAAAGTTTTGATTACTGACCCTGCTTTAATGAAAACGCACTACGAAAGCTATTTTTTAAAAGTGCTTTTTTATTCGCAAAATTTTAAATGGATTTTGGTAGGCTTTATTCTTATTTCATTAAGCATATTTTCTCTGTTCTTAAGCAATTTAAATTATCGCCAATCTGAAAGATGGTTTAAGAAAATGCAGCTAGCATCATCAGCTGCTTTTAGCATTGGACATGGTGGTAACGATGCACAAAAGGTAATGGGTATTATAACAGTAGCTCTTATTAGCGGTGGACAAATAGAGAAGTTTAGCGAAATGCCGAATTGGGTTCCTCTTGCCTGCTATTCAGCTATTGCATTTGGTACAATGAGTGGCGGTTGGAAAATTATTAAAACAATGGGTACCCGTATAACTAAAGTAACTCCGTTTGAAGGTGTGGCTGCAGAATCTGCTGGTGCATTAACGTTGTTTATTACAGAGATGTTGAAGATACCTGTAAGTACTACACATACTATTACAGGTGCCATTATTGGTGTAGGTGCTACCAAAAGGTTGAGTGCAGTACGCTGGGGAGTAACTATAAATTTGGTATGGGCATGGATATTAACTATACCGGTGAGTGCATTACTTGCTGCAATAATATATTACATAGCACATGCAATTCTAGGATAGGCTTTTTATAAAAATTATAAT
This sequence comes from Ferruginibacter sp., assembly GCA_031398005.1. Lineage (GTDB taxonomy): Bacteria > Bacteroidota > Bacteroidia > Chitinophagales > Chitinophagaceae > Ferruginibacter. The sequence goes on from JANNMO010000043.1 coordinate 18,779, forward strand.
ATCGAAATTAAAATCACTCAACATTTGGGTGATTTTTTATGTGAGGTAATAAAAACCTAAATTTGTACAAATTCCAAATGATTTTTTTAAAGAGCACAACAATCAAATATTTGCAACGATATCATTTCTATAATTTAAAATTCCAGTATATCAAATCATGAAATTAATACTTGTTACCGGTGGATGTGGTTATATAGGTTCGCATACAATTGTTGACCTCGTACAAAATGGATATGATGTGATAAGCATTGATAACAATAGCCGAAGCAATGAAAATATATTAGAAGGTGTAGAAGAAATAACCGGTAAAAAAATAAAGAATTACAAAGTTGATTTATGTATTTATGATGATGTGTTTGCAGTGTTTCAAGAAAATCCTACCATTGCAGGCATCATACATTTTGCTGCTTACAAAGCGGTGGGAGAATCGGTAGACAATCCATTGATGTATTTTGATAATAATATTAATTCTCTTATCAATATTTTGAAATGTGCACAGGAAATGAATGTACCACATTTCGTTTTTTCATCTTCTTGTACTGTATATGGTAACCCAGATGATATGCAGGTTACAGAAGATACCCCACAAAAAAAAGCAGCATCACCTTATGGCCTTACCAAGCAGATTGGGGAAAGTATGATTGAAAATTTTGTAGTAAAAAGTAGCACAAACGCTGTTTTACTTAGGTATTTTAATCCCGTAGGAGCTCATGTGTCAAATGCTATTGGCGAATTACCCATTGGCAAACCACAAAATTTAATACCTGCAGTAACACAAACAGCTATTGGTAAATTACCACAAATGACAGTATTCGGTTCAGACTATGATACAAGAGATGGAAGTTGTGTAAGAGATTTTATACACGTGAGCGATATTGCACATGCACATACACTTGCATTGCAATATTTAGAAAAAAACAGCACCTCTCATTTGTGCGAAATATTTAATTTGGGCACAGGAGATGGGTTTACAGTTTTAGAGGTAATAAAAACTTTTGAAGAGGAAAATAATGTATCATTAAATTATACGGTTGGTGGAAGAAGAGCCGGTGATGTAGTAGCTATTTATGCCAATAATAATAAAGCTAAAAATGAACTTGGATGGACACCACAGCTCACATTGAAAGACATGGTAAAAACTGCCTGGAAATGGGAATTAAAATTGAACGAGAAAAAAAATATTTAAGTTAATGCATGGGTCTGACATCTATTAAATTCTCTGTATTTAATATAATCTGCAAGTGAGGTGCCTGTCACATTTTTGCGGATAAATTTTTATACTTTACTTTGCAAACAAAATAAATAAATACATGCTAAGCGATATTGAAGTAACAGGCAAAAAAGATACAAGAAGCGGTTTTGGAGATGGCATAATGGAAGCCGCTGCAGAAAATGAAAACATTGTAGCACTTACAGCAGACCTTGCAGGCTCCCTAAAACTCGGACTGTTTATAAAGGCTTATCCCGAAAGGTTTATACAGTGTGGTATTGCAGAGGCAAATATGATTGGCATAGCTGCCGGACTTACTATTGGTGGTAAAATTCCTTACACCACCACTTTTGCAAATTTTAGTACCGGTCGTGTGTACGATCAAATAAGACAGAGTGTGGCATACAGCGGCAAAAATGTAAAAATATGTGCCTCTCATGCTGGACTTACTTTAGGTGAAGATGGTGCAACACACCAAATATTAGAAGACATTGGTATGATGAAAATGTTGCCCGGCATGACGGTTATTGTGCCTTGCGATTACAACCAAACAAAAGCTGCTACCAAAGCAATAGCTAATTATGAAGGACCGGTTTATCTCCGTTTTGGCAGACCGGTTTGGCCTATATTTACCAAGGAAGAAGATTTTAAAATAGGTAAAGCGCATATTTTAAATGAAGGGAAAGATATTTCTATTTTTGCCTGTGGGCACATGGTATGGAAAGCTGTAGAAGCTGCAAAAATATTGGAAGCAAAAGGCATCAGTGTAGATCTAATAAATATTCATACCATTAAACCGTTGGATACAGAAGCTATACTGGCATCTATAAAAAAGACAAAGTGTGCAGTGACTGCAGAAGAGCATAATATTATTGGTGGTTTGGGTGATAGCATTGCACAAGTTGCAGCAAAAGATTGTCCGATACCAATGGAATATATTGGCACAAACGATACTTTTGGAGAAAGCGGAAAACCTGAAGATCTATTAGTAAAATATGGTTTGGATACAGATCATATTGTAGCTGCCGCAGAAAAAGTGTTGGCAAGAAAAATCTAACAATAATTTTATTTTAATAATGAAGCCTATTTAAAAACATTAAAGCATGTTTTTTAAATAGGCTTCTGCTTTTGCAAGATCTTCGGGCATATCAATTTTTACTCCTGCATCTTCTGTTTCTACCATGCGTAGCTGTAAGCCATGTTCAAGATAACGGAGGCATTCAATTTTTTCCGCTTTTTCCAGTGGAGTCATTTCCCACACCGTAAATAAAAGCAATGCCTCCTTTCTAAATGCATAAACACCTACATGTTCATAGTAAAATGGGATGATGGTTTCATCTCTGTAAAACGGAATGACGCTTCTGCTAAAAAGTAAACTGTTCATGTGTTTATCTACCACCACTTTTACTATGTTTGGGTTTGCCGCATGTGCAGTATTTAGTATTTTTTTTATGGGCGATGCTATTTTAATTTTTTTATCATCATCATCTTCAAAAACATCCAACAGTTTTTTAAGCATGTGTGCATTTACAAATGGTTCATCGCCTTGTACATTTAATACAATATCTACATCCATATCTGCAATGGCTTCTGCAATACGATCACTACCACTTTCATGCTCACGCAAACTCATGATTGCTTTGCCACCGTTTGCTGTTATTTCATCGTAAATTATTTTGTGATCTGTTACAACAAATACATCATCAAACAAACCGGTGGCTACTGTATTATCATATGTATGTCTTATTACCGTTTTACTGCCGAGCGGTTGCATTAGTTTATAAGGGAATCTTGTGGCAGCATAACGTGCCGGTATCATGGCTATGGTTTTCATATTTATATTATTGTAGGGCTACGCCCTTTGTATTGGGACGGTGTCCCAATTTGTGATGTGTCAGCCTTTCAGGCTGGGTTGTGTGACCACAAAGTTTTTAAACAATCGCACAATTTCAAAATTTGTGATGTATCAGTCTTTCAGGCTGGGTTGTGTGACCACAAAGTTTTTAAACAATCGCACAATTTCAAATTATGATGTGTCAGCCTTTCAGGTTGGGTTGTGTAACCACAAAGTTTTTAAATAATCACACAATTTCAAATTATGATGTGTCAGTCAAAACACAACCTTTTCAAATAATAACAAAAGGCTGAAAGCCTTTAATATCTCTAACTTGAGGCATCGCCTCAAGTTGAATGAAGTGTCACTAATCAGCAGCCTGTAGGGCTGCAACAACTATTCCCAAAAGTACTTTGCATCATATTCAATCACATCATATTTGGCTACAAATTCTTCAATCTCGTCTTTAAATGTTTTTATTTCATGGTGTTGCTTTTGCCTTTCAATGTATCTTTTTACAACATCTACTTTTGAACTGCTTACAGAAAATGCGCCGTATCCAATTTGCCACATAAACTCTTTTACACACCCTTCATCTTTCATCCATTTAGATGATTCTTTTTTTACATTTTCAACCACCTTAGCCAATGCAAAATTTTTGGAAAGTCTAAAAAGTATATGGATATGATCCGGCACAGAATTAATTTTTATGGCCGGGCTTTCCATTTTTTTTAAAATACCAGCCATGTACGCATGAAGCCCGTCTTCAATTACTGGGTTTATTAAGGGTTGCCTAAACTTTGTACCCGTTACTAAATGAATATACATTTGAGAAAGTGATTGTCCCATACAAAATAGTTTATACTAAAATACTAAATGTAATTTAAACTCTAATCCATCAACACAGTTTGAGGCAATGTTTTACTTTCCCAGCCACAATTGCTACAGCGATAAACTTGCTCGGCTCTTATATTACTGCTGCGAAAAAGCCACGACAAAAAGTTTTCTATTGGGTTTACTTTTATGATTTCTGTGAGCAAAGCAATATCTGTTTCTCTGCACTGTGGGCAAGGCAAAGTTTTTAAATATTCTTCTTCAAAATGTGTGAGTAGTTCCAATGCTTCTTCTGCATTTTTTTCAAACACCATTAATTTTATTCCGCCGATGGCATTGTTTAAAACAGGATTTACGGTTGCACTAAATTCATCTTTTAAAAAGCAGTTTATACCTGCATCCTGCATACGAGCCAGCATAATATTTGCAGAAAAATAATTATCAAATGTTTTTAGTACGGTTGTTTGCATACGTAAAGATGAGTATTTTTATTTAGCATCTATTATCATTGGTGCACCGCCCTTTCCCATTACAATTACTTTTGAGTTGGTGCTAAGTGCCAGTTCTTTCATAGCTTTTATTTGCTCGTATTGCAATTGCTGGTCTGTAAGGCCGGTATTAATAATACGCTGGTAATCTGCTATACCTTGTGCTTCCACTCTTTTTCTTTCAGCTTCCTGTTTTTCTTTCAGCAAAACAAATTCCATTTTTTTAGCATCCTGCTCTGCATTTATTTTAGATTCTATAGATGCTTTTACAGAGTTGGGCAACGTGATATTTCTTACCAACAATTGCTCTAGCATAAGCCCACGATTTTTAAAATCAGCTTCAATGGTTTTATAAATCCTTTGCTGAAACTCATCTCTTTTTGAACCAAATAAATCTACAGCCTGGTAATAAACGGCATTGTCTCTAATTTTTGTTCGGGTAATGGGACGTACAATTTTATCACGGTAATCATTGCCCGTTTCTCTTAATAATTTGGGCGCATCGGCAGAAACAATTCTGTATAAAACAGTCAAATCAATGGTTACTTCCAATCCATCGCTTGTCAATACTTTTATGGCATCATCTCCTTGTTTTTGTCCTTCATCATTTACGCCGCTCATGGTGTAATTTTGCGTTTTTACATCAAGTTCTTGTATGTTGTACAATGGGTTTACAAAGTGCAGTCCACTGCCTAGAATCTCAGTTTTTATATTTCCAAAAAGTGATTTTACACCGATGTTGCCTGCATTTATTTGCACAAAGCAGGAAGTAATAATGCCCAGGATGATAAATACTATTCCAAATATTTTACCGGTAGTTTTAAATTTTGCAAATTGTTCGTTTCTTGATAAAAAGGCTGCAGATGCAATGAGGAGAATTACTCCAAGTATTATTAAAAACATGGCGCTAGTTTTGAAATTTAATTTGAATTGAAAACATGAAGAAAGAAAATGATTAAAGTGAACTATTGAAATGGAAACTATTGACTATTTATATGAACCAATAAAATCAGGATAATCATTACTATGATTGTTTGTTATATTTTTTATAAGATAAGTATTTTAGTTTTTATCAAAACTTATATACCATGTAGTGCGGCTATTGGCTTTAAAAGTGCAGAAATAAGTTCCATTTGTATTATTTCTTGTTAATCTATGTGGTCTTTTAGGTATTGTATTAATAAATTCATAAATGGCAATTACATAATCTCGTGCATTCTCTTTAAAATCAAAATATCCTTCTTCATAAAGGATATTAATTAAGGAATCCAGTTTATCTGAAACAATTTCATGCGTAATTATTTTTTCCATATTTTTTCTATGTATGCTAAAGACCTTTTACGAGCTTCCTCTATTGTTATTGTCCCTTCGCAATCTTTTTCAAATTTTGTTTTTTCAACAATTTTTATTTTTTCTAAAAGGGGTTTAACAAAGGCATTATGCATTTTCACATCTATTGTAACATGTGTAATTTCTCCTTTATTATTTTTTTGTGTATCTATACCTGCAAGAGTTGACATATAATAATTTTATTATTGTAAGTTAATAATTTTAGTGGTTAATTGAATAAATGGTTAAATGCGGTTTAGAATAAATTGCATGTGTTTATTGTAATTTTATGTTTGTAAGGTACAAATATTATCTATTATTTGATAGTTGCTTTTGTCAACTATTGCATGTTTAGCATTTTCTTTAATCGCATTTATCTATGCTTCTATAAAAGATGAAAAAAGATAAAATGACGAAGGGCTGCCGGATGGGCAGTAGTAGCTGCCGCAAAAATAAACTTTACATTATAGCGAATTTTGTGGCGGCACTACTACTTACAGCCGGAACAAATGCTGAACAAAGATATTTAGCACATCGCCCCAAATTATTAATGGCATAAAAAATCCGCAGAGATAAACTGCGGATTTTTTATAAATGTGTCAGGCACATAAAAATTAATTATTCAACATCAATGGCATTACCAACATTAATAATTCTTCGTTTGGCTCCTGCTCGCTTGGTTTTATAATACCTGCTTTGGTGGCAGTGCTTAGCTCCATATTTACTTCGGATGTATCTGCGCCGTTTAGCATTTCTATTAAAAATTTTGCATTAAAAGCTATCTGCAAATCTTCGCCATCGTAGGTGCAAGCCATGCGCTCGTTGCCTTCAAAACTAAAATCAACATCCTGGCTGGCAAGTTGCAATTCGTTGCCGCTAATGGTAAGTGCCACTTGGTTTGTACTCTTGTTACTAAATACACTTACACGACGAAGGGCACTTTGAAAATCGCCACGGCTCACATTCATTTTGTAAGGATTATCAACAGGTATTACCACTTTATAATCTGGAAAACGGGCATCAATTAATCGGCAAACCAATTCAGTACCGCCATGCTTTACAAACAAATGATTGCTGTTGTAAGAAATGGTTAGTTCATCTTCATTATCTGGCAGGGCAGATTTTAAAAGATTCAAAGGTTTTTTTGGAACAATGAAAGTATCTTTTTGTGGACAGCTCACATCTGTTCGGGTATATTTTACCAAACGATGTGCATCGGTAGCTACAAAGCTAATTCCGGTTTTATCTAGTTCAAAAAACACACCCGTCATGGCAGGGCGAAGGTCATCGTTGCTTACTGCAAAAATGGTTTTGTTGATGGCAGTCACCAATCCTGTTGAGGTCATGGTAAAACTATTTGCATCATCTGCTGCAGGTTCTTTGGGAAAGTTATCTGGGTTTTCGCCCATTACTTTGTATTTACCATTATCGCTGGTAAGTTCTACCGCAAAGTTTTTATCAATATTAAAGGTGAGCGGTTGCTCAGAAATATTTTTAAGCGAATCCAACAAAATTTTTGCAGGGATACACACACGGCCGCTTTCTTTGGCTTCGATATCTAAATGTACTTTCATTACCGTTTCCAAATCAGTAGCAGTTACGGTTAATTTGTTTGTTTCTATTTCAAACAAAAAATCTTCGAGTATTGGTAGTACAGTATTGGCATTAATAACACCACTTATTTGTTGCAATTGTTTCAGCAGGGCTGAAGAAGAAACGATAAACTTCATATAACTTTTTTAAGATTGCCAAAGATAAAAGAATGGCGTATTGCTGCCAAGATAATATATTTACCATTTACCCACCGAAAAATTCACAATTTTGCTGAATAATGGCTTTTGAAACAAAAAATATAGGGATTGAAAAGGCTTTTCAAAAGATAAAACACTTTTGTGCCTACCAAGAGCGCAGCCATGCAGAGGTGAAAAAAAAGCTGTATGGTTTTGGTTTATACAAAAATGAGGTTGAAATACTAATGAGCCAGCTTATTGAAGAAAATTACCTGAATGAAGAACGTTTTGCCTTTGCCTTTGCCGGTGGAAAATTTAGAATAAAGCAATGGGGCAAAACAAAAATAAAGTACGAATTAAAAATGCGACAGGTGAGTGAGTACAGTATTAAAAAAGCGCTGGCACAAATTGAGGAAGCAGATTATTTAAAAACATTGCAAAAACTGGCGGCAGAAAAATTAGCCACTTTAAAAAGTGAGAAAAATATTTTTACGAAGAAAAGCAAGTTGCAAAATTATTTAGTTGGTAAGGGGTTTGAGTTTAATTTGGTGGGGGAAATATTGAAGGATGTGTAGGTTTTGTGGCCACGAATGCACGAATGACCACGAAAAAGAAGAATAATAAAAAAAGTAATTGAAAAGAACATTAATGTCACGAATGTATGAAGGAACACGAATGCAATTTGAAAAAGTAAATTCTGTATTGTAATTAATAAATAGGGATAAACAACAATGTTTTACTTTTACCGTTTTAGTACCGATAATTACTCTTTATGAAAACAAAATATTTCTTTCTGATTGGATTAATATTTTTTACTGCAGGTTTAATTTCTTGTCAAAAAGAAATTTCATTTGAAATACCGGACGAAACCATACCCAATGTGGTAAGTAGTGTGGATAGTAATTATTTGGATAAAATATTAATTGTTGATGCGAATAATTTCATTGATTCAAGCTTATGGATTTTTAATTACGATGCACAAAAAAGATTAAATAATGTATCTATAAAGAATACTACCAATCCGTTAGACAGCCAGGTTTATGTAAAACTTTTTTATAACCAAAATGATACCCTTCCTTTTAAAGCAAAAACGTTTCAGGACTCAGCCTATTGGTATTTTTTTTACGACAGTTTTGGAAGAATTAAAAAAGATTCTTTGGTAGATTATGGAAATGCAGGAAACAATAATCCTATTCCATATATTTTAGTAAATAATTATTCATATAATACTGGCAAAATCTTTATTAATCACTATTCTTTTATTGGCATTATTCCTTCCAATAATTTTGGAATGGATACCCTTTTCCAAGATTCAAGAGGGAACATTATTAACTCTAAATTATATTCCAGCACCACCCCAAGTAACTTTACATTACAAAACACATTTGTATCTACGTATGACAATAAACTAAATCCTTTTATGAAAGTGAGAGGGTTTAAAATTTTTATATTTTCTGAGGGTGACTTTCCTGGATCAACTCATGAAAATAATTTGGTTTCATTTAATGATTATGATAATACACAGCCAACAAATACATATACTGAAAATTATTTCAATACTTATTACTCAAATGGATTTTTGAAAAAGTCTGTTATTACTGGAAATTTAAATGCGAACTGGACATACTATTATAAATCTTTATAATTATTAAACCGTAACTACACCACCTCACACTCATCAGCACATTTGCTGCAGCATTCCGCTGTTTCTCTACAATGTTGATCAGTGTGTTTGTTGCATTCTTCTGCACATGCATCGCAGGCGGCAGCGCAAAGTTTACAAATCTCTTTTATGCGTTCGCTACCCAAACTCATCAATTCTGCTGCTGCATAACATAATGCAGCGCACTCCATATTAAGCTGAATACAATTTGCTTTCATATTAGCATCTTCACTATGCGCACAAGCAGATGCACAATGGTTACAAATAGCTGCGCAGCGAAGGCAGGCATCTATACAAACTTTATATTGGTGGTAGGCAGTCATGTACAATCGTTTGTAATGCTGTTCCAAAATTCAAGCCATTAATGCAGCAGGTGCATTTATATTTGTAAGAAATTAAAAAATTATTTTTCATAAAAAAGAGAGAGATTTATACCAATAAAAATAAATATGAAAATAATTAATTGGATTTTTTTATGCTGTGTTTGTTTTTTTAGTTTTTGCTCCTGCAAGGTTACGGGCCAAATAACACAGCAACAAATAAATACTTTTTTACAAGACAGCGCCATTGCTACGGGGCATATAGGTGTAAGTATTTATGAACCTGCAACCGGTAAATATTTATACAATCATAATGCAGAAACAAATTTTATACCTAGCAGTAATGTGAAATTGTTTTCCCTGTATGCGGGCATGAAATATTTGGGCGATAGTATAGTTGGTATTCGTTATGTAAAAAACAATAATGAAATTATCATTACACCCAGTGGCGACCCTACCCTACTGCACATGGATTTTAAGACACAACCTGTAATTGATTTTTTAAAAAAAACTGATGCTAATATTAAAATAAAAAAAACTGATTTTAAACCCACCGCTTATGGCAATGGTTGGGCATGGAACGATTATCCGGATTATTATATGGCAGAGCGTTCTCCATTTCCGGTGTATGGAAACTGCATAACTTTTATTTGTAAAAAAAATATAGTACAAAGTATTCCTCAAAATTTAAGTGCTTTTATAGTTAGTAAAAATGATCAGGAAAAAAATAAAGCAACCACAGTTGAAAGAGATTTTTTTAGCAATAAATTTAATGTACTGCTGGATAATACAACCAATGAAACAGTGATTACTCCATACATTACTTCCTTACCTCTTACTGCAAAATTATTATCAGATACGCTTCAAAAAAATGTAGAAATTATAGCAAACGATACATCCACTATATATGTACAAAAGATTTATTCCCGCCCTGCGGATTCTCTTTTTAAACCAATGATGTACTACAGCGATAATTTTTTTGCAGAGCAAACTTTGTTGATGGCAAGCAATGAAAAACTTGGGTACATGAGTGAACAAGCTATTATAGATACATTGCTAGCGACCGAATTAAAAGACTTGCCCACAAAACCCCGCTGGGTAGATGGTAGTGGCCTTAGCAGGTACAATTTATTTTCGCCAAAAGATTTTATTTATATTTTAGATAAACTGCAAAATGAATTTGGGCTGGATAGAATGAAAAGAATATTAACCACCGGTGGGCAAGGAACACTCACTAGTTATTATACCAAAGATGCAGGATTTATTTATGCAAAAACGGGTAGCATGAGTAACAATGTTTCTATCAGTGGATATTTAATCAGCAAAAAAAACAAACTGCTTTTATTTTCTGTACAGATAAATAGTTTTAGCGGTAGTGGTAGAATTGGCAGAAGAGCAATTGAAAAATTTCTAACTTCAGTTAGAGAAAATAATTAATATATTTTTTCGTTTAAGCAACGTAAGGGAAAGTGAGCGTATCTGTTTAAATGCGTCCTTTAACCAACACCTAACAACTTTCGTATGAAAAAAATATTTACACTACTCGTTATTTGTTTTACACTCTTTTCCTTACAGTCTAAGGCACAGTTAAGTTGTAACCCTGCATTTACTTATCAGTTTTTAAATGCATCTACGGTTAAATTTAATCCTGTAGTTACAGATTCATCCAATATCAACGTTCTTCACCAATGGTTATTTGGAGATACTTATTACTCTTACAATGTTTCTCCTACCCATGTTTATAGCAATGGAACATATTTAGTTAAACATAAAGTTTCAAGATATTCAAATAATGGTTGGATTTGTATATTAGATACAACAATGCAAATTGTAATTACGCAAAGTACTGTTTGCAATTTATATGTCGGATTCGGCATTCATGTTGATTCTATTAATCCACTAAAAAAACAATTTTATGCATCAGCATTCGGATATTCCATAGGAGATTCAATTCGTTGGTCATTTGGAGATGGAAATTTTGCATACGAATTAAATCCTAATCACACCTATGCAACTCCGGGCATTCGTACTGTTTGTCTAAGAGTAAAAAAACAAAATACTAATACTTCTACTCCACCATGTATTCTCGAATATTGTAGATTAGATACAACATATTCCACTGTACCAACCCCCTGCACCTTACAGGCATTTTTTACCAATAGTTCCGATACAGGTACAGCGCCTTCAACCATTCAATTTACCAACCAATCTGTAGGCTTTGCATCTACAGATTCTATTACCTGGACGTTTGGTGATGGTACATCTTCTACATTATTAAACCCTGCTCATATTTACACATCGCCTGGCATGTACACTGTTTGTTTACGAATAAAAAAGAACAACACAAACGCAGGTGCTCCACCATGTATCAGTGTTTTTTGTAAAACCATTTCCATTTCAGCAGCATGTAACCTTGTAGCTAATTTTACATTTTACAGAGATAGCCTTGTAACAATACCAAACAGTTACCGCTTTACCAATACTACTTTACCACTTAATCCAAATGATTCTATACGCTGGAGTTTTGGTGATGGTACATTTTCGAGCCAACTACATCCTACACATGTGTATGCGCAACCGGGTACATACAATGCTTGTTTGCGTGTTATAAAAAGAACATCCAATGGTGCACTTACCAATTGTGTAAGCGAAACTTGTCGGCCGGTTATTGTACCTACTTTGCCTAATCCATGCAACCTCCAGGTTTATTTTACTGATTCCATCAATGGAAATTTTGTACACTTTACCAATCAAAGTGTTGGGTATGCTACAGGTGATTCTATTAAATGGACTTTTGGAGATGGTACAATATCGTATAATTCAAATCCTACTCACACTTACAGCAATCCTGGTACTTATACAGTATGTTTAATTATTAAGAAACATACCGCTGCAGGTACTACGCCATGCATCAGGCAATATTGTAAAACTATTACCATAGGTGTAGCATGTACACTCGTTGCAAACTTTACATGGTATAGAGATAGTATGCCAACCGTGGCCAACAATACTTATCATTTTACCAATACATCTACCCCATTTAATGCCAATGATTCTATTCGTTGGACCTTTGGAGATGGTACTGCCAGCAACGTTATAAATCCTGCTCATGTATATGCACAGCCAGGCACATACATTGTATGTTTGCGCATTATTAAAAGAACAGCTAGCGGCGCACTTACCAATTGTATAGCTGAAGTTTGTCGCACCATTGTAGTACCACACCCTTGTAATGTACAAGCGAGTTTTACCTATATAGCAGATGTTGTAAACAGAAAGAAAATATATTTTACCAACACCACAATTGTTCCCACAGCCGGAAGTACCGCTATATGGTTTTTTGGAGATGGTGCCACTGCTACTACATGGAACGCCGTGCATGAGTACTTACAACCAGGTAGATATTATGTGTGCCTCAGGGTACAATATGGTAACGGATGTGTAGCCAACAAATGCGATTCTATCACTGTTACTGCAAACCCTATTACTCCACCAACATGTACTCAATTATCTCAATACAGTTTTGTAAGATCTGCTACCAATAATAACATCGTTAGCTTTTCGCCCAATGTTATTGATAACACCGTACAATATACCTGGACGTTTGGAGATGGTACCGGTTCGCAATTAGCATCACCAACACACCAGTTCGCAAACATTGGTAATTATACTGTTTGCCTTACTGCTTTTAAAAACAACGGCTGTGCTACCACTACTTGCAGAACAGTTAATGTATCATCTATTATTAACTGCAACAACATAACCCTTGGCTTTACAGAAGCCATCGATTCACTTGTACCAAATAGAATAAGGTTTATAGCAAATTCAAATACTGCTATTACAAACCAATTATGGACCATTGCAAAATTGCCAACAACCGCCACATCTGGTACTGCTACCATAAATGCCATTAATCCAACTTATGTATTTTTAGATTCGGGCAGTTACAGGGTTTGTTTAAAAGTAACTTTTGCCGGTGGCTGTGTAAAAGAGTTCTGTAAAATTATTCATATAGCACAGCAAATGCCTTTTACCAGCAATTGCACCTTACAGGTTTTTCCAAACCCAACATCTACCAATGCAAATGCTATGGTAACCCTTGCACAACCAATGGTATTGAATGGATACATTTATAACAGCAACAACATGCTGGTGGCGCAAAAACAACAACAGGGCTTTGTTGGAAATAATACCATGAGTATTTATGTAGGCGGATTACCTGCAGGTATTTACAGCTTTAGATTATTGTACGGTAGCCAGGTTTGCACATCTACATTTGTAAAATTTTAGTTATCTACATTTAAAATATTCAAGCATACACATAAAAAAAGCAACATCATTTCGGTGTTGCTTTTTTTGCTTTAAATATTTGCTAGAAAAATTTTTATTATTCTTAAAATTATTTCCCCTCAATCGTCCATGTTTCTCTTCCTCTTAATAATTTATCTAAATCGCCAGGACCATTTTTTGCCAATGCTTCTTCTAACTGCATGCTCATTGTATCTTCATAACAGGCACGATCAGTTTCAAAAAACACACCGAACGGTCTTGGTAAATGCCCTTGCAAAGTTGGGTCATCAAACATGCGAATTAATATTTGGGCTTTGTAAAAATCTCTTTCGTCGTGTATCCACAAATCATCATGGCTTGCGCCTTCTTCCAGATTTACAATTACAGGTTTAAACCCATCCAGCTTTATACCTTTATTTTGAGTGGCGCCAAACACAAGCGGCTTACCTTGTTCTAAAAACAATGCTTCTTCGGGCTTGCTGCTTTTTTCAGTAAAAATTTCAAAAGCACCGTCGTTAAAAATATTACAGTTTTGGTATATTTCTAAAAAAGAAGAACCCTTGTGTGCGGCCGAGCGAAGTAACATGGCCTGAAGGTGTTTAGGATCTCTATCCATACTGCGGGCTATAAAACTTGCATCTGCCCCCATGGCCAAAGCCAATGGATTAAAAGGATGATCTATACTACCCATGGGCGTACTTTTCGTAACCTTTTTTTCTTCTGATGTAGGTGAGTATTGTCCTTTTGTGAGGCCGTAAATCTGGTTGTTGAATAATAAAATATTTACATCAAAATTTCTGCGTAGTAAATGAATGGTGTGGTTACCTCCAATGCTGAGTGCATCGCCATCGCCGGTTACAATCCAAACGCTCAGCTCCGGCCTTGCAGCTTTTAACCCACTTGCCACCGCAGTTGCACGCCCGTGTATGCTGTGCATGCCATAAGTGTTCATGTAATATGGAAAGCGACTGCTGCAGCCAATACCGCTCACAATAACAATATTTTCTTTAGGTATGCCGAGTGTAGGCATTACCTTTTGTACTTGCGCAAGAATAGAATAATCGCCGCAGCCCGGGCACCAACGTACTTCTTGGTCTGTAGCAAAATCTTTAGCGGTAAGTAACGGCTTATCGGTGGTTAGTGTATCTGACATGTTATGTATTGAGAGGCAAATTTACAACAAATTAGAAGTTAAGCTGCAATGAAAATTGTAGTCTCAAAAGCTATATAAAAAATAAAAGATTTTCAAATTGAGGCACTCATAAAAAGTTTTTAACATCTTTGCCAATGAAAAAGTTCGATTCACTTGGAGTGTCAGTCTGAGCTTGTCGAAGACGATGTGCTTTAAAAAACCCGCCTTCGACAGGCTCAGGCTGACTTAGTAATAATTTGAAAATAAACTTTTTATTTAGGTTGTCATTAAAAGCTTTTCGAAATTGATAATCTTAATATTTTGTGATAGGCTGTATTTAAAAGCCGTCAGAAAAAAATCTGACGGCAGTGGTCATTACAACCTAAAATCAATGTTTTTAGATGCTCTTCGGTAATTACATATTAACCGAAGGCATACATGATTTATTTCTAGACATTTATACCTCCTTTTTCTTTGGTGAATTATGATACAATTTACAACGAGGTTTTGTGTGGGCAAAATAATTTTTTGTTAATAGGATTGTTGGATGGGGAATATTTTGGAAGATCCTTTTATTAGAATATTTTATTTAATATGAATCCAATAAAAACGCCCCAACTCTTCTCAAAGCCGGGGCGTTCAAACTAAAAAAAATTTTTATTATTTCTTACTCACTTTCGATAACAACCTCAATATTTCCAAGTACAACCAAACAATGGTAACCATTAAGCCAAATGCGCCGTACCATTCCATGTATTTTGGTACACCCATTTCACTTCCTTTTTCTATCATATCAAAATCTAAAATAAGATTTAGTGCAGCTACACCCGTAACTACCAGCGAAAATATTATTCCGAAAGTACTTCCTTCATGTAAGAAGGGCATATTATCAAAACCAAACATGCGCAAAACCATTACAACAAGGTAAAAAATACCAATACCTACTGTGGCGGTGATGATAATTGATTTAAACCTTTCAGTAGCTTTTATTATTTTAAAACTATACAATAAATACATAGCTACCGCTACGCCCAAGGTTAAACCTACTGCATTTATTACAAGGTTTGGTGCTCTTTCTGCAAACGCACTGTTGTACATAGCAGAGATGGCGCCTAGAAAAAGCCCTTGCATCAACGCATAAACTGGTGCCAGATAAGGTGACCATTGTTGTTTAAAACTTATTACCAATGCAAGTACCAATCCGCCAATAGCACCTGTCCAAATCATTCCGTTTACTGCACCACCTTCTGCAAACTGCTTCCACGAATAAAAAGAACTTGCCAACACCATAATTAATAAAAACCCAAATTTTTGCAACGAGCCTTTTACCGTCATTGCATTTTCTACATCAAGCACATCTGATATAACAGTGCTTGTAAATTTTTTTTCCGAAAGAGCCGGATTGCTCGATTCAAATACTGCCATTTTAGTTAGATTTTTGTGGGATAAAATTACGAAGAAATTTATTTACTGCTTACTGTATCTTTTGTTAAACCCGGGTACCTGCTTACCACTTCAAAATCATATTCATTTTTTTGTTTTAATGCCGTAACAAATCTTCTCAAACTTAAAGAGTCGTTGCATGTTTTAAATGTACGATCGTGTGCAAGCAGCACAAGATGTCCTGCAGTTTTGGTATTACTGTGTGCAAAAGCACTATCTATTTCATGTACCATTTCAGTATCTGATTGCACGAGTGTTTGATTAGCATTGTAATGCCATTCAACATCCCAACCTACAGCTGTAAAACCTTTGCTGTAAAGGCTATCGCCTGCCGCTGAAGATGTTTTAATATCGGTACTGGATATGTTTTGTGTGCGCCAAATATTGCGCCCAGGTGTGCGAATTATATTGGTAGAAAAATGCATACTGTCAGAACATCTTTGAAAATCTTCCACCGTAATGTTGGGCTCACTGTAAAATTTATTAAACCTGTTTTCTAATGCATGCGTATAGCTATGGTTTGCTATTTCAAAATAGTTACACCCTTTTACCGAGTCATAAATTTGCTGTTGCAATTTGCTGCCATACACATGCTCCCCAATAATAAATAGAGTGGCAGGTATTTGCTCGTCCTTTAAAATATCCATCACCGTTTTGGTGCCTTTATCTGGACCATCATCAAAAGTGAGGTAAATTTTATTTCGTTTCTTTTTTGCAATTGGTTGTTTTACAGGTGCTGTGACAATGCTGTCGTTTTTAGCTACAGGCATTTTCATAACTTTGAACTGCCTTTCTGTTTTGTAAAAATAAATTGCGGTAAAACTAAGTGTGATAATTGATGCTTTAAAAAGCATGGAGCTGTTAAAATAACCGCTCTGGTCGGAGTCCATTTGTGTGTTTGGTTTAGAATATAAATGTATGCAGCAGGTTAAATATTTTTAAAATTTGGTATGTTAATAAATTATTAAATCAAAAAGTTAATCCGGTAATTATATTTGATGCCACGAATGCACGAATTTTCACGAATGACTTTTTAAGAAAAACTGAGAAGTGTAGCCTTAATTAAAATACGAACTAAAAGAAATATTTCAAGGCCACGAATGCACGAATTTTCACAACTGATTTCTTGCTTTCATTCATGAAAATTCGTGATTCGGGGCAACCTTTTTAAAAAACTGAATTCGTTATATTTGCCGCATGAATAATTTGCGTGAACTAATAGAGAAATATAAAGCAGAGATAACAGCAGAAAATCCTGCAACAGCAGAAGAGGTTGAAAATTTTCGCATAAAATACCTTGGCACCAAAGGATTATTAAAATCTATAATGGGTGAAATGAAAAATGTGGCAGCAGAAAATAAAAAAGAAGCCGGCCAAATGCTTAATGAGTTTAAAGTTTTTACGGAAGAAAAATTTGCATCATTTTCAACCAATGAAAGTAGTGCGCCAACAAAAACAGCCACTGAGTTAGACCTTACTTTACCCGGCTCAAGTATGTCTTTGGGTACAAGGCACCCCATCAGTATTATAAAAAATAAAATAGTTTCGGTTTTTAATAAACTTGGTTTTTCTGTAGCAGAGGGCCCGGAAATTGAAGATGATTTCCATAATTTTTCTGCACTTAATTTGCCCGAAAACCACCCT
Source organism: Ferruginibacter sp. (assembly GCA_031398005.1). GTDB lineage: Bacteria > Bacteroidota > Bacteroidia > Chitinophagales > Chitinophagaceae > Ferruginibacter. The sequence continues at coordinate 36,696 of JANNMO010000043.1, forward strand.
GCAAGAGATATGCAGGATACATTTTACATCACCCAAAACCCTGACTGGTTATTGCGTACCCATACCAGTAGTGTACAAATAAGAGAAATGCAAAAAGGAAAGTTGCCGCTACGTATTATTTGTCCCGGCCGTGTTTTTAGAAACGAAACCATCAGCGCCAGAGCACATTGCTTTTTTAACCAAGTAGAAGGATTGTACATAGCAGAAAATGTTTCGTTTGCAGATCTTAAACAAACCTTGTATTTTTTTGTAACAGAAATGTTTGGGGCTGATGTAAAGGTGAGATTCCGACCATCATACTTTCCTTTTACAGAACCAAGTGCAGAAATGGATATCAGTTGCCTTATCTGTGGCGGCGAAGGCTGTAACGTATGTAAAAAAACCGGTTGGGTAGAAATTTTAGGCTGTGGAATGGTTCACCCAAAAGTGCTTGAAAATTGTGGAATAGATAGCAATAAATATACAGGCTTTGCCTTTGGTATGGGGATAGAAAGAATAACTATGCTTTCCTATCAAATAAAAGATCTTCGTTTATTTAGCGAAAATGATCTTCGTTTTTTGAAGCAATTTGAATCTGCTTAGTCTCAGTATTTTATCTTTCTTTATTTATTAATTCCTTTTATCCATCATATAGGGATGGGTATATAGATTTATTGTCATTTAATATATCTGCTAAATGGCGTATATGCCATGTTTGGCATTAAAATTGAAAATACAATAACCTAACCCCTTCGAAAATAATTACTTTTTTTAACCATCAACCAAAAATAACTACATGAAAAAATTAAGTTTGGTAATAAGCGCCTTTTTAATAGTGCTTATCATTTCATCTTGCTCCTCATCTAAAGAAGCCCGCAATTACAAAAAATCAGTAAACGGAAATTGGCAGTTACAAACCATTACCACAGAAGGTATAACTGGTAAAATAAAAGCACAGGTTTTAGATGAAGCAGATTTTAATTGCTTTGTAGGTAGCAGCTGGAATTTTAATCAAAACAATAGTTTGGGCTATTATGAAATAAGCAAAAATGCGGGTGAGTGTGTGGCCATTAAGAGAAATATTCGTTGGTCCATTTATGAGGAAGCAGGTATGCCAAAAATGCTTCAATATAAAAGAGTAGATAATAAATACAAAGATATGGATGAAGGTAAAGCAGGTTTCCGTTTCACCATTTTAAATATTACTGATGCGCAAATGCAATTAAAAAGCGATATCACTTTCGAAGGTAAACCGGCATCTTTCACCTACAATTTTGTAAAAAACTAAATACAATTTAATCTCCCAATAAATAAAAAAAACAATCATGATAAAAAATATAATACAAAAAAGTGTTTTCGGTGTAATGACAGTAGCCATAATAGCAACAGGATGTGATGCTACCAGAAGAGCAAGTAACAGAGACAAGGGTGTAGCCATTGGTGCTACTACAGGTGCAGTAATTGGCGGCATTATAGGCAACAATGTTGGGAATAAAAATAATACCGCAGTGGGTGCCATTATTGGTGCTGCAGTGGGTGGTGTAGCAGGTGGTATTATTGGTAATAAAATGGATAAGCAAGCTGAAAAAATAAAGACCGAAATACCAGGGGCAAAAGTAGAAAGAATAGGCGAAGGTATTAATGTAACATTTGATGAAAACAACCCAGATGGATCTAAAGCTGGTGTTTACTTTGCAACCGGCAAATATGATATTACTCCAAACTCAAGACTTGCGATTGATAAATTGGTGAAAATATTTGGCGAATATCCTGAAACAAATATTTTAGTAGAAGGTCATACTGATAATGTAGGTACCGAATCTTCTAACATGACATTGTCTCAAAGAAGAGCCAATGCTGTAGGGGCAGAATTAAAAAAAGATGGTCTTGCTGCTAACAGACTTACTGTAAAATGGTATGGCGAAACACAACCAAAGGCTGATAATGCTACAGCAGAAGGACGTGCAGCAAACAGAAGAGTAGAATTTTCTATAACTGCCAATGAAAAAATGAAAGCAGATGCAAAAGTAGAAGCAGAAAAACAATAATAAATACTAACACACACTTTAAGGCCGCAGCTTACAGAAAAATTTCTGATAAGTTGCGGTTTTTTAATTGAAGAATAATTGTTTTAAAAATAAAAGAAGAAATGGCGTTCAGTTTTTTATTTTTGTAGCATGATAAAAAAGATTTGTGTAGCAGGTGCCGGTACAATGGGAAGTGGAATAGCACTTGCAGCAGCTCAAAACAATTTTGAAACAGTATTGTTTGATACCAATCTAAAAGGGATTGAAAATGCCAAACAATCCATTCATAAAAATCTTTCATTTCTGTTAAGCAAAGAAAAAATTACTGCTTCGCAAAAGGAAAATGTTTACAACAGTATTTCATTTACAACTAATATTGAAGACTGTACAGGCGATTTAATTATAGAAGCAATTATAGAGAATTTAGAGATTAAAGAAACGCTTTATAAAAATCTAGCAGCCATAAATTCTTCACAAACTATATTTGCCAGCAATACCTCTTCGCTTTCTATTACTGCCATTCAAAAAAACATTTTGCATCCTGAAAGAATTTGCGGTATGCATTTTTTTAATCCGGCACATGTTATGAAACTGGTAGAAGTGGTGGCAGGAAATGAAACATCAATTGAAACAATCCAAACTATTTACAATGTATGCATTGCTTTAAAAAAGCAACCGGTTATTTGTAAAGATGCACCAGGGTTTATTGTAAACAGGGTTGCAAGGCATTTTTATTTGGAAGCCATGCACCTGGCTCACGAGAAAAATATTAAGTTTGAAGACATAGATAGGCTAATGGAAAATGCAGGTTTTAAAATGGGACCTTTTAAACTGATGGATTTAATTGGTATGGATATAAACCTTGCCGTATCTCAATCTGTTTACCATGCTTTTAATGATAATCCACGTTTTAAACCATCGCCCATGCAGGAGCAAAAAGTAGCGGAAGGTAATTTGGGAAAGAAAACCGGAAAAGGGTTTTATGATTATACTTTAAATAGCGTGCAATGATTTTAGTAACAGGCGGTGCAGGTTTATTGGGTAAAAGTTTAATTGAACAATTATTATTAAACGGCGAAAAAGTAAAAGCTATTTATAATAAAACTCTTATTTCCAATCAAGCTAATCCCAATCTCGTTTTAGAACAATGTGATATTTTAGATGTGTATGCTTTAGAAGATGCCATGGAAAATATTTCAGAAGTGTATCACTGTGCAGGGCTTGTTTCCTTTAACCCTAAAGAAGAAAAAAACTTATATAGCATTAATGTAGAAGGTACCGCCAATGTAGTAAATGCGGCTTTGAATGCAGGAGTAAATAAGTTTGTACATGTTAGTTCAGTTGCTGCATTGGGTCGTATAAGACCAAGCGAATTAATTAATGAAAAAATGGAGTGGACTCCTGAAACCAGCAATAGCCAATATGGATACAGCAAATACCTTGGTGAAATGGAAGTGTGGCGTGGCGTAGCAGAAGGACTGAATGCAGTGGTTATAAACCCTTCCATTATTTTAGGTGCGGGCAACTGGAACGAGGGCTCTACAAAAATATTTAAATCGGTGTACGATGAATTTCCATGGTACACAGATGGTGTATCTGGCTTTGTAGATGTACGTGATGTGGCTGCCGCAATGATTGCTTTAATGAAAAGCGATATTACAGCAGAAAAATTTATTGTAAGTGCCGAGAACATTTCCTACCAACATCTTTTTAATTTAATAGCAAAAGCATTTAATAAAAAAGCTCCATCAAAAAAAGTAACGCCTTTTATTGCTTCACTTACCTGGCGGTTAGAAAATATTAAGAGCAGATTTACCGGCTCCTCCCCTTTGCTTACAAAAGAAACTGCGCATACCGCAATGACAAAAGTGGAATATAATAATAGCAAACTGTTGCAAACTTTGGCAGGTTTTAAATACAAAACTATTAAGGATACAGTAAACGAAATCTGTAACAAATTAAAGCCTACCATGCCCCATAAATAAACCGCTCTTGGATAAGGAGAGCGGTTTATATACTTGGATTTTCATTTATTTCTTGTAAACTGCTGCAAAAACATTTGCAAAGTCTTTTAATTTTATTTTTCCATTTACTGCAGATTTTTGTCTCCAGTAATCCGCTTGTAATTCACCATTTCTTATACTCTTTCCAAGTTGTGTGTAACCTTCAGCAATGGTAGGTGGTAAACCTGCATCTAACATTCCTTGTAAATTTTGTTCATCTGTAAAAACGATCCAAGGGGTATTCGGTTTATCTACTGCTTCGCCAAGGGTTTTCGCAATGTCTTCAGTAAGTTGTTCATCGCCAGAAATATATTTTATTACATGCCCCTTAAATGAAAGCTGTAGCAAAGCATTGGCTGCTTCTGCTGCAATATCTGCTGTATCAACTAATACTAATTTTTCTTCCCCTCCAAAATTAGATCCTAAAAATCCAGCGTTTTTTAGCATATCTACTTGGTTCAATAAATTGTACATAAAATAAGAAGGACGCAACATTAAAACATTAGCATCCGTTATTTTTTCTAATTGCTGTTCTAAATATGCAAGCCCATCAATAGGGCCGGCACCATTTCTCATATGTGCACCTATGCTGCTAAGCTGTACAATATTTTTAATACTGTTTTCTTTAATTGCTTGCACATATATATCAGCAATGTTTTGTTGATATGCCAACCAATTTTGTACTCCCCAATTTGGTGGTATCATTAGGTAAACAGCATCAGCACCCTTGAAAGTGTTGCTTACAAATGATGCATCTTCTAAAGAACCAATAGCAGCTATTGCACCTAATGCTTCAATTTGATTTTTAGTTTCCTCTTTGGAACTAATGACGATTACATCTTGTTTTTCTTTCAGCAATTGTTGTACTATGGATTTACTGATGTTGCCCAACGAACCTGTGATAACGTACTTCATGTAATTTGAATTTAAGTTTAAATAATAATTGTATATACAAATGATTTTATAAAAAAAAATTAAAGTTTATCAGAAATTTCGTGAAGGTTATTTACAAATGAATTACTTACTTGTTTCCCTAAGGCTTCACTATATAAATTGTAAAAATTTTCCACACATTTTTTTAAGGCCGGCAATAACTGTTTGGCTTTATTGGTTGCAAATACAGTAGTTTGTTTTCCTTCGGTAATACGTACTATTAATTTTTTTTCTTCTAGCTTTTCCAGTAGCCTCGTAACTGTGCTAGGCTTTAATTGCAGGTTATCTGCAATATTACCAGCACCCACACCCGGGTCTTCTAATACCATCATTAATAAATAGCCATGGCTCGGACTCAGCTGCACAGGTTTCCAGCATTCAATAGCCATTTTTTCTACTTTACGTGCAAGGGCATTACAAGTAAAATAAAGGCAAGAGGCAAATTTACTTTCCGATGTTTTCATGGAATGTAAAAATAGAATTTATTCTTGTATATACAAATGTTTTTATAAATTTTTTACAATTCAATTTATTTAGGCAAATAAAAGAGTTGATTTTTATATATTATATATTGTTGTCAAACTTCTATTGGGTAGCTCTCTATTCCACTTTAAGTTATTCAACGTTCAATAATTCCTGATTAATTCCTCTTCTTATTATAACTTTTTATGATGCAGTTTAATTTTTGTTAAGAAAATCAGAAATTTTAAAACCAATCAATTTGAATTATCGTTAATCCAAAATTCTTCATCACTTTTTGCTATTCATCATTTCAAGTTTGGTAGGTAGCAAATTTTATTTCAAATAACCTAAATACCACAAAAAATGAAAAAAATCTACATGCTAGCTGCTCTTTTAGCAGCTATCTTCAGTACGGAAGCTCAGGTAAAAATTTCTACTCCTGCAGAACTTACCACTACCCCTTTACCAGATAACAGTGCTATGCTCGAAATTAAGAGCAATGGTAAAGGTGTTTTAATACCTCGTATGGCTACGGCAGATAGAGATGCTATTGCTTTACCAGCTACAGGATTATTAATTTTTAATATTACTACAGATCAATTTGAATATTATGGCGCCACACCTACACCAGGTTGGTATGGCATAGCACGCAATGGTGCAACAGGAGGTTGGAGCCTTACCGGTAACAATGGTACTTCTTCATCTATAAATTTTTTAGGAACTATAGATAATCAAAGTCTGGCTTTTCGCACATTCAATCAACCACGCATTTTAGTTGATAGCATAGGAAGAACAGGTTTTGGAACTACAAATCCAAACAGTGTTATAAATATTCTAGGCAATAGCACACCGGGTTTTCCTTGGGGTGCTAACCAATTTTTTGTAGGTGGTTACAGCAGACCAACAAGATTAAACACTGCTGGTTCTAATATATCTTATGGCTTTTTATCGCACACACAAGCAGACAATGTAGGTACTTATAATGCAATTGCAGGAAGGGTTGTACGCTTTGCAGATACAAGTTTGGCAAACCTTACTGGTGCATTAGCTCATGTAAACAATGGCGGTACATTTCAAACAGGTTTATTGGGTGTGGTAAACAGCCGTGCAGATCAAGTAAATGATGCTTTCCGTTATTCTGCAGCATGGTTACGTACTCCAAACCCGGCAGCTCTTTCTGCTGCGCAATTGGCCAGTACATACATGATATTTGCACCAGATACTACAAAGAGTTTCTTTGGTGGTAGCATTGGTATAGGTACAAATGCTCCGAATGCATCTTTAAATATTTTGGGTAATAATTTATCAGGAACAGGTTTTCCTTTTGGAGCAAGCCAGTTTTTTATTGGTGCTTATAGCCGTCCAACAAGATTAAATAGTGCAGCTTCCGAGATATCTTATGGTTTTTTATCTCACACAAATACTAATTCAACCGGTACTTACAATGCTTTGGCAGGAAGGGTTTTGAGGAATGCAGATACTTCTCTTGCTAATTTAACAGCAGCGTTAGGACATGTAAACAGATCTGGTACTAATAATTTTCAGACAGCAGTTTTAGGTATTGTAAACAGCCGTGCAGATCAGTTTGATGATGCACAGGTTTTTTCTGCTGGTCGCTTTAGTGATGCGGCAGGTATCATTACTGCAGCGCAAGATTCTAATACCTATTCAATATTTAGTAACAGTGCACGTAAAAGTTATTTTGCAGGAAGCATAGGTGTAGGTACTACAGCACCTAACAGTATCGTAAATATTTTGGGCAATAATACTGCAGGTTTTCCATTTGGCGCAAGTCAATTTTTTGTGGGTGCTTACAGTCGTCCAACAAGATTAAACACAGCCGCATCAAATATTTCATACGGCTTTTTATCGCATTCAAATGCTGATAATTTAGGTACTTACAATGCAATTGCCGGTCGCATACTTCGCACCGGCGATACTAGTGCAGCTAACCTTACAGCAGCGCTTGGTCATGTAAACAATGGCGGTAATTTTCAAACAGCTTTATTAGGTACAGTTAACAGTCGTTTAAATGAATCAACCGATGCACAGGTTTTTTCTGCAGGTCGTTTTACTGATGTAGCAGGAACACTTACTGCAACTCAAGAAGCAAATACTTATTCCATATTTTCATCCAGCACACGCAAAAGTTTTTTTGCAGGTAATGTAGGTATTGGTACAAATGCACCAACCAATAAATTACATGTAGCAGGTGCCAATGATCCATTGCGTTTAGAAGGTTTACAAACAGGTTTGGCAACAGACAGTTTAATTACTACAGACGGTACAGGTGTACTTAAAAAAATTGCACCTTCTGCTTTGGGTTTAGCAAATGCTTGGAACATTAATGGCAATGCGGGGACAACAGCGGCTACTAATTTTTTAGGTACAACAGATAACCAAAGTTTAGCCATCAGAACATTTTCGCAAACAAGAATTTTAGTTGACAGTATTGGTAGAACAGGTTTTGGTACTACAAACCCAAACAGTATAATTAATATTTTAGGCAATAGCACACCGGGTTTTGCCTGGGGCGCTAACCAGTTTTTTGTTGGTGGTTATAGCCGCCCAACAAGGTTTAATGCAGCAGCATCAAACATTTCTTATGGCTTTTTATCACACACACAAGCAGATGCTGTAGGAACATACAATGCAGTAGCAGGTAGAGTTGTTCGCACTGCAGATACAAGCCTTGCAAACCTTACTGGTGCATTGGCACATGTAAACAACGGTGGTACTTTTCAAACAGGTTTATTAGGAGTTGTTAATAGCCGTGCAGATCAAGTTAATGATGCTTTCCGTTATTCTGCAGCATGGTTACGTACACCAAACCCAGCGGCACTTTCTGCTGCGCAATTGGCCAGTACATACATGATATTTGCACCAGATACAACAAAGAGTTTCTTTGGTGGTAGCATAGGTATTGGTACAAGTGCACCTAATGCAAATCTTAATATTTTAGGAAATAATTTATCAGGAACAGGTTTTGCATTTGGAGCAAATCAATTTTTTATTGGTGGTTACAGTCGTCCAACAAGATTAAATGCAGCAGCAAGCGAAATATCTTACGGTTTCTTATCTCATACAAATAGCAATGCTACCGGTACATACAATGCTTTGGCTGGGCGAGTTTTGAGAAATGCCGATACAAGTTTAGCCAACCTAACTGCTGCTTTAGGTCACGTAAATAATGGTGGCAATTTTCAAACAGCAGTTTTAGGTATTGTAAACAGTAGAGCTGATGAAGCAACCGATGCACAGATTTTCTCAGCAGGTCGTTTTACAGATGCAGCAGGTGTTCTTACTGCCACACAAGAAGCAAATACTTATTCAATATTTTCCTCAAGCACACGCAAAAGTTTTTTTGCGGGAAATATAGGTATTGGTACAAATGCTCCTAATAGTTCATTAAATATTTTAGGCAATACTGCAACTGGTTTTGCATTTGGCACTAACCAGTTTTTTATTGGAGGTTACAGTCGCCCAACAAGATTAAATGCTGCGGCAAGCGAAATTTCTTATGGTTTCTTATCGCATACCAATACAAATACAACCGGTACTTATAATGCCATTGCAGGTAGAATTTTGCGCAATGCAGATACTAGTTTAGCAAACTTAACGGCGGCACTTGGCCACGTAAATAATGGTGCTAATTTTCAAACGGCTTTATTGGGTACAATTAACAGTCGTGCAGACCAAGCAAGTGATGTACAAAATTTTGCAGCAGCTCGTTTAACAGTTCCTGCACTAGCAACACTTACAGCAGGTAACTTACCAAATACATATACTGTTTTTGCACCAGATAGTGTAAAGAGTTTCTTTAAAGGAGCGGTGGGTATTAATACAAATGCACCAAGCACTAGTTTAGATGTAGATGGTGGTTTAACAATAAGAGCAGCTGCAGTAGTAGATTTATCGGTAAGCGCAACAGTAACTGTTGGAAATCGTTCTTATGTAAGAGTGAGCAATGGCGGTACTTCAGCTATCACCTTATCTAACGGTTTGCAGGTTGGTCAAATATTAATATTAGAAAATACAGATGCAGCTACACCAAGTTTATCAGATGCAGCTAATGTAAACGTTGCAGGTGTTGCATTTACATTTAATTCTGCTGATGATACTATTTCACTTGTTTGGAACGGTACAAAATGGGTAGAAACTTCAAGAGCAGATAATTAATCATTCATCATTTTTATAAACTTTAAAATTAACGATGATGAAAAAATATAAAAATTTATTAAGAGCCATTTTGGGAGCAGCAATGCTGCTTCCATTTATTGGATTTGCGCAACAGGCTGGTATGACTGTGCAAGGTTTATCAGGCCAAAACATAACCATAACCGGCAGCACTTTGTACATACCCGCTGGCGGATATTTAAATGCAACAGGCAATATTTTTGTGGCCACCAACCAATTAGTTGCTGACAGTAACAACACAATTATTACTGGTACCACAGGTAGTAGGTTACAACTTTTTGGAGCCAACCAATTAGATGCAACAACGCCTGCAGCAGCTACATTAATGGATGTGAATGGTGCTGCATTTAATGTAGATGTTACTACACACAATCCTCAAAATGTTCAGTTAACTGATCAGGCATTTGGAGCGGTGGTTACTAACACAAGAGCCAATGCGCTTTTCAATAAAGAGTTTGCCTTTGCAGCAACAAATCCGTTTACCGCAGCTGCTATAACCGATAACCATGTTATAACAAACAGCAATTTATTTATTGTAGGTGCGGCTGGTTCTCTTACAGGTTTTGATGCCGGTAAATATATTGTTACCAACAGCAATGCTGGTGAGCTTAGAAAATTGGGGTTAAATACCAGTCAAAATTTCTTTTATCCGATAGGAAGGGCAGAGGCAGATTACACGCCTGCTCGTATGCAGGTTTCGAGCGGTGGTGCAGTTGATTATTATATGAACGTAAGAAACTTTGCAGAAAGTGCACCCGATGAAAATATTGGAGGTTATGCAACTATGCCAAATGTAAGCAGAACCTGGACCATTTATGGAAGCAATGCAAACACGGTAGCCAATATGGATTTTATTCATCCGGGAACGCCTACTTATGAAGTAAATGGGTATGATAGAAATAACAGTAATGTTATAAGATTTACGGGTGGCTCATGGGCTCCAAATACGCCCAACGATGCAGAAAATGAAAGTTTATTTGGAACACCCGCAAATTATTTTGCACAACAAATAACATTTGCTGTGCCAAATGCAGTTGGCTCCAATAGTTACTATGGCAAATCAAATTCGTTGATAGTACTACCTATAAAACTTGAGAAGTTTACAGCGGTAGCTGATGAATGTACAGCAATCTTAAACTGGACTACAAGTTTTGAACAAAACAGCAGTCACTTTATTGTTGAAAGAAGTTACAGTGGTAGAAGTAACACTTGGGAGTTTGTAAGCCGAGTAAATGCAGCAGGTAATTCATCTACCATTATTAATTATAGTGCTGCCGATGCAAAAGCAACTGCACCAGCCGCATACTATCGTTTAGTGTTGGTAGATCTTAATGGAAATATAAATTATAGTCCAGCAAGAACTGTATTGTTTAATTGCGGTAAATCTAAAATAATTTCCGTTTATCCAAATCCGGTACATGATTATGTAAATGTTTTGTTACCACAAGGCACAGAGCAATACACGATAAAAGTATTTAATGTAGAGGGTAAAACAGTTTTACCTGTTGTAACTAAAGCATCCAACTTAACGAGATTGCAAACAGGCATTTTACCAACGGGAGTTTACATCATTACTGTTATAGATTCAGTTGGCAAATCAACTTCTACAAAAATTATTAAAAATTAAATCAATCAAATCCAACCCTGAAAATGCCTCAAGTAATTGGGGCATTTTTTTGTTTGAAATCGAAATAATAAAAATTAACAGCAGTTATTCAAAATTTAAAATGATTTTAATTTCATTTGCAGATGAATATAAATTTTATGAAGATTGTTGTTGCCCTATTATGTAGTTTTTTTTACATGCAAAGTTTTTCACAAAACAATTTTACTGTTTCGGGTAAAATTGTAAACCAGCTATCAGGTTTGCCAATGCCTGCTGCATCTGTATTTGCGCAGAATACTACTTTAGGGACAGTAACCGATGACAATGGAAACTTTAAACTTTCTTTGCCACAGGGTGGATATGATTTGGTAATTACATTTACCGGTTATCGCACAGAAAGTAAAAGAATAACCACCGCTGATGCAAATGAAAATATCATCATAAATTTAAAAGAAAAAGAAAAGGAACTGGAAACGGTGGCTATCGTTTCCACAAATGAAGTAACGGATGGTTTAGCAAAGTATGGCGCTTTTTTTAATGCAGAATTTATAGGGAAAACAGAAAATAGTAAACGTACGGCAATTCAAAACCCTGATGTATTGCATTTCTTTTTTTCAAAGAAAAGAAACCGTTTAAAAATAACGGCAACCGATCCACTGATTATAAAAAATGAAGCACTTGGTTACAATATAAAATATACCATTGATTCGTTTACGCATGAATACAATACCGGCATAAGTACTTACTCTGGTTTTCCATTGTATGAAGAAATGCAAGGCGATAGCACACAAAAATTAGTTTGGGAAACCAATAGAAAAACCGCTTATAAAGGATCGCTTTTGCATTTTATGCGAAGTGTTTACAATGAAGATTTAAAAGAACAGCAGTTTGATGTACAGTTTATCATTCAGCAAAATGGAAAAGATATAGCCATTAAAGTAAAGGATGCGTATGCTGCTATCAATTTTGAAAAAGATGACAGCACACAAACAGTAGAAATATTACCCAATCAAAAAGAGGTAGGCATTTTATTTATGGGTGAAAAACCTAGCAGTGCTTATCTTACTGATCATCCAACAGAACCAAAAGAATTTAAATTTTCTATGCTTAGTTTCAAACCTAACGAAAGTATTATCATTGAACAAAACGGGTATTTTTACGACCAAAATGATATCTCCATTAGTGGATATTGGACATGGGATAAAGTGGGGGAACAATTGCCTTATGATTATAGGTAGAAGTTAGATGCCAGATATTAGATTTTAGATTCTAGAGAACTCAAATCGAGTAATGTTATAAATCATCAGAATCTTATACTAAAATAATTTCGCTAATATCTTTTACATTTCCTTCTCCTTTGAGAATATTAAATTATTTCTTCATCACCTTTTCCCATAACTGCGGTATTCTTTTCGTCCAAATTAAATCTCTTTTTACAGCACTTGCTTCTTGCGCAGGTGCGCCCCAATAAGTTTTATTACCTTCTAAATCTCCACCCACACCTGTGCGACCAAGCAGCACTGCATTTTCACCAATGGTAAGTGTTTTGTTTATGATGCAGCCGCCCCAAATAGTAACGCCGTCTTTAATGTTTACATAACCTGCAATGACAACATTTGCTGCTACCAAACAATTTTTTCCAAACACCGTATCATGCCCAACATGTATCAGGTTATCAAAGCGGGTTCCTTTGCCTATAATTGTATCGTGAGTTACGCCTCTGTCTATGGTGCAACCGCTGCCAATTTCCACATCATCTTCTATAACTACCCTGCCACAACTAGGCATTTTTTTATACCAAACTTCTCTTTCTTTTTTAGTATTGTAATAAAATGCATCGCTGCCAATTACAGTGCCCGCCTGTATTACCGCATTATTGCCTATTGTACAATAATCCATAATAGTTACATGGGGATGAATAATACAATTGCTGCCAATGGTTACATTATTACCAATAAAAGCTGTTGGATAAATATAAGTTCCTTCACCAATGTTGGGTGTATTTACACTGCTTTCCGCTTTTGTAAATGGGCGATAATGTGCTACAATTTTACAATATGCTTCAAAAGGATTATCGGTTATCAACAATGATTTCCCCTCGGGTACTTTTACTTCTTTATTGATGATAATAAAAGTTGCATGGCTGTTTAAACTTTTATCATAATATTTTGGGTGATCTACAAATGCCAGATCTCCGGCAGATACCCTGTTCAATTCATTGATACCTTTTGCCTCGCCTCTGTTTTCGCCTACAATGGTTGCATTAATCAGCGAAGCTATTTTTTCTATACTTACCGGTGCTGGAAAATTCATGTATATAATTTTAATAAAGTTATGAAGGTTTTTTATGTACTGATGGCTTCGTACAAATTGTTAGCAGCTGTTACCGAGTTATGCTGCTGCAACAATTCACTGCTTAATTGTTTCAGCATTTTACAGTGTAGTTCATCTTTGTAAACAACCTGCATTTTCGCTGCTAGTGCATCGATTTGCGGCATGGTATACAACACGGCTGTCGAAAATAAACTGCTATTATGTTTAGCATCTTCTACTATTGTTGGTATATTATGTTGTAGTGCTTTCCATACAAATTTTCGGTCAGCGTAACCACCGAAAAATATACATGCATACGCAGATGCAATCATATCGTTTGTATTTGTTTTTGTTCGTTCAATAATTTTTACTGCATTTTTATACTTGTAATTCTTAAAATCGTCAATTACTTCTTTGCTTGCATCATCTACTAATAAAACCAAATGCATGGCAGATTTTTGCCACTTTTTTAATTGAGAAAAAGCTTTGAGTATTGTAACTGTATGTAAGGAGGATGTCTGTGAAATTGGGTATAAAAAATAATCGAACCCATCAGTAACTGTATCTTTTGTTTGTTGAGTATCTATGACATTGGCTACTAGTGGCAACTCAATATATAAAGTTTCAATCTTGTTTTTAATGAAAGGATATTTTTCTGAAAGTAAAAATTGCAAATAAGCATCTGTTGTAAAAATGGCCGAAGCTGCTGCCATGGCTTCTTTTATTTTCTTAGCAAAAAATGGATTTTTTTCTTTTAATAATTTATTTTCATCAATTAATAAGAAATGTTTTATTGCGGGCATGGGTGGTAACATACCTACGTTACTCAAAAAAACTGATACGCCATTTGTATAAAGCAACTTAGGTAATTTATAATGGTACCAGTAATAAAGTAATAATTTGTTTTTGGGTTTTGGGGAGATGATAATTGCTGTGCAGTTGGGAGATAATCCTTTTAAATCTTTATCAGAAAAAATGATAAAACTGTCAGTTGGGTTGCTGTTGCTAAGATGTTTAATAGCGGTAAATAAAAAATGCTGTTCAATATTTTCTCCAGAAATGTGAACCCCTATAATCATACTACAAATGTAAAACAGAAAAAGTACTTGCCAGATAAAATATAGAATTGTTATGACCTTCTTAGCACTTTCATTTTCACCGTTTCTATTCTGGTATCGCTCATGCTGAGAATATTAAACTCATAATTTCCTATAATAATTTGTTCTTTTTCTTTCGGTATATCTGCATTGTGCTGTACAATAAAACCAGATAATGTTTCTGCATTTTCATCAGCCGGAAATTCAATGCCATATTTCTCTGTGATTAAATCCAATTCCATTCTGCCACTAAATAAGTATTCATTTTCTGCCAGTTGCTTATCTACAAAATCTTCCACATCATCGTACTCATCTTTTATTTCGCCAAAAATTTCTTCGAGCAAATCTTCCATGGTTACAATACCTGCTGTACCACCAAATTCATCTATCACCCATGCAATTGTTTTTCTTTCTTTGCTAAATTTAGTCATCAAATCTGTAGCACTCATCGTCTCTGGCACTGTGGGTATTGGCAGTAAAATTTCTTTAATAGTAGCAGGGCTTTTAAACAGATCCAGTTGGTGAATATAGCCTGTGATATTATCTATATTTTTATCGTAAATAACCAATTTGCTTAACCTGGTTTCTATAAATAATTTTTTTATTTCTTCTATTGTACTGTTTTCGCTTACGCCAATTATTTCTTTGCGTGGTACCAGGCATTCTCTTAATCTTACTTCTCCAAGCGATAATGCATTCTCAAAAAGTTCTTTGTTAATATCAGAAGATTCTTCTTCGTTGTGCATTTTATTTTGTTGTAAATAATGCTCCAAATCTACCTTGCTGAAAACTTCTTTTCTGTCATTTATTTTTACATTAAAAAGATATTGCAAAATCCATTCTGCAATGCTTACAAATAATGAAGCTACTGAGGAAAATATTGAATTAAAAAACTGTACGATATATGTAATTATGCCATTTGAAAGTATGCTGTTATTTCTTGCTCTAAAAAGTGCTTTAGATAAAAACTCTACAAACAAAATAATTAAAGTAGATGCAACCGTTTCAAATAAAAGTTTAATTAGATAAACATATTTTGCTAGAGATGGTACCAATCTCAATTCCAATCTATGCCATAGTGGATACAATAATTCACCAATAAGCAAACCATACACCACCATTAAAATATTTACCACCACCAATATTGTTCCTATAAATCTTGCAGGATGTTCAGCATAATTCCCCCATATTTTTCCTGAATAAGTTCCCTGTTTCTTTTTAAGTTCCAACGATAATTTATTGGCAGATACAAATGCTATTTCAATACCGGCAAAAAAGCCGATAAATAATAATGAAAGTAAAATGGCTAACAATGCCGTAATGGAAATTCCCATAACATAAAATTAAGTAAAATGAAAACTATCCGTTTAAAAAATGGCCCACAATATTTTCAGCTTCCATGCAGGCTGTATCTAGTTCTGCATTTACCACTGTTCTGTCAAAATGATCTTTAAAAGATAATTCGTATGATGCCTTGTTTACCCTTGCTGCCAATGATTCTTCTGTTTCGGTACCTCTTCCTTCCAATCTCATTTTTAATTCATTTACAGACGGTGGTTCTATAAATAAACTTAAAGTGCCTTCGTTAAATTGTTGTTGTACATGTATGGCACCTTTTACATCTATATCCAACACCGGTACTTTTCCTTCCTTCCAAATTCGTTCCAATTCGCTTTTAAGTGTACCATAATATTTTCCTTCATACACCATTTCCCATTCAACAAATTCGTTGGTTTGGATTTTTCGTTTAAATTCTTCGCCACTGATAAAATAATAATCCACCCCATTTTTTTCTGTACCCCTTGCATCTCTTGTAGCCGCAGATACTGAAAATGTAAGCACCGGAAATTTCTTCATCAAATATTTTGTGATAGATGTTTTTCCTGCACCCGAAGGAGCTGTTATTATTAAAATTTTGTTCATGTATTAGTGTTGAGTACTTAGTATGTAGTATTGAGATTAAGCTTCAATACTTTTTAGGTTTTTTTAATTATTGGTTTTTCAGTTTTTTAAATTTAGCTAAAATAGCATTGTTCAAATTATAATAAACCCCATTAGCATATTAACACATTGGCAAATTAGCTAATTGGCAACTCGAACTATATCCGCTCCCAGCGCCCTCAACCTTCCATCGATATTTTCGTAGCCTCTGTCTATCTGTTCAATATTTTGAATGGTGCTTTTTCCTGTGGCACTTAATGCAGCAATAAGCAAAGCCACACCTGCACGTATATCTGGACTGCTCATTGTTATTCCACGTAATTGTTTTTTTCTTTCCAAACCTATTACCACCGCACGGTGTGGGTCGCACAAAATAATTTGCGCACCCATTTCTATTAATTTATCTGTAAAAAATAAACGGCTTTCAAACATTTTTTGGTGAATGAGTACACTACCATGTGCTTGTATAGCGGTTACTAAAACAATGCTCAACAAATCTGGTGTAAAGCCTGGCCATGGATTATCATAAATGGTCATGATACCACCATCTAAAAATTTATTTATTTCGTATTTATCCTGCGCAGGCACATGTATATCATCGCCTATGATATCTAACTGAATCCCTAGTTGTCTAAATTTTTCGGGGATAATTCCTAATTCATTTACAGCGGCATGTTTAATGGTAATATCTCCTTGTGTCATTGCGGCAAGACCAATAAAACTGCCTATTTCAATCATATCTGGCAACATGGTATGGGTTGTGCCATTCAGTTTTTCTACCCCAGTTATGATGAGCATATTGCTGCCAATGCCTTGTATGCTTGCACCCATACGTACCAGCATTTTGCAAAGCTGTTGTATATATGGTTCGCAGGCTGCATTATAAATGGTGGTAGTGCCTTTCGCCAATACCGATGCCATTAAAATATTTGCAGTACCTGTTACACTCGGTTCATCCAGCAGCATATAACAACCAATTAATTCATCTGCCCGCAGGGCAAAAAAACCTGTATCGCTGTTGTATGAAAAGGTAGCACCAAGTCTTTCAAAACCAATGATGTGCGTATCCAATCTTCTTCTACCAATTTTATCGCCGCCGGGCTTTGGTAAGTAGGCTTTTTTAAACCTTGCAAGCAGCGGGCCTGCAAGCATTACCGAGCCACGCAGTCTTCCGCTTTTCTTAAAGTAATTATCGCTCTGCAAATATTCCACATCCACATCATCTGCCTGAAAACGATATGTATTAGCGGCAGTTTTTTCCACCTTTACATTCATCTCTTTCAGCAGTTCTATCAATAAGTTTACATCAATAATATCTGGTACATTGTTTATGAGTACTGGTTCTGCAGTAAGTAACACGGCACTCAAAATTTGAAGCGCTTCATTTTTTGCACCCTGTGGTGTAATTTCTCCCTTTAATTTATTACCGCCCAGTACTTCAAATATTGCCATTGATAAAAATAGGTTTTTGTAAAATTAGTTTTTCTTTCTTCGAAAAAATGGTATAAAAAAACCGGCAGATTTAACCTGCCGGCAATATTTTTTAAAAAATATTAATACCTTTTTTTAAAATTTCTGTTGTTGTTATTGTTATTTGCCCTTGGGTCTCTGCCGCCCGCTGCATCTCGGTTTCCGCCACCACTCTGCGGATTGTTTCTGTTGTTATTTCCCGGTCCGCTGTTTCTATTATTATTGTTATTATTATTTGTTCTGTTATCTCTTCCACCAAAGTTTTTACGGTACTGGTTATTTCTTCCAGCAGGGTATTCGTCTCTTTCTATACGTGGTGCCTGGTGCTTTACAAAAGGGCGGCTGTTAAATGCCAATTCACCTTCCGTCATATCGCTCAGTTCATTCTGAATACTATCATCATGCACCAGTTCTTTATGCCAGTTGCTGTAAGTAAGCTTCATGTAATATGCAATGGCATTTGCAAAACCTTGCTTCTTATCGGGATTTTCTTCTTTCAATGCCTTATCAATTACCACCTCAATATTTTTACCCAAGTGGTTAAACTTTGGATATTTTTTTGGGTAAGGAAGTACTTCAGGTTTTGCTTTTAAAGTTTCTCTGGTTGGGATCGGGTAAGGACTATCTACATCCAATGTAAAATCGCTTATTAAAAAAAGATGATCCCATAATTTGTGACGGAAATCTTCTACATTTTTTAAATGCGGATTTAAGAAACCCATTAATTCTATTACCGCATAAGCATTCTTTTGGCGCTCCTGCTTATCTTCCAATGTAAGTAAATACTCTACCATTTTTTGAATATGCCTACCGTACTCCCTCATTATAAGGTGGTTACGGGTAGTGTTATATTCCATATTGTCCACGTTCATCATATAGGCAAATATAAGCGTTTTTATGGTTTATTACAATGAAGCTTACACTAAAAAACTAATTAATAGCTATTTGAAAAACGTATAGAGGAATAAAAAATTATTTGGTTATTAAATAATACTACTCTACTTTCGTTGTAGACTAATAAAAAATGAACAAAAACTTTTCAAATATTATGATGATGGCTTGTATGTGTTGCATGTGTATGCTACCGGCGGACTATTGTATAATATGAAGTTTATAAAAATACTTTCACTTTATTAAAAGCCCGCCGGTAAACAGCGGGCTTTTTTATTTTCTATACTTTTTTAATAACCTTAATAAAATTAAACATTATGAGTACTTACAAATTTGAAACATTACAACTTCATGCTGGGCAAGATGTGGACCCAACTACAAAATCGAGAGCAGTACCAATTTACCAAACCACGTCCTATGTTTTTAATGATACAACGCATGCAGCAAACCTTTTTGGGTTAAAAGAATTTGGAAATATTTATACCCGAATTATGAACCCCACCACCGATGTTTTTGAAAAACGTATTGCAGCATTGGAAGGAGGTGTGGCAGCATTGGCAACTGCTTCGGGGCAGGCAGCACAGTTTCTTGCACTCAGTAATATTTTACAACAAGGCGATAATTTTGTTTCCACTTCTTTTTTATATGGCGGTACATACAACCAATTTAAAGTACAGTTTAAAAGATTAGGAATAGAAGCTCGCTTTGCAGATGGCGATTCGCCTGAGGCATTTGAAAAACTGATTGACGATAAAACAAAAGCTATTTATTTAGAAACAATTGGTAACCCAGAATTAAATATTCCTGACTTTGAAGCGATAGCTGCAGTAGCAAAAAAACATGATTTACCCATTATTGTTGACAATACATTTGGAGCAGGTGGTTACTTATTTAAGCCATTGCAACATGGTGCAAATATTGTTGTTGAAAGTGCTACAAAATGGATTGGTGGGCATGGAACAACCGTAGGCGGTGTTATTGTAGATGGTGGCAATTATAATTGGGGCAATGGAAAGTTTCCTCAGTTTAGCGAACCAAGTGAGGGTTATCATGGTCTTGTTTTTTCTGATGTATTTGGTGTAAACAATCCACTTGGTTTACCAAACATTGCTTTTATTATACGTGCACGTGTAGAGGGTTTGAGAGATTATGGTGCCAGCCAAAGTCCGTTTAATTCTTTCTTATTATTGCAAGGGTTGGAAACGCTTTCGTTAAGGCTGGAAAGAGTAACAGCTAACGGACAAAAACTGGCTGAGTATTTACAAAATCATCCACTGGTAGAAAAAGTAAATTATGCAGGATTGCCTTCCAACAAATATTATGCATTGGCACAAAAATATTTAAAAAATGGTGCAGGTGGAATGATAAGCATAGAAATAAAAGGTGGAAAAGAAGCTGCTGCAAAATTTATCAATGCTTTACAATTGGTAAGCCATGTGGCTAATGTGGGCGACTCTAAAACACTCGCTATTCATCCTGCAAGTACTACACACGATCAGTTAGATGCAGATGAACAATTCCGTAGTGGTGTTACGCCAGGCTTGGTTCGTATATCTACCGGAATAGAACATATTGATGATATTATTGCAGATTTTGAGCAGGCATTACAAGCAAGTAAAGAAACAAATGTAATATCAAATCAATTGGAAGAAGCAGTTAATTAATAGCTGTAAAAAATAATAATTTTCATAAAATAACAATAATAAAAATGAGCGATTTACAATTCTCTATAAATGGAAAAAGTATTACGGCTACAAAATATGAAGGTAGTGTACGTCAGTTTAATTTAATAGTAGATGAACCTGAAAGCCTTGGTGGGGAAGATGCTGCTGCAAACCCCGTAGAATTTATTCTGGCAGGTTATGCAGGTTGTTTAAATGTAGTAGTAAATTTAATTGCAAAAGAACTTGCTATTGAGATAAGCAATTTAAAAATAAATATTACCGGTAATCTTAATCCGGCAAAATTTTTAGGGTTTGATAAAACAGAAAGAGCCGGTTTTAAAAATATTGAAGTAAATATTGAACTGGATTCTCCTGCTGACGAAGAACAAATAAATAATTTATTAAGAGAAGTGGAGGAAAGATGTCCGGTTAATGATAACTTAAGTAATGCAACGCCCATTTCTGTCAGCATCCATAATAACCTCACTGTACTTGTTTAATTATGCATTCATTCACCAATAAAGAAACAGCATTCACATTAGAAAGTGGTAAGCAACTGGAAAATTTAACCATTGCTTACCACACTTATGGAGAATATAAAAAAGGAGTAACACCGGTTATATGGGTTTGCCATGCACTTACCGCAAACAGTGATGTAGCAGACTGGTGGGCAAATATTTTTGGAGAAAATAACTTGCTAGATCCCAGTAAATATTTTATTGTTTGTCCCAATAATATTGGCTCCTGTTATGGCAGCACATCACCCATAAGTTTACAACTAGGGAGCAATAAAAAATATGGAAAAAATTTTCCGGTTATAACAGTAAAAGATATTACTGCTTCGCAAATTGCTTTAAAAAAATATTTAGATATTGATGAAATATTTCTATTGATGGGTGGCTCTATGGGCGGACAAATAGCCATGGAGTGGGCTATACAGGAACCAACCACTATAAAAAATTTGGTATTGTTGGCTACCAATGCCAAACATTCTGCATGGGGCATTGCATTTAATGAAGCTCAGCGCATGGCTATTGAATGTGGTAAAGATGGACTAGAAGTAGCAAGAGCAATTGCAATGCTGAGTTACAGAAATTATGAAATGTACAGCCGTACTGTAAGAGATACAGATGCGCCGGGTAACTATGGTGCCTCCTCTTACCAACGCCATCAGGGAGAAAAGTTAGCGCTCCGTTTTGATGCAGATTGTTACCACTTATTAAGCAGTGCAATGGACAGCCATGATGTGGGAAGAGGCAGGGAAAGTGTTGCAACTGCACTATCAAAAATAAAAGCAAAAACTATGGTGATAGGTATTGCCACAGATATTTTATTTCCTATACAGGAGCAGGTTTTTTTGCATGATAATATCGAAGATTCAAGGTTGGAATTAATAAATTCTCCTTATGGGCATGATGGGTTTTTAACCGAAGGAGAAAAGATAAATGAATTGATTAAAAATTTTATTAAACAGGAATAATGAAGGAATTAAACATAGGTATTTTTGGTTTTGGATGTGTAGGACAAGGCTTGTACTTTGCTGTAGAAAATAGTACAGGCTTTAAAACAGTCATTAAAAAGATCGTTGTAAAAAATAAACACAAACCAAGACCGATTGCAGCAGAAAATTTTTATTTTGATAAAGAAGATATTTTGTTAGATGAAGATATTAATGTGGTGGTTGAATTAATTGATGATGCCGACGAAGCATTCAATATTGTAAGCGAGGCTTTGAAAAATGGTAAACATGTGGTAACCGCCAATAAAAAAATGCTGGCATTACATTTACCGGAATTGCTTGCATTAAAAGACAAATACAATGTATCATTATTGTATGAAGCAAGTGCCTGCGGCAGTATTCCCATTATTCGTACACTGGAAGAATACTTTGACAATGAAGAACTGGTGAGCATTTCAGGGATATTTAATGGCACTACCAATTACATTCTTACCAAAACAATTTATGAAGGCATTACTTATAGTGAAGCATTAAATAATGCGCAACAAAAAGGATTTGCAGAAACCGACCCAACAAGCGATGTGGAAGGTTTTGATGCATTGTACAAAACCGTGATCATTGCATTACATGGTTTTGGAATTTTAATACAGCCAGAAGATATTGTAAGATTTGGTATAACAACACTTAGCCAGCAGGATATTAATTATGCCAAACAAAATAATTTGAAAATAAAGTTGGTGCCCACCATACATAAAATAGAAAATGGAAAGATCAATGCTTATGTAATTCCCGCATTTGTTTCTACAGAAAACCATTTATCAAAAGTTGACAATGAATTTAATGGCGTATTGGTTGAGGGATTAATTTCTGGCGAACAGTTTTTTCTTGGTCGTGGAGCTGGCAGTCATCCAACTGGAGCGGCAGTGTTGTCCGATATTTCTGCATTATCGTATGGCTATGCTTATGATAATAAAAAATTGAAGCAAGAAGCACAATTAGTTTTTACAAATGATATTTCTATAAAAGTTTTTGTGAGCAGTTATGATAGAAATGCTTTGGATAAAATTGTATTAAAAAGCATACTTGAAAGCTTTGAGGGAGAAAGTTATTTTTATAAGATTGGGGAAACTAATGTGGGTGAATTGAAGAGAGCTTTGGAAGAAGAATTAAGAGGGAAAATATTTATAGCGAGAATTTAAAATTAAAACAATAACATTAGAAAAGTAGTAATTTTACAATATGAAAAGTACAGAAATTAATATAAATTTTAGTGTTATGGCTACTGCTTTGTTAAATCATGTAAAAGAAAAAGCCTTACAAACAGGAAGCACAATAGTTTACAGGGAAAATGGATTATTAGTAAGAGAAACACCAAAAAACAACAGTAAGATTTTTTTAAAAGAAAAATAACCGTCTATGCCGTCCTTATATATTTTGGCTGGGGCAAATGGTTCAGGAAAAACGACATGGTATTTTACAGCGCTAGAACAAAATTTTATACCTAAGAACTTACCTTTTATAAATGTTGATCTTATTGTTAGAAAAGAATTATCAGGCGGTTATTCAGAAGAAAATTATGCTCAAGCAGCAAATGTGGCTAGAGATAGAATTGCTAAATGTTTAGAATCTAATGTAGATTTTATGATAGAGAGTAATTTGGCTTTACAATCAGAATATACTTGGGTTGAAAACCTTAAAAAGAAAGGTTATGAAATAATACTGTACTTTTTAGGCACTGATGATTTGCAAATTAATTATGAAAGAGTAAATAATCGTATAAAAGAGGGCGGACATAGCGTTCCTGAAAATATAATATCACATAGGTATAAGATTGGATTAAGTTATTTGAGATCTAAAATTTTAATTTTCAATCAAGTATTTTTAATTGATAATTCATTTGCTTTTCCACGAAAAATGGCAGAAATAGACAATGCAAAATTGATTTTTAAAGAAACAAATCCTCCTAATTGGGTGAATGAGGTTTTGTATATACTAGAAATTTTAAAAAATAAGACCTTGTAAATTTCTCCTAACTACTTAATATTTTATTTAAACAGTGCATCATCCACCCCTTTATTAACTACATAATTACTAAAGGTAATTTCTGCTCTGCCTTTTTTTCCTTTTAATTTATCGGTGGGTGTTGGTGTGGCGCCATCATCAAAATCGAAGGTGATGCCTTTGGGTAATTTGTAATCTTTTGCATTAAAGGAAAAAATAATTTTATCTGGCAAGCCAAATGCTGCATACTTTCCGTAGGTCATTTCCAGTTCGTAAGTTCCATTATCTTTAGTGGTAGTTTTTGCTTTTTTTATAAGATTGGTTGCTTCATCTATATAAACTGTGCTTAGGACTACGTCGCTGTTATCATCTTCAGGTAAAAGCTTTGCAACTCTTACAATTTTGCCGTTTATTTTATCGGTTCCTGCATCTATCACGGTAAATTTATTGGTACCGGTAAGGTTGGTTAGGTTTATACTTACTGCACCTTTTGGTATAAATGAAATACCCTTTTCGCTTTTTACTTTTAGCTTATTGGGCTTTTTAAAATACACACTTACATTAGCAATGGGCACTTTTAAAAAAGCCACATTTGTTTTCATTCTGCCACTGGCTTTGTAATCGTTTACAGATTCGATGGTGGATTTTGCTTTTGCTAAAAGTACATTTATATCTTGCTGCGCAGATGCTTGTATGCTACAGAAAAGGAGGAATATGATTGAGGTAATTTTCATAATTTTTTTTATTGAATAAAAATTTTTTCTAACAGATTTAAATGGATTTATACGGACCAAAGTTTTAATTCAGTAATGCTTAATAATGAGCTAAAGATGAAATGTGCGACGCCACAAATGTTCATCATTGCTGCTGTACTTGCTCGGCTAATAATTTTTTTGAAAAAAAATTATTAGCCGAGCTTTTTAAGTAAGGATATCCTTTCTTCTAAAAAACCAAACCGCGGCACCAAACAAAACAGCAATGTGTGCCAGCAAAATATACAGACTGTTTCTGATAGCGGGCCAGTTTTCCATACTGCCTTTTATGGGTACATTGTCTTCATCTATTGCTATGTAAAAAAATCCTTTCCAACCTACCAAGTACGATGTAAAGAGCCAAGGCTTTACATTTTTATCGATGATAGGAATATTTAAATTTGAAATAATAGTACATACAATTACAATACACACTGTAGCCACAATTGGGCCAATCGAATTTTCTGCAAATAGAGATAAAAATAATGCCAACGCAGCAATAACCGTAAGTGCAACGGCTGCATAAGCGAAAGCTGCAAAGTAGCGCCACATAATATCATCTTTTAGGATCTGCAAAATTTGAGATTCATCGCCTTTTGCTCTAAAAACCAGTAAATCATCTACACCAAAAATTGCCATGCTTAAAAACAATGCAAGCAAAGCCATAAAAACCAACAAGGCAACTGTATAAATAATAGAAGCTAAAAATTTTACGCCAATAATTTTTGTGCGGCTAATAGGTTTTGTAAGCAAGAGCCTTAACGTGCCCATGTTAGCTTCGCCACTTATAGCATCGCCTGCTACCAATGCAACTAAAATGGGTACTTGTATTAGGAGTGTATTCAAAATCATGTAGCACATAAAGTAACCGTTAATTACTTTCCCTTTATCTACTTCAAACGTATCCCCTACGTTTTGCAACAAAATATTGAGGTAACCGGGGTCTGCTTTAAATGCGGCCTGTATTATTAGAACAATGCCTGCAATGGCTACAAATGCAATGTATGTTCTTGGCCTTTTAGATATTTTGTATAACTCAATTTGTAAAAGGCTCCACATGTGTATCGTTGTTGGTTAATGATAAAAAATATTCTTCTAAAGAATGTCGGGGTTGTACAGAAAGTATATCTACTTGCATGCTTGATAATGTTTCTACAACTTTTGGCACATCGTTTTTATTCATTTTTAAGCGAAGGGATTTGCTGCTTTTTTGAAGATGGCTTTGCCAAGAGGTGTTTTGTAATTGTAAAAAAGCTGCATCATTATTTGTAGTGTTTATTTCTACAACAGTATCTGCGGGATCGAGCAAAGTGGAAACATTTCCTTCCACAACTTTTTGCCCTTTATGTATGATAATCATTCGGTTTGCTACCACTTCAATCTCGCTGAGCAAATGCGATGAAACAATAACTGTTTTACCCATTTCTCTGCTAAGCCTTAAAATTAAATTTCGCATATCTGCTATGCCTTGAGGATCCAAACCATTTGTAGGTTCATCTAATATAATAAGTTTGGGAGAATGTATAAGTGCTACAGCAATGCCAAGGCGCTGTTTCATTCCCTGGCTGTAAGTTTTGGCTTTGCTATCGTATCTATCTGCAAGACCAACCATCTCCAACTGGTCGATAATGATTTTGCGTGTTGGCCTTATGCCACTAAGTTTTGCAAAGAGTTCTACATTATCATAGGCGGATAAAAACTTATACATATCAGGCCGTTCAATAATTGCACCTGTCTGTTTAAGCATTGCATTATCATCATTGGTAATATTTTTTCCTGAAAAAATGATTTCCCCGGAAGTTGGTCTTATAAGTTTAAGCAACATTCGAAGAGTGGTAGATTTTCCCGCACCGTTTTGCCCCAGAAAACCATATACATCACCTTCGTTTACAGTAAATGAAAGATTTTTAACTGCTTCAAATTGACCAAAATTTTTGTTTAATCCTTTTACATCCAGCAACAAATTCATAACTGTAAAATTACTTTAGAAAAAGCACTAATGAAAACTAGATTAGAAAAAAAAATTGATAGAAATACATTGTTATTAAAAACATAACATTATCTTTACATTATAAGAGTAGAAATATCATTTAAAATTTTTTACGCTTAAATTTTGAAATTACTCCAACATTTTCTGTGATCAGCCTATTAAGTTTACAACTAGTAGCACACAATGAATTTCTTATTTACATCATTATTTACCTTGTTTGTATTTGCATCAGCTATTGCAATTCCATTGGATGATATTAAAGTTGGTACAAATGCTAAGAATTCATCCCTAGAAATTAGGTTTACCTCTACTACAAATAAGAAAAATATTGAAGCTACAGTATCCATTATTAATGAAAAGGGTAATGTGGTGAATTCATTTAAAGCTATCGTTAATAACGGTGTAAATATTATCCCACTAAATAATGCGCTAAGTTTAAAAGAAGGATTATATAAAGTAAATATTTTGATGAAAAGGAAAACATTATCTACCAAACTAATGATTTTCGAATAAATTCCTAATACGAATTCATAGCATTTGTTTTTTTCTATGAATTTACCCGAGTGCCACTTCCCTAATAAGTGGCACTTTTTTATGCATCTTTATCTGGCATATAGCTGCGCAAAGCGTTTACATAGTTTTCAAAAGCCAATACACCTTTTTGAGTTATTTTACAAAGCGTTTGCGGATAATTATCTTTAAACTGCTTTGTAACTTCTACATACCCTGCATCTTTTAGTTTATTTATTTGCACACTAATATTGCCTGCTGTAGAGTTTGTTTTTTCTTTTAAAAAAATAAACTCAGCTTCCTTTACACTAATGAGCAAGCTTATTACTGCTAATCGTAATTGAGAATGTAATATAGGATCCAGTTCTTTAAACATGCGCAACCTCTCCCCTTTTATATTTGTTCCATAAAATTAAGCCAGGTATAAGCCAGGCAACCAATCCACAGGCGGCCATTAAAAGCACATCAATTTCATTAAGTGTAAACATGGATGTAATGCTGGCTACAAAACAAAAAATACCGCCAAGAATCATTGGTTGAAATTTGGTCATACCGCCAATAATAAATGTAGGTACGGCAAATAGCATCATTATAAGTGGTGAAACATCTCCAAGTCTAAAACGAGAAAAGTAAAAAGAAGTGATGAACATAGATACGGTGAAAGCTATCCAAATATAATTGATGGTGGTTTCATTATGTGATATAAAATTTTTACTTCTCTTCTCCTTAATAGAAAAGTAAATTTGTGGTATCAGTGCAAAAAAGGTGAGCAGCCATACATCTCCAAATTGTTTATCAAATCTAATTTCTACCCAATTTACAATTCCACAAAATATGATAAGTGAACCCCATACAATAGATGCAATACCTTTGGTTACATAACTTTTTTTAGCTTTGCCTATCATTTCATTGATAAGTTTTAGACTTTCTTGTTCTGAAAAATTATCCGTTTCTGCCATAGTTTTTTTGTTGAAATAATTACTGTATAATTCGGGTTGCATTTTCTATCATAAATTTTTTTCTCAAATTAAATCCCGGAATAATCCATGCGATAATACCTGCTGCTGCAATGTACAGTTGTTGAAAATCCCAACCGGTAAATACACAAAGTGCGGCCAATAACCAACAACAAACTCCACCAATAATAAGCGACTTAAATTTTAAAATAATACCGCTTAAAAATGTAGGAATGCCGTACACCACCAAAATGGCAGGGACAATACTTATAAATGATTTTTGAAAGATTAAAATAAACACAAGCAAAATAAAACAGATAATAAAAGTGATCCACATATATTTTAAAATATCATCAGTATATGTTCTTACTGCTTTATTTTTATTAAGCTTACGCAGATAAAAAATTTGTAAAATGCTTGCCACCCAGGTAAGCATCCAAATAGCTGCTGCATTTTTATGATCAAAAAAATATTGTCCTATAAATTGAGTAATACTGCAAATTAATATGACAAAACCCCAAAGTATAAAAAGAGTACCAGATTCGCTGAAAGTGTTTTTGGCTTTGTTAATCATTTCTTCTATTAAAGCCAAACTGTTTTGCGTGTTCATTGCTTGTTCCATTACAAATAATTTATTTTGTTTCACTGCATTCTTTCACCATCATATCGGTATATGATTTCCCCCAGTTTGGACTAATATCTGATGCGGGTTTAAATGAAATATATTTTTCCTGTGCCACAGTTAATTCTGCTAATGCTTTTTTGCAACCACCACCAAACTGCTCCGGGGTATATTTTAGGCCTTGCCCTTTAAGCATGTATGGACGTGGATTTGCAGGATCCTGCTGCATAGCCATTGCCATTGCTTTTTGAGATACCGGACCATATTGCATAAAACGTTGTTGAGGATTTACCATCATTTGCACACTTGCAATCATACTTTTTATACAACTAATTTCTGAGTTGTTTGGTTGAAGAGAATCTGCTTTGTTTATGAGCTCAGTTGCTTTATCTGCAATGGCATCATTTCCACCTTGGTCTTTTTGCATAAAAGCATAATTCACCCTGCAATATGCAGCATAATAATAAGGAAGCCATTCTGCTTTTTCTGCCATACCTATTCTCTCAAATGTGTTTGCAAGGCTAAGAAATAAATCAGGTTTTGCAAATGCAGAATCTAACAAAACAATATTTTTTTTCATTGCATTGATATACTTTTCACTTTGAGCAAATGATATCAATGCAAAACAACAGAGTATTGAGATGAGAATTATTTTTTTCATATTTGGTAATTTTAGAAATTAATTATTGTTTTTAAGTTTATCGTATTCTTTTTGAACTGAATCAGATCCGGATGTTAAGTATGCATCTTTGTATTGAAAAGCAATCCCTATACCCCAACCTAAGGTTACCCATATTGGCCAAGGCCAATTGTAATTTCCGCCCCCAAAATTACTGCCGCTAAAAAACCAAATCCCCCATAGAAAAATATTTACGATAGCATACGTAAGAAATGATTTTTTAAAGGCTACACGCTTTTTTGCAATTCGCCAAAGCATTTCATCTCTGTCATTTTGTGGTAGTTCTTCGTTTGTCATTTTGTAGGTTTTTAATTTATTAAAAAAATCTTATTTTAAATTGTTAATCGTCAATGGTTCATTCGTCCGTCGGCTGTAATAGATTTTCTGACGACTGTGGTCCGTTGTCGATGGTCAATGGTCCAACTTACAAATTATTATTAATCGCATCCTGTGTTCTATCTATCCCAAAACTTAAAAAGCAACCCAAGTATAAGAACCTTTTTGACGGTGGAATTACCGGTACTTTATTATTGTTGATAGAGGAGAAATTGTAATTAAAAATTTGTTGTTGCCCTAAAACATTTGTGAGCGACAAAACAAAAACGGAGAATGCTTTTGCTCCTGTTTTGCCAAGGTTTGGTAAATAATTTAAACTAAAACTAAGGCTGTTATAATTAATGGTTTTTCCTTGTTCTTTAATAACATACTTACTTTGGGCATTGTCAAAACGGAAGTTGTAATAAGGCCTACCCGTGGCAAAATTGTAACTCATATTAAAACCTGTTTTCCATTTCACAACAAACTTTTTTGTTACCAACGATGCAGTATGTGTAGCTGCAAAAGAGGGAGTAATAGAACCCGGAAAGTTTAAGTAATTTCTCTTGGTATCCAAATAAGAATACGAAACCCAATAATCTAAATCTTTAATAGATTTTTTATCTCTCCAAAAAATTTCTATACCTTTTGCATAGCCATTTCCATTATTATTTGCTGCCACTTCTCTCCCATTATTATTGGTGGCAGTTTTAAACAGATCATCATATTGTTTGTAGAAAACTTCTGTTCTAAATATTCTATCTTTTACGGTTCTTTGATATTGTAAAATATAATGACTCGCTTGGGAGAAATTTAGATTGGAATTAGTAGAAGGTAAATATTTTCTCTCGGGGTTTTGGTAAAATATTCCGTAAGCAAAACTCATTTGGCTATTGTTTTTAAACTTATAAGCCAAAGATGCTCGAGGTGCAATATTCCATTTATTGATAATGCTGGAACGTTCCAATCTTCCGCCCGCTTTTAATGCAAGATCCTTTGTTAGGTATAAATCAGTTTCTGCAAATGCTGCATAAATCTGATCAGTTATAAATTCATCAAACTTATTTCCATTAAATAAAGTGTAGGTGTTTTTTTCTTTGCTATAAAAATAATCTGATCCAAAACGTACCACATTTATACCCCTTAATCTTTTATCCAACACAAATCTTGCCTGTGCATAGGTTGCTTTGTTTAGCAACGAAAAGTTTTTACCGGCATACCCTGCAGGTGAAAAGAATTGTTGCTTTATATTATCTGCATTTTGCAACTCGTTTATAATATCATCTTTATTGGTACTGTAACTTAAGGCTGTATTTATTTTCCAACCATTGCCAATATTTTCCCGCCAGCTAATGTTTTGAAATGTGTTTACATTTTCTACATCAAAAGCATTTTTTAATTTGACTGAATCAATATCTGGATTTCTTATAGCTGTATTATTCCAACTTAGATATCCATAGTATTTTATAAAACCTCCACTTTTAGTTTTAATACGAAAATTAGCATCTCCTTGGTGATAAACGGGTGTTTTATAAAAATCTATATTTTGCTTTATCACGGCAAACGCCAGCCCCAAATTTGTATAATTATACGAAATACCCCAGGCTGCTTTTTTATTTTTAGCCAATTTTTGTATTCCACCTCCCAACCCAATTGGTGATATACTTAAATCTGCTGCTGTTCTCTCAGGCAAGTCGGCACTTTCTAAAATAAGTGCTGCTGAAAGCGCTTGTCCATACAACGCTGAATAACCGCCAGTTGAAAATACCGTTCCTTTAAATAAAAAAGGATTAAACCTCCCACGGGTAGCCAGCCCTGGCAAACTGCTGTAAAAGAAATTATTTACGAGTGATCCATCAATAAAAATTTTGCTTTCTGTAGCTGAACCTCCCCTTACAAACAAACCTTCTGCTTCTCCAACTTGTTGTGTGCCGGGTAATGTTTTTAAGGCACCGGTAATATCTCCCTGGCTTCCTGCTGTGGTAACTACATCTAAAGAACTAAGTACGGTTCCTTTTTTCTTATCGCTCGCTTCAAAAGATCCGGCTGTAATGGTTACAGCATTCAATTCTGTTATTAACTCTTTTATAGATATGTTTTGTATTATAACATCATTTGTTATAGTTATTTTATTTTTCAAAGGAGCATAACCTGACATAGTGGCGCTTAATATTCTCTCCCCTATTTCAAATGTGGTAAATGCAAAATTCCCAGTTGAATCAGTAGTGCCACCATCGTAGGAATCATCTATTGCAATACTTACCCCTGCAATTACCTTACCCTTGGTATCGGTTATTCTACCTTTGATTGTTGCTTGAGCGCTGACTGCTAAACTGGCAATAGTTGCTAAAATTGCAAAAAAGTGTTTCACTTGTTTATATTTTACACAAACGTAGAGTAGTTTATAATGTAAACCAAATTATTTTTTTATATGTTATTGTAATTTAAATTTAATATAGAGATTAGGTTGTATTATTTTGGTTTTAAAATATTGATATTTAATAGGTTAACTATATAATCGGTCTGTTCAAAATAATTAAATATTTTTTTTTGCAAGAAAATAAATTTTTTGTTTTCACTCAATTATGTACTTTAGCAGTAGAATTTAATGGGTTAGTAAGTACAAGAGCTGTCAGAGATGATGGCTCTTTTGCTATTTAATACTTTTTTTAGAATGATTTTTTTTAGATAAATATTTTCTAACTTTTTCAATTTTTGTCTTCATTTTTTTATTCCCATTTTTATTTCTCTAGAAAAGTTTTCGCTTTTTTTCTGTTTCATAAAAACATTTGTATTGAATATTTTTTTCTTTTTTGTTTAGAAAAATATTTTTTTGATTTTATGTTTTAGAACAAAATGACAGTTTTTTTCTCATCACTAAATGCACATTGATTTTTTTCTCAATGAACACAAAATGAAATTTGAGCTTAACAATAATATTTTTTCTTTGTAATCTTTTTTCAGTTTTGTATTAATGTTTCTTAAATAGTTGCATCATCTATTGCATTATTAAAGATGAAAAATGTGATACAGATGAAATGTGTCCCGCCTGATGCGGGACCAATGAAGATGCACATAACTGCTTCTTTGTTCGGCTAATAAAAATACAATATAGATAAAACGAATTTCTACATCTCTTCTCCGTAATTTTATTTTATGAGTAAAACAAAGTCAACATTTTTTTGCCAGAACTGTGGGCAGGAAAGTGCTAAGTGGGTGGGCAAATGTCCGAGCTGTAATGAGTGGAATACTTTTGTAGAAGAAGTAATTGTAAAAGGGAGTGATAAGTCTGTAAAAGAGGATTGGCGGGACTTTAGCGGCATGAAGGGTTTAAAAACAATTTCGATAAACGATGTTGTAAGCGGTGAAGAAAAAAGAATTATAAGTGGCGATGGAGAATTAAACAGAGTGCTTGGTGGCGGAATTGTGGCAGGAAGTATTGTATTGGTAGCTGGAGAACCAGGTATTGGAAAATCAACATTGTTTTTGCAAATAGGATTACAACTTACAAATGTGCGCACACTTTATATAAGTGGTGAAGAAAGCGAACAACAAATAAAAATGCGAGCAGATAGAGTGGGAACTGAAAGTGATAATTTTTATTTGCTGACAGAAACAAACACTCAAACCATTTTTAAAGAGATAAAAAAATTACAGCCGGAGTTGGTAATTGTAGATTCAATTCAAACATTGCAATCGCCTTTTGTAGAATCATCACCGGGAAGTATTTCTCAAATAAGAGAATGTGCAGCGGAATTGCAACGCTATGCAAAAGAAACCAACACGCCTGTTTTTTTAATTGGACATATTACAAAAGATGGAACCATTGCAGGACCGAAAATTTTAGAGCACATGGTGGATACTGTTTTACAATTTGAAGGAGACAGACATTATGCATATAGAATTTTACGTACATTAAAAAACAGGTTTGGGAGCACATCAGAATTGGGTATTTATGAAATGACGGGGGAAGGAATGAGACCGGTTTTAAACCCTTCTGAAATATTGATTACCCAAAAAGAGGACGAATTAAGCGGAATTGCTATAGCTGCTACTATAGAAGGAATGCGCCCACTTCTGATAGAAACCCAAGCTTTGGTAACGCAAAGTGTATATGGAACCCCGCAAAGAACAGTTAGTGGCTTCGACCTCAGGCGTTTACAGTTACTTTTGGCGGTATTGGAAAAACGGGGTGGCTTTCATTTTGGTGTAAAAGATGTATTTATAAATATAGCCGGTGGAATAAAAGTTGAAGATCCAAGCATTGATTTGGCAATTGTTTGTGCATTATTGAGTAGTTATGAAGATGTACCGCTACCACAAAAAGTTTGTTTTGCCGGAGAAGTTGGTTTGAGTGGAGAAATAAGAGCAGTAAATAGAATAGAGCAGCGCATTGCTGAAGCGGAGAAATTGGGCTTTGATAAAATAATTATATCTAAATATAATGCAAAGAGTTTGGGTAAACTAAAATTTGGGATAGAAGTGGTGACTTTGGGCAAGGTCGAGGAGGTTTATCAGTATTTGTTTTAAGAGGGAAAGGAAACTGTGGTATTTATTGTTTACAAAATGTCTTTAACTTTATAAAAAAATAAAATGCCAGAATTACTTATCAAATATACAAACCCAAAGGTAAAAGAGGCTCTTATAGATTTTTCTAAATATTTAGACTTTACAATAGAAAAACAAAAGGTAAAAAAAGTAGTAAAATTAACTAAACAAAAAGATGATACAGTAATAGAGCAAATTGAAAAAGGGTTAAGAGAAGCTTTATTAATTAGGAAAGGGAAAATGAAAGGAATGACAGTAAAAGAGTTGCTTAATGAAAAATAAGGTAATCGTTTCATTATACTTTGCAACTCGATTTAAAAAGTTAAAAAGAAAATTTCCTTCTCTAAACGAGGAATTAAAGGAATTAATAAAAATACTTCTCGAAAACCCAACTTTAGGAACAAATTTGGGAGCGAATCTTTATAAAATAAGAATGGGTTCAAAAAGTAAAAGTGCAGGTAAGAGTGGAGGCTTTAGAATTGTAACTTTATCAATAGAAGAACTTAGTAAAGGATTTGAAATAACATTACTTACTATTTATGATAAGTCAGATCAAGAAAATTTTACTAAGGAGGAGCTTCTGAAAATTTTAAAAAGATTGCAATCCGAATAAACCATGCTCTCGTTTAAAACCCTCTTCCAATCTGCCGCTCACCTCTTTTACCCACATATTTGTACAGGCTGCGGCACTGATTTATTAAATGAACCAGAGCTACTTTGTTTTCATTGTATACATGAACTGCCACATACTTCTTATGAAACTTACCCCAACAACCCTATTGAAAGAATATTTTTTGGAAGATTAAAAACCGAAGCTGCACATGCAGGATTTTATTTTTCAAAAGGTGAGTTGATGCAGACTTTGGTACATGATTTTAAATATAAGGGTAACAAAGAGATTGGTATTTATCTTAGCAAAATGATGGCTGAAAAGATCATGATTAGTAATCGTTTTAAAAATATAGATTACTTAATTCCATTACCATTATTTGCAGAAAAAGAATATAAACGGGGTTTTAACCAGGCAAAAATAATATGCGATGGTATGAGCGAAGTAATGAATGTGCCTGTACTTGATAAAAATGTAGTACGCATTCAATTTACCGAAACCCAAACTAAAAAACACCGTACAGAACGCTGGGAAAATGTGTCAGATAGTTTTAAAGTGCTGTACCCAGAACAATTGGTTGATAAACATATTTTGTTAGTAGATGATGTAATAACAACCGGTGCTACCTTAGAGGCATGTGCACAAAAAATGATTACTATAAATGGCATTAAAATAAGTATAGCAACTTTGACCACCGCAAGTAAGTAATTTCATTGTAGATTTGTTTTAATGAAAAGTTTATCCACCATTTTAGCTGCTATTATTTTATGCATTTTCTTTTTAGAATCGTGCAAAAAAGAAAGTTTTATAACAAGTAAAGATGCACGCTTGGGTACTTCTGTAGACAGCTTAAAATTTGATACTGTTTTCACTGCTACCGGTTCCATTTCAAAATCATTTAAAATTTTAAATAATAACGACCAAAAAATATTATTATCAAAAATTAAACTAGGCGGCGGAATTAATTCTCCTTACAAAATGAATGTAAATGGTATAGCTACACCAGAGCTAAACAATGTAGAAATTTCTGCTAATGATAGCATATATGTTTTCGTAACAGTTACGGTAAACCCAACTACAGCAAATCTTCCATTTATATTAAGTGATAGTATTTCTATAAATTACAACGGACTTACAAGGTTTGTTCAATTGGAAGCATTTGGGCAAAATGCTATTTACATCCGTAATGGAATCATCCCTGGTAATGTGACTTTTACCAATACATTGCCTTATGTAATTTTAGGTGGTTTGCAAATTATAAGTACTGGCACGCTCACCATTAATGCAGGTACTAAAATTTATTGCCACGCAGATGCTCCAATTTTGGTAGATGGTAAATTGGTTTCTAACGGAACCAAATCTGAACCTGTTATTTTTGCGGGAGATAGATTAGATGATCCATACAATGCATTTCCTGCTGCGTGGCCCGGCATATATTTCAGAACAAACAGCAAAGACAATCTCCTACAGTTTACCTCAGTAAAAAATGCTTATCAGGCGGTGGTGGTTTTAAATCCATCAATAAACAGTAATCCCAAATTAATATTAAGACAATCACTTATTGACAATGCTTTTGACGCAGCATTGTTGTGCAGCAACACAAATGTTGTAGCAGAAAATTGTCTGTTTAGCAACAGCGGTAGAAACGTACATATTGAAAAAGGGGGAACATATTCTTTTACGCATTGTACCATGCCAGCTTATTCTAATAATTTTGTTGCCCATAAAAGACCTGCTGTATTTTTATCAGATGCTGATGCAGAAAATCAAACCGCTCCTCTTAATGCAACGCTTCGTAATTGTATAATGTATGGAGATGTAGGTTTTGTAGATACCGATATTCAAACAAGTAAAGTAGGTGCCAGTTTTATTGTAAATGTGGACCGTTGTTTGTACCGTTCAGTAACTGATCCCGCAAACACAATTATTACTCAATCAATAAAAAATATAGATCCTTCATTTGACAGCGTAGATGTGGCTCGCCAGTTTTATAATTTCAGAATTACAAAAAATCCTACTGCGCCTGGTCTTAATAAAGGAGTAGCAACTTCATTATTAAAAGACTTGGATGATAAAAACAGAAACGTTGGGTTGCCCGATATAGGGGCTTACGAAAAACAATAATTTTAAATTAATTCTATGAAAATATTTATTGCAGCATTAATATTGCTTAGCAGTTGTGCACAATCAAAAAACAATCAACCAAAAACCATGAGTGTAAATCAATCTACGGAAACAGCAAAATCTATACATTCCTTTTCAGTAAAAGCATTGGATGGAACTAACATTAATTTTGCAGATTACAAAGGCAAAAAAATATTAATTGTAAATACAGCCTCAGAGTGTGGTTTCACACCTCAATATAAAGAGCTGGAAGCATTATATGAGCAATACAAAACAAAATTGGTTATTGTGGGTTTTCCTGCAAATGATTTTGGAGGTCAAGAGCCTGGCAGCAATAACGACATAAAAACTTTTTGTGAAAAAAATTACGGCGTTACTTTCCCTATGGCAGAAAAAGTGGCCATTAAAGGCACTGACATTGCACCAATCTTCAAATGGCTCACCAGCAAAGCAGAAAATGGTGTGTTAGATGCAGAAGTAAAATGGAATTTCAATAAATTTTTATTGGATGAAGAAGGCCGTGTAATTGCAAAATTTGACAGTGGCATTACACCCATGAGCGAGGATATTATTGGAAAGTTGTAAAACAAAATTATTTTATTATTAATCCATCATAACAAATGTTATGATGGATTTTTCATTTCTAGAATGATCATCAAATTATTTGCTAATTTGCATAATTGCACATTTCCATATTTTCTTATTTTCTCATATGCAATTCACCGAAGTTATAGGCCAGCACGACCTAAAAACCCAGCTCACTCACATGATACAGCAGAACAGGCTTAGCCATGCATTGTTGTTTTTGGGTAAAGAAGGCAGTGGCGGTTTGCCCATGGCGCTTGCTTTTGCACAATATGTTACCTGCGAAAAAAATCCTTTGCAAACAGCTAAAAAAAAAGCTGCCCCAGCAGAATTTTCTATGTTTGGTGAAGACACCGAAATAGAAAATGATGCTCCCTTTACAGATGCTTGTGGTATATGCTCCGCCTGCACAAAAGCAGCAAAAATGATACATCCAGATATTCATTATAGCTATCCCGTTATACCACGCAAGCCCGGCGATAAACCCATTAGTACCGATTACATAACTGAGTGGCGCAAATTTGTAGAGGCAACTCCTTATGGCAATTTGTTCGACTGGCTGCAAAGCATACATGCAGAAAATAAGCAGGGTAATATAACTTCTGATGAGTGTGGAGATATCATTCATAAAATGAGCCTCAAGAGTTTCGAAAGCTCTTTTAAAATTCTCATTATTTGGATGCCCGAAATGCTTGGCAAAAACGGCAATAAATTACTGAAATTAATAGAAGAACCACCACCAGATACTTTATTTATTCTAGTGGCAGAAAATGATGCACTCGTTTTGCCTACAATTTTAAGCCGCACACAATTAATTAAAATTCCCATTTTGCAAACGCAGCAAATACAAAATGCCTTGCAGGAAAGAGAAAATATAGATGTTCAAAAAGCACATCAAATTGCCACTACTGCCGAAGGAAATTACCACGAAGCCTTACAACAATTGCAGCATGCAGATGATGACTGGGAAGTTTTATTAAGAGATTGGCTCAATAGTATTTTAAAAACCGGCCCGGTGGCGCAGGTAAAATGGATTGAAGAAGCAGCCAAACTCGGCCGTGAAAAGCAAAAACAATTTCTTAAATATTTTACCCATTTATTGGAGCAAGCCATCCGTTTAAATGTGTCGCAACAAGGTTTAAACGATAATACTGACTCGGCGTATAGAGATTTTGCCATACGTATAAACAAAATTTGCAACATATCTCAACAAGAGGCCATAGCCGAGGAATTAGACAAAGCCGCCTACTACATTGAACGCAATGCCAATGCAAAAATGCTGTTTCATGCCCTCACTATTAGGTTATACCACATTATTAGCAACAAATCATTAATTTTGATACAATAGGTAAAAACAAATTTTTCAAATTTGATTTTCGTTAGCCAAACAAAGAAGCAGCAATATTAAGCTGCGGTGGCGTCGCACATTTCATCTTTGATACTACTATTTAGCTTTTTCTGCATGGAATGGTCAATTCAAATCATTACAACAAATGGGAAAAAACTTTATAGAGAAAATTTGAACAACAGTTGAGAATAAAAAAGTTCGAATCTTTAAGATTGTCAGGGTGAGCTTGTCGAACCCGTTGCGCTAAATATACCCGCCTTCAAAAGGCTCAGGATGACAATATAATTTTTTATTTTTCTTCTTTACTCATTTACCCAGATAATATTTACTAACGATTTGTAAAATATATAAAATGGCTTGTGGAAGTTGCGGAACAGGAACACCCGGCGGTTGTCAAAGTAAAGGCAGTTGCAGTACCGGTGCCTGTAACAGAATGAATGTACACGATTGGTTGGCAAATTTACCCTTTGCAGACCCTGAAAGCAGTTGCAGAATTGTTGAAGTAAGCTTTAACAATGGCAGCCGCAAAGATTACTTTAAAAATACCACCCTTCATTATTTTGAAAAAGGCGAAATGATTGCCCTGGAAGGTGTAAATGGTTTTGATGTAGGTATGGTAAATCTTACAGGAGAGTTGGTACGTCTTCAATTAAAGAAAAATAATATCGACGAAAAAAGTCCTGATATTAAGAAGATTCTTCGTAGTGCTACAGAAAGTGATTTGGCAAAAATGCAGGAAAGCAAAGCCAGAGAAGCGCAGGTTCTTATTCGCAGTCGTGCAATGGCTCGCCAGTTAAATTTAGAACTTAAAATGGCTGAGGTAGAAGTGCAGGCAGATGGTAGAAAAGCCACCTTTTTTTACATTGCAGATGATAGAGTAGATTTTAGGGAACTTATAAAATTATATGCGGGCGAGTTTAAAGTAAAAGTAGAAATGCGCCAAATTGGTGCAAGACAAGAAGCAGGAAAAGTAGGCGGCATAGGCAGTTGCGGCAGAGAACTTTGCTGCGCAACTTGGCTTACCGATTTTAAAAGTGTAAATACAAATGCTGCCCGCTATCAAAATTTAAGCATTAACCAAACAAAATTAAGCGGCCAGTGTGGTCGTTTAAAATGCTGTTTAAATTATGAGTTAGATACCTATATGGATGCGCTTCAGTTTTTTCCTACAGATGCAGATGTGTTGGAAACTGCCAAAGGCAGAGCATTTTTAGTAAAAAAAGATATCTTCAAAAATTTGATGTGGTACAGTATGCCCGGAAGTTCAGCACATATTCCTTTAACATTGGACACCGTTAAAAAAATAAAGGCTCAAAATAAGGATGGCATTAAACCAGAGGAGTTGGAAGCTGCAGAAATTGTAACCAGCAAACCAAAAGAAGTAGAGCCAGAATATGCAGATATAGTAGGGCAAATAAGTTTAAAAAGCTTAGAAAAAACTACTCGTAAGCGTAGAGATAAAGAACGCAGCCAGCAACAAAACCAGCAAAGACCGCCACAGCAAAACCAACCACAGCGTGGTCGCCAGCCGCAAACAGGTAATACTGCTGAAGCACCAAGAACCCAACAACCGCAACAAAGAACAAATAACCCAAGAGCTGGGCAGCAGCAAAACCAACGTCCACCTCAACAACAACAGGAAAACAGGGCACCACAACAAAACCGTGAAGCTCGCCCGCCACAAAACAGAAACCAAAATAATAACAGACCACCAAAACCACAAGGCAACCGACCACAACCTAACCGTGGACCGAGAAACCCTAATGCAGGGCAAAAGCCTGAAGGAGGTGGAGGAGAAAATATTTAATTTTGAATTTTTACATAAAAAGCACTTTCGTTATTGAAGGTGCTTTTTAGTTTATTTATAAAAATAATACAGCACGCCATTATGATCATCTGTAAAAAAGAAAGAACTTTTATCTTTCCTTAAAATATCGCATGGCCTTCCGAATCTTTCTTTTTCAGATTTACCAGCCAAAAAACCCGATACAATTTCTGAATATTTATTTCCACCTTCTACCCTTACAATAGCATTACCTCTTTGCCTGCCAACTGTTGTACTACCATGCAGACAAACCAACACACTATTGCGCAGATAAGCATCATCAAAATCTTTTAAATATTCAAAACCAAGTGGTGCACTGTGTGCTTTAAAGCCAGCAAAACCAACAGCAGGCTTTTTTACATAAGTAGCTTTTACTGAATCTTTAAATTGTGCATCTTCATACATTTTCTTATTGTATTGGAAATAAAATGGCCAACCGTAAAAGCCATCTTTTTCCAC
Source organism: Ferruginibacter sp. (assembly GCA_031398005.1). GTDB lineage: Bacteria > Bacteroidota > Bacteroidia > Chitinophagales > Chitinophagaceae > Ferruginibacter. Next base: position 78,062 of record JANNMO010000043.1, read on the forward strand.
TTTTAAAAACTGTTCTTCAGGTTTATCAGGTCCTATTAAATCTCTGCCCATTGTTGTTGCCCACAATTCATTTCCTATCCATTTTATTCCAACAGAATTCCTTAGTCCTCTGGCATAAATTTTTTTATCGCTTCCATCAACGTTCATTTCTGTAATTGTTGCACGTATTTCTTCTTTCTCCACACATGAATTGCAACTGCTGCCCACACTCACATACAATTTATTATTATGAAAAGCGATGCTTCTTGTAAGATGCCAGCCTCCATATTTATAACTCAACCCATAATCTGGAAAGGTTGCTATTACTTCTCCGCTATCTTTTGGTTGTAAATCTCCCAAGGCGTATTTATAACGAACCAGTTTATCTGTTTCGGCTACATAAATAAAATTGTTGTAAAAAGCGACTTGGTTGGGATTGTGTAAACTGTCTAAATAAATAGAAACAATTTCAAATTTTTTTGTACTGTCATTCCATTTATCAAAAACATACACACGCCCTTTTTTGTTGTCAGATCTGTCGTACATATCTGTACAAAACAATTTACCATCTGTACTAACGGTCATAAAACGTAGTCGTTTCAAACCTTCAGCAGCTATGCTTATTTTATAACCTGTAGGCACTGCCAGTTTAAAATTTATTCCTTTTGCAAGTTGTATAAGTACAGAATCTTTTTTAATGGTAAAGAGCGTACTATTAAAAACCTCTCTTTCAACATTAGTTAATTCCGGAGATATAATATCCAATTTTGCTGTTGTAATTTCAATTGATTTTGATTGTTGTTTAGCAGCTTCTTTGCATGCTATACTTACTAAACAAATAAGTAAGCAAAAATATTTTATCATGGAAGTGACTGTTTTTTATAAAGGATAATTCTGTGGCTTTATACATTTATCAATTTTTCAACTGCTGCTTCCAAAGTACTCTCTTTTTTGCTAAAACAAAAACGCAACACTTTATTTTCAACAGCATTTTTGTAAAATGAACTCACAGGTATGGTAGCTACACCAAACTCCTTTACAAGCCTCACCGCCATATCGTATTCCTTTTCTTCGCTAATATTTTTGTAGCTGTATATTTGAAAATAACTGCCATAACTTGGTATAGGTTCAAACCTAGTTTTGCTCATTAAATGTTTAAAGCAATCTCTTTTTTGTTGCAGTTTTTCTCCCAATTGTAAATACTCATTTTCATTTTGTAAAAATGTTGCTAATGCATATTGCACTGGCCCAAATACAGTGAATGCATTAAACTGGTGTATTTTTCTAAACTCTTTTGTAAACATTGGTGGGGCTATGCAATAGCCGGTTTTCCAACCTGTACAGTTATATACCTTCCCAAAAGAAAAAGTTACAAAACTTCTTTCATACAACTCGGGATAAAGCAATACCGATAAATGTTTTTTGCCATCAAAAATTAAGTGTTCATATACTTCATCACTAATAATAAATATACTGGTACCTGTGGTTATTTCCTTCAAAAATTCCATATCATCTTCTTCCAATACTGCACCGCTTGGGTTATGTGGAGAGTTTATAATAATGGCTTTTGTTTTTGAATTAATTTTTGATCTTATAAGTTCTTTATCTATTTTATAACTGTTGGCAGTTAATGGAATGGTGACGGCCACGGCACCGCTTAATTCAATTTGTGGAATGTAACAATCATACGCAGGTTCAAAAACAATCACTTCATCGCCAGGTTGTAATATTGCGGTAAGCGCTGTGTACAATGCATATGTAGCACCAGGGGTAATGGTAATTTCATCCGTTGGGTTTACATCGGCATTATATAATTTTTTTACTTTGGCTGCAATCACTTCCCGCAGCAGCGGCAATCCATTCATGTGTACATATTGGTTGTGCCCATCTGCCATAGCTTTTGTTACAAGCGCAGGCAGTGTTTCATTCATGGAAAAGTCTGGAAAGCCTTGCCCCAGGTTTATGGCATTGTGTTCAATGGCCAATGAACTCATTACGGTAAATATAGTAGCACCTGCATTTGGTAGTTTGCTTTGTATAAATGGTTTCATTCAATAAAATAGTTGCTTGAAAAATGTTATTAAACTGTTGTAAAATTCTTTTGACTTATTTGAACTGTATAACGGTGTAGTTTTTGTCTAAATTACAGCATGAAAAAATTATATTTCACATTATTAGGATTATTATTTTTAACAGGCTTACAAGCACAGGTAAATTGCAAGGCTATTAAAGGTTATGCATATGGCATGATAACCCTCCCCGGAACCTTGCAAGTAGATGAAAACGGCAATCCTGTAACTCCAAAAATATATAAAGAACGGTTTATATACTTTTTTACAACTTGTAAAACGAAACCTATCATCAATACCGTTTTATATGGCAAAACAATTGTAAAAGCAGATGTGCAACCTTCTGCAGAAACCTATTTTACAGCTGCAACGAGTGCTGATCAAAAAGTGGTTCGTCTTAAGTCATCCAAAGGAAATTATTTGTGGAAAATAAATGTTGTTGAAAACAATGGCAAAAGTATTCCTGAAAAAAACAGGTCTATTTCAGTTAGTGGTAAAATTGGTGCAAAACCTTTTTTAATAATAATGAAGGAGGAAATTGAATTAAAAGGGCCAGAAGCTTATTAAAAATTTAAATTAAATAAAAGCCTGAAAAATTATTTTTCAGGCTTTTAGATTTTTAACGATAAAACAATTAGATATATTTATCTCCCTTATTTCTTTTTACTTCAGCCACGTAATCTTTTATTTCTTGTTCTTTATCTTTCTTACAAATAAGCAAAACATCTTCGGTATCTACAATAATAAAATCATCTAACCCTTGTAACACTACCAATTTATTCTGGGGCACTTGTACCATGTTTTTTGTGGCATCTATAATCACCACTTCATTACCACCAACTGCATTTTCCAGATAATCTTTTTCAAAAGTTTCGTAAGCGCTGGTCCATGTTCCTAAATCGCTCCATCCAAATGATGATGGTATTACATAAACATTGTCTGCCTTTTCCATCACCGCATAATCAATAGAAATATTGGTACACTGCGGATAAATTCTGTCAATCATTTCCTGTTCATTCTCCGTATTGAATAATGCTTTTTCTGCATCAAAAACTTCATGCAATTCAGGTACATTTTTTTCAAAAGCTCGCACAATATTTTTTACCTGCCACACAAATATGCCGGCATTCCATAAAAAATCGCCGCTGGCCAAAAATGTTTTTGCAAGCTCCTTATCAGGTTTTTCTGTAAATAATTTTACTTTATAAATATTTTCTCCTGCTGCAAGGTTTTCATATTGTATATAGCCATAACCAGTATTTGGGTTGGTAGGTTTTATACCTAATGTAACCAAAGCTTTTATGTGAGATGTAAAGTGCAATGCATGTTTACAAATATCTATGAAGGATTGTGTTTCGGTAATTAAATGATCTGCAGGTGCGCAAATAAGATTTGCATTTGCATCTAACTGGTGCAATTTATAGGAAACATAGGCAATACATGGCGCTGTGTTTTTTCTGGAAGGTTCACACAAAATATTTTTTTCATCCAGCTCCGGTAACTGCTCCTTTACAATTGCTTTGTATTGGGAAGAAGTAACAATAAATATATTTTCGGCAGGAATAAATTGTACAAACCTATCGTAAGTAGATTGTATTAAAGTTCGGCCAATACCTAAAATATCTAAAAATTGTTTTGGCATGTTTGTTCTGCTCATTGGCCAAAATCTACTACCAATACCGCCAGCCATTATTGCTACATAATTGTGCTTATTCATTATCTAAATTAATTGTTAGGGTTTTGTTTGGTTAAAAGAATCATCTATGTTTATTAAAATCTTGCTAATGTGTTTTTATATTATACCTTCTCTTATTAAATCATGCAAATGCAAAATTCCTTTGTACACATCATTTTCCATTACTACCAGCTGGCTAATATTGTTTTCTTTCATTAATGCTAATGCCTCCACTGCTAAAGTACTTTCCTCAATTTTTTTGGGATTTTTAGTCATGATATCTTTTGCAGTAATATTTAAAAAATCATCATATTTTTCAAACATCCTTCTCACATCACCGTCGGTTATTATTCCTTCCAGTTGTTGTTGTTCATTTATAACAACAGTAGTGCCTAAACGTTTGTTGGTAATATCTACTATCACTTTTTTTATTCCATCGTTTAAAAACACCAATGGTTTTTCATGCATTTTTATTAAATCACCGGTTCTCAAATACATTCTCTTACCCAAAGCGCCTCCAGGGTGATATTTTGCAAAATCCACTGTTTTAAAATCCTTTACTTCAATAAGGCAAATGGCTAATACATCTCCCATTACCATTTGTGCCGTAGTACTTGTGGTGGGTGCTAAATTATTAGGACAAGCTTCTTGCTTAACAGTAGTATTTAAAACTATATCTGCATGTGTAGCCAGGTACGATTGCATATTGCCTACCATACCTATTAATATATTACCAAAATTTTTAACCAGTGGTACGAGCACTTTTATTTCAGGACTATCGCCACTTTTGCTTATTACAATTACAATATCATCTTGCTGTATCATTCCAAGATCTCCATGTATAGCATCTGCAGCATGCATAAACAATGCAGGCGTACCTGTACTGTTTAATGTAGCTACAATTTTTTGAGCTACTATGGCACTTTTCCCAATACCGCTTATAACCACCCTGCCTTTACAAACTGCCAATGTTTCTACAGCTTTTACTAGCTGCTCATTTGCAAATGCACTTAAATCATTGATGGAATTTGCCTGCAACTGTATAGTGCGCAAGGCGCTGGTTACAATTAAATTTGGTGGATTATTATTCACGAGGTGCAATTTATTTTAATTAGACCATAGTGCAAGCAAGTAAGCTTAACAATGAAATAAAATTAAAACAAATATCTTTTTTCTTATATTTTTTAATTACCTTAATTAATTGTAATAACAAAGGTGTGTGGAATACTTTTAACCCTTCATTTGCTTTTATAGTAACCTGCTATTAAGTACCTTCGCTGCCCGTTATAACAAAGCATATATAATATTCTTTTTATAAACATACGAAGCGAATTTTTTTTGATCCAATTTATTATGACTAAAGTAAAAACTACCACAACAACAAAAAAGAAATCTACACAAAATAAAAGTGACTATACGGTTTCAGTTGCTTACCCAGATCTTAAACAGCATTTACAGGAAAATTTTGGGTTCGATACCTTTAAAGCACCTCAAGAAGAAATTATAAACAGTTTGCTTTCCGGTAAAGATACTTTTGTAATAATGCCTACCGGCGGTGGTAAAAGTTTATGCTATCAACTTCCTGCCATGGTGAGCAAGGGCGTGGCCATTGTAGTATCTCCCCTTATTGCATTAATGAAAAACCAGGTAGATCTTATGCGTGGTTTTAGCAGCAAAGACCATGTGGCGCATTTTCTTAATAGTACGCTTAACAAAGGACAAATAAAACTGGTAAAAGATGATTTGCTAGCCGGGCGTACAAAAATGTTGTACGTAGCACCCGAGACAATGACTAAGGAAGAAAATGTGGAGTTTTTTAAAACCCTTGATATTTCTTTTTTTGCAGTTGATGAAGCACATTGCATATCTGAATGGGGCCACGATTTTAGACCTGAATACCGCAGGCTAAAAGAAATGACAGAACAAATAAATCCTAACGTACCCATCATTGCGCTTACCGCCACGGCTACTCCAAAAGTACAAAGCGATATTGCCAAAAACCTTGGACTTAGAGACCCGAATATTTTTATTTCTTCCTTTAACCGAGCCAACCTTTATTACGAAGTACAGCCCAAAGTAAACCTTGAGCAAACCAATAAAAGCATCGTTCGTTTTATACAGAACTACAAAAATAAAAGTGGAATTATTTATACGCTCAACAGAAAAACCACTGAGGAACTGGCTGCAATGCTTAATGCAAATGGAATTACAGCAGTAGCTTATCATGCTGGGCTGGATGCTAAATTGAGGGCGCAAAGGCAAGACCTTTTTTTAAACGATGATGTAAATGTAATAGTTGCTACCATTGCTTTTGGTATGGGTATAGATAAACCCGACGTGCGTTTTGTAATACATTATAATATACCAAAATCTATAGAAAATTATTATCAGGAAACCGGTCGGGCAGGTAGAGATGGTATGGAAGGAAAATGTGTGCTTTATTATTCTCACAAAGATGTAAGCAAGCTGGAGCATTTAATGAGAGATAAGAGTTTAAGCGAAAGAGAAGTGGGCGCACAATTAATAAATGAAACGGTAGCGTATGCAGAAAGCAGTGTATGCAGACGCAAAACATTGTTGTATTATTTTGGTGAAAATTATGACGATGCGGCAAGTTGCGGACATTGCGATAATTGCATGCAGCCTAAAGAAAAAATTGAAGCAAAAGACGAAGCAGTTTGTGTATTGAAAACAATTGATGCACTAGGTGAGCAATTTGCCATTGAATATGTATTGCTTATTCTTACCGGAAAAGCTACACCTGCGGTAAAAATGTACAGGCACGAAGAGTTAGATGTTTTTGCCTGTGGCAATGATAAAGAACCGCATTTATGGAACAGTTTAATAAGGCAAATGTTACTGCAAGGCTTGTTGGAAAAAGACATTGTAGAATATGGTGTATTGAAAATAACCAAACAAGGCAGAGCGTATTTAAAGAAACCGGTATCGTTTAAAATAGCATTGAATAATTTATTTGAAGATGCAAATGCAGATGATGAAGCAGCAGGGCCTGAAGGCGAAGTGGAAAGTGTAATAGATGTAAAATTACTGGAGCAGTTAAAAGAGCTTCGCAAAAAAGTAAGTAAAGAAAAAAACCTACCACCATTCGTTATATTTTTAGAAAGTTCGTTGGAAGATATGGCTACCATGTACCCAACTACTATGGAGGAGTTAGAAAAAATTAGTGGAGTAAGTAAAGGGAAATCATTGCGCTATGGTAAACCATTTTTAGATGTAATTATAAAGTATGCAGAAGAAAATGATATTATTCGTCCAGATGATTTTGTGATGAAAAGTGTGGCGAATAAAAACAACAATAAAATTTTTATTATACAAAACGTAGATAAGAAAATGACGTTGGAAACCATTGCTAAAAACAAAGGTTTAAAAATTGAAGAGTTGCTGGAAGAAATGGAAACCATTGTAGCAAGTGGCACCAAATTAAACCTTGGTTATGCTATAGATGAAATGGTGGATGAATATGAGCAAGAAGAAATAATGGATTATTTTAAAGGCTGCCAAACATCTGACCTTGCTGTGGCGCAGGAAGAATTATCGGAAGGTGATTTTACATGGGAGCAGTTAAAAATAATGCGCATAAAGTTTTTAAGTGAATATGGGAATTAATGATTGATAAGGTTTAAGATAAAACAAATGAAAAAAAATAAATTTTTAATAGTAGGGTTGTCGTTTGGAATTATTATGACAATGTTTCTTTTAGTTCAAAATTTATTTTTTGATAATGATAATCCTACCTTTTCATTATCACGGTCTATCTTAGCTTCAATAATAGGTGGTACAGTTGCAGGCCTTGTATTTGCTCTTATTTTAAGAGCATTTAGTAAATTTAAAATGGCTAAAAATATTACCATTACTGACCTTCAGCCTCAGGAAACTATATTATTTAACACAAATGCAAATCATTTTAAGGGGTTTGAGGGAGTTGGTGGAAAATTATTTTTGACCAATAAACGTTTAGTTTTTAAATCGCATAAATTTAATATTCAAAACCATGATTTGTCTATTAATATAAATGTTATAAAAATTGTAGAGAGGTATAAAACTGCAAATATTATAAACAACGGGTTAAAAATTGAAACAGCTACAACCGCAGAAAAATTTGTAGTGGAAGAAGCGGAAGAATGGCTAAAAAAATTACAACATGTTTGAATCATCCATTGAGGCAGTAGCCAATTATACAAGACCGGTAAATACCATCATAAGAACTTATGCCGGCAAACAAATCATACCTGGTTCATCTACCCTGTTTTTTGTAAACAACGAAGGCTATGCACTTACCTGCAAGCATGTAACTAATTTACTTGCATCTTCAGATACAATAAATGCAACCTATTTTGAATTTAAAAAAGAAAGAGACGCTTTGCCAAAAGATGGTAAATATAAAATGAGGTTAAAGGGACTTGAAATGAAATACAAATACAGTGAAGATACTGTGGTGCAAATAAAAAATAATTTTGTTGATTGTGTAGATACTATGAGTGGTTACACTTGCCACGTTCATCCTACATACGATTTAGCCATTTTAAAGTTTAATGATTTTAATTCACTTCATTACACAAGCCATGCAACTTTTTTAAAAGATGGTGCCTTCATAAAACAAGGTAATTTTTTATGCAGGCTCGGTTTCCCTTTCCCAGAGTTTACAAATTTTAAATACAACGAAGCCATTGATGATATTGAGTGGACAACCACAGGTATTCAAACCTCTCCACGGTTTCCTATTGAAGGGATGGTTACCAGGTTTTTGGCAGATGAAAACCGTACATTATCTGGAATAGAATTAAGCACACCAGGATTAAGAGGGCAAAGCGGCGGACCATTATTTAACGATAAAGGCACCGTGTATGGGATGCAGTTTTCAACCAAGCATTTGCACCTCGGCTTCGATTTTATTGATAAAGAAATTATGGTTGATAATAAAATAAAAAAGATTTCTGACTACTCCTTTATTCATTTGGGGCAATGTGTACATGTAGATGTTATTAAAGCTTTTTTGAGAGAACATAAAGTAAATTTTGTTGAAGAAGCGTAAAATTCTCTTTTCAACAATATTTCGCAATATTAAGTGCAAAATAATATTTGATAAATCCTTTGCTCATTTAAACATAACTCCTTATTTTTGCAGCCCCTTCGGGGATATTTCTTTAAATTCTTTTTTAGAAATAAGGTGTGATAGCTCAGTTGGTAGAGCAATGGACTGAAAATCCATGTGTCGCCGGTTCAACCCCGGCTCGCACCACAAAAATTTAACCTTCTCAATATTTTGAGAGGGTTTTTTGTTTTAAGTACTTTTGTTTAATGCCTCAAAAAATACCAGATATTAAAATTGCTGTAGATGCTGCTGTTTTTAGTTATTCAAAAATGGAGGGGGTTTCGGTGTTGCTCATTAAAAGAAAATACGAACCCTTTAAAAATTCGTGGGCTTTGCCCGGTGGTTTTGTATTGCCAACCGAAAATTTAGAAACTGCGGTAATGAGAGAATTGGAAGAGGAAACCGGCATAAAAGTGAACTACCTTGAACAGCTTTATACCTTTGGCGATGTGGAGAGAGACCCAAGACAAAGAGTAATTTCGGTATCTTATTTTGCATTGGTTAAAAGTGCGATGTACCAGCAATTAAATGCAAGCACAGATGCTGCCGAAGCAAAGTGGTTTAATTTTGAAAAATTACCAACGCTGGCATTTGACCATAAAACTATTTTAAAAAAAGCTATTGAAAGAGTAAGGGCAAAAATAAAATATGAGCCAATAGGCTTTGAGCTACTCGATAAAAAATTCCCCTTTGCTGATCTTGAAAAACTATACACCGTATTATTAGACCGACCAATAGACAGACGCAATTTTACAAAAAAGATTATGTCTTTGGGTTTGTTGGAAGATACCGGAGAGTTAACAACCACAGGCGTTGGCAGACCAAGTAAAATTTACCAGTTCAATAAAAAACGCTATACTCAGCTTCAAAAAGAAGGTATTTATTTTGAGATCTAATTTTTTATATTTCGCCAAATGTGCTTTTTTTTAGTACATTTGGCGAAATATAGATTTATGGAAATAATAGGAAGAGCAGAAGAAAAAGAAATTTTCAGTGATTTATTAAAAAGTAACAGTTCAGAATTTGTAGCCGTATATGGCAGGAGGCGTGTAGGAAAAACGTACCTTATTCGTAATTATCTTGAAAAGCATATTGCATTTGACTGTAGTGGTTTAAACAAGCAAAACCAGGCAACACAGTTAGAAAATTATATGGATGCACTGATAGATTTTCAGCCCGCATTTAAAAAAAGTCCAACTCCCGCTACTTGGTTAGCAGCTTTTAATCTTTTAAAAGAATACATTACAGCTAATAAATCTAAGAGCAAAAAAGTTATATTTTTTGATGAATTGCCTTGGTTTGAAACACCTAGATCAGGCTTTAAAGCAGCATTAGATAACTTTTGGAACAATTGGTGTACAAAGCGTACAGATATAATATTAATAGTTTGTGGTTCTGCCGCCTCATGGATGGTAAAACATATTATAAATGACAGAGGAGGTTTGCATAACAGAGTAACCAAGCAAATAAACTTACAGCCATTTACCCTTGCAGAAACAAAGCTGTTTTTACAGTACAAAAATGTAAGCCTGCCCAATTACGATATTCTCCAATTATATATGATACTCGGCGGTATTCCTTTTTATTTAAAAGAAGTGGTGAAAGGTAAAAGCTTAGCTCAAAATATAGATTTACTTTTTTTTAAACCTCAAAGTCCTTTACGAAACGAGTTTGATAATTTGTACGCTTCGCTATTTAAAAATTACCAATGGCATACAAGTATTATAAAAGCACTTGCCACAAAAGGAAATGGAATGTACAGAGATGAAATTGTGAAAGCAACAGGACTGGCTAGTGGCGGTGGGTTTACTACTGTAATAAATGAATTGGTACAAAGTGGTTTTGTAAGTGTGCATTATCCGTTTAAAAATGCACGTAAAGAAACCATATTCAGGCTAAGTGATGAGTACACCTTATTTTATTTTAAATTTATACACAATAGTCGTAAGGCTACAGGCTGGGCACAAAAAGCCGGGCAGCAACCCTTTAAAATATGGTGCGGACATGCATTTGAAAACTTTTGCTTAAAACATGTTGAACTTATAAAAAAGGCGCTCGGCATTCCGGCATTATACACCGAAGAAGCATCATGGGTAGCAAAGGGTAATAATAAGGAGGCGGGCACACAAATAGATTTATTAATAGACAGAGCAGACAATGCTATAAACATTTGTGAAATAAAATTTTATAACAGCACTTTTGAAATAACAAAAGATTATGCAGAAAAGCTGCGTAATAAAGTAACGGTTTTTCAACAACAAACTAAAACCACCAAAGCAGTTTTTATTACTTTTATTTCAACATTTGGTTTGGTTGAAAATGCCTACAAGCTAAGTGTGGTAAGCAATGACATTAAAATTGACGACTTTTTTTAAATTCTATATTTCGCCAAATGTTCTTATAAAACATACATTTGGCGAAATATAGAATTATTTAATTTTTATTCAAATATTTGCGTAATTATTACGCAAAGTAAAATCTTCTCCCTACCTTTACGTTATCAACTTAAATAAAGCAATGAAAATAATTAACCTCAATACACAATTAGGAATAAAAACAACGATTTTTCCTGATGGGCAACCACACGTAAACATAAGCGATGTGGTAGAAGGAGATGATGTAAAGGTTATTGGCTCCCTTACAAATACAAGTCTGCTTATTCAATTGATGGAAACAGCAAACGCCTTGGATAATCTTTTTGCAAAAAAGAAAGTATTGGTTATTCCATATTTAATGGGTGCCCGATATGATAGGTTAATGCTGCCAGGCGATAGTATTGACTTAAAAGTTATTGCAGATATGATAAACAGTTGTGGATTTGAAAAAGTTTATCTCTACGATGTACACAGCGATGTGGCTTTGTTGCTTATTAAAAATGCAGTAGGCATTACCAATAAAAACTTAGTAGAAAAATATAATAAAAAAGATGCAGTACTCATTTGTCCGGATGCAGGCGCAGCCAAAAAAGTAGGTAAATATTTTGACTGGAACAGTAACATAAAAAGCATTGTGTATTGCAACAAAACAAGAGATTTAGCTACGGGTAAACTAACCTTAGAAATTTTAGAACCAGATGAATGCACCAATAAAAATTGTTTAATTATTGATGATATATGCGACGGTGGCGGCACATTTTTGGCCATTGCAGAAAAAATAAAACCAGCACATTTAACGATGATAGCCACACATGGTATTTTTTCAAAAGGGTTTGGTGAGTTGGAAAAATATTTTCAAGAGATAATTGTTTCGGATAGTTTGTATAGGGAATATGAATCGGAGGTTGTGGAAGTGGTTGCTTATGATTATAATAACATTTAATTCTTAAAAGATAAATATGGAAAATAATAATTCACTTACATACATTCTAGGAGCAGGTGCAAGCTTTCAATCAATTCCAGTTGTAGATACTTTTGCCGGACGTTTTGATGAATTTATTCAAAGCGTAGATGGGTTCGCAAATAATTATAAAAGCGATGTAAAAAATCAAGGACTTTTGTATAGACTTAAAGATTTAAGCAAAACTTTATTGAAAGAGTTTCAAGAACATCAATCATTTGATACTTTTTTTAAGAAATTATTTCATATTGAAGATTATACGACTATAAGACTTTACAAAAAAATCCTTAACCTTTATTTTATTTGGGAGCATACTAGTTCTAGTATAGTTATACAAAATAAAATAAATGTTGCTCACTTTTTTAAACAAGCTAGTATTGATAAAAGATATGATGCATTAATTGGAGGATTATTACAACCCATAAGAAGAGAAAAAAAACTCTTTTGTAAAACAAATTTTATTACTTGGAATTATGATTTAAATCTCCTTTCTTCTATTAAAAATTATTTTTTTCCTGAAATGGCTTTCGGGCAGTTAATTGATAAGCTTGATTATAGCAAAAATGAATGGATAATAAATGATCAAATAACAATTCTAAATATGAATGGAATTTTCTATTCTTCTGAATTTGATCAGTTTTCTAAATTGCCAAGATCGAATTCCTATAATTTGTTTGAAAATAAATTAAAAGAGAACTATTTTGATGATAATTTTAAAGATGATGATGCCGAATCCATAAGGTTTGCTTGGGAATTAAAAGATTCTACTGACATTATAAATTGTGCTTCGAAATTGATCAGTCAATCAAAAAATATTGTAATTATCGGATATACTTTCCCATTATATAATCGGATAATAGATTCAAAATATTTGACTCATACAACTTTATCTAAACAAAGTGTAATAATACAAGACCCTAATGCAAATGAATTAACTTCTGATTTTTATGAATATTTTGGAAGAGAAAATCTTATAAATAAGATAAAGATTAAAACAGGCTGCAATAGTTTTCATGTGCCAAAGGATATTTTTGTAATGTAAATTAAATATTGAGAATAAAATAGCTATTTATTTCCATTAACGGATGCAATCTCATTAGTGCGTTTTAAGCTTTTATTGAGATTGTGTAGAGGAATTTATACTAAAAAATGCTTTGCATTTTTGGGTTGTGGACTGAAGAGCCTTGATTGGGCTGCGGTGGCGACGCTCCGTTCATCGGATTGCTACAATTGAGCATTATAGAATTTATATTAAAAAGATAAAATTTCATAACTAAAAATTGAATGAAAATCCAAATAATAAATACCGACATAACAACCTTACATGTTGATGCCATTGTAAACGCTGCCAATAATTCCCTCATGGGTGGTGGAGGTGTAGATGGCGCTATACACAAGGCCGCAGGACCAGAGTTGCGTGTATATTGTGCTACGCTGCGTGGCTGTGAAACCGGTTTGGCTAAAATTACTCCTGCATTTAATTTGCCAGCAAAATTTATAATACATGCTGTTGGTCCTGTATGGAACAATGGTACAGAGAATGAAGAAAATCTATTGGCTAGTTGTTATGAAAATAGTTTGCAATCGGCAGTAGATAATAATGTAAAAACAATTGCTTTCCCATGCATAAGTACAGGCGCATACCGTTTTCCTTTTGATAAAGCTTGTATGATTGCATTAGAAACAATAGATATTTTTTTAGCAAAAAATGAATCGATAACAAAAGTGTATTTGGTGGTTTTTGGAGAAAAGGATTTTAGAAATTATGAAAGAAATTTGGAGAAATATTTTAAGTCAGCAGAATAATTTAGTATAAATTTTGAACCTTACAACCTTTAAACCTTAGTAGAAAACAGTAGTATTTTATACCCAAACCTTATTACCTTATTCTAATAATCTTTACAAAATATATGCAATTCAAATAAGGTAATAAGGTTTGCATTATTTTAGTTTGGATTTTCTATTAAGGTTAAGACTTATGGGGAAGTAAAATATATTAAACAAAAAAATGAAACGAACTCTCGCTATAGGCGACATACACGGCGGCTTAAAAGCACTTAAACAAGTATTACAAAAAGCTGATGTTACAAAAAATGATACACTTATTTTTTTGGGGGATTATGTAGATGGCTGGAGCGAAAGCGCTCATGTGATTTCTTTTTTAATTGATTTACACAATGAGCAGGAATGTATTTTTATAAAGGGTAATCATGATGCATGGTGCGAAGATTGGTTACGAACAGGTAATGCAGAAATTAAATGGCTAAGACATGGTGGGCAGCAAACAGTAGAAAGTTATGATGCAATAAATAAGTACGACAAGCAAATGCATTTACATTTTTTAGAGCGCATGAAACTTTATTTTAGAGATGCGCAGAATCGCTTATTTATACATGCAGGTTTTACGAGTATGCATGGACCCGAACAAGAGTTTTACGACAGCAATTTTACATGGGACAGAACACTTTGGGAAATGGCATTGGCCACAGATAAAACTGTTGAAAAAAATTCTCCGTTTTATCCTAAACGTTTACACTTATACAATGAAATTTATATTGGTCATACACCTACCACAAATTATGATGTGGATGTTCCCATGCAGGGTTGTAATGTTTGGAATATAGATACAGGAGCAGCTTTTGCCGGCAAGCTCTCTATTATGGATATTGATACTAAGCAATTTTGGCAAAGCGATACACTCCCTAGTTTATACCCTACAGAAAAAGGGAGAAATAAATAAACACTTCAATTAATTAGGAGATGATATTGTTTTTAAAATAGCATCTCCTAAGTAAATTCATTTCAATTATAAATTAATTTAAGTCTGAAATATGTGTCAGACACCTCTTTGGAGCTTTCCTTAAATATAAAGACTTTAACAGGTGTCAGACACATGTATGCTACTTTTTAATATTTATAATAGGAGTTATTATTTATCATCTTTTACAATTACCGGTGAGGTAAAAGTTGTTTTCATTTTTTTTGAAGGCTTTGGTGGCCTTGGGGGTGGAGGCGGTGGCGGTGGCGGTGCTGCAATAATTGGTGGCGGTGGAGGTGGTGGAGGTGGTGGAACCATAAATTCATCTTCCTGCTTTTCATTTGCTTTGTCTTTTTTAATAACTGGTGGTTTAAATTTAGCTTTGCCTTTTGTTTGTGCATGGCTTACATGAAACATTCCTAATGCGAAAAGGCCAAGAAATAATTTTTTCATAATAATAATTTTCTAATTGGATGCGAGGAGGAGAAATTTCCATAAAGAAGTTTTAAGACCTCATCTCTACCCTTCACAAAAGAAGAAGGAAGTGCAAGTCCGTAGCACATATCTATTTCAAAGTGAATTGCCTCTGCTAATAAATGTTGAAAAAAGATTTTCTGCTGAGGTTCTACGCCCGACCTGCCTGCCGGTAGGCAAGTTGCATCGGCTATCCTTTTTTGCCTGCCCCTGCCTTTGCCGGCAGGCAGGTTTGGGGCAAAAAAGACCTGCCTGCCGGCAGGCAGGTAATAGCGAAAAGCGGGTCCACTGTTGAAAAATGAACTTCGCCTTGCGTTCAAATCTTTCTACTATCATATTAAACTTTTGGGTAAATGGTTCGTCTTACCTTTGCTTTAAAAAATTGCAATACTTTTAAGTTTATATGGCGCTACCTCAAGATGATATTGAATTGCTTACCCAATTTAAAAATGAAGCTACCAAAGAGCGGGCTTTTACTGCTATTTTAAAAAAATATCAGGAAAAGTTGTACTGGCATATCAGGCGAATGGTGGTGGAGCATGAAGATGCCAATGATGTATTGCAAAATATGTTTGTAAAGGCGTGGAAAGGGTTGGCAAATTTTAGGGAAGACAGTCAGTTGTACACCTGGCTTTACAGAATAGCTACCAACGAAAGCTTAACTTTTTTGGAACAGCAAAAAAAGCGGAGTACGGTTTCTATGAGCGATGAGGAAACCGGGCTGAGCAATAAAGTAAAGGCAGATACAAATTTTGATGGTAATAAACTGGAATGGAAGCTTCAATTAGCGGTGCAAAAATTACCCGAAAAACAGAAGGCGGTTTTTAACCTTCGCTACTATGATGAAATGCCTTATGCAGAAATGAGTACAGTATTGGAAACGAGTGAAGGCGCATTGAAGGCTAGTTACCACCATGCAGTGAAAAAAATTGAAGAATATATTTTAAATAATTAAACGAACGGGTAGAATTTTAGTCAAAAAAAAGTAATGAAAATAAGGGAAGACATATTAAATGAATTGAAAGCAATAAGTGCAGTAGTAGCTAATGTGCCTTACTTAAATGTTTATATAATAGATAATGAATATTTTGCAGGCATTGATGCTGGACTTAAAGCAAGAATAGCTGCCGATGCATTAACAGGTTCTGAAAATAAATTTACCGTACCCCAAGGATATTTTGAAAATTTAACTGCTACTATCTTACAGAAAATAAAGACAGCAGAAAATGAAATATTTGCAGAGACAAATGAGCAATCGACTTTGGTTGCAGGTATTGGCAATAAAAATATTTTTACTGCACCCAAATACTATTTTGAAGAACTTGCTTTTGCAGGCGAAGAAAAACCTGTTGCAAAAGTTATAAAAATGAGCCGTGCAAGGTCTGTTTTTAAATATGGTGCAGCAGCGGTTATAACAGGTTTGTTAGGTTTAACTATTATAAATATTGTAGATAGAAAAGATGTAAAAGTAGCTGATGAAATTTCTGTACAAACTGCAATAAATGATGCACAAAAAATTATAAAAACAGGCACATTTGATAAAGAGTTGGAAAGTATATCTGATAAGGATATAGAACAATATTTACAACAAGGCGGGCAAGATGTGAATGCAGCATTGGTAGCTGCAAGTACAGATGATGAAACTACTTTACCCGAAGCATCAGATTATTTGTTGGATGAAAATGCATTGGAAAATTATCTTAAGGAGAAGAATCTAAATTAAAAAAAATGAAAAAAATTATACTATATATTTCTTTTGTGTTTGCCATTTTTTCTGCAGCAGCACAAACAGAAGTTGGAGGCATGGAGCAAAATCCTAAAAGAGAGGAAAAAATAAAAGCATTGTATGTGGCATACATTAGCCAGCAACTTTCTCTAACTTCTGATGAAGCTCAAAAGTTTTGGCCGGTACATGCTCAATACGAAGCAGAGTTAAAAAATATAAACCAAGGTAACACCGGTGAGCTTGATAGGCAGCAGGCGGTGCTAAACGTGAAGAAAAAATACCAAGGTAATTTTAACAGAATACTTGGTACGGAACGCAGCAATAATTTTTACAGACAAGATGCTGAATTTAGAAAAAAACTAGTGGAGCGGTTGAAGCAAATGAGACAACAACGTAAAAATGAGGGTAACAATGGCGGTGGAAGATTGCAAAGAGGTGGAAGAATGAGACCACAGTAAAATAAATTTTTTAAAAACAAAAAGAGGTTATTTCATTTTATGGGATAACCTCTTTTTATTTGTGCTCGTTTTTAAAAAGCAACAAAGGGCGTTTTAATATCATGGTAAAATAAAAATGTCCAATGCTCTTGCTGCCCTTGTTGCCACCACTGCTGGCGTAACTCCATACATTTTTTTCCATCATAATCGTACTTGGCTATAAACCTGCTTTTCATTTGCTGCAGCTGTGGTGCTACATCTGCACCAAAAAATATCTTTTCACCACCTTCTTCTATCATAAAGGTTTGGTGATACGGACAATGAGCACCGGTAACTTTGTAAGAAATATATTCATCTATTGTACCATTGCCTTCTGTAAAAATTACATTGCTGGCATTGCCTAAAATTTCAAATTCTTTTGGTGTGTATGATGGGATTCCTTTTTCTATAGCAAAAGCATATTCATCTTTATTTACATAATAAGTAGCCTGCGGAAAACTCAAAAAATGATTACCCAAAATATGGTCTTCTTTGCTTACACCGCCTGAGTGGTCTTTATGCAAATGCGATAATAAAACTTTGGTTACCTCTAATGGGTTAATGCCATTATCAATTAAATTTTGGTGTATTTGTAAAACTCCATCTCTGTTGCTAAAGCCAAGCCCAGCATCTATTAATAATATATCTTTTTTAGTAATGATGCAAAACGGCTGAACTTCTACCAACAAACTGCCCAATGCACGTTCCTGCAAGTCATCTTTCTCTTTATTAAACGGTACAAAAACTTTTGTTTTATCTATGGTAAAAGCGCCTTCACTTAGTGGGATTATTTTCATTGGTTAGATGTTAGATTATTAGATGTTAGACACAAGATATAAAGACACAAGAAATAAACTTTGCAAAAATTGAAGATTACAAATTATTAGAGACTTGCAAGTCCCCCCTCGGGGGGGATTTAGGGGGACTTTTTTTTACCTCAACACCATCTGCCTATCTGCATCCAACTTTATTAAAATAAAAATTAAAATAGTAAATGTTATTAACGATGAACCACCGTAACTCATCAGGGGCAGCGTAATACCTATTACTGGTGCGAGCCCAATGGTTACACAAACATTTACTGCTACGTGAAAAAATATTATTCCTGCTACACCATATGCATAAACTCTACTAAAGGTACTTCGCTGTCGTTCTGCAACAAAAATTATGCGCATCAATAAACTTAAATACAGCAACATTAAAATAGTTGTACCCCAAAAGCCAAAATTTTCACCAACAGATGTAAAGATGAAATCAGTATCTTGTTCAGGTACAAAATCGCCCTGCGTTTGTGTACCTTTTAAAAAACCCTTGCCGGCAAAACCACCAGAGCCGATAGCAATTTTAGATTGTTTTACATTGTAATTCTGCTGTTCGTTTTTTTTGTTTTTTTGTTTTTCTTCGTCAGGTGAAAGTGTGCCGGTTTTATTGTTTGTAAAAGGATTATCCACTCCTACCATGCTAAAAATTCTATCTGCCTGATATTTTTTAAATACATTTTTAAACACAAATGGTACTGCCAACCCTA
Organism: Ferruginibacter sp.; assembly: GCA_031398005.1. Classification (GTDB taxonomy): domain Bacteria; phylum Bacteroidota; class Bacteroidia; order Chitinophagales; family Chitinophagaceae; genus Ferruginibacter. The sequence continues at coordinate 97,196 of JANNMO010000043.1, forward strand.
CAAATGCTGCACAAAAAAGCCAAGAACCTACAATGATAAAAAGTATGCTGCGGTTTCTTTTTATTTGCCTACGATTTAACCAAACTATTAAAGCTGCAAGTATGGTAAAACAAATAAGCAGTGTTTGTGTTTGAAAAAGTAATGATACTACTAATAAAACTGCCATAGAAACACCAGCAATTAAATAGCCAGGCGGTAACCCTTCCCTGTACATGGCAATTAAAAATGAAAAGTAAACCAATGCTAAACCGGTTTCTCCTTGTAGTATGGAAAGTACAGCAGGAGTAAAAGCAATACCCGCAGCTATAAGTTGCGACTTTGGTTTTTCAAAATCAGTTTCCTGCAGCGACAAAAATTTTGCTAATGCAAGGGCTGTAAATATTTTACAAAGCTCCACTGGTTGCAGGTTCATAAAGCCAAGCGGTATCCAGCTTTTAGAACCTTTTATTTCTTTACCTACTACAAATGTTGCAAGTATAAGTACTATACCAATGAGGTAAGAAAGATTAGAGGTAGCGGTAAAAAATTTACTATCAGTTAATAAAATAAATGTACCTACTACACAACAGGCACAAAAAAAATAAAACTGTTTGCTGTACCTGGTTTTAAAAGCAAAAAGTGTTTGCAAAAAATTTCCTGTGCTTTTATACTCCACAGAAATAATACATACCAAGCCTATGATAACAAGCGTGGCATACAATGCTATCATTATTTTATCAGTGCCTTTTGTAACAGAAGAATTTTGTGGGTACATTTACATTTGTTATAATTAGTTCTCAATTTTTGCGATGGTATCTGGCTGTACAGGTTTTTGTTTGTCAGGCAAAATAGCTTCGGTTTTTATTTCTGTCTTTTTATTTTCTTTGTCTTTCTTTTCTTTATCCTGTTTTTCTTTTATGAGTTTGGTAATGGCATCTTCGTCTTCACCATCTTCCATACCAGTTGTATCTTTTATAATTTTTATAAACCCTTTTGCAATGAGGTAAGCAGAATCTTTAGAATGTATGATTGAATCTTGTCTTCTTACCTCACTGTAAATTCTTTTAGGTATTAAAGCAAGTTTTGATAAACTTTCAATTTTAGCCAAGCGAGCTTTATCAGTTATAGAATCTTTTAAATATTTTTCAATCATTAAACCTACAATCGGTGCAGCATATGTACCACCAAATCTTCCACTGTTTTCCACCACACACATAATGGCTATTTTAGGATTATCCCTTGGAGCAAAGGCACAAAAAAATGAATGGTTTTCTTGTTTTACACCTCTGTAATAATTTTCTACCGTTCCGGTTTTGCCACAAATTACAATATCTTTTACTCGGGCATTCGCTCCTGTACCTCTATCAATTACCCCTTGCATACCATCTTGTACCACATCAAAAATACTATCGGGTATATCAATTGGTCTGTTTTTTATTTTGTATTGTTTAAGTACTTCATACTTGTCGCCTCCTTCAATAGAATCTACCACATGTGGCGTTATGTACCAACCTTTGTTGGCAATGTATGCCATTTCGTTTGCTACCTGTATTGGTGTGGTTACCACTTCGCCTTGGCCAATACTTACAGAACGAAAGCTGCAATAATTCCACTTACCTGGACCATGTATTTTTGGGTTATTAAAATAAGCAGGTGTCGGTATAAAGCCTCTAACTTCCGATGGTACATCTACACCCAATTTACGACCCAGGCCAAATGCATACATATATCTGTTCCATGCCGCAAGGCTGCTATCAATATTGGGATATTTAGGATTATTAATTACCCGCTGCATTACCGTAGCAAAATAAGTATTGTCAGATAGGGTAATAGCGCCTCTCAAATCAAAGGTTCCATAATCCAAACACTTCATTGGCCTGCCAGTACCACAGCCATAAAAAGCACCACTGCAACTAACTTTAAATTGAGGGTCTATCACGCCTTCCTGTAATCCAACTAGTGCTTGCAATGTTTTAAAAGTAGAACCAGGTGAGTAAGTAGCACTTACTGTTCTGTTCAGTAGAGGCTTAGCAGGATTTAAAAGTAATTCTGCATAATGTTTTTTCCTTTCACTGCCTGTTAAGTATTTTGGTTGGTAAGTTGGTGCACTTACCATAGCGAGTATGCCGCCCGTTTTTGGGTCAACGGCTACAATAGAACCTATTTTATTTTGCATTAGTTTTTCGCCAAGCTCCTGTAATTCCACATCAATAGATGTATGTAAATTTTGGCCAGCTACCGGCATGGTATCGTATTTACCATTCTCCAGTTTTTCTGTAAGCCTGTTTTTATTATCACGCTTCCAATATTCAATTCCACGTCCCCCCATTAACACTTTTTCGTAGCTGCGTTCTATACCTGTTTTTCCTGCATAATCACCAGATACATAACCTCCATCTTTATTTCTTTTCAAGAAATTAGTATCTACTTCTGAAATATAGCCAAGCACATTAGCCGCTGCATCGTATGGGTAACTTCTTACAGATCTTTCTTGCAAATAAAAACCTGGGGTAAATAAATACATGCTTTCGTTTAGCATGGCTTGTTTATCATCGCTTAGCAAAGCTTCAAAAACGGAAGTTCTTGTTCGTCCGTTTTTAATAATTACTTCTACCACTTTTTTATTAAACTGTGCGGTGTCTATTCCTAAAATTTTACAAAGTGCAAAAGTATCTACACCACGTAATTTATTTGGCGTAACCATTAAATCGTAAATAATGGTGTTTTGTAAAATGGCTTTTTTATGGCGGTCGTACACAATTCCTCTGTCAGGATAAATTACTTTTCTAAAAGTTCCCTGCGCATCTGCCTGCAACCTAAGATCCGATGAGAAAAGTTGCAGGTTAGCCAACTGCGCAATTATAATAACGAACATGCCAACGAAAACTAGCATTACAACATTTTTTCTCGACTGGTTAAAGGCAGACATTTTGTGTGGGGAATTGTGAGTGAGTTGGAATTTTTTATAAGTAAATTTTATGCAAGATAATTTTTTATTTGGGGCTCTCAATAGAGAAACTATAATTAACATTTGTCCGCTGCCCGCCTACAATCTTTTTTATTTTCAAAGGCAAAATAAAAAAGGATTTTCGCCTAAGCAGCGCAGCCATTCATCGGTATATCTTTAATAAACAAGTCTTAAAAATTTTAAACTAATATTCATTATACATCTTCTATTAGATCTACTAATTGTCCCTCCCCTCTCGGGGGAGGATAGGAGGGGCTTCCTACACCGTATTCGTCCTAAACTTCTGCTTCCTCACAAAAATCAATTCTGTAATTACAATTAATAAAACGCTTATTGCTGTAGATAAAATTGTTTTTACTAAAAAATACCAGATGTTTCCAAACTGCCATGCTTCCAATAAAAACAACCATGCGTTGTGAAAAAAACTAAGAATACCCATAAAAATAATATAGGGCAATAATCCTCCCATACTCTTTATAGATGGTTCTTCAAAGTTGGTATCTGCACCCTCTTGTGGAATAAAAATATTTACTAAAAAGGGTCGTACGTATGCTATGAGTACACAAGCCGCAGCATGAAAACCGGGATTATGCCAAAAGCTATCTAATATAAAACCATAAATAAATGCAATAACCATTACCCAGGTACGGGTCATTTTAAAAGGCAGCCATAAAATAAATAGAAAATATAAATACGGCGTCACCATTTGATGCAGGTGTATTTTATCCAGCACAAATACCTGTACAAACAAAAACAAAACAGCCCTCAAAATATTTTTTACAAGAATGCTCATTTAATTATTAGCGGCTTTTGCTTTTTCAAGAATATTTTTTACCGGCTCAGCGTCTATACTTTGTATGGCATAAACATATTCAATACTGTAAAAATCTGCCGCAGATTTTAAAGTTATTTTATAATTGTTGTTAGCAGTTTCCGGCTTTACATCTGTAACCCTGCCAATGTAAATTCCTTTAGGAAAAGTGGTTGTAAGTCCGCTTGTAATAATGGTATCTCCTTTTGCAACTTTCGCACTTTTGGGAATATTAATTAACGATAAAATATTAGGTCTTTCACCGTTCCACATAATAGTACCACTTTCTCCACCTTTCAATAGTTTTCCGCTAGGTTTGCTATCCTTATGCAGCAAACTCATTACAGCTGCGTAATCTCCATTTACTTCTGTAATTATACCAACCACATCATTATTTACTCCTACAATACCCATACCTTTTTTAAAAGTATGAACGTTGCTACCATTAATAACCAAGAAATTGCTTTGAGATGAAATACTGTTGGAAACAACTTTTGCATGCAGATAATTAAATTTTCTGTATTGCACTACAGAGTCAATCATCATGGTGTCAATCACCAATTTATCTGCAGAATCCTGTATATTATAATTGCTGCGAAGTTTGTTGTACAAAACCTCATTAGCTTTTACCAACGAATCGTTTGTTCTTTTTAATTGAAAATAATATTCAATTTTGTTGTACTGCTTATTAATACCGCCTGTAAATTTATTGGCAGTATTGCCAAAGGCAGCTTCATGTGTTTTGCTGTAACTAACAATAAAGTAAATACAAACCACCTGCAAAAACAGGAAAATTAAAAGGTTGGAATAGCGCCTTATAAAAAGGAAGATGTTACGCACGGAGAGTAAATTGTAATTTGGAATTGGGAATTGGGAAGAGTCATCCTAATCCCAATCCTAGCCATGGTTAGTGTCTCACGAACCATTTTTTAACGCATCACAAAAGGATACCTGTCATAATTTTTAAGAGCAATACCAGTTCCTCTTACTACACTTTTAAGTGGATCATCAGCCACATGTACTGGTAATTTTATTTTATTGGCAATTCTTTTATCAAGCCCACGAAGCAACGCACCACCACCAGTTAAATAAAGGCCACGGCGATAAATATCTGCTGAAAGTTCTGGCGGTGTTGTTTCCAACGCCTTCAAAATTGCTTCTTCAATTTTAAAAACACTTTTGTCCAATGCATCTGCTACTTCTTGGTAACTCACCATTACTTGCTTAGGAATACCAGTTACAAGGTCACGACCGTTTACAGGAATATCATCTGGTGGATTATCTAAATCTTTCATGGCTGCACCAACCTGTATTTTTATTTGTTCTGCTGTACGCTCACCAATTAATAAACTATGATAACGGCGAAGTGCCTCCATAATATCTGCTGTAAATTCATCACCCGCTACACGAATACTTTGGTCGCAAACAATTCCTGCCAAAGCAATAACAGTAATGCCAGTTGTACCACCACCAATATCAATAATCATATTACCAACAGGCTCTTCCACATCTATACCAATACCAAGTGCAGCTGCCATTGGCTCATGTATTAAATAAACTTCTTTTGCACCGGCTTGCTCTGCACTATCTCTTACCGCACGTTTTTCCACCTCGGTAATGCTGCTTGGTATGCAAATCATCATTCTCCAACTTGGCGCTATCAATGGCTTTTTAGGATACACCATTTTAATAAGTTCTCTAATCATTAATTCGGCAGCATTAAAATCTGCAATCACACCATCACGTAATGGTCGTACAGTTCTAATACTTTCGTGGGTTTTTTCGTGCATCATTAATGCCTTTTTACCCACAGCCAATAAAAGTTTAGGATTGTTTCTATCAAGTGCCACAATGGATGGTTCATTTACCACCACTTCATCGTTGTGTATTATAAGGGTATTTGCTGTACCAAGATCTATCGCAATTTCTTGCGTAAAAAAATTAAAAAGGCCCATTTTTGGTGTGTGCTAATGTAGTTAAAGGAATACGGACAAAGTTGATATAAATAATTGAAATTACAACATTCAAATTCTTTTTTTGCAAAATATTTTAACAATCAATTTTTGATGAAACCTGCATTGCAAAAGGTTTTGCTAAGATGTTTAGTTTTAAGGTAATTATAAAAAAGGCTGTCAACATGTTGGTTTAAAAAAACATCATTCTTTTTTAAAAATACTGTAAACTTTTAGGTACAATTTTTCTTATTAGTTTTTAATAAATTCAAAACCTATATCATCCCTGTATTTCATGTCTTCAAAATTTACCTGTTGCAACAAATAATCTGATTGTTCTACTGCTTCTTTAATATTTTCTCCGAATGAAACTGCTACTAAAACTCTTCCGCCATTTGTAACGATGCTGTTTTCTTTTTGTAAAGTGCCAGCATGAAAAAGTAAACTTTCAGGTAAGTTGTAAGTGTCTAATCCATTTATTACAATTCCTTTTGTATATGCCTCGGGGTAACCGCCACTTACAGCTACAATTCCAACGGCAGATCTATCGTCTGTTTCTATTATTTGATTTTTCAAAGTATTATTTCCTGTAGCAAGGAGCAGTTCCACCACATCATTTTTTAACCTTGGCAAAACCACTTCTGTTTCAGGGTCGCCCATTCTACAATTATATTCTATTACCATGGGTTCATCTTTATCTATCATTAAACCAATAAAAACAAAACCTTTGTAATCCAAATTATCTTTTTGTAATCCTTTTATTGTAGGCTCAATTACTTTGGTAATAATTTTTTGTTTCAGGGTTTCGGTCATTATTGGAACTGGGCTTACAGCTCCCATGCCGCCGGTATTTAAACCGGTATCACCTTTACCAATTCTTTTATAATCTTTTGCTTCGGGCAATAATAAATAATCCACTCCATCTGTCAATACAAATACACTCATTTCTATTCCCTGCAAAAAATCTTCTACCACCACTTTTTTTCCTGCTTCACCAAATTTTGATCTAAGTAGCATTAATTCAAATTCTGCCCTAGCTTCTAACATGCTATTGCAAATTAATACGCCTTTACCGGCTGCTAATCCATCAGCCTTTAATACTACAGGAAAACTATGCTGGTCTAAATAAGCAATCCCTTCTTCAAAATCATCTGCAGTAAATTCTTTGTATGCAGCAGTAGGTATGCCGTGCCTACTCATAAAATCTTTTGCAAAAGCTTTGCTACCTTCCAATTGAGCAGCATGTTTTGAAGGACCAATTACAGTAATGTGTTTTGTAGCTTCATTGGCTTTAAAATAATCTGTTATACCTTTTACCAAAGGTTCTTCAGGGCCAACAAGTAATAATTTTATTTTGTTTTCAATAGCAGCAGCAGCAAGTTTTTCAAACTCTGTAATGCCAATAGAAAGATTGGTACCAAACAGTGCTGTTCCGGTGTTGCCAGGGGCAATAAATATATTATCAGTAAGTTTACTTTGTTTTATTTTCCATGCAAATGCATGCTCACGGCCACCTGCACCAATTATTAGGATGTTCATTTTTTATCTATTGGGGATTTAAAGAGCCGCAAAGGTATCCCATGAAAATTAAGAAAAAAACTTTTATAATGTATTCCCTTTTATTTTACATCTCCCATCAATTTTTTTACAAGGGGAGAAATTATAATTAAAGCTACACCGGCAATTAATGCATAAATAGCTAATTGTTTATATCCATCAGTAAAGGTCATTAATTTTTGAACGGCTGTATCATTTTCACCGGCCGAAGATAATCCTGCCCCTAAAATTCCTGCAACATACTGACCATATGCACTTGCCAAAAACCACATTCCCATCATTACGCCTTGTAGTTTTACTGGAGATAATTTTGTCATAATGGATAAGCCAATGGGAGATAAACATAATTCGCCAAACGTAATTACTAAATAAGCAATAGTAAACACATCTAGCGAAGCTATACCTTGTGCATTTGCAAAAAAACGAGTAGCATAAAAAATATAGAAAGCACCTGCAAGAAATAAAAATCCTAAGCCAAATTTTACAACTGTATTAGGTTCAATTTTTTTCTTTGCCATGGCTATCCAAGCAATACCAAGCAATGGTGCAAAAATTATTACAAACAAAGAATTGGCTGCATTGTTTACTCCATTGGGGTCTAAAGTTATTGTACCTAAAATCTTGTTATCTAAATTATTTGCTGCAAACAAACTTAACGACCCTCCGCTTTGCTCAAAAAATGCCCAAAACAAAATAGAGAAAACAATAAATACCAAGGCTGCAATTAATTTTTTTACCTCCACCATATTGTATTTTGTCATTTCATATATGAGATAAATAAGGGTTAGTGGCCCAATGCTATACATGAAATAATCTGTGTATTCTGTTTTAGCAACCATCTTCATTATTACCGGTATAATGAGTAAGGAACCAGCAAAAACTGCATAAGTATGCCAAGGTTTTGGTTTTGCCACAGGCGTTGCAATATCTGTATTATCTATAGTTAAAACGTCGTTATGCTCGCCGGGGGGTAAACCGATTGGGCCTAAACTTTTTTGTGTAAAAACAAAAGTGATTAAACTTATAACCATTACAATACCTGCCAGGCCAAAAGCAAGGTTCCAAGAGTAATTTTTACCAATAGCAATGCATGCATAACCTCCCAAAAGTGCGCCTATGTTAATGCCCGAATAAAACAAAGAAAAACCTGCATCTCTACGGCTGTCATTTTTTTTGTATAAAGCACCCACCATGGTAGAAATATTAGGCTTAAAAAAACCAGTACCAACAATAGTAAAACTTATGCCCAAAAAGAAAAATTCTTTTGGGTCTATTGCCAAAATAGTACTACCAGTTATCATTAAAATACCGCCCCAAAAAAGTGATTTTCTAAAACCTAAAATTTTATCTGCAAACAAACCCCCAATAAATGTAAATGCATATACAAAAGCTTGTGTAGCGCCATATTGCAAGTTTGCCTGATCATCTTTCATTAGCAATTGTGTTACCATAAAATAAGTAAGCATACCACGCATGCCATAAAAACAAAAGCGCTCCCACATTTCTGAAAAGAATAAATACCACAATTGTTTAGGATATTTTCCTTTAAAGTTTTGAATTTCTTCTAATGAAATTTGTGCAGTCATATTGGTAGTTTTGAGATCTAAATATAAAAAAAGTCTTTAGAACTTAATCTAAAGACTTTTAAAGCTTTGAAATATCAATTTATTATCGAACGCCGTGCATTAATTTTTTAAGTAATGGATGAAGAATTGCTGCTAACAATCCAATACCAATTGGCACAAGTGTAAAAATTAAAAAGAAGGTTGATAAAGAATATTTTTGTGTAATCTCATCAATCATACCACCCATGGAGCCAGCAGTTTTATTTCCTATAGCAATGGCTAAATACCAAATTCCAAACATAATGCCTATCATACGTGCAGGCACCAATTTGCTGACATACGAAAGACCAACCGGCGAAATACACAACTCACCAAGTGTATGAAATAAATAGGCAAATACGAGCCAAATCATACTCACTTTCACATCTCCTCCTGCAACAAGTGAGGAAGAACCATATGCTAAAGAGGCAAAACCTAATCCAAGCAATGTCATACCAATAGCAGATTTTATAGCAGCCGGTGGATTGTATTTACTTTCCCACACTTTAGAAACCAACGGTGCAAATGCAATAATAAAAAATGAATTTAAGATACCAAACCATGATGCTTGAATTTCAGTTACAGGAGAATTTAATTCTCTGGAAAGCATCCAGATAACAACACCCCAAATAGCTACAAAACTTACCGAAAGAATTATATTTCCGATAGCATATTTTTTAAAAGTTTGCGTAAATAATTTCCATAAAACAAAAGTGATAATACCAAGTGGTACAATAGTTAAAAGTGTGTTTACTATTTTAAATATCAATGCGGCTGTACCTGTAAAAGATCTATTAACATTGTTTTGAGCAAAAATGGTCATTGAACCACCAGCTTGTTCAAATGAAGCCCAAAAGAAAACGGTAAACACTGCAAATATGGTAACAGCAATTAAACGTTCTCTTGTAACTTTTTGATAACGTATTATTCTACCAATTAACAAAATCAAGAAAATAATTACTGCCGTTATAATTGTAAAATTAGATCCATCAAAACCACCTACTTTAAAATCAAGTAAATTATAACTGCCAATTTTAGATACCGGATCGTTTATAATCCATATCAAACCCAACCCTAGCGATAACACGATCAAAAGTTTATCAAACAAAGTAAATGGTACTCTTTTGTCGCCATCATTTACATTGTCATTTATTAAAATACTTTCAGGAGTAGGTTTTAAACCTACATCTCCAAATATTTTTTGGGTAAAGTAAAACTGCAACATACCAAAAAACATAAAAATACCTGCCAAGCCAAAACCCCAACTCCAACTTATTTTTTCTCCAATATAACCGCAAAGCATAATGCCCAAAAAAGCTCCTGCATTTACACCCATATAAAAAATAGTATAAGCACCATCTTTCTTTTCAGGATGGTCTTTGTACATATTAGACACAATAGAGGTCATATTGGGTTTAAAAAAACCATTACCAAATATTAATAATGCTATACCAATATATAAGAATGTTGGACTTTCCACCGCCATACTTGCGTGGCCAAGCGTCATAGTTATGGCACCAATTATTACAGCTTTACGATAACCCAAGTATTTATCTGCCAAAAAACCACCCATTATACAAGTTAAATACACCAACGAAGTATATGTACCATAAAGTGACAAAGCACTTTTACTTTCCCAATTATAACCACCATCTTCAATTTTAGATGTTAAGAACAACACTAGCAATGCACGCATTCCATAATAAGAAAAGCGTTCCCACATTTCTGTAAAAAATAACACAAACAAACCCGCAGGGTGACCTAGCACTTTGTTTTTAAAAAAATCATTATTGTTTTCTGCAGATGCAGTCATGGTGTTTTCTAACATATTTAAAAAAGTTTATTTCGAAAAAGCAATAGTTTATCCTCACAATATATGATATAATGAGAAAACGAAACAAAATTTACAATAGTGTTTCTGAACAAAAAAATCGGCATCTTAATACAGGTGCCGATTTTTATTTCATTAAAAAAATATTTTATACAAACTTCATCTTCTCAAAACTACCTCCCAAAATTTCTTTATCATTTACGCCCAGCCAATTATTTAAAACTGTTGCATACACATTTTTAAAATCAACCGTATGTTTAAGATCTCCTTCGTATAAATTTGAAAGATCTGGCATATCGTTTAATAGTCCTTTTTGTTTTAAACCACCGCTTATAAAAAACATATTATTTGCTGTACCATGGTCGGTACCATTACTTGCGTTTTGAGAAACCCTTCTGCCAAATTCAGAAAAAGTCATCATTAAAACATCTTCAAACCTGTTGTTATTTTTTAAATCGGTGGTAAATGCTTTTACAGCACCATTCAATTCTTCAAACAATCTTTTTTGTTGGTTTGCCTGGTTTACATGTGTATCAAAACTCCCAAGCGATACATAATACACTTTTGTATTTATTTCACTCATAATAAGTGAAGCAATTGTTTTTAAATTTTTACCCAGCTCAGTAGCAGGGTAGCTTTGAGTGGTTGGATTCATTTTGCTTTGCTTAAAAATATAATCTGCACTGCTGAGTGTTTCACTCATTGTTTTGTATAAATAGTCAACCGTTTCTTCCGTTTTTGAGTGAGCTGCATTTATATCTTTATAAAACTTTTCATTACTGGTGCTGTATAGTTTTCTAGGGTCTTTAAATGCCAGGCCTTTGCTTTTGTTTCCTTTTAAAGCAAGGCTCAGCGTATCGTCCAGCTCAAGTGCCTGTGTAGGTTTATCGCAGCCTTTGCATTGCGCATCTAAATAACGCCCCAGCCAACCGGTGTTTAAATACTCGTTGCTTGCACTGGCGCTTTGCCAAATATCCATACTGCGAAAATGAGAGCGGTCAGGATTTGGATAACCTACACTATTCATTATTCCCAAATTACCCTCATCGTATAATCCTTTAAATGCTGCCAATGATGGATGCAGACCTGCCGAATCTGTCAAGCTTAGCGCATCATTTTTTGTAATACCAATTACCTTCCTTTCTTTGTAGTAAATATCATTGGTAACTGGTATTACAGTATTGAGGCCATCATTACCACCACTAAATTGTATTACTACCACTACCTTATTCCCCGCAGGAACCATGGCAGGTTTTTCAAATGCTTTTAAAAATTTGGGCATCATTAACGATGCGGTGGCAATGGAGCCTATCTGTAAAAATTCTCTGCGTTTGAAGTGCATAATGTAATAGTTTAAGAGCAGCCCCCCTAAATCCCCCCCGAGGGGGGACTTTCGAGGTCTGAAAGTAATTGAAGACTGTTATTTATTTTAAGTTTTATTCTGTTGTCTGTGTTCCGTTGTCTGTCGTCCGTGGTCTGCCGTCCGTGGTCTGCCGTCCGTTGTCCGTAGTCTGTGTCCGTCGTCTGCCTCATCAGCTCAACTGATACTCCGGCGTGCTCATCACATTTATAACTACACTTTTTATAAAAGTTTCTCTACTCTCATTGTTTAAATATCCTGATAATAAATTTGAATCTATTCTCCCTTTGGTTTGCAACAACGAATCAATAATAGCTTGTGATAATTGTGGTCTTGCAGTTTTTTCAAAAATTTTATTTACAACATTCCATTCAATGGTTGCACTTGCACCGCTTGCAGCATAAGCTACTCTTTTGCCAAGTTTTATTCTTTTCTCTTCTGTCATTCCCATGTTTACATCATCATCTGTTTTTGGTCTTATATCCAAAGAATCTTTAGAGCTTAACACTTGTGGAATTTGTAAACGCACCATTAATGTGCTGCTATCAATCCAGGTTTTTCCGCCTGCCCAGCCAGCCACATTTGGAGGGTAAAAAAGTATTTGCCCCAGTACTTTTTCAAAAAGCAATTGCACATCATCTTTATCCAATGTGAGAGGTAGATATCTTCTAATGCCTGCAAGCAATTCCACCGGCGATTTTATTTTGTTGCCAATATTTTTTGGCTCATAAAACCATTCACTTGTATAAATATCTTCCAGCAGTTTAGTTATGTCATAATTATTTTTGTAAAATCTCGCACTTAAATATTGCACTTTTGCTTCATCAATATTTTCATTTACAAAATATTTATAAATCTTTCTTGTAATAAATTTTGCTGTCTGTTCATTTTTTAAAAGGATGTCAATAATATCATCTCCATTAAAATTTCCTTTCTGGCCAAGAAAAGTTTTTTCTCCATCATCATGTACATTTTTCCTGAAATTAAATTCACCTGTTCTACCAAACCCCCATCCTGTAAAAGATCTAGCTCCTTCTTTTACATCGTTCTCTGTATAATTTCCTCTGCCAAGTGTAAACAATTCCATTACTTCTCTTGCAAAGTTTTCATTTGGTCTGCCTTTACGGTTTTGCTGGTTGTTTAAAAATTGTAGCATAGCAGGAGATTTGCTTACCGCTCTAAGCAAATCACCAAAATTACCCAATGCATTTGTACGTGTAAGGTTTACCAAATCTTGAGAATAGAAAGCGTTTCGGGTTCTGCATGCAAAATGACCATGCCAAAAAAAACTCATTTTCTCTCTTAACTGGGCTTTGCTGTTTACCATTAAATTGAGCCAGGCAATATTCATATCTTTTAAATCGTCTCTTCCTTGCTTAGCTAACATTCTCCTTTTTTCTCCATCGAGTTTTGAATAATTCATCATGGTGCCCTCTTCATTCATCATCGTTCTATCTTCAAACGGATTGCTGGCTATATCTAATTTTGCAGGTGCATCCGAAGAAGTTTCCAACAGTTTTTTCCAAATCTTATTTGGATTTGTGTTATCCAACATTTCCACTTCTTCTGCCATTGGGCCAAATGCCGCTCTCCATAAAAGATGTTGATTTTTTATACGATTTGATATTGCCATGATAATGTCTTTTTATAAAAGGTAAGACCCTGATTGTTTAACATTGTTTAATTCTAAATAAAAAATATATTTAGTGACAAACAATAAATTTGGAGTGTAAAAAAATTTTGAAAAAGTAATACAAGAGATTTAGTAAGACTTAACTAGCATTTTCAAAAATAAATTCAGGCGATATGTCATAATCCCAAAGTATTTTTTTGCCCTGATATGTAGTTGTTATTATTTTATCCCAAACTATTTCTCCAAATTCACCTATGGTTACTTTTGAGAACGTTTCGGCGTTTTTTAATTTTTCTATTCCCTCTAAATTTGAATGCTTTTTTATAATAGGACCCACATCTATTGTACGAACTATTCCATTATTAAATTCACACGTTATGAAGTATGAATCAATTTTTAATATTTTGCTTACTTTCAACATTACTGTAAAGGATTTACTTTATGAAACTCTTTACTAATCCACATTTCAAGCAATTCTTCTTTGTGTATTTCAGTCCAGGCTTGCACTAACTTTAGTTTGCTGACAGGCAAATCACCATTCAATAAATTTCCGTTTTCAATTAAAATATTGGCCTCGAATTCAGCATATTTTACTTTAAAATGAGGCGGATTATGATCATTAAAGAACATAAAAACTATAATTCCATAAAATCTACTTATTTCAGGCATGATGTAATATAAATTATTTAAAAATTAATTTATACAAATTCTTTATCAATTTTAGCAGCACCAAAATATTGGTGTAATACTTTAGGTAAATGAATGCCATCATCTTGCTGGTTGTTTTCCAGCAAGGCTGCCACAATGCGAGGTAAGGCAAGGCTAGATCCATTTAATGAATGTAATAATTGTGTTTTTCCATCCTCATCTTTATAACGAATTTTCATTCTGTTTGTTTGAAAAGTTTCGAAGTTGCTTACAGAACTTACTTCCAACCATTTTTTTTGTGCCGCAGAAAAAACTTCAAAATCGTACGTAAGTGCTGAGGTAAAACTCATATCGCCGCCACACAATTTTAAAATGCGATAAGGCAATTCTAAAAACTGTAAAAGTCTTTCAATATGGTTCACCATTTCTTCTAATGCTTCATAACTTTTATCTGGATGTACCAGTTGAATTATTTCTACTTTATCAAATTGGTGCACTCTGTTTAAACCACGTACATCGCTGCCAAAACTGCCCGCTTCTCTGCGAAAGCATGGCGTATATGCTGTCATTTTTATTGGCATATCAGCTTCCTTTACAATTTCATTGCTGTAAATATTAGTTACAGGTACTTCTGCAGTTGGTATAAGAAATAATTTATCTTCTATAATATGATACATCTGCCCTTCTTTATCTGGCAATTGCCCGGTACCGTAAGCTGTTTGTTCATTCACCATAAGCGGTGGCATATATTCCGTATAACCTGCGGCTGTATTGTAATCTAAAAAATATTGTATGAGTGAGCGTTGCAATTTTGCTCCTTTGCCTTTGTAAACTGGAAAACCGCTACCTGTGAGTTTTGCACCCACTTCAAAATTTACCAAGTCATATTCTTTAATAAGATCCCAATGTGGTTTTGCGGTATCAGGCAATGTTGGCAATGTGCCGCCAGTAAGTACTGTTACATTTTCTTCGGGTGTTTTGCCAATGGGTACGCTAGTGTGTGGAAGATTGGGAAGTAGTAAAATTTTATTGGTAAAATCATCTTCCAGTTGTTGTAAAATAATTTTACCACTTGCAAAGCTTTCTTTCCAAGCCGCTACATCATTGCGTTTGCCGGTAGCTTCATCTGCATTTCCTTTGGCCATTAACGCACCAATTTCTTTAGATGCCGTATTTATAGATGCCTGAAGATTTTCAGTTATAGCTTTTTGTTTACGTATTTCTTCATCAATTGCAATAAGCTCATCTACCAAATTAATTTGTGCAAAATTCTTTACTGCAAGTTTTTCCTTTACAATATCTGTGTATTGTTTTATATAATTTATCTGTAACATTATTTTATTTACTATTTAACTGCTGCAAATATAAACGGGAAAAGCATAATTGCTACATTTGTACCATGCAATATGTGGAAGAAGACTTACAGGTACGCTGGCTTAAGCTGCGAATAAAATTAAAAGAGCATTTTGGCATAAAGCCAGATATGAATGGTGTGTTGCTTTTAATAGGCGTGCAAGAACTTGGGCAAGGGCCACAGGCATTTAGCAAAGAGCAGAAACAAGATCTGATGCATATAGCCATCTGTACCATACTTTCAGCAAGTGGGTATTATAAAAATGATGGATTAGATGAGGAAGGTTGGCCGCATTTCACACAGTTAAAAGCATTGCCCGAATTATTTTTAAATCATCAGGAAGATCTGTTAAAAGATCATGTATTATTGTACTTTCAAAATCAAAAGTTTATTTAAAAAATTCACTCGAATGAAAAAATTGTTGTTGTCATTATTGTGCAGTGCGTTCATTTTTGCAGCACAGGCACAGGTTGCTAAAAAACCTGTTCCAAAAAAAGTAGTTTCCAAAAAGGTGGTGAGGGGAAAACCAGTTGTAATAAGTAAAACTAAAACAACGGTTGTAAAAAATGTAAATGACAAATCTTTAAAAGTAAAAATTACTACAGATAGTGGAATCATTGTCATAAAATTATATGACTCCACACCTTTACACAGAGATAATTTTGTGAAGCTTGTAAAAGAAGGTTTTTATGACAGCCTACTATTTCATAGAATTATACAAGGTTTTATGATTCAAGGTGGTGACCCTACAAGTAAAAATGCAGAACCCGGCGCAATGCTTGGCGGCGGTGGTGGCAATATGGAGCGCATACCTGCGGAATTTAAAAAAGGGTTAATTCATAAAAAAGGAGCGCTTGCTGCTGCAAGAGATGGTAACGCAGAAAAAGCAAGCAGTGCTTGCCAATTTTATATTGTACAAGGTAAAGTATTGACAGATGCAGAACTGAATATGACGGAGGAGCGTACGGGAGTAAAATACACTCTTGCGCAAAGGAACATTTACAAGAAATTAGGTGGCACGCCATTCCTCGATCAAAATTACACGGTATTTGGAGAAGTGATAAGTGGCTTGGAAGTAGTTGATAAAATAGCAAACGCACCAAAAGCCCCTGGTGACAGACCCATTGGAGATATCAGAATGAAGATGGAAGTGGTGAAGTAGTAAATGTGCTAATATGCAGATGTGCTAATGTGCTAATTTTTTAAACTCATAGCTGTATTGTAAAATTCTAAATGTTTTATCAAATAATCAATCATATAAATAAATAATAAAATAATTACAAATGAACTATCCACAAAATTTAAGATACACCAAAGACCATGAATGGATTAGTCTTGATGGTGATATTGCAACAATTGGAATTACTGAATTTGCCCAAGGCGAACTAGGTGATATTGTTTATATTGATATCAGTAGCACCGGAAAAGCCTTGAGTGCGGAAGATGTTTTTGGAACAGTAGAAGCCGTAAAAACAGTGAGTGATCTTTTTTTGCCGGCTGCAGGTACTATTACAGAAGTAAACCCAAAGTTGGAAGCAAACCCTGAGCTGGTAAACAGCGATCCTTACGGGGAAGGTTGGATGGTAAAAGTAAAAATTGATAACCCTGCTGACATAGAGAAATTAATGGGAGCAGAAGATTATGAAAAATTGGTTGCCTAAAAACTGATATTGCAATTATGATTTCATATAAAATATTTATACCAGGCATTGCCTGGTTTTTTTTAGTGCTTATATTAATTTGTTTGCCAGGCAATGATTTGCCAAAAGCGGATGATTGGATGGATGCCATTTTTTTTGATAAATGGGTGCATGCAGGATTGTTTTGTGTGCTTGCATTTTTATTTATGTTACCAGTTTGTAAAAGTGAATTATCTAAAATAAGCAAATGGAAAAAGGTAATAAAAATTGCTTTATCTGTTATTGTTTGGGGACTTACTACAGAGTTTATACAAAAGTTTTTTATTGTAGGTAGAAGTTTTGATTTATGGGATTGGGTAGCAGACAGTGTAGGTGTTTTAATGGCAGTGTATGTTTGCAAGAGATTTTATTTGAAATAATATTTTTAGGTTATCTTTAAAATAAAAATATTATGATACAAACATTACTATTAAGTATGCCGGGAGGCAGTGAATGGTTAATTGTGTTATTAGTCTTAGCGTTGTTTGGATGGTGGATTTATACTATGGTTGAAATAATTACTAGCAAATTTCAGGATCACAGCAACAAAACGCTTTGGTTAGTACTAGTAATATTTTTAGGCTTTTTAGGAACTCTTATTTATTGGATTGTTGGTAGGCAAAACAGAATAATAATTAAAGAAGGTTGATTTTAAAATATTCTGCAAAAAAAATCCCGAACAGTGCGTTCGGGATTTTTTATAAATAAGTTATATAAAAATTATGGCTTTCTAACTCCGCCACCTGCAGGTTTTGGTGCATCTTTGATGCCTAATTTATTTTTTACCAATTGTAAAATATTATCACCTGCTGGCTTTACCAATAAATTATCTTCATTAAAAACATAAGAGTAACCGTTTTCTTTAGCTACCGCAGTTATGGCTGTTAATGCTTTCTCTCTTATTGGAGTAATTTTTTCATTTGCCTTTGCCTGGTATTCTTCCTGGCTGGTTTGCTGGTAATTTTGTACTCTTTGGTAAAGTTCAATTAACTCTTTTCTTTTAATTTCTTTCATACTAGGAGAAAGCCTTATTGAATCTTTTATAAAAGCACTGTCTTTTGCATTTAATTCTGCATTAAGATCTTGGTATTGCAAACCTAAACTTGATTGAAATTCTTGTAATTCAGTTTGAGCTTTTGCAGCTTCGGGCATGGTGCTAATAAGCTCATCGGTATTAATGTAACCAATTTTGTTTTGTGCAGTTGCGGTAAACATACTTAGCGCCATTGCACCTACGAATAATAATTTTTTCATTGTACTTTTTAAGTTGTTTTCTTTTGTTTGATATTAAAGTGCATTTTATTAGTAAAAATGCTGCATTAAGCTTTGTGTTTTATTTTTTATTTAACACCCATGTTTCTTAGCACATCATCACTCTTATCCAATTTAGGGTCGGCAAATATAACAGTAATTCCTTCACTTTTATCTAATATAAAGTCATAAAGTTTTTCTACCGCTAATTTTTGCACAGCATTGTAAACTCTGTCCTGTATTGGTTTTATAAGTTCCTGTCTTTTTTTAAACAGATCTCCTTCAAAGCCAAAACGCTTTTTTTGTAAATCACGCAATTCCTTTTCTTTATTGTACAATTCGTCTTCTCTTTTTTTCTTTAAAACATCTGTAAGCATAACCTGCTCAGCGTCATAATCTTTGTACATTTTATCCATAGCTGTTTGCTTCTGGTCAAGTTCTTTCTGCCATAATTCGCTAAAATTATCCAGTTTTTTCGATGCTTCTTTATACTCCGGTACTTTATCTAAAATATATTTAGAATCAATAATAGCATAACGCTGTGCATTAGAGGCTAACGCAGCAAATGAAAAGAATACGGCAAATAAGATAGTTTTCATCATTTAGTAAGTTTGGAGAGACAACGGACCACTGACGACGGACAACAGATATCTCTTTATATTTTTAAAATTTAAAACAAATACAAAACTTTATTCCCAAATCAAGTTATTATAAAATTAAAATTTCTATAATGATTTTTAAAATTTTATCAAAATCTTCATCCAACAAAAACCTAACGAGAAACGACAACAGCTTTTAAAAACTTTGCTAATATTAATTAAACTTACCATCATTATAATCCAAACGAGAAACGATAAACGAATGTATTATTCCGGCTCCTGCCCTAACATAAATGTAAATTTAGCAGCACCTTTAATACCAGTATTTTGATTGTATCTATCTAAACCTACACCATAATCAAACCCTAGCAAACCAAACATTGGTAAAAAGAAACGCATACCTACACCTGCACTACGCCTAAGTTTAAAAGGATTGTAATCTTTAAATTTATACCAACCATTTGCTGCTTCAAAAAATGCTAAACCATAAATAGTACTACTTGCAGATGTACTAAAAGGATAACGTAACTCAGCCGTATATTTATTAAAAATAGTAAAATATTCTCTTTGGTTTACACCATCAGGGTTCACCTTTGGGTTAGAGCTGCTGTAAATAGGATAACCTCTGTGTGCAATGATATCGAAACCAAGTAATGCCTGTGTATTGCTCAAACCTGCATCTCCTACTTGGAATCTTTCAAATGGCGATACATCTAATTTTGGATTGTATTTGCCGATGAAGCCATATTTAGCAGCTGCCTTTAATATGAACTGTTTGTTTTTCTCAGGACCTCTTGCTCTTCCAATAGGCACATACCACTCACTATTAAAACGCCATTTATGAAACTCCGGAAGCTTGTATTGGTTTTCCGTAGCAGAGGTTAACCCAAGCAACGAATAGGGTAATGTAAATTGTCCGCTTAACATTACATTAGAACCACTGGTTGGGAAAATTGGGTTCGGTCCTGCAGAGTTACGTAGCAACGTAAGTTTCAAACTTAAGTTAGTGGAAGTTCCATTATCTAACTTATCAAAAATACCTCGGTAATTTTTTAATCTGTACTGCTGCACATTTAATGAATAAATCAGGTTAAAAAAGTCATCAGGCCATTTCAATTGCTTACCTAGCGATACACCAAAACCAACTGTGTTTACATATGAGTCTTTACCACATTTTGCACATGGCTGACCAAATGCGTCAAAGGCATTAGCATACCTCGTATTAAAATAACTTACAGAAAACGAGTTTCTTTTTTTACCGCCCAGCCAAGGCTCAGTAAATGATAAATTATACGATCTAAATGCTCTACCGTTTGATTGTATTCTTGCACTGAACTTTTGCCCATCGCCAGATGGAAGTGGATCCCATGTAGATTTCTTTGTTATATTTTTTATAGAAAAGTTATTGAAGGTAACACCTAATGTACCGGTAAGCCCAATGCCACCACCAAAACCTGCAGATAATTCTAATTGGTCTGCAGATTTTTCTTCCACCTGCCAGTTAATATCTACCGTACCATCTGCATTATTTGGTACTACCTGTGGGTTAATTTTTTCAGCATTTAAAAAACCTAGTTGAGATAATTCTCTTTGTGTACGAATAATATCCTGACGGCTAAAACGCTCACCTGGTATGGTTCTCAACTCACGCAGAATTACATAATCTTTTGTTTTGTCATTGCCCGAAACAGTTATTTTACCATAAGTGGCCTGAGGGCCTTCACGCATACGTATCTCAAAATCTATGGTATCATTATATACAGCTGTTTCAATAGGATCCACATTAAAAAATAAATATCCATCATCCTGATAAAGGCTTCCTACATCTCCCCCTTCGGCAGAAAGTTGCTTACCCAATTTTTTATTAAGCGTTTCTTCATTATACACATCGCCTTTTTTAATACCTAGTATTACATTAAGAATTGAATCAGCATATTTTGTATTTCCTTTCCAGGTAATATTTCCAAAATAATATCTTCTTCCTTCTGTAACTTTTATATGCACATCAATATTTCCTTTAGCATTTTGTATAGTAGTATCTTCTACAATAGCTGCATCTCTAAAGCCCTGTGCATTGTAATAATTTAGTACCTTCTCTTTGTCTTCTCCATACTTTTTTTCTGAAAACTTTGCACCTGCAAAAAGCTTAAACCTAAAATATGGATCTAAATAATCTTTTGTTTTGGTAGGATATAAATAACCGGTTTCTTTTAAATATTCTTGAAAAGTTTTGTTACGGGTTGTATCGCCATAAGGACTTACCACTTTATCAGGATATAAAGTAAAGCGAGACATTTCTTTTGTTCCCTTCATTTGCTTCTTCAATTTACCATCGCTTACTTCATTGTTGTCAGCAAAATTTACAGAGTTTATTCTTACTTTTTTTCCTTTGTCTATATAAAATGTAAGCACCACACTATTGGCCAAACCTGGCGATGGTTGCTCCACCATATTGATGGTTACATTTCTAAAGCCTTTATCATAATAAAATTTTCTGATCACTTCTACCGCACTTAGCTTCATATCCTCTGTAAGTACACGATCTTTTGATAAACCCGATTTTGTAGCAAGATCATCTTTATCCCCTTTTTTTACTCCTTCAAAAGTAAAATTTGTAAGTCTTGGTCTTTCTACAATTACTAGATCAATGTATATTTTGGTGTCTTCAAGTTTAGTAATATTTATTTCTGCGTTTGATACAAGACTTTGTTTCCAAAGTTTTACAATAGCTTTATTAAAAACATCTGTACCAGGTATCTGTACTTCATCTCCAATGGCAAGCCCAGATATAGAAATAATTAAATTACGATCAAACGATTTGCTCCCAATTACATTTATGCCGGCGATGGTATATTTTTTGGGAACTTTAGAATTGAAAATTTCTTTTAGTGCAGGGTTTACAGACACATTTAATGAGTCTTGCGCAAACAAAGTATGGCCTGTTAAAAAAAGTGTTGCAGTAAGTAAAACGGTTTGGTAAATCCTTAGCATCAATAGTATTTTTCGTGGCGGCAAATTAAGCCCTATATTTAAAAGTATTTGTTAAACGTTCCACCAAAGGCTGCTAACTTATACATTAATTTAAAATATTTGTATTTTTTGTTGAGAATATGCAGATAATTGGTTTATAATTCATTGTTTTTAATCTGCTCTCCGGTTTTCCCAAATCTTCTTTCTCTTTTTTGAAAGTCAACAATGGCTTTGTACAAATCTTCTTTTCTAAAAGCCGGCCACATTGTTTCGGTAAAATAGAGTTCCGTATATGCTATCTGGTACAATAAAAAATTACTTATTCTATAGTCTCCACCAGTACGTATGAGCAATGCAGGATCAGGGTAATTGCTTGTACTCAAATAATGTGATATGGTATTGCTGTCAATATTTTCTTTTTCAAGTTTACCCTCTATTAAATCAGCTGCAATATTTTTTACAGCTTCTACCATTTCGGTTCTGCTACTGTAGCTAAGGGCCATTATTAAATTGAGCCCTGTATTATTTTCGGTATCTTTTAGTGCTTCTGCCAGTTGCCCTTGTGCATGCTCGGGCAGCATATCTACATGCCCTATAACTTGTAGGCGAATGTTGTTTTTATTTAAAGTGGGCACTTCTTTTTTAATAGTATCTACCAATAATTCCATTAATCCATTCACTTCATAAGCAGGCCTGTCCCAGTTTTCGGTGCTAAATGTATAGAGGGTGAGGTATTCAATTCCTAGTTCGGCTGCACCCTCTACAATATCACGCACACTTTCTACACCATGCAGGTGCCCGAAAAGTCTATCATTCCCTTGCTCTTGTGCCCATCGCCCATTGCCATCCATAATAATAGCAATGTGTTTTGGTAAACGATGTAGATTAATATGTTTATGTAAACTCATTGTGTTTGTAAATGCAAAGCCCGTAAGGCTTGCAGGGGCGCAAAAGTAACAATTATTTACTGTATTATAACGCCAAAAACGGCAGTATTTTAGTACTGCCGTTTTATGAAAATATTGTAGGAGAAAAATTAGTCTGCTGTTGGACAGCGATATGAACTTAAATTAAATGATAACCCAATTTCTGCAATGATATACTGGTCTTTTTGTTTGCTAAAACCTCTTTGCTGCCCTTCTTTAAAAAAACGAGAACCATCTTTTGTTATTTCATAACTACGATCCGCTAAAAGCTGTACATCGCTTGGCGTTGGCAATCCACTTGAATTGATAGGACCTGGTTGAAATCTGCCATTATCAACATATGTAGTACTTACATCATCAATATAATCTGTAAATGTAAAACGGTGAGCTACTTCAAATGAGATATTTACTTTTTCTGTAAGATTATATTTTATACCTGCACCAAAAGGAATACAAAGCGCAGTAGTAGAATATGGCTTTCTTCCCTGAAAACCTATAGTTTGCCCTTCTGTACCTAATGGACGTAAAAAATATTTAGTACCATTATAAAAAGCGTAGGGATCGTAATTGAAAATACCTACTCCAAGTGTAACGTATGGGGTAAAAGAATGAGAAGGATCTTCAGGAGTAAATTTGAAGAAATTAAAATCTCCCTGAATAGCAAATTCGTAAATATTGGTGTTGAAACTTAAATTCCTTAAACGCTGGTATTCGTTTTTGCTATAGGTATCGCTATAACCGAGCTGGGCATAATGAGCAGAAACCCTCGCACTTATATATTCAGAAAACTGCTTACGAAAAAATATACCAAATGCAGGTTTAGGTCTGTTAAATGCAGCTCTATTATTAAGATCACCAAAATAATGTGCGCCGCCGCCAGTTATACCAAATTCACCTTTGTGAACGGTTTCAAAATACATTTGAGCCTGAGAAGCAGTAGAAATTGATAATACTAATGCAAGACTAAGAATTATTCGATTCACAGTAATGGTTTAAAAGTTATTGTTGGATATACAATAAAACGTTGTATGATCTGATTAATTGTGTGAAAATAAACAAATGTTCTGTATTAAACTGCTCAAATTCAATTTTAAAAAAGCTATCCTGTTAAATTTTATTAACATTATTTAGCTTTTTCTATTCTTAAGCCTGCACTAATGATGTGCTGAAGTGGGTTATCTCTCATTAATTGACCAATGGTAAATGTATAGTCGCCAGGCTTAATAAATCTTTTAGGTGTGCCAGATATTAGTTTTCTTACTTCCCAGATATCGTTCATACCTATCCCCTCCCACCCATTTGCATCGCTACCAAGTGTTAGATTTATTTTTTGAAATTGCAAACCTGTATCGCCTGGTGCCTGTAGCCCAGCATTAAGCCAAATGTTATTGTATAAATAAGCATCTGTATGTCGTAAAACGATGGATATATTATAAGTAGAAATGGTGTCTGTTATTTTAAAAGTGCCGGTAACGTTAAAATTATTTTGCCATTGCATATTGTGGATAGCAGTATTTTTTTCGAATACATCAATATTATTGCAGGCATTTAAAAAAAATAATGAGAATAAAAATGCAATTGTTATTTTATTAAATGGTTTTTGTAAGAAAGAATTCATCCTGCTTTTGTTTACTTTTTTGTTTTGCTTTATACTTACTAGTTATTGTTGAATGCAAAGTGACGATTGATAAATGAAAAATTAATAATTAAAGAGTTATTCACAATTAACCATTCACAATTTACGCATAGCATTACAATACATTCAATACTTGCTCTTTTGCTTTTTCCAATTCATCTTTCATGGTAACTACACATTTTTGTATACCTGCATCATACGCTTTGCTTCCGGTTGTATTTATTTCTCTTCCTATTTCCTGCAAAATAAAAGATAGTTTTTTGCCTTTGCCATCTTCTTCTTTGCCGCTCATTATTTCATTAAAATATTCGCAATGTTGTCTTAACCTTATTTGCTCTTCATGAATATCAATTTTCTCCATGTAATAAATAAGCTCCTGTTCCATTCTGTTATTATCAATATTTTCTTTGCCTACATTTTCTTCTAGCAAAAGGTTTATTTCATCTCTTATTTTTTGCTTACGTGCAGGTACCAATTTCAAAATATTTTCTTCTTCGGCGGTAATATTTTCTATTCGTTGTATCAAATCTTTTTCTAAAGATTTACCCTCTTCCGATCTATGATTATTTAATTCTTTAATGGCAATAAGCAATACTTCAGAAAAATATTCAAAGTCATTTTTATCCATCACATCAGTAGATGGTGTTACAACTTCGGGCAAGCGAAGTAGGGAACTTAGTACAGCATTGGTATCAATATCGAGCTCGAGTGCAAGTGTTTTTATTTGAGCATAATATGACTTAATTAAATCAGTATTTATTACCACAGGTTTTGCAGTACCGTTCTGTTTAAGATTTACATAGCAGTCAATGGTACCTCTAATAAGATTTTCCTGCAGCATGTTTCTTATTTCAAATTCGTATGGCTTTAAAAGCGGCGGAAGTTTTAATTGCAATTCAAACTGCTTACCATTCAAAGCTTTTATTTCTACCAGAAAAGTTTTTTCTCCGGTTGTTTGTTCTGCTCTTCCAAACCCAGTCATAGATCTCAACATGCTATATTATTTATTTGCAAGATAACTTTTTATTGTACTATAAATTATTAATTGAAGAAAGCATTTTTCGATACAATAAATGAAAAGAAAAAAATTTAATTTCTGTAAAAAAATTTATTTAGTTGTTTAAAAAAACAAAAGCCCGGCTTTTTTGAAGTCAGGCTTTTATATATAGATGGGTTAGTAAGTACAGGGATCAGTAAAATCCCTACACAATATTAAAAATAATTTTGGCTTAATGAAAAAATATGATAAACTATTTTATTCACATTTATTTATTGTGTGTGGATAAGGCAGCGATTTTTTTTAAAAACATTTTATATTTCTCCGCTTATTTTTAAAAGCTGTTCATCAGTAAATATTTTTTACTTGTGCTGAAACATGCAAGGACACAGCGTATCATAAAAATGATTTTTAAATGAGTAAAAAATATTCTTATCATTTCATCTAAAGCTATGATGGATTTAAACTTAATGTATACAGCAAAAAATAAAATATATTTTTTTCAGAAAAAGCAAGTTTTTATTTTAAAATGTATGTTTTTCAGCTTTATTTCATCTTCATCATAAAATAAAAACGGGCTACCTTCGCATTTTAAAAAATAAAACAATGCATAAATCTTCTATTAAAATTGATATTTTACTTGATCCGGAAAAGGTGCCGGAAAGCATACATTGGAACGCAACTGACAGCAGTGCAGAAATGGCGCAAAAAGCAAAAGCAATGTGTATTGCATTTTGGGACCCAGCAGATAAAACTGCTATGAGAATTGATCTTTGGACAAAAGATATGATGGTAGATGAGATGGGAGAATTTTTTTACCAGATGCTTTTCACCATGTCTGATACATTTGTAAGAGCTACAAAAAATACTGAACTTGCTGCAGAGATGAAAAGTTTTTCAGAGGCATTTATAAAGAAGTTTAGAGCGGCGCAAATAACGGAGAATGGGGCGTAAGATGCTGGAAAGGACGACAGACAACAGACTACGGACGACAGACAACAGAAACGTATGCAATCATTAACTTCTAAACTCGCAACCAGCAACTCTTAAATTTAAAAGATATAATTTTCAAAAAGTCTTTACATTATTACAAACCAATCTTAATACTTTATACTCAGTACTAAATACTATACCATGAATTTAGAAACACAAATAATGGCTGAAATGAAAGACGCCATGAAAGCAAAAGATGAAGCTGCATTGCGTACTCTTCGTGCAATAAAAGCAGAAATTATAAAAGCAAAAACAGAGCCCGGTGCAGGTGGTGAAATTAATGAAGCCACAGAACAAAAGTTTTTACAAAAAATGGTGAAGCAACGCAAAGATTCTTTGGATATTTTTGAGCAACAAGGTAGAGCCGACCTAGCAGTAAAAGAAAAAGAAGAACTGGAAATTATACAAAGGTTTTTGCCTAAGCAAATGACGGAAGATGAAATTACTGCCGAGGTAAAAAATATTATTGCCAGCAGCGGTGCAACATCTGCAGCAGATATGGGAAAAGTAATGGGGCTTGCAACAAAACAATTAGCAGGCAAGGCAGATGGAAAAGTAATTAGTAGTATTGTAAAAACGCTGTTAGCATAAAAAGTAATTATGTTTATAGATGCTGCCTACATGATTTTAATTGCCCTTGCCATTTTTAAAGGCTTGCAAAAGGGTTTCATTATTGCAGTATTTTCTGTACTAGGTTTTATTGTAGGTATTGCTGCTGCACTCAAACTTTCAGCAGTGGTTGCATTAAAATTATCTGCTCATACAGGTGCAGGCAAATGGTTGCCTGCATTGTCTTTTTTACTCGTATTTATTGCTACTGCATTTTTAATAAGTTTGGTAGGTAAACTCATTCAAAAAACTTTTGAAACGGTAATGCTTGGATGGGTGAATAGAATTGCGGGCGTAGCATTATACATTTTATTGTATAGCATTATTTACAGCGTTTTTCTTTTTTATGCGGTTCAACTTCATTTTATAAAAACCGATACAACTACAGCATCGGTTGTTTATCTCTATTTACAACCATTAGCACCTAAAATTATTGATGGCATCGGTAAATTTATTCCTTGGTTTAAAGATATGTTCACTTCATTAGAAAACTTTTTTGCAGGTTTAGCAAAATAAATTAGCTTTTCACTTGTTACCGATTATGGTTTAAAATAAATTGAAACGGTAAATCACATAACATATAAATTTCATTTATATATTTGTTAATACATCATTTTTGAGGGAAACAACGTATTTTAGCAATTCACAGAACTACACTTTACGAGGCATGAGCTACGAAATAAAACAAGACGGAAAATTTAAATTCATTGAAGAAGGCAACGGCGAAGTGTTAATGCTGTTGCACGGATTGTTTGGTGCCCTTAGTAATTTTCAAGATCTAATAGAGCATTTCAGAAAAAATTATAAAGTAGTAGTGCCAATATTGCCTTTGCTAGATATGGATTTGTTGCATACAACGGTAGGCGGACTTGAAAAATTTGTAAACCGTTTTATTGAACATAGAAATTATGATGGAATAAACCTGCTTGGTAATTCGTTAGGTGGACATGTTGGATTGGTACATATTTTAAAACATCCTGAAAAAATTAAATCTCTTATACTAACGGGCAGCTCGGGCTTATTTGAAAATGGAATGGGCGATACTTACCCAAAGCGTGGCGACAAAGAATACATTAGAAAAAAAACTGCTTTTACGTTTTATGATCCTGCCATGGCTACCGAAGAACTGGTAGAGGAAGTATTTGAAATAACCAATAACAGAATGAAGGTTATTAAAATAATAGCGCTGGCTAAAAGCGCTATACGAAATAACCTGGGAGAAGAACTAAAAGCCATCAAGCAACCCACTTGCCTCATTTGGGGCAACAACGATAACGTAACGCCACCATTTGTAGGAGAAGAATTTCAAAAACTTATACCGAATAGTGAGTTGCATTTTATTGACAAGTGTGGCCACGCTCCTATGATGGAAGTACCCGAGGAGTTTAATAAAATTTTGAGTACTTTTTTGTCTAAAATAAATACTCCTGCAACGGTTTAACTATTTCTTTTGTCATATTACCAATTACAATGCTGTTGATGTTGTATCTTGATAATAATAATCGGACCCCATGCTTACAAAAGATCTCATAAATAATAATATTCCCCGCCTGCAACTACAAGATAGTGTGGGCAAAGCTTTGCAACTCATCAATGATTTTAAAATAACCCATTTACCTGTAGTTACGGACGATAAATTACTGGGGCTCATAAGTGAAGATGATTTGCTTGATGCGGAAGACGCAAAATTACCCATTGAAGTTTTACAGGAACATTTTATAAATGTAGCGGTACCGGAAGATGTACATTTTTTAAATGCAGTAAGCAGTAGCATTAAATTTGATACCACAGTAGTACCTGTAATATCTAATGAAGATGAGTTTGAAGGTGTAATTACAACAACTGATTTATTAAAAACCCTTGGCAACTTTGCAGGTGCAGATGAAATTGGTGGCATCATAGTGTTGGAAATGGAAAGGCCGCAATTTTCAATATCTGAAATAAGCAGAATTGTAGAAAGCAATGACTCTACCGTGTTGCATTTAAACACTACTGTAAATGCTATTACCGGTTTACTTACCGTAACGCTTCATATTAATAAAAGAGAAATTGCATCTATCATTGCAAGTTTTGAAAGATATGAATACGATGTTGTTTATTCGTTTGGCAATGAAAAATTTGAAAATGAAATTAACAGTAACTATCAAAATTTAATGAACTACTTAGATATTTAAAAAAGCATGCAAAACGTTTCTCTGTTGCTTTGCGTACATAAAATAAAATATACTAACTGCTACAGATAAATGAAACATATTTTTAAAACCATTATTTGCTGCAGTTTTTTTGCAATTTTATCTACTACAATTTTTGCTCAAAAAAATATTGATAGTACAATAATAGCTTCCTTAAAAAAAGATTCATCCCAGCTACCAATAAAAATTTCTTCTATTAATGTAACCGGTAATAAACATACCAAAGGTTATATTATTTTAAGAGAAGTTCCTTTTAAAGCGGGAGATACTTTAAATAAAAATTTACTTCCAGCAATATTTAAACAAGCACGCAATCAAGTATATAATATCAATCTTTTTACAGAAGTAACTTTTGATTCCATACCACTGCCCGATTCTTCCTTACAGGTAAATATAAAAGTAAAAGAACGATGGTATATTTTTCCCACACCACAGTTTCAATTGTTTGACAGAAATTTTAAAGAATGGATAAAAACATACAATGCAGATTTTGACAGGGTGATATACGGATTAAAATTTGTTCATTATAATTTTAGTGGGCGAAGAGACCTTTTAAGAATATTTGTATTGAACGGATATGCTCGTAATATTTCTGTAGGTTATAGTGCGCCCTATAGCAACTCCAAGCTCACAGAAGGTTTTGGTGTGTCAGCGGGCTTTACTCAAAACAGGGAAGCGGGATATATTTTAACGGACTCTAACAAATTAAGAAATTATAGAAAAGAAGGTTTTGTACGAAGTAATTTTAATGCTTCAGTAGGTTATTCAAAAAGAAAAGGATTTTTTAAAACCACTGCTTTTGGTGTTGGGTTTAATTACATTAATATTGACGACAGCGTTATTACATCTAAATACAACCCAACTTACTTTAACAATCAAAATAATATACAGCGCATTTTTGATGTAGGTTTTAGTGTTTCATATACCAATACCAATAACAACAATTATCCGCAAAAGGGGGTTATTTATAATTATGGTATCAGTAAAAGAGGGTTAGGTTTTAGGGGAGGAATAAATGCATCAACACTGTCTGGTTCCTTTTCTAAATTTTACACGCATAAACGAAATTGGTTTAGTGTAATTCAAACATCAGCATTATTAAAATTACCTTTTGAACAGGCATTCATAAACAGGCGTGCTATTGGTTTTGGCTCATTAAGTTTAAGGGGCTTGGAAGTTTATATAGTAGATGGCGTAGCCGCAGCAGTTACAAAATACACATTAAGCAAAAAACTCGTTTCATTTAAAATTCCCATTCCTTTTAAAATTAAATCATTGTCAAATATTCCTGTTTCTATATTTGCTAAAACATTTACAGATGTGGGTTATAGTTATTTGCCTAATAAATATTACAGTATATTAAACAATAAATTATTGTATACCGGCGGTTTTGGTTTAGATTTACTTACATTTTACGACATTGTTTTTAAAGTAGAATATAGTTTTAACCAGCTAGGCGAAAGAGGATTTTTTGCAAGAGGCAAAGGGGGTTATTAAGCGGTAAAACCTGCAACAACAATTATAATGAGAATAGCAATATATAGTAGAGGCTTAGAAAATAATCAACTGCAAGATATAGAACTCTTGTTAACAGAACTGGAACGTTACGGTGCTGAACCCGTTTTTTTTCAAGATTTTTTTAACCTTTTTTATTCTGCCATAAAAATTCCCGGTAAATATTCCACCTTTAATTCAGGTGAA
The DNA here is from genome assembly GCA_031398005.1 of Ferruginibacter sp. Taxonomy (GTDB): domain Bacteria; phylum Bacteroidota; class Bacteroidia; order Chitinophagales; family Chitinophagaceae; genus Ferruginibacter. The sequence goes on from JANNMO010000043.1 coordinate 128,446, forward strand.
GATTTAGATCTTTCTATTGATTGTTTAATAAGCCTTGGCGGCGATGGCACCTTGCTAGATACGGTAACTTTGGTAAAAGATTCTGGCATTCCGGTACTAGGTATTAATTATGGCCGGCTTGGTTTTTTGGCAAGTATTGGTAAAGAAGAATTGCACTCTGCATTAAATGCACTGGTAAACAGAAAGTATGTATTAGATAAAAGAACGCTTTTGCATTTAGATGCTGATGTACCCATTTTTGATGATATGCCTTATGCCCTCAATGAATTTACGCTGCATAAAAAAGATACTTCGCCCATGATAAAAATTCATACCTATCTAAATGGTGAATTTTTAAATACCTATTGGGCAGATGGTTTAATTGTGGCTACACCAACAGGCTCCACAGGTTATTCACTAAGTTGTAATGGCCCGGTAGTTTTTCCTGATAGTGCTAGTTTTGTAATAACACCTGTTGCACCACATAACCTTAATATACGTCCTATTATTGTACCGGATAATACAATTGTTTCTTTTGAAGTAGAAGGACGTACTGACGGGTTTTTATGTACGCTGGATAGTAGACGAGAATTGGTTTCGAAAGAAATACAATTAGCTGTAAAAAAAGAAACATTTGGTATAAATCTCATACGCCTCAACGAAAATAATTTTTTGCAAACCCTTCGCAATAAATTATCGTGGGGCTTAGATAAGCGCAATTAATTATGCCGCTAAAAAGAAAAAAAATACAACGAGCATTTATTATTTACTGGATACTGCTTGCCTACATTGTAGCTGCACTCGTGTGGTGGTTTATTGCACTTAGCAGGCAAAATGAACAAATGAGTATTTATAAAATACAGGATTTGAGGACTGATGATTTTTTGTATAAAGAAAAATACGAGAAGATAATAAAATATAGAAATACTAAAACTGCACAGTATTTAGGCGAAGGCGGTACATTTTTATTGTTGATATTAGCAGGGGCTATTTTTGTATTTCGTGCGGTGCGTAGAGAATTAAGAACAAGCGCAGAGCAACAGAATTTTATGATGGCAATTACCCATGAATTAAAAACTCCCATAGCCGTTACAAAACTTAATTTAGAAACATTACAAAAACATAAATTGGCAGAAACACAGCAGCAAAAACTGCTGGACAATACACTGCAGGAAACCAACAGGCTAGATACTTTATGCAACAACTTATTACTCTCGTCACAAATTGAAGGAGGCGGGTACAACGCTTCTTATGATGAACAAAATTTTTCTTTATTGGTAGATGAGTGTGTAAATGAATGTATCATCAGATATCCAAAAAGACAGATCGAAAAAAATATACAATCAGATATTTTTGTAAACGGAGATAAGTTTTTATTGCAGATTGCCATTAATAATTTATTGGAAAACGCCATCAAATATTCGCCAAAAGAAAAAACGATTGAAGCTCAATTACTAAAAACAAATAACAATGCTGTGCTGAAAATAATTGATGAAGGGCCCGGAATATCAGAAGTAGAAAAGCATAAAATATTTCAAAAATTTTATAGAACAGGAAACGAAGCTACAAAAAGAGCAAAAGGAACTGGTTTAGGCCTATACCTTACCAGTAAAATTGCCAAAACACACCATGGTAATATAACAATAGAAGATAACCCAAAAGCAGGTAGTATCTTTGTTTTTTCGTTAAAAGCGGAAGCGTAAAAAATTATAAATGGCAACTAAAAAGTTTTCAATTTTATTGGTAGAAGATGAAGAGAATTTGCACGAGGCATTAAAGCTAAATCTAGAACTGGAGGGTTATGAAATAAGCAGTAGTTATGACGGTGCACAGGCTCTTAAAATGATAGCGCAAGAACATTTTGATTTAATCATATTGGATGTAATGCTTCCAGAAATTGATGGCATCACAGTTTGCGAAACCATTCGATTGAACAATACAGAACTACCCATCTTAATTTTAAGTGCAAAAAACAGCAGTGCAGACAGGGTACTTGGTTTAAAAAAAGGTGCAGATGATTATCTTACCAAACCTTTTAATTTAGAAGAACTTTTATTAAGGGTGGATAAGCTCATTAAAAAAAGCGAACAAATTTCTACCAAACAACCTTTGCCGGACATCTATAAATTTGGGAAAAACAAAATTGATTTTAAGGCAGCAGAATCATATAATAAATTGGGAGTAAAATTTGAGCTCACTAAAAAAGAGCTGATGCTTTTAAAACTTTTAATAGAAAATAAAAACGAAGTAGTAACCAGAGAAAAAATTTTACAAGCGGTGTGGGGCTACAATGTTTACCCAACTACCCGTACTATTGATAATTTTATTTTAAACTTTCGTAAGTATTTTGAAGAGGATAGCAGAAACCCACGCTACTTCCATTCTGCCAGAGGTGTAGGTTATAAGTTTACAGATTAACCAATTTTTGAACCAAGTGTCTGCACAATATTTTGTGCAGTTGCATACATTTCGTTAATCGCTTCGTTTCTTTCAAATGGTGTGTACAATTGCCATTCAATAGCTTGTATAAGGGTATTTGTTTGTAAAATAGTTTCATTATCTATCCCTGCTTTATCCATTACCACACTCAATGTTTTGCTATTTATATTTTCTACCGGCAATTTAAATCGTTTAGATAAAAAGCTTTTCATCTCCTCATTAATAATAGCATAAAATGATTCGCATTCATTTTTAAAAAGACAATCTTCCGTTTTTGTTAACGGGTTTTCCTGTGTAAAAACAATGGGTTCTACATTTTGTTGTATTGTATTCTCTATAAGTTTATTTTTTACAGTTTTATCTTTTTCTTTTTTCTCTTTGGTCATTCCAAAAATTAATCCTGCAATAATAACGCCTACAATAAGCAAAATAATTAACCACCTTTTTTCAAATACTTCATCTAAAAAAGGCAACTCTTTTTTGTTATCTACAGCCAATTTTTCTTTTACTAATTCTCCATTACCTGTGCCCTTCGTTACGCTGAATTGAATATTACCAGTAGTTAATTTTTTATAAGTACCAGATGCAGGATCAAAAAAACTAAAATTAATTAATGGAATTTGATAGTTACCTTCTTTGCCTACAGAAAAAGGAATTTCAAAAGTTTTGCTACCGCTTATTGGTATTGATTTATTATCAGTATTATCTGTAAGTTTTGTATCGAACACTTCAAAATTAGATGGCCAAGCAATATCTGGCAAAGTAAGTAACTGCATATTTCCACTACCGGTTATGGTAATAAAAAGTTTGCCGGTTTCATCAGTAGAAAAGTTGTTTTTTTGAAGAGATGATTCTATTGTAAAGTTTCCTACAGCACCTTTAAAACCTTCTGGCTTACCGGTTTCAGGTAATGGCTTTACATGTATAGTAATGGGTTTGCTGCTAAGAGTTACTGTTTCTGTAACCATGGCATTAGGATCTATGTAATAATTATTGCCACTATTGCCGCTGTATTTTATAAAAGTAATTCTGTTGTCTAACGAGGCAGATTCTAATTCTGTTTCTCCTGCTTGTAATGGATATAATTGTGCCTTTCTAATGGTATATACATTGTACGATCTGCCATTTAATTGCTCTGTTGAAACTATAGTAGGATCATTTTGTTGCATCATTTCTACCACAGAAAATCCATTGAAAGAAGGATTTTTTGAAAGGCTGCTTTCGCTGCGCAAACGAGAATATAATTTGTAGGTTGCCAGCAAAGGTTCACCCACATAACAAGAAGTTTTGTTACACTGCAACTTCAATTGCATATTCTTGCTTACTTTCTCAGGAATATTATCTCCCTTGCGTAAAATATAATCACTAAACTGTACATCTCTTTGTGGCTCATTAAACGGATCCATACCAGAAAGCAACGATTGCATAGGAGCATTTGCATTGTTATTTTGCTGTCCATTTCCGGAAGCTTTTTTACTTACAACAACATTTACATTGTTGCTTTTAAAAGTGCGGCCATTAACCAAGGCGGTAGCGCCATTTATTTTGTAAGAGCCCGGTTTTTTTGCTAATAAAACATAACTAAGCGATACAGATTGCGAAACTACCCCATTAATGCTGTTTTGCTCAGAGGTAGTATTGGGTCCGCTTACAACAGTAAAATCTGGCAGTGCAGGTGGCGTTATATTTTCTACATTGTTACCATTAGAAACGGTAAGAGTAAGAGTAATATACTCATCTTTTCCTGCCTGCACCGGGTTTATAGAAGCTGTAAATTTTGTTTGGGCCGAAAGCTCAAAAGATGCCAACAAAAAAAACAAACAATATGATAGTTTAGTAAAAAGTGCGTTCATAAAAAAATCGTAGTGCGAAGAGCAAAAATAATTAACTAAAACGGCTGTACCTTTTCTTTTATCACAAAATAATTTAAAGAAACTGTTAATTACAAATCTCCCAATTGTGGCCTCATCACTATTTCTTCTGGCACTGCAGCTGCGGAAAGTTTTGTGCAGGCTACTATCATTGCTGCAATATCGTTGGCTTCCATAATCCTATTGTTGCTGTTATCAAAACCTGCCCACGAATCTGTAAATACAGCTCCCGGAAAAACTGCGGTCACTTTTATATTATGGGTTTTTAATTCATGTCGTACATTTTGACTAAAACCATTGAGGGCAAACTTACTGATACTGTAACTGCCGCCGCCATTATACGCTTGTAAAGATGCTACAGAACAAATATTAAAAATATGGCCGCTGCCATGTTTAATCATTGCAGGTGCAAGTTTTTTGGTGAGATGGTAAGCACTGAATAAATTATTGTTCATCATATTTTCCAAATTACCATCTGCTTCATCTAATATATTTCCGGGTACAAAACCGCCCGCATTATTTACAAGTACATCTGGCGCTGCAAAAGTTAAACACCAATCTGCAAAAGCATCTGCATTTGCTTTCACCGAAAGATCTGCCACCATAATATGTATTGTTGAATTTGGGAATTTTTTTAATAGCTCCTCGGCAGCATTTTCCAATGTTTCTTTTTTTCTGGCACACAAAAAAAGTGTGTGTTCTTCAGCGGCAAATCTTTCTGCAATAGCTTTACCTATTCCTCTTGCTGCACCGGTAATTACAATATTCATTTTTATTTTTTTTATTGGCTAACTTTATGCTTGGTAAAGTTATAACATCGTCTTTCAAAAATTTACAAATTTACATGCGGGTTTACAAACACATTTTTTTCGATTTAGATCATACCATCTGGGATTTTGATAGCAATGCAAAAGCAACTCTTTCAGATTTATATTCTCAAGGGTTGGGCCAAAAAGTAGGTGCAGAATTTAATGCATTTTATGAGCGTTATATTTTTCATAATGCACATTTATGGAGCCGCTACGAAAAAGGTTTTATTGGGGTAGAAGAACTGAAGTGGAAAAGAATGTGGCGTACCATGCTCGATTTTAAAGTAGCAGATGAAAAACTATCTAAAGAAATAAGTGTACAGTTTTTAGAAATACTGCCTACAAAAAAAAATGTATTTCCTCATACTTTCGAAATACTGGATTATCTTATTCAAAAAAAATACATTCTTCATCTTATAACCAATGGTTTTGAAAAAGTGCAAAGAATGAAGTTGCATAACAGCGGGCTTGATAAATATTTCACAGAAATTATTACATCCGAAGTAAGTAATAGCCTAAAACCTAAAAAAGAAATTTTTGATTTTGCGCTGCAAAAAACAAATGCACTTTTGCACGAAAGTATCATGATTGGCGATAACCAGGATGCTGACATACAAGGAGCCATTAACGCAGGAATGGATCAGGTTTTTGTAAACCATATACAGGAACCTTTAAAATTAAAACCCACTTATACCATAACACATTTAAAAGAACTGGAAGCAATTTTATAGACATAATTTTTTTAAATATTGATTTAATTAAATATCATCGGTATTTTTTATAACTTTCAGAGATGAAATATTACCGGATATTTTTCTCCCTTATATTTTCTTTTCTATCGCTTTCGTGCACTTCGGTATTTGCTCAACCATTTTTAGCAATTGATTCCGCAAAGAAATCAATGTATAAAAATAATTACAAGGAAAAGAATTTTATAGCCACCTGTTTTTTTATTGCAGATAATTACATGGATATAGAGCAATATGATTCTGCGCAAATATGGCTTAATAAAATTCATGATAAACTGCCAGCTAAAAATAATTCGTTAAGCAATTATTTTTTATTAACAAGGCAAGCTGAAGTTTATTATTACAATAATTTACAGCAATTAGGTTTACAGGAGAGCCTACGTGGATTGGACATGGCAAAGGCCTTAAACGATAGTTTATTATTAGCCGACAGCTATAATTTTTTAGGATTATTTAATATGAATATTGATAGTGCAGAAAAATCTTTACAATATTTTAAAGAAGGAATAAGATACACCAAGCAACCACCATTTTCAAAAAAATATTTAAGTCTATCAAAGCCACATCATTTATACGGTAATTTTTCTGAAGCATTTTACAAATTAAGGTTGTACGATAGTGCGCTTTATTACAACAAAATATCTTTACAAAAAGCTACAGAAATAAACTGGCAAAGAGGTATAGCTGTTGCACACAAAAGCATGGGCGATATTTTTTTGGCATTAAAAAATATTGACAGTGCCACTTATTATTATAACAGTGGCATTCTAATATCGTTGGCCTCAGCAGAAATTGATGTGGAATTATTATGCCGTGGTGGTTTGGCCCAATCTTTTTACATACAAAACAATTATGCTGCCGCAAAGCAACAACTGGATAATGGTTTCGATCTACTCAAACAAAAGCCAATGCTGAACCGTTTTTTTGCTTTACAATTTTTAACAACAGCTATCAATATTTATAAAAGCAAGCAAGATAATGTACCACTCATATATGCATTGGAAATAAAGTCAGGTATGGAAACCAGTACCATTAAGGGGAATAATACACAAATTCAAACAATACTAAACGCAGGTGTATCCAATGAAAAAAGATTGCTAAAAATGGAAGTTACCGATGCGCAGCAAAAACAAAAATTAGCTAACAGCAGATTGGTAATCGTTTTAATTATAATGACACTGCTTACAATAAGTTTTATGGTTTATAGATATTACCAAAATCAAAAAATGGTTGTATCCAAAATAAGAAATAACATAAGTCAAGATCTGCACGATGATATAGGTGCATCATTGAGCAGTTTGCAAATTTATGGTGCAGTAGCAGAAAAAACGTTTACACAAAACCCGGCTAAGGCATTGGAAATGTTGCATAAAATATCTGTACAAAGCAAACAGTTAATGGAAAACATGGGCGATATTATTTGGAGTATGAACCTTACAGATGCCAAATCAATATCGCTGGAAACCAAGCTAAAAGATTATAGTGTAGAACTGTTAAGTGAAAACGATATAAAATTTACCTGCAATATTGATGATTGTGTAGAGCCCTTACTTAAAAAAATTACCGCTAAAAGAAACATATTGTTACTTATAAAAGAGGCTATGAACAATATAGCGAAATACAGCCATGCTACAAATGCAGTGCTAAGCATTGATTGTATAGATAAACAACTTATTTTAAAAATGACAGATAATGGAATTGGTTTTGACCCTGAAAATAAGCGCATAGGAAATGGAATTAGCAACATGAAAAAACGTGTGGAAGAATTAAAAGGAGTTTTCACTATCTCTTCTGGTGCGTCTGGTACAGTTATTAATGCAGCGATTCCAATAAAAGAAGTATAACTACAATTAGGTATGCAAATTAAAAAAGATAAAAGATAATTTTAAGTATGCAAATAAGGGTATTTATATATGATGACAGCAATGCCCGTCGAGACAGCTTAAAAGCACTAATGGAGCTTAGTCCGGAGTTGGTATGTATAGGAGAAGCAAGTAATTGCACTCATGCAATTGCAGATATGGAAAGTCATTTTCCGGATGTGGTGTTGATGGATATAAACATGCCAGAGGTAGATGGTATTGAAGGATTAAAAAATATAAAGAAAAAATTTCCGCACATAAAAGTATTGATGCAAACAGTATTTGATGATACTGATAAAATTTTTGAATGCATACGTAATGGAGCCAGTGGATATATCCTGAAAAAAGATTCGCCACCAAGAATTTTGCAGGCCATACAGGAAGTGTATGAAGGTGGTGCGGTAATGAACCCTAGTATTGCATTGAAGGTGCTGGATTATTTTCAACCACAAAAAAAGGAAAATCTGCTAACCACTCGAGAAAAAGAAGTGTTGGAATTATTGGCAGAAGGGCTTAGTTATAAAATGGTGGCGGATAAACTTTACATCAGTTTTAATACCGTAAATACCCACATAAAACACATCTACGAAAAGCTACACGTTTCTTCCATCGGCGAAGCCATTGCATTTTATTATAAAAATCTGCATCAATAAATTTTAAGTCGGTTTTTAAAACTTGCTAAATGTGTCAGACAGCTTTGGTAGAAAGTTTAAAGTTGAAAATCTACCATTAGGCGTCAGACAAATGATATCAATTTTTAAAAATCACTATTTTCAGGGATGTTTTACTATTTGTTTCGGGTGCAATTTTACAGCACTAAAATTAATTTATATGAAACAAACATTATCCCTTTTATTTATCGCATTTACAATGAATGCTTTTGCAGTTGTACGTACCGTAAGCAATTCTCCATCTACTATTGCGCAGTTTAATAACATTCAAACTGCTATTGATGCTAGTACAACTGGCGATTCCATCTACGTACATGGCAGCCCCAATGCATATTTTGCATTTACAATCACTAATAAAAAACTTACTATTATTGGTCCGGGCTGGGTGCCAGATAAACAATTAGGTTTTACAGCCAATGTACCAGGGTTAACCATAACAGGTGCAGCAAGTGCAGGTACAGAAATACAAGGTATGACGGTTACCAGTACCATTACCATCAATGCTGCAAAGCCAGATAATCTTCGTTTTGTTAGAAATAATTTTTCGGGTATGACTATTTCATTAACTCAAGGTGGCATTACTTATAGTGGTTATCTATTTGAAGGAAATTTATTTGACAACGGTCAGGTTTCAGCTTCTACAAGTTCAACTTATCAAAATTTTATTTTTCAAAATAATTATTTTTATGAAACAGGTTGTTGCGTGAGTGGTAATATTTCAGGCTTTAACAATTCGGTAAATGTTTTAATAGACCATAATTTATTTTTTGGTCCGGCAAGTGGTTCTAGAGATGTATTTTCCAGTACCAATCGCTTTTTAACCATTACCAATAATATTTTTGTAAGAAGAAATGCTGCTACAACCAATTCTAATTCTGTTTTCAATAACAACATTACTTTTAATGCAGTAAACAACACACCCTGGTTAAGCAATGGCAATGTAAACAGTGGTGGTAATATTGATAATCAAGATCCGCAAATGGTAGCACAAGCTGCCGTAAATGCGGGTGCCAATAATTCTCTGGCAGATTATACCATCGCCGCCGGTCCTGCAAATAATAGTGGATCAGACGGAAAAGACATGGGCTTATTGTATGATGCAACGGGCAGTCTTAATTTTACGAACAGTCGCAACAGCAGACTACCACGTATTTTTAGCATGAATGTAACCACACCAACTGTGGCGCCGGGTGGTAATGTAACCATTAACGTAGAAGCCAGAGTAAGTAATTAATATTAACCTCATCAATTTTAAAAAAAGGAGGTTAATATGAAAAAAATAATTTTATTGCTCATGCTATTTGCACATGCATGGTGTGGGCAATCACAAAATATTAATGGGGCGGAATACTTTATTGACATTGATCCAGGTAAAGGGAATGCTGTACCTATAACTGTGACTGCTGGCAGCAATGTTCCTTTTGTTGCGAGCATTCCTACTACAAGTTTGGCTAGTGGTTTTCATAATGTAGGTATTCGCACAAAAGACGTAAATGATGTGTGGGGACTTTTTGAAACACGTAGTTTCTACATTAGTTCATCTACAGCAAATGCAGCAAACATTGCGGCAGCAGAATATTTTTTAGATGCTGACCCTGGTAAAGGAAATGGTATTCCAATAGGTTTAACTGCAGGTGGTATTGTGCCCTTCGTTGCAACAATTCCTACATCCAGTTTAACTGCAGGTTTTCATAATATTGCCATTCGCACAAAAGATGCAAATGAAAACTGGGGCTTGTTTGAAAACCGGAGTTTTTATATCAGTTCTTCCACAACAAATGCTGCAAACATTTCGGCGGCAGAATATTTTATAGATGCTGATCCCGGTAAAGGAAATGGTATTCCTATAACTGTCACTGCAGGAAGTGTAGTTCCATTTGTTGCAACGATTCCTACTACAAGTTTGGCAGCAGGTTTTCACAACATAGCCATTCGCACAAAAGATGCAAATGAAAACTGGGGTTTGTTTGAAAATCGCAGTTTTTACATCAGTTCTTCTACAAGCAATGCTGCAAACATTTCGGCGGCAGAATATTTTATAGATGCAGATCCTGGTAAAGGAAATGGTGTACCTATAACTGTAACTGCGGGAAGTATTGTTCCATTTGTTGCTACAATACCTACAACAAGTTTGGCAGCAGGTTTTCATAATATTGCCATCCGCACAAAAGATGCTAATGAAAACTGGGGCTTGTTTGAAAATCGCAGTTTTTACATCAGTTCATCTACCACCAATGCTGCAAACATTGCGGCCGCAGAATATTTTATAGATGCAGATCCTGGCAAAGGAAATGGTGTACCTATAACTGTAACTGCGGGAAGTATTGTTCCATTTGTTGCTACGATTGCAACCACAAGTTTAGGGGATGGTTTTCATACGGTAGCCATTCGTACAAAAGATGCAAACGAACATTGGGGATTATTTGAAACAAGAAGTTTTTATATAAGTACACAAACTACCAATGCCGGAATTATAGTAAGTGGCGAATACTTTTTTGATGCTGACCCAGGTGTAGGCAATGCAACTGCTTTTACTTTTACTACGCCAGGCAATACTGTTATACAAACATTTAATCTTGCTACATCTCCCACCATTACACCCGGTGTCCACAAACTTGCGCTTCGTACAAAAGATGCAAATGGCAAATGGGGTTTGTTTGAAGTAGCATCTGATATTACCATTGCAGGGCCGGTGCCTTTAAATTTATTATCATTTACCGGTCGCAAAGAAAAGGAGATTGTAAAACTTAACTGGAGAACAGAGAATGAAATAAATACACATCATTTTGAGGTACAAAGAAGTGCCAATGGTATTGATTTTACAAACATTGGCACCGTGTCAGCTTTTAATACAAGTGGGCAACACAATTATATTTTTGATGATGCAAACCCATTAAAACAGTTAAGTTTTTACAGGCTAAAACAAATAGATATTAATGGCAGTTTTACTTACAGCAATATTGTAAAAATAAATGTAGATGATACTAAATATCAACTCCGTATTTATCCTAATCCTACCGCAAATAAATTAATGATAGATTGGAACGGATCTGGAAAAAACATTCTTATAAAAATAATGGATAGCAAAGCTGCTGTAATAGAAACAAAAAATGTGTCGGCTGCAAGTTTGGTTACTGTAAATGTATCAAGCCTAACACAAGGGTTATATTATATAGAATTAAATGATGGAGAAATAGTTAAACGGTCTTCATTTATAAAACAGTAAAAAATTTCTTTTTCATAAATGCCGGGTGACCATTAGGGGTAACGGTCCCCGGTAATTTTTTATTTAAAGAGGTTGTATCATAATTTTGAAGTGTATGTCATGTTGAGCCTGCCTATGCCGGCAGGCAGGCTTGTCGAAACATTACATACACTTCAAAATTCAAAAGATTATCAATTTCGACAAGCTCAATTTGACAATCTTTTTGAATTTTGATACAGCCTCTTTATTCATTTTAAATTTACAATCTTTTTGTCTTTTGGATATTTCACACTGTAACTAAATCTTACTTTTTTGCTTTCTCCCGGTTTTAAATTTAATTTCCAGGTAAGTATGCCAAGCTCAGTGTTTACAGTAGCTCTGCCATCATCTATTAATTCTGTTTCTATTTCTTTTATATTGGTTAATGGATACTGGTCTTTTAAAACAATATTCATATCTTTTATTTTATTATTTTTTAACACTAACTCATAAGTAAATATTTGCTTGGTATTAGCATCTTTGGTTTTGCTGGTAGATGCATCTTTTATCAAAATTCTTTTTACGCCTACTCTTTTATCTTTTCCTAAAGAAAGATTGAGTGTATCTGCGGTTGTGTTAGGATCTATAAATGATCGGCCAATGTACGTATCATCCATAATAATATTTGCATTGCCTGGTATTAGATCTAAGGTTTCCCAATTGGTAATTTCAGCCAGCAAATATGCATCTGCATCCAGTTTAGGAACGGCATAATTTTTCAAATTACTTTGTATATCGGCTTCCTTAATGTTGATGCTATGTGCCAAACCATTGCTGGTAATATCATAGGGTAAATCAATTTCGAAACTCGTATTTAGCATGCCTTGTTTTAAAGTAGTAAATTGGTCTAATGTACTTGGTTTTACAGTTTCAATACTTACGCCGGCTACCTTACCCATTAATTGCTGGTCTATACTTTTGTCATCAAAACTTTGAATAGAATTCCTTCTTTGATTGGCATATCCAGTTACTACCACTTCGTTTAACTCCTTATACAAGTGGGGCGCATACAACTGCAAATACCAAGGAGTTAATAAGGGTGCGGCTGTTGTAAAATTGGGTGTACCGGTACTTAATGTGATTTTTGTTTTCAACCAATCTATTCCGGTGTTTTGTGTAACACTTGCTTTATAAACAAGTTTAATGGCATTTGTTTTTGAGTTTACCCTAATATCGTAAATAGGCTGCCAGCCTGCATTGTTTGTGTAGTATGATAGTGCCACATCTGCCTGCTCTTCGTTTCTGCAAACTACCTGCATAATAATGCGTCCATAAGATTTTTCGATTGCTACATCATCATCTGCTACTTGTGCAAATGATTTTGATAAACGATCATTTAACGCTATTATTCGTTCATTTAAAATATTTACTTCTAGCTGGTAGTTAAAAATACTGTTTCTGTTTTTCTCAATTTTGGCGTTTAAAAATTCAATTAATTTTAGTGCTTCCGCTGTAAGTACTGTTTTATTTACACTTGTGGCAATGGTAGATGTTATTAATTTATCTGTTTTATCCAGTACCATTTCTTCAATACTTATTTTATTTTGAATAGCAGCTATAGCTTTTTGAGTAAGCTTAATGGTATCCCTAATTTTTTTGCTGAGTAAATTCTCAACCACCGGTTTTGCTGTAGGCGTGTATAAACTATATTGTTGGGAGAGTAAGGAAACGGTTTCCGGACAACTAATTTGTAAACTGTTTAAATCTATCTGTGTACTTAATTTATCTATTATAATAAATTTAGTGTTTTTAGAAACGTTTACATTTCCTGCGTGTGTAAGTTCTGCACCATAGCCAAAGTAAACTGTAGCTTCTTTTATGATGGCATTTGTTTTAACAGTGTCTTGTTGTGCATTTGCGGTACCTGTAAGTAGTAGTAGCGTGCAAATAAAAATATACTTTATCATAGTTAGCTTTTTTAACCAGATGCATCAATTTTTAAAAATACATAATTGAAGAAAAGATTTTTAAGGTGAAGCGTAAAACTTAATTTTGCCTGCAATCAAAAATTTGGAATTACCTGTTTGGAAACCATACAACGATATTTTTTAAAAAAAGATGATCGGCTCAAAAGCCGGAAGGCAATTGATATGCTGTTTGCCAAAGGCAAAAGTTTTTCCAATTTTCCTTTTAGAATATTGTGGTTAAGTGTTGACAATGAGAAAGGATTGAAAGCAGGATTTTCTGCCAGCAGCAAAAATTTTAAAAAAGCTACTGATAGAAATAAAATAAAAAGATTAATGAGAGAAGCTTATAGGTTGCAAAAAAATGATTTACAGTTTCAGTTATCAGCCGCAAATAAATCGGTTCATTTATTTTTTATTTACACTGGCAAAGAAGTACCCGAATACAATTTAGTATTTGAAAAAACGGGCAATGTTTTAAAAAGAATTATAAAAATGGTAAATGAAAACATTTAATAAAATATTGAGTTTCCCATTTATTATGCTCATCAGGTTTTACCAATTAGCTATATCTCCATGGCTTGGAAAATCTAAATGCAGGTATACGCCTACCTGTTCACAATATGGCATTGAAGCATTTAAAAAACATGGTCCATTTAAAGGCTTTTGGCTTACTGCAAAAAGAGTAATTAGTTGTAACCCTTGGGGTGGGCATGGGTACGATCCGGTACCTTAATAATGTGCAGATTTGCAAATGGGAAAATGTGCAAATTAAAAAAACCGATACAAATTGCATCGGTTTTTACTGGAGATTAAATCGGAACTTCTAAAAACAAACGTTACTATAAGTTTATTAAAATGTCATTAAATAAAATCTACTAAATCTTTGTTCAGTCTTTCTTTTTCTGTAAACCATAAACCATGTGGTGCTCCTTCGTAAATGATATATTTTGCACCGGGTATTAAATTGGCAGATCGGTTTCCTGTTGGTTCAATAGGTACGGTTTTATCTGCATCGCCATGAATGATTAGTGTGGGTACATTTATTTTTATTACATCATTTCTAAAGTCTGTGCTTGAAAATGATTTTGCACATTCTATAGTAGCAATAGGAGATGCATGCATGGCAGCATTGGCACATTGCTGTAATAAGGCATCGCTTACAGGGTGACTCAATAATGATACCCCAAAAAAGTCTTTATTAAATCCTTCTAAAAATGCTGGTCTATCATCCGTCATTTTTTTACCCATATCATCAAAAACTTCTTGCGGCACTCCATCCGGATTATCATCCGTTTTTAACATGTAAGGCACTACTGCACTTATCAATACAACTTTACTCACTTTGGCGCCGCCATATAAAGAAAAGTACTTTGCAATTTCTCCACCGCCCATTGAAAAACCTACAAGAGTTACATTATCTACTTGTAACTCATCTATAACAGCTTTTAAATCTGCTGCTAAAGTATTGTAATCGTATGGTCCAACTGGTTTGTCAGAATGTCCAAATCCACGTCTGTCATAAGTTATACAACGTAAGCCCTGCTGGGGCAACTGTGTAATTTGATACTCCCACATAGCACCACTCAAAGGCCAACCATGTATAAAAATTACCGGCTTTCCTTTTCCCAAATCTTCATAATATAAGTTTACCACTTCCCCATTGCTTTGGGTAGATTTTATAAATGCCATAAAATATTTTTAAATAATGAATGGTTTATAAACATCAAAGATGGAGCCGTTAAATTTTAAACGTTATAATTGTGCTCAATTAAATTAACGTAGAATTTTTTACGCTAAAAAAGCCATTCCGAGGAACAGCTTTTTTAATAAATTTCATGATAGAAAAAATTATCCTTTTTCGAAACGTTCTGCTACCTTATCCCAATTTACCACATTCCAAAATGCCTCTAAATATGCGGGACGTTTGTTTTGGTACTTCAAATAGTAAGCATGTTCCCATACATCGCAACCTAATATCGGAGTGCCCTTTACTTCAGCTACATCCATCACTGGGTTATCTTGGTTTGGTGTTGAACTTACTTCTAACTTACCATCTTTTACATTTAACCATGCCCAGCCACTACCAAAACGAGTAGTTCCTGCAGCATTAAATTTTTCTTTAAACGCATCAAAAGTTCCAAATGCTGTATCAATGGCTTCAGCTAATTTTCCTGTTGGTTTAGCTCCATTGTTGTTTTTTAATGAATCCCAAAAAAATGTATGGTTCCAATGTCCGCCACCATTGTTACGCACTGCGGGGCTAATAGTACCGGCAGCCTTTACCAATTCTTCGATGGATTTGTTTTCGTTTTCTGTACCTGCAATTGCTTTATTTAAATTATCAACGTAAGCTTGGTGGTGCTTATCGTGGTGTATTTTCATTGTTTCCGTATCAATATGAGGTTCTAGTGCTTCGTATGCATAAGGAAGCGGTGGAAGTGTAAATGCCATGATATAAATTTTTATTTGTTTAAAAATATTGTGCTGCAAAATTAAAGCCTAAAAGGGAAAGGGATTAAAAAATTTCTGTATTGGAAAAAACCTTATTCTGTCTCGCAAAAACCTCACCCCGCAACTAGTAAAACCTCACCCCCGCCTCCCGTGAACGGGACAAGTTATCCAAAGGAGAGGAGCTACTCTACAATTATTTTTAGTCCTTTAAAAATGGGACTTTCATTGTTGCTTCTTCATTAAATTTTATCTGTGCTTTATTTCAAGCCCTGCTTTTAATTTAAAATATACTTTAAATTATTGGAGACCAAGGTCCCCCTTCGGGGGATTGAGGGGGCTTTTCGGGGGACCGAGGGGGCTTTCTTTTCCCTTTAAAAAACGCCTTCATCAACACCGCACATTCTTCTTGTAAAACTCCACCTACAATAATGGTTTTGGGGTGAAATGGATTTGTATTTCCTGTGTATTTTCGATAACTGTTTTTATCATCTGGTGCGCCAAAAACCACCTTACCAATTTTACTCCAATACAAGGCACCGCAACACATAAGGCAAGGCTCTATAGTTACGTACAATGTAGCATCAGGAATGTATTTACTACCCAAAGAATTAAAAGCAGTCGTAAGGGATAATATTTCTGCATGGGCAGTGCTGTCGTTCAACAACTCAACTTGGTTATGCGATCGGGCTATAATTTTATCGGCAATAACTAAAATAGCTCCTATGGGCACTTCCTCTTTTTCAAAAGCAATGGCTGCTTCTCTTAAGGCAAGCCGCATGTATTGTTCATCGTTCATCGTTACTTTGCTTAACTTTAAAAACAAATTTAGTTTAAATGAATACAACAGAAGCTACTGAAAAAATGAGGCGTTATTTTGAAACAGGAATAACAAAAACCTATGAATTTAGAAAAGAACAATTACAAAAATTAAAAGTTACTGTACAGAAATATGAAATAGAAATATTTGAAGCCCTGTATAAAGATTTACGAAAGAGCAAAGAAGAAAGTTATATATCTGAAAACGGATTTTTCTTATCAGAAGCAAGTGGAACCATTAAACATTTAAAAGCTTGGATGGCTCCACAAAAAGTTGGAACCAACTGGTTTAATTTTCCCTCAAAAAGTTTTGTAATGGCTGAACCACTGGGTGTTGTATTAATTATTAGTCCATGGAATTACCCTTTCAATTTATTATTTACTCCGCTTATTGGCGCCATAGCTGCAGGAAATTGTGTTGTAGTAAAACCATCGGAAATGGCACCTGCTACTACTGCCATTACCAAAAAGATAATTGAAGAAACGTTTGACCCACAATACATTTTATTTACCGAAGGTGATGGTGCAACGGTAGTACCCGAGCTGATGAACAACTTTGTATTTGACCATGTTTTTTATACAGGAAGTACAGCCGTTGGAAAAATCATTTACCAGCTTGCCGCAAAGAATTTGATACCTGTAACGCTGGAGCTTGGTGGCAAAAGCCCCTGCGTAATTGAAAGCGATGCAGATGTAAAAATTGCCGCCAAGCGAATAACCATGACCAAGTTTTTAAATGCAGGACAAACTTGTGTAGCGCCAGATTACTTATTGGTACATGAAACAGTAAAAGAAAATTTGATAGCCGCAATAATAGAAAACATTAAAAAGTTTTTTAGCAATGATGCGCAGAAAACAGATTCTTTTGGCAGAATAATAAATGAAAAACAATTTAGCAGAATTGAAAAATATCTAAACAATAGTAAAATATTGTTTGGCGGCAAAACAGATAAAGCTGATTTGTATATAGAGCCTACTTTATTAGCAGTAACAGATATTGAAACTGATGTAATGAAGGAAGAAATTTTTGGGCCGATACTACCAATTATTTCATTTACAAATATGAAAGATGCAGTAAAAATTATTGCACAAAATAAAAACCCTTTAGCATTTTATTTGTTTACGGCATCTAAAGAAAAAGAAAGCAGTTGGTTAAATGCAGTTGCTTTTGGCGGAGGCTGTATTAATAATGCTGCACTTCATTTAGCAAATGATAAATTACCTTTTGGTGGAAGAGGTGCAAGTGGTATAGGAAACTACCATGGTAAATTTAGTTTTGATACCTTTAGCCACAAAAAAGCCGTAATGAAAACACCCACATGGTTTGATCCTTCCATAAAATATCCACCATTTACAAATCGCTTAAGTTTGTTTAAAAAAGTAATGAAATAATTATGACTACCAGACAAAGATTTTTAAAAATAGTATATCCATTGTTTGCATTTTTTAATAGAATTCTAAAAAGAAATCATGGTATCTTTTCATCAAGGAAACCTGCTGTTCAATCTTTCTACAATTTAACATCTACCTTAACTCACGGCGAGGAATTTGATTTTGCTCAATTAAAAAACAAGAAGGTTTTAATTGTGAATACTGCTTCTGATTGTGGCTATACAGCACAATATGCAGATCTGGAAAAATTATTTGAATTACACAAAGATAAACTCGAAGTAATTGCTTTTCCTGCAAACGATTTTCAAAAGCAGGAAAACAGAGAGGACCATGCTATTGCAGAATTTTGTAAACACAATTACGGCATTACTTTTCCTTTAATGCGCAAAAGCAAAGTGGTAATACATTCTACTCAAAATAAAGTGTATGAGTGGTTAACTGATAAAGAAAAAAACGGGTGGAACACCATTGAACCCACATGGAATTTTTGTAAATACTTGGTAGATGAAAAAGGAAACCTTACTCATTTTTTTGAATCGTCAGAACCACCACTTGGTAAAAATATTTTGGCCGCAATTGAAGAATAAAAATAATAAATGTTTACAAAATCTGATATAGAAAATTATTTTTCTGCATTTAAAAATGAGCAGCTTTTTTTAATGATATTGGGTGCAATAGCATTAGTTGTTGCTGTAGTTTTTTACGCTGCTTTAAAAACAAACTGGTACAAAGGTTTTGCTTTGCCTTTGGCTGTTTTTGCGTTGCTAAATATTGGTGCAGGTTTTTCTAACTATTCAAAAGCTGATGCTTTAAAAGTTAGAAATGTTTATAATTATGATTTGCATCCTGAACTTTTAAAAAGCAAAGAATTACCAAGAATAAAAGAAATGAACCAAAATTTTACTGTACTTATTTATGTAAATATTTCTATTTTATTTGCGGCAGCATTTATATTTTTTTATTTTAAGAAGAAGGATGGGAATGAATACTATATGGGTGTGGCTGCTTCTTTGTTTTTGGTAGCGGTGGTAAGTGTGGTAATGTATTCGGTAATGAAGAGTAGGAGTGAAAGGTATGAGAATGGGATAAAAAGTAGCCCCCTCAATCTTCCAAAAAGCCCCCTAAATCCCCCGAAGGGGGACCTTGGTCTCTAATACTTTGAATTGCTTCTATGTTTTATAAAATTTAAATTATTTTCAATCATTGTGGGTGATGAAATAATTTTTGCGTTGGTAATCATTTTTGAGATTCTTATTAATTTCGTAAGCTTATAAAACCTTTCTGTATAGGTTGCATTTGCAGCAGCTTTTAGCCTTGCAGTTTCTAATTCTTCTTCTGATTGATATATTTTGTATGGGGTGTTTTCCATAATTAAAATTACATTTTTATTTGTGAGACAATAGCTAAATACAATCTATTGCATAATTAAAGTTGAAAAAAAATTTGCTGTTGAAAAGCGGCGGGATAGAAGTGGAAAGCCCACAGTGCAGCGCAGCGAAACGAGGACTTGTAACGCATAGCCCGGGCAAATGTTGATTAAAACCCAATGACGACCGCCCCAAAAATCTATTTTGTATTGTCTAACATCTCATAATCTAACCTCTAACTAAATAGGACATTTTTCGTGATAATTTATTAATTCAATGGGCGTGCGTTCAAAGCTATGGTCTTTATAATGCTCGCTTACTTCATCCAGCACATCGCTTA
The DNA here is from genome assembly GCA_031398005.1 of Ferruginibacter sp. Taxonomy (GTDB): domain Bacteria; phylum Bacteroidota; class Bacteroidia; order Chitinophagales; family Chitinophagaceae; genus Ferruginibacter. The sequence goes on from JANNMO010000043.1 coordinate 148,343, forward strand.
TATCGGCAGGCTCCGTAAGGGTTACGAGCTTCATGCGAAACTCTTTTATGTTTGGTAAGCCTTTTAAATAATTGGTATAATGCCTGCGCATTTCGTTGATGCCTACAATTTGCCCTTTCCATTTTATAGATTTATCGAGGTGCTTTTTGCAAACAGAAATACGCTCTTCCAAAGTAGGCGATGGTAATATTTCGCCGGTGTTTAAGAAGTGTTTTATTTCTCTAAAGATCCATGGGTAACCAATAGCCGCACGACCAATCATAATACCATCTACACCGTAACGCTCTTTATACAATTTTGCTTTTTGCGGTGAATCGATATCGCCGTTTCCAAAAACAGGAATGGTAATGCGAGGGTTGTTTTTTACTTTTGCAATAAGGCTCCAGTCTGCCTCGCCTTTGTACAACTGGCAGCGGGTGCGCCCATGTATTGCTATTGCCTGCACACCTACATCCTGCATGCGCTCGGCCACTTCTTCAATGTTTTTTGTATTATCGTCCCACCCTAATCTTGTTTTTATGGTTACCGGCAAACGTGTGCCGTTTATTACAGATTTTGTAAGACGAACCATTAAATCAATATCTTTCAACACACCTGCACCGGCTCCTTTGTTCACCACTTTTTTTACCGGACAGCCAAAATTAATATCCACCAAATCTGGATTTACTGCATCGCAAATTCTTGCACTCATTTCCATGGCATCTTCATCGCCGCCAAATATCTGAATACCAAAAGGACGTTCTTCTTCTTCAAAATCAAGTTTCTTCATGCTTTTCATGGCATCACGAATTAAGCCCTCGCTGCTGATGAATTCAGAGTACATTAAATCTGCGCCATTGTCTTTACACACGGCACGAAACGGTGGATCGCTCACATCTTCCATGGGAGCCAATAATAATGGGAATTCGGGTAATTGTATAGAACCAATACTAGGCATAATAATATTTTTGAACTTTGAGTATGTGTATTGTTTTAATAATCTCCAAATGAGATGTAGTTTAAAGTAATTACGTTCAAAATATTATGGTGTCAGCCTGAGCCTGTCAAAGGCGGGTTTGAAGAAGTACATCGGCTTCGATCCCGCTTTTTGCGGGAACACTCTAATAGATTCGAACTTATGTCATTTGTAAAGAGTCAAAACCTTTTATAAATGCCTCAACATGACATACACTTCAAAATTTTGATACCTCAATTGAGTATATTGCGGGCAAATTTACTATAAAAGTTTTTAGGGATGGAATACAAAAGCGTTAAAGGTTTTGGCGGATGGGCACAACTGGGATTTTTATTTGCCTTTTTAGGATTGGGGTTTATTTTAATGGGTGCTGTTCAATGGTTACTTACTATGAATATTATGCCTAGAGGTAAAGCAATTACAGATAGTGCTGAAATGATGAAAGCGATGCTTGCACCTGAAAATGTGGGTACAGCAAGGTTAATACAGGTATTGGGAACGATGGCATTGCTTTTTGTCCCGGCAGTACTTTGGTCGCTTGTGAGCAATGGTAAAAATGTTTTCTGGCTAGGGTTTAATAAATATGTGAATGGGTTTCAAATATTGCTGGGTTTTATGATAATTTATGCAGCTGCATTATCTGCGGCACCACTGGCAGATTTTACAAAATATATTGTGGGGCACTTTCCTTCAATAGATGCTATGGCAAAAAGTATGGAGGATTTATATGCCAAGCAGGCACTTGCTTTGAGCAATTTAAAAAACTGGCAAGAGTACATTGTGGGAATTTTTATTATGGCATTTTTTCCTGCAATGTTTGAAGAAGTTTTTTTTAGAGGAACACTGCAAAATTTACTTTCAAAATGGTGGAAAAACCCTTTCGTAGCTATCTTAGTTACGTCTATTATTTTTAGCCTTATTCACATGTCCATCTATTTATTTTTGAGCAGGTTGGTACTCGGATTTGTATTGGGATTGATGTTTCATTATACAAAAAATATTTGGGTAAATATTATTGCACATTTTTTAAATAATGCCTTTGCACTTACAACACTTTTTGCAATGAGTATGAGAAAAGAAAAAATTGATTTGGCAAAATTAGATCCTTCTTTTCATTGGAGTATAGGCTTGGCGGGCGTTATAGCCCTCGTTGGTTTATTTGTGATGCTAAAAAAATACTCAGCTAAAAATGTAGCCAAAATAAATATGAAAGAAAATGTGTTGATAGCTGAAGCAGACCCTTATCGATCTTTTGCAAATAACCAAAACAATTAAACGTGGCATTAAACAAAGCAGTTTTTAAAACAAGGGCATTAACAGCAATAGTTTTTGTAGTAATAATGCTTGCGGGCATATTTATAAATTTTTATACTTTTCTGGCACTTTTTTTACTCATCATGATGGGTTGCTTATATGAGTTTAGAAAAATAATTAAACTTATTAAACCAACTAAATATTTTGGTTTATTGGCATTGTCAATGCCCTATATCATTATCCCCATTTTAATGATGATAGAGCTGGGCAGAAAATACAATGAAGGCGAACTTGGTTTAAATAATTACTCGCCTATTTTACCCATTGCTATTATTTTTTCTATTTGGATAAACGATACTATGGCATATTTGGTAGGATCGTTTATTGGTAAGACACCGTTCTCAAAAATATCTCCCAAAAAAACCTGGGAAGGTACCGGCGGCGGCGCAATTTTATGTGTCGTTGTTATGGGGTTGATAACCTATTTTGTAAATGCTTTTCATACATTGCCATTAAAACACTGGTTGGCTATAGCTGCCATCTGCGCTGTGTTTGGCACCATGGGCGATTTGCTGGAAAGTAAAATAAAACGTACTGCCAATATTAAAGACAGCGGTTCATTTATGCCCGGGCATGGCGGCTTTTTAGATAGGTTTGATTCCTTGCTTGTGGCCACGCCATTTGTATGGTTGTATGTGCAACTTTTCGTTAGATAAAATACATTAAATTTGAATAAATAAATTTTATGCAAACATCTTTGCAAATAAATATAACTTTTGAGCAGGTGCTAAGTATGGTAAAACAATTACCAGCAGAAGAAAAGTTACTCCTCACCAAAGAGCTAGAAAAGGAAGGCATTACATCTAAATTAAATGCTATTTTACAAAATTTTAAAACAGACGAACTAACCCAGGAAATTATTGATGAAGAAGTAGAAACAGTAAGGCAAAATTTATATGATAACCAAAAGCATTAAGGTAATTTTTGATACCAATGTTTGGATAAGTTTTCTTATCGGCAAAAAGCTTTCTATTATAAAGAATCATATTGAAAACAGTTCCATAATAATTGTTATTACAAATCAATTATTAAAAGAGATAAAAATAGTTACCGCCCGACCAAAATTACAAAAATATTTTGCCGTAGAAATTGTAAATGAATTTATTCAATTGCTAGAAACTATAGCCATAAACGTAGCAATTAAACCAACTCACTTTATAAATAGAGATGAGAAAGATAATTTTTTACTCGATTTAATAGACTTTTCAAAAGCGGATTATCTGGTAACAGGCGATAAAGATTTACTTGAAAACAATCCTTTTAAAACTGCAAAAATTGTATCTCCTGCCGATTTTGAAAAACTAATTACGACTGAATTGGATTAACTTTGCTCCCTCAAAAATAAACAGCATCCCCATGACGATACATAGAGAAGGTTATAAATCTATAGCACTTGCCACCATTATTTTCATTGCTTTAAATGTACTTTTCTTTTGGTTTTTTGGTGCTACCCTATTATGGCTATGTATTGCTTTCTTTGTAATTACACTTGCCTTTGTGCTTTTTGTAGTTTCTTTTTTTAGAATTCCTGCCCGGGTACTTACCATAAAAGACGGACAAATAATATCACCGGCAGATGGTAAAGTGGTGGTAATAGAAGAAGCATTTGACGAGGAGTATTTTAAAGAAAAAAGATTACAGGTATCTGTATTTATGAGTCCGCTCAATGTGCACGTAAACCGCAACCCCATGAGTGGCAATATCGTTTATAATAAATACCACAAAGGTAAATACCTGGTTGCCTGGAACCCCAAATCATCTACCGAAAACGAACGCCATTCTGTTGTTATTAAAAATGGTAATACCGAAATATTGGTAAAACAAATAGCTGGTGCAGTAGCCCGCCGTATCATTAATTATTTAGAAGTAGGTAATAAAGTAAAACAGACGGATGAATATGGTTTTATAAAATTTGGCAGCCGTGTAGATCTTTTGCTCCCAATCGGAACTAAAATAAATGTAGGTTTAAATGAAGTGGTACAAGGTGGTATTACCGTTATTGCTACCCTGTAATTATTTAATAGCTCAGTTATTTTTTAACATTTACAGTAACTATTACCAATTTTTTTTCTATATTTTTACTACACAAAATCATAAAAATTAAAACCAAATAAAATGAGAAAAGTATTTTTACTAGCTACTGCAGGTTTATTAATTGCTTCTGCTTCATTTGCAGATGGTGGCAAAAAGAACAAAAAGAAATGTGCAAAAGGTAAAACTTGTTGCACTAAAGATAAAACAGCTACAAAAAGCTGCCATAAAGAAAAGACAGAAACTACTGTAAAATTGTAGTTCACTTTTCTTCTTATAAAAAAGAGGTTGTATCATTTTGATACAACCTCTTTTTCATTGAGCATGTTTTTACTATGCTGCTTTCATTTCTTTATTATGTGACAATGCTTTTTTCTTTGCATAAGCCACTGCAGCTTCTCTTACCCAAGCACCTTCTTCATGTGCTTTTTTTCTAGCTTCTATTCTTTGTTTGTTGCAAGGCCCATTTCCTTTTACAACATTCCAAAACTCATCCCAGTTTATTTCACCAAAGTCATAATGCCCTCTTTCTTCATTCCATTTTAGCTTTTCGTCCGGCAATGTCATTCCCAACACTTTTACCTGTTGCACCGCCATATCTATAAATTGCTGGCGCAATTCATCATTGCTTTTTCTTTTTATTTTCCACTTCATGCTTTGGTCGTTATTGGTGCTTTCGCTGTCTTTTGGACCAAACATCATAAGCGCAGGCCACCACCAACGGTTAATCGCATCTTGGCACATGGCTTTTTGTTCTTCTGTTCCCTTACTCAATACCATCAACGATTCAAAACCCTGACGCTGGTGAAAACTTTCTTCCTTACATATACGCACATTTGCACGAGCATAAGGCCCGTACGAAGTTCTGCAAAGCATCACCTGGTTTAATATAGCAGCACCATCAACCAACCAACCAACTGCACCCATATCTGCCCACGTAAGTGTAGGATAATTAAAAATAGAAGAGTATTTTGCCTTACCACTGTGCAAGTCGTCAATCATTTGATCTCTGCTCGTACCAAGGGTTTCAGCGGCTGAGTATAAATACAAACCATGCCCGGCTTCATCCTGCACTTTTGCAATTAATATAGCTTTACGTTTAAGAGATGGTGCACGGCTTATCCAGTTTCCTTCCGGCAACATACCCACAATTTCGCTGTGCGCATGCTGACTAATCTGCCGCACATTTGTTTTGCGGTACGCATCAGGCATCCAATCTTTTGGTTCTATTTTAATTTCATTATCTATCTTATCCTGAAATACTTTTTCTAAATCGTGTAATTGCATCATTAAAGTTTATAGTACAAATGTATAAAAATACTAACAAACGTTAGCAGCTTTATCGTTTCTTTAAATTATGATAAAGGTAATTTTTTTTGATGGAGTAAAAAGGTTTTTGGGGCGGTAGGCAGAAGAGCTTTTGATGAGCATTTGTTCGGGCTGTCGGTAGTAGTTATGCACGGAGGTAATATTATAATTTAAAGTTTATTAGTGCATAAGCTACTACTGCCCATCCCGGCGCTCGTCAGCAGGAAATCTGTTCTCAACTTTTATTATGCATTAGATAACATAAACAATCAACAATCTTTCAAATTTAAAAGCGTTATATTATTTATCCATTTACTAATATTTTATTCAAATATTTACTAATACACCTGCACTTTCCCTTCGGCCATCTTTGCGCCGTCTTTATCCAAAACCACCACAAAATAATTTCCACTACTTGCTCTTGGCATATCTACATCAAGCGAAGTATAAAATCCATTTACAACATATTCCTTTCTAAAAACAAGTGCTCCTTTTGAATCATACACTACAATAGTTTGTTTATTATTTGTATTGCTGCTGTTGTAGTATGTTACTTTAAAACTGCCATTATTTGGGCTAGGAGAAATAAATAATTTATTGCTTCCTTCCACTTTTATAGCAACTGTAGCAGATGTAGCCGCACATTGTAAACCAGTAGTAAAAGTTTCATTTACAGTTGCATAATAATTTCCTGCTTGGTTGGCAATTACAGTATAAGTATTGCCCGAAACTGTTAGTGATGCTGCATTATAAAACCAATTAGTACTAATAGTTCCACCTGTTGAAACACTTGGGTTAGCAGTTAACAAAGTTGTTTGCCCAGGTAATAATGTGGTGAATGGCGCAGCAGTTAATGTAATTGTTGGCAATGCTCTAACCGTAAGTTTAGCAGCGTTTGAAATAGTTTGTGCAGCGCATGTTGCATTCGTTAACACAACACGATAACCATTATTGTTCATTGCTGAACTAACATTTGTCTCTGTGTATATTGCAGCATTTGCTCCTGCAATATTGGTAAAATTAATTCCGCCATCTGTACTTTTCTGCCATTGATAATTAATAGGCTGTGTACTATTTGCAGCAATACTAAATGACGATTGAGTACCTGCACAAACTTCTACATCTGTTGGTTGTGAGTTTATAGTTACGGTACTTCCAACAGAAACGGTAGCACAATTTGAAGAAACCGATCCGCCGCAAGATGAACTTGTAAGTACACATTTATAAGCAGCGGTTGCAACAACATTATTTAAAGTAAGACATGCATTTGTACCACCTACAACATTTACCCATGGCCCATTGCAGCCCACTGTACTCATTTGCCATTGATAACTTAAATTGGTACCTGTAGCCGTTACACAAAGCGTAGTACTTTGCCCTGCACAAACATTTACATTGGTTGGTTGTGCAGTAATTATTATAGCAGCATTTACTGTAAGTGTTGCAGCGGTAGAAGTGGTGCTACCACATAATGTACTTGCCACGTTTCTATATCTATTTCCATTAACAGCACTTGTAACTGCTGCTATAGAATAAGAAGATGTATTAGCTCCAGCAATATTGGTAAAGCTTACTCCGGCATCGGTACTAACCTGCCATTGAAAATTGGTTGCAGTAGGTGAGTTAATAGTAAAAGTTGCAGTGGAACCTTCACATAAAGTTTGGCTAGCTGGGTTTGTAGTTATTGCAGGACCGGTACCGGCATTTATCACAAAAGAAACCGTGGTTGTTTGCGATGATGCACCCGTGGCAGTTCCCAATACAGTTACATTATAAGTCCCTGCAGTTAAGGTATTGCTTCCATTAAGTGTAACGGTAGTATTGCTGCCGGGTGTAACTGGGTTAGGACTAAAACTTATCGTTGTACCTGCGGGCACTCCTGATGTAGCAGATAATGTAATTGGATTTACAAAACCATTTAAAGCTGTAGTACCAAGCAATACATTCATACTCGCAGGTGCAGGACAGTTAACGGTTGTAGGACTTGTACTGCTAAAACCAAACCCCCCATTGTTTAATGTAGAAACAAAAACAGTGCTTCCGGTAGAAAGCGTGCGGGCACTGTCATCGTATAAAACTGTAGTTGGTGTAAAAGATAAATTATACTCCAAAATGTTTCCACTTATGGGTGCACTTAGCCCATTACCTGCGTAAGATAAGTTACCGCCACCCCAGTCAAAAAAGTTGATGGTAGTATCTTGCGAAGCCAAACTTCCTTTTAAATGTAGAACAATAGGCCCTCTAAAATAAGAAACATTTGCAGCTCCGCTTTGGGCTTGCGATGCAACCTGCACCAGAAATTTATTAGCAACAGGCGTGTTCCAGTTAATCGTATTTATCGGATTACCTCTTCCACCAATGGCAGTTGCACCATTACCTGAACCACCCACATAATCATTAAAAAATACAGAAATATCTCTGTTTAAAATATTGTTGAAATAATTTTTCAACGAATCGCCAGTTGCAGATTTACCTGCCAATTGTGTTTGATAATTTGTAAGTGCCTGAAAAAATTTGGTATCTCCTGCTATTGCTCTTAACATAGAGACTACCATGCCGCCTCTTACATAAACTGCGTTTCCATAACTGCTACCCCAAAGCGTATTTGAACTGGTAATATTAGAATTGGGTATCCATGCACTAACAGATGAGTTGAGTGCAGATGATTTAATACTGCTTCTTATTGCAAATGCATTTTGATTTAAAGTTGGTACAAGTTCAGCTGCCAATGCTTCGCCATAATTGGCAAAACCTTCTGCCAGCCATAAATCATTCCATGTAGAAAAAGTTACGTTATCGCCAAACCATTGGTGCATTAATTCATGATTAAGTGTACTTAAACTTGTAAGTGTATTGGTTGCAATACCTGAAAATGTTTGATGTTCCATGCCACCTGCACCCAATAACCCATCGTAAAAACCATGCTTCTCATTTTTAAAAGGATAGTCGCCAAACTTGCTGCTGAATGATTGCAAAACCGGGTTTATTTTATCCATCGCAGTTACAATATTGGTATATGTTGCGGCAGTTTTTCCTTTAAATAAATTATACACTACAGGTACCGTTGTACCGTTTACATTTACAGCATTATAAAAACGATTGTATTTTGCTACTGATACAAACACCAGGTAAGATGCCATTGGGTAGCGGTTTTTAAAAACAAACGAACGACTGTTCCCATTTATGGCCGAGTCTATTAATTTACCATTGCAAGCCACCCAAAAAGTATCTGCTACAGTCGGGTTACCCCAAGGTACATTAACGGTAATGTCCATAGAGTCTATTTTATCCTGCATGTCGTGTTTGCATGGCCACCAGTCTCTGTCTTCATAAGATTCAGATAAAGTTGTAATAAAATTTCCTGCACCAGCATTGCTGCTTTTTTGGTAACCCTGTGCTGCACCTGTTGCAGATGGCGGTATGCCCTGGTAAAAAATGATAAGAGAGTCAATAAAATTATTAGGTATGGTAACGCCTAGGTTAAGCGTAACAATATTGCCTATGCGAACAATGTTAAATGCAGGCAACAACAAATTTCTAAACCTTACAGAATCTACATTTAAGCCTGCCTGTAAATCGAAACTGATACTCGTAACATTTGCTTGAATAGTTTTAAAGTTAGTTTGCACCGAACCCTTGATATATTTAACAGAGTCAGGGTTTATGCGCCAATATACTTTATGATACAACACATCTATATTGGCACCTGTTCCACTAAAGCCCGTGCTGTTTTCACTTTCGGGTGTTGCTCCCTTTTCAAAAAAGGGATGACTTGTAAACTGAAATATGTCTACTGCCGCAGGAGCATCGTATGCCGCTTTTTTCTTTTGGGCATATAAGTTGATATTTACAAATCCGAAAATAACAGTAAGAATTAGCACAGATTGGCTAAAAGAACGAGGTAGTTTTATAATCATTATTATATCCTTAAAATTTTGACAATGCAAGCGTTGAGTGAAGATAATTCTTTAATGTTTTGGAGAAATTATTTTTGGATAAATGGAATGTGAAAGGGTTGTTAGAAAATATTCAAGAAGTAGTATTATTCTTGGATCAATTTTATAGGAACTGTTATCAGATTGTAAATTTATATTTCTAACCTCCCAATCAATCTCAAAGTCCTCCCTCTCCATTTTTGGAGAGGGAACAGCCTGTCCCGAATTTTCAGGAAGGGTGAGGCTTCCTACTTCACATCAAAGTCAACAACTACCTTCTCCGATAATGGATGGCTTTGGCAGGTTAAAATAAATCCTTGCGCTACTTCATCATCTTCCAATGCATAGTTAACATCCATGTGTACTTTACCTTCCAGCAATTTTGCTCTGCAAGTGCAGCATACACCACCCTTACATGCATAAGGTAAATCTGCGCCCTGTTGTAGTGCAGCATCTAAAATATTATCTGCTTTGTAAGCGAGGTCAAAATTAAAAGTGCGACCATCAAGCTTAATGGTAATATTACTCTTAGGTCCGGCATCTTCTTCTGCCAACTGCTTATTGGTAATTGCCAACTTCTTCTCCCCCGGTTTAGTAAATAATTCAAAATGTATATTTCCTTTTGGCATTCCTTGTTCTTCCAAAAATGCTGCTGAAGCAAAAATCATTTCTTCCGGCCCGCAGATGTATGCATCATTAAATGTTTTAAAATTTATAAGATGTTGCAGTCCTTCCAGTTTTTCAGTTCCAATTCTGCCATAATTTATTTCAGCATCTGTACGCTCTCTGCTCAAAATATTTACGCAGGTAAAACGCTCCATAAATTTATTTTTAAGGGCTTCTATTTCCTCAAAGAAGATAATTGAGCCCCTGCTTTTATTGCCATAAATTAATGTAAAACTACTATTGGCCTGCGTTTTCAGCGTATGTTTTATAATAGAAATTATTGGTGTAATACCACTGCCTGCAGCTATGGCCAAATAATTACCTTCCGTTGTTTTGGAATTAAACCTTCCGGTAGGTGGCATAATTTCCAATACATCGCCGGCTTTTAAGTCATCATTTGCATAAGTAGAAAATAACCCGCCGGTTGTTTTTTTAATGGCAACTTTTAATTCATTTTCAAAAGGCGCATTACAAACTGAATAAGAACGACGCAGTTCTTCTCCATTAATATTTTTTTTAATGGTGATGTTTTGTCCTTCTTTAAAAACAAACATTTCTTTTAATTCTTCGGGTATTAAAAAACTTACAGATACACAATCAGTTGTTTCTTTTTTTACCTCTTTTATTTTTAATGTGTGAAAATGCGTAGCCATTATTTTATTATTCCGTGTAGTAAATGTTGTATCATGGTTTCTTCCAGTTCTTCTATAGTAAATTCATTTTTGTGTCGCTGCCGCAATTCTAATCCACGTACTGCAGATAAAATAGCAAGTACTGCAATGCTTGGTAATAAATTATTGAATATTTTTTTATCAATCCCATCCTGCACAATAGCAATCATGTTTTTTTCATACGCTTTTCTTTGGGCAAGAAATTGCTCCAGATAATTTTGGGGCAGTCTTTTCCATTCATGTTCAGATACAAAAACCTTATCAAAATCGGTAGATAATTTGCGAACATGAAAGCGAATAATATTGGCTATTTTTTCCGCAGGAGAAAGTGTAGAATTTAAAACCTCCTCCATGTGTGCTGTATAATCTGTAGCTACTTCAAAACAAATTTCCTGCAGTAACTCGGCTTTGGAGCCTATATGGTTATAGAGACTGGGGGCCTCAATACCCATAGTTTCAGCAAGTTCACGCACAGATGCAGCAGTAAATCCTTTTTTCCTAAAAAGTTCTGCAGCATGGGTAAGAATTATTTCTTTTTTGGAACCGTCTTTTTGTACAATTATTTTGGCCATAATATTGTAACAAAACTAATGATTATTAGTGTTATTTTGCTGTTTGTATAATGGGTTTCTTTTGTGGTTAGATGCTATAATCTATTTAAGCGTTTTAATTTTGTTGTTGTAATCCTTTCGTAGTGCGGTGTTATGAATATCAAAGATGATAGACTAATAATGGTCCTTAAAATTTCGTAAATTTGATTCAAAATACAGTGAAATGGACAACACATATATAGCTTTCGACGAGCTCAAAAAATTATACCCTGATGAATGGGTACTTTTAGCCGATCCAGAAATGAAAAATACCTCTGTGTTGGGCGGTGTTGTTTTATACCATAGCAAAGACAAAAAAGAAGTTTGTTATATTGGAAGAGATAAAACTGCTGACTATTCAACGGTTACAATTGCATTTGCAGGTGACATAAAACAACATCGTAAAATAGGAATACTTAAAAGATTATGAAAATTTTCCCTTTTGATCTCCCAAGTAACGAAGACGTAATAATTGTTAATGCATCTATTGAAGGAAAATTTAAATTTAGGCTTGCGCTGGATACCGCTGCTACACATACCACCATTGACAGCAATGTTTTATATTTTTCTGGCTACGAACTTAAAAATAGTAAGGGGGAAAAGGAAGTAGAAACCTCAAATGGAATTATAGTTGTAGAAACTTTTGATATAGACCAATTGGAATGTTTAGGAATTAAAAAGATTAATTTTGAAGTACAAGTTTATGACTTCTTAGGTCATGGAATCACTTCTGATTATGATGGTGTAATTGGATTAAACTTTTTATGCGAAAATAAATTTTGTATAGATATGTTGAAAGGCGAAATTAGTATTGATATTTAATTCATCAAAATCCCACCAATTTTTAAAAATCATTTTTTCCCTATCCCTCAAACTCCCCCAAACCCTGCCTGATAACCGCCCACTCATCCGTAGTACAATCCACAACAGTGGAAGGCACCATTCCACCAGCGCCACCATCAATTACAAAATCAACCCTGTCTTTAAAATTTTCAAAAATTATTTCAGGATCTGTATAATCTTCTACTGCATCTCCAGGCAAAGAGGCACTTAAAATCGGATTGCCAAGGGCATCTCCCAAATCTCTGCAAATATTATTATCGGGTACCCTTAAACCAATGGTTGATTTTTTGCTTTGCAGTATTTTAGGTACCTGTTTACTTGCAGGTAAAATAAAGGTATAAGGACCAGGCAGATGATTTTTCAACATTCTGTACAATGGCGTATCAATGCTTTTAGTATAATCGCTCAAATGACTCAAGTCTTTACAAATAAAAGAAAGTTGTGCTTTGGCAGGGTCAACGCCTTTTATACGGCATATTTTTTCAACAGCTTTTGGTTGCAAAATATCGCAACCAATACCATAAATAGTATCTGTAGGGTAAATAATAATTCCCCCATCACGCAGGCATTCTGCCAATTGCTTTATAAGCCTCGGCTGTGGGTTATCTGGATGTATATGTAGTAGCATTAAACTTAGTTGATTAGTTATTTGTTATTAGTTGATTAACGCCGTTTCTAATAAATCATTCGATTATTTAATAGATAAATTGTTTGATCGTGTAAGTACACGCTGCTTTATACCGAACCTCATTAGCATATTAGCACATCAGCACATTAGCACATTAAATTCCTTACTTTTGCACCGTTTTTCACAATCAAAACTACAAATTTAATACCATGTCATTAATTACTGTTGGCACTATGGCCTTTGATGCAATTGAAACGCCGTTTGGCAAAGTAGATAAAATTATAGGCGGTTCTGCAACTTATGTAGCTTATGCAGCTGCTAATTTTATAAAACCTATTCAACAAATATCTATTGTGGGGTACGATTTTCCGCAGGAAGAAATGGATGATCTTACCAAAAGAGGCGTGGAGCTGGATGGTGTTGAAATAGTAAAGGATAAAAAATCGTTTTTCTGGGGTGGTAAATATCATTTGGATATGAACACCAGAGATACTTTAATTACTGACTTAAATGTGTTGGAAGATTTTAATCCGATTGTACCGGATTCATTTCAGGGAGCAGAATTTTTGATGCTTGGTAACCTAATGCCAAAATTACAATTGAGCGTTATCAACCAATTAAAAAAACGCCCGAAGTTAATTGTAATGGATACCATGAATTTTTGGATGGATATTGCTATGGATGATTTGAAAGAAGTGTTGAAAAATGTAGATGTATTGTTGGTAAACGATGCAGAAGCAAGACAATTAAGCGGTGAATTATCTTTGGTAAAAGCAGCTAAAAAAATAATGGAAATGGGGCCAGGCTTTTTAATTATAAAAAAGGGTGAACATGGTGCATTATTATTTCATGAAAACCAGGTTTTCTTTGCACCTGCATTACCATTAGAAGAAGTGTTTGATCCAACCGGGGCCGGCGATACATTTGCCGGTGGCTTTATTGGGCACCTTGCAAAAACAAAAGATATTAGTTTTGATAACATGAAAACAGCCATTATTGTTGGAAGTGCAATGGCAAGTTTTTGCGTAGAAAAATTTGGTCCTGAGCGCTTAAAAGAAATTACAAAAGAAGATATTGATGCACGTATTGCTGAATTTGTACAGTTAGTAAGTTTTGATATTGACCTAGTTTAAATAAATAAAATGCTCGAAATAATATTATTGATTTTTCTTACCAAAAAAATAGGAATACTTGCAGAAGCCAAAGGGCTATCTGCAAAACGTTGGAAACTATATTTGGTATTAGGCTGGATTGGTGCCGAATTATTAGGTGCTTTTATTGCAGTAATGATATTTGGTCCAGATGATTTATTCAGTTGTTTTTTAGTTGCAATAGGTTGTGCTGGCACTTCGTATATGCTAATTAAAAATTACCTTAATAAGCTGCCTGATGTTATTAGTGATGATGATGTAAATAATTTTGGGAGATAAAATAAAAAATAATTACTTTAAATGGCCATTAATACTTATGTATTGATGGCTATTTTTTTATTAATTTGTTGAAATCTTCTACTCACATCCTTATCTCCTCGCCACCACAATCGTATTTTTAAATTTCTTTGTCTTCCCCTGCAGATTAAAAACTTCCGTATAAATTATATACATACCCACTGGTAATTTTTGCGATTTTTCCCCCAACCCATCCCAACGGTAATATCCTTTTAAACCACTTAGCGTATTTCGTTGCAAATATCTTACTGGTCTGCCGGTTGCATCAAAAATAGTAATATTAGTAACATACCCAGGTTCAGGAAAACTATATTGTATGGTAGCAAAATCATCCATAGCATCATTATCTGGACTCACAATATCAGGTGTTACAATAATACTTCCCTGCACTTCCAAATCAATTCTGTTTTGCGAATTTTTATAAGTAGGCGTGCCATACCCAACACTTGTAGCTGCGCTGTGAAAATTATTTTGCACACTCAGCGCATCAGCATTTATTCTTTCCAGCGATACATCTTCATAATTGCTTATTAATGCGAAATGCCACTTGGCGCTGTATTTCACTTCATCTACAATATTGCCCTGTTCATTTAATAAAATAACATCGCCTTCATCATCATTAAAGGATGGTGTACTATTTACCTGCAAAAATGCAAATGGATTGTTAGCTATATGGTCTCTTTTTACAAGTTCAGGGTCTGATGTAACCACAACATAATCTCCCGGAAAAAATAAATAATCTTCGGTACTGCATTGTGTGATGCTTGCAATATTGCCTGCAGTATTTCTATTTGCAATATTTGCATTTTTAAGATTCAATATCTTTTTAGTGCGATTGTACAATTCTACATAATCTACTCCATTGGGTTTTGGGTTGAATAAAATTTCGTTTACTACAATATCAAAACTATCGGTACGAGCAGCCAATCCAACCCTTGCAGTTTTTGTGTTTCCAATTGTATTGCCTGAGCAGTCTTTAATATTATTTGCTGTTACCGTATAAATTTTATTTGCTGTAAGTGCCGTAGAAAGTGTGAGTGAAACCCTATCAAACGAAACCGATAAGGGCAATGCATTGGTAACATTTATACCATCGCTCATACTGTAACTTGCTGCCACGGCTGAATTCGTGCTATCAAGAGGTTCATCAAATACCAATGTTACATGTGTGGCATCTGTTGCATATGCACGATAAAGTTTGGGTAAAGTACCATCTGCATTTAATCCGTCTGTTGAATTTTTTGCAGAAGGTGTGGCACCTCTAACATCCGTACTTGCCTTCCAGTTGTTGATGCCGGTGCAAGGGTTTTTGGTATCAATCATTTCGAGCGACCAGCCGCCATCTTTTTTTAATTCATTCTTGTACCAAGTATCAGTATAATTTACCGAGTGTACAATCAACCCCTGCGGTGCACGCAAATAAATTCTATCATTATCATTATTTAAAGATGGAAAACCGGTTACAGTAATGGTTGGTCCATAGGCACTCATAACCGCTGCTGCACTGCCTGTACAAACAATTATATAACCACCTGCAGGAATAATATAATTTGGCATTGGTCCGCTTTCGCCTGTGGCTTTGCCTAGTTTCCAGTTTAATAAACTAATGGGGAATGCAGTTGTATTTTTTAATTCCAGCCATTCGTTTGTGGGCATATTTACAACTGGAGTTGGGTCAGCCATTAATTCATCTATCACAATATCGTATTGCAACGGCACAAAATAAGTGAACAATTTTATACCATTGTTAAGTGTATTATTTGACAAATCATTAACAGCATTTACCGTGAGGTTAACATTGGTGCGTGCAGGAATGTTGGTTGCAAAGGTTAAGTGAACAAGTGCTGAATTTACTGCATCTCTTATTGCCGCAGAAGCTGCGCCTACGCTGTTACTTACCACATAATTTGTTGCTGTTTGACTGGTACTAATTTCAACCGGTTCGTTAAATAACACATCGACTGAATTGGCTGATAATGCCGTAACATTTACAATATTTGGGGGTATTACATCTGGCACAAAAGGCTGCACTTGTATATCATCAAAAAAATGCCGCTGAAAAAAGCTTGCTGTACTTTGTTTTATTAAAATACCGAAAAAAGCACTCGTGGTAAATGTTGCATCGGTTACAGAACCTTCCACTGTAAAACTGTTTCCTGTTCCGGTAATATCTCTGCTAAGTGTCCAAATGTTGGCAGCGTTTCTTACTACCCGTATTTTCAAAGTATTATTGCTCGTATTCGTGCTTCCATCAGCGCCATCAATAATTTTTGTAATGGTACCTGTTGCATCTTTCTTATAGAGACAAATTTCATCCAAAGTATTACCAATTCGTACAAAATAACCACTCGTATTTGTAAGCGTTACATCGCTTGCAGATGCTGTAAGAAACACATCTGCATAGTTGGTACCAGAGGTATTAAAAATAAGGTTGCAATAAAAATCCCACTGGGCTGTAGTGGCTAAAGTGCTTGGGGTACTCAAATAAAAAGTGCTGTTCGCTGTTGTATTATTGCTTTGTAATTGCAGCGATGGGTTTACTATCCAATATGCTGTGTTACCTGCCCATATTGGATTTGAAGTAATGTTACTGTCAGAAAAATTATCTAAAAATTGTGCCTTGGTATACGTGCTTACAAATATAAATACAAGGGAAATTATAATTTTTCTCATGCGGGTTAGTGTTGGGCTATGAAGATAAGAAATTTATTTAATGTGTTTTATTAAATCAATTTCCATTTACATTTACTCCATGCAAATCGCCATACTCCTCATCTTCATCGCTGCTCTCATTTACACAGTGAAATTTCTTACAACAAAAAAGCAACCTTTAAAATCTTTTGTGGTGGCTACAGATGCTTCATTAAAAGAAATAAATTTTTATCAAAAATTAAATGATGCAGAGAAAGCCCGTTTTTTAAAACAGGTAAATAGTTTTTTGCAAACAGTAAAAATTACAGCAGTTAATACAACCATTACAGATGAAGATAAAATATTAGTAGCGGCAAGTGCGGCTATACCAATGTTTGCTTTTGATGGTTGGGTGTATCCTCATTTGGAGGAAGTATTATTGTACAGCGATCACTTTAATATGGGTTTTGAAACCGAAGGAAATAAAGATAGAAATATAATGGGGTTGGTAGGTACCGGTGTTTATAAAAATAAGATGCTGCTTAGTAAACCTGCATTGCAACACGGTTTCGATAATATTACTGACAAAGGCAATACGGCCATACATGAATTTGTTCACCTAATAGATGCTGCTGATGGAGATACCGATGGCATCCCTGAAATATTGCTCGATAAAAAATATGTATTGCCATGGATGAATCTTATTTACACAAAAATGGAAAATATTAAGAAAGGCATTTCAGATATTAATCCATACGGGTATACTAATAAAAGTGAATTTTTTGCAGTGGCTGCGGAATATTTTTTTGAGCGTCCAGATTTGTTTGAAGAAAAACACCCCGACATGTATAAAATGATGCAACAGATTTTTAAGACAAAATAAAAACCTGTTGCAGCAAAATTATTTATTGAAACGGATTGGAGAATTTTACTTCTGTTGCAATTGTTTGATCCGTTAATGTGGTCATAAATGCTAAAATATTTTGTACATCTTGCCCGGGTACAGAATGTGCAGGAATGTTTTGTGTACCTGAGCCTGGTGCACCTGCTGTAAGCATTGCCTGTAAATTTGTTATTCTTCCATTATGAAATAAAGCAGTTCGTGTACTTATATTTCTTAGCGAGCCTGATTTAAATCTGTTTTGATTATTTATTCCAAGATCTAATGGATCTAATAAAGCAAATGGCGGTGCTGCACTGTTTATAAACATGGGGGCCGTGTGGCAACTTTGGCAAGATAAGGCTGGTCCGCCGCCGGGTGTTGGCCCTGGAGTATTAAACAAAACTTCACCAGCTGCTTCTGCTGCTGTAAAATTTTCCAGGCCTTGTTTTACCCTATCATATTTTGCCTGATAGGTTACAATGCTTCTTTCAAATTGCGCCAATGCTTTTGCAATTTTTATTGAATCAATTAATGTATTTCCAAATGCTTTTTGAAAAAGGGAAGGGTAATAATTCAGTGCTCTTACTTTTGCTTCTAATTCAGCCAGTGTCAGTCCCATTTCTGTATGATCTTGTATAGGTTGCAATGCTTGTTTTTCCGCAGTAACAGATCTTTCATCCCAAAACATTCTTCCGCTTCTATAAAATCGAATGTTTAATAATGACATCGAATTTCTTGCAGTAATTCCGCCGGCAAAGCCAGTGCTTAAAGCTACATTATCATCAAAAGCTATGTTTTGTTTGTGGCAACTTGCACAAGCCACGGTATTATTTTTACTCAATTGTTTATCATAAAATAATACACGGCCTAGGGTAGCACCATCATTGGTAATAGGATTATCTGCCGGAGTATTATCATTAACCACAAGCGATGCCTGAATGTGGGGAGGATAATTAACCACATATGACAATGGAGTTGCCGGTAAATTTGGCTGCAAGGTCGGGCTAATTATTACCACTGGAGGAGTAATAGATGTTTCAGTTACAGTATTACTTTTAGAACAGTATTGAAAAGTAACTGCAACAATTAATATTAATGTGCCGATAATGATTTTCTTCATAAAGGTTATGCTCGTTGGTTGGTTAGTTTTTACTGGAGATACTCGAAAATACTTTGACGTATTAACTCTAATCCCCTTTTATTTTGGTAAGTGTTGTGGACAGTTAGTTGTTTGTATGACTCAGCGTTTGTTGAAACGTTTAAAAATTAAATATATTATTTTTATTATTCAAATAAAATAGATATTTATTCACTATCTCAAATTATGATTTAGACCAGTAAATAGCAATCCTGCAAGGTTACTCATTTGAAAAACGTAAACACATTTAAAAATGTTTAACCAATTTCAACGTTTATTATTTTCTTTGCAGCAAACTAATTATTATGAAAGTTGCAGTAGTGGGTGCTACAGGTTTGGTAGGCACAAAAATGTTACAGGTACTGGCAGAGAGAAATTTTCCGGTAACGGAGTTAATTCCCGTGGCATCTGAAAGATCGGTAGGTAAAGAAATAACCTACCAGGGCAAACAATATAAAATTGTGAGTATGCAATCTGCTATTGCTGCAAAACCCTCACTGGCATTATTTTCAGCGGGTGGCGATACATCGCTTGAATGGGCGCCACAATTTGCAGCCGCAGGTATAACCGTAATAGATAACAGCAGCGCATGGCGTATGGATGCAGCTAAAAAATTGGTAGTACCCGAAGTAAATGCAACCGCACTTACTGCAACAGATAAAATTATTGCCAACCCAAACTGTTCTACTATACAAATGGTGGTGGTATTAAAACCATTACACGATAAATACAAAATAAAAAGAGTGGTAGTAAGTACTTACCAAAGTGTAACCGGTACTGGCGTAAAAGCGGTAACACAATTAATGAATGAACGACAGGGCATTGAGGGAGAAATGGCTTACAAATATCCCATTGATATGAATGCAATACCGCACATAGATTCATTTTTAGAAAACGGTTATACCAAAGAAGAAATGAAAATGGTAAAAGAAACCGTAAAAATAATGGGTGATTCAACTATAAAAGTAACGGCTACATGTGTACGCATACCAACCGTAGGCGGACACAGCGAAAGTGTAAATATTGAATTTGAAAACGATTTTGATTTGGCAGAAGTAAAATCAATTCTAAGCAATGCGCCAGGTATTATTTTAAAAAATGATGACAGCAATTTTATTTACCCAATGCCGCTAACAGCGCATGATAAAGATGAAACATTTGTTGGCCGTTTAAGAAGAGATGAAACACAACCCAATACATTAAACTGCTGGATAGTGAGCGACAACTTAAGAAAAGGTGCAGCTACAAATGCGGTACAAATTGCAGAAGAATTGGTAAAAAAAGGGCTGCTATAATTTTTAAAGAACTTAATAATAAGTGATAAGCCATACGATATGAGTATGGCTTTATTATTTAAGAAGTATTTTTAAATTGTTAACGCAATTACGCATAAAAAGATAAATTACTACAAAAACGAATAAGCATCATATTTCATATGTGAGTATATTTATATCAAAAATAAATATCCCATGAAAAAAAATCTATTCGTTTATTTAACTTTAATTATAGCATTAGTTGCAGGTAGTTCTTTTATTATTTCGGTAAAAAGCCCTTTGTATTCTTCTGTTCCACCTATTAATCATACAGGCGCAATAACCGGAGTTAATTGTACAGGTTGCCATGCAGGCACATTAAACAGTGGCGGCGGTTCTGTTTCAGTTTCAGGTTTACCAATAGGCTCATACATTGCAGGTGCAGGGTATAATTTTAGTTTAACTACTACTCATGGTGCTGCAGATAGACTAAGATGGGGGTTTTCAATTGCAGCAAGAAACAGTGCAGGGGCAGAAGTAGGTACTTTTTCTACAACCAATCCTAATGCCGCTTTAAATGGAAATGAATTGAGTCATAATAATGCTATGAGCACTGTAGCTTCTGCTTCTAATACTTATAGTAATTTAACATGGACGGCTCCCACAACACCAGGCCCAGATGATGCAGTCATCACTTTTTATTATATAGGCAATGCAGCCGATGGAGTGGGATCTAGTGGAGATTTTATTTATTCTGGAACCATAAGCAATGTTGTTTTACCTGTTACATTGAGTTATTTTGATGCAACCATTTTAAATAAGAATTCTGCGGAGTTAAAATGGCGTACAGAAACTGAGCAAAACACTTCTTATTTTTCTATACAAAAAAGTGACGATGGGCAAAATTTCACAGAAATTGCTAAAAAAGCAGCAACAGGAAATAGTAATGTTGGCATTAATTATAACTACACCGATCCATTAAGAGGTGTTATGAATTCAACTGCAGATTATCGAATTGAAATAGTAGATATTGATGGTCGTAAAAAAGTTTCACCTATTAAAAAAGTAATATTTGGTAATAAGCAATTTGTAGCAAATGCCTATCCTAATGTTGTAAAAAGTGGCACTCAAACACAACTCGTTTTTGAAGTGGCCAATACACAAACAGTCATACTTCAAATTTTTTCAGCTGATGGAAAATTATTAATGACTGAAAATGTTTCTGCCATTAAAGGAAGAAATATTTACAAAATAGATGTGCCGGCAACTTGGAAAAAAGGTTTAGTTATAGCAAGGTTTACTGCAAACGAAAAAACACAACAAATAAAAATGATGGTTGAATAATTGTAAGAAAGCAAAACATTTTAATATAATTAAAAAGCCTTCGTAAATGATACGAAGGCTTAATGCTGTAGGGGAAGGGTTCGAACCTTCACGAGGCAGTTAGCTATAGTACAAAGTTCGGTGGTCGACCCCGGTCATCCCGATTTTCATCGGGATAGCTCTATTCTACGTTTATCCTGTGATCCTCACCCCCGAGACAAGGGGGCATGTCTGCCAAAAATTTCATCACCCCACAGTATTCCGATCTTTATCGGCTGTTTGATAAATCAAAGATAAACAGAAAACCAATAGATTGAATAAAATAATAACAATTTGATTAAAAATTAGTTTTCATTTAATATTTATATAAATTTGGTAAAATAAAATTAAAATAGCATTTAAAATGAACCCTAAATTAAATATTGACAAATTAGATCTTCAGATTATTAATGTAATGATGAATAATTCGGAGATTTCTTATGCTGAACTTGGTAAAAAATTGTTTGTTAGTGCCGGAACAATACATGTAAGGATAAAAAAATTACAAGATCTAAAAGTAATTACAGGGATAAGAATGAGTATAGACACAAAACTGCTTGGCTACGATTGTACTGCATTTGTAGGAATTTATCTAGAAAAAAGTTCGTTATACGATAATGTAGCAGTGGAGTTAAAAAAAATACCTGAAATAGTTAGACTAAATTATATAACCGGTAATTATAGTATGTTCATAGAAATTGTTTGTACAGATATTACCCAACTACGGAAAGTTTTGCATGATGATCTTCAAAAAATTAAGGGAATAGAACGTACGGAAACATTTATTTCTTTACAGGAAGGTTTTAATAGAACTGTACCTGTAGGAC
Source organism: Ferruginibacter sp. (assembly GCA_031398005.1). Taxonomy (GTDB): domain Bacteria; phylum Bacteroidota; class Bacteroidia; order Chitinophagales; family Chitinophagaceae; genus Ferruginibacter. The sequence continues at coordinate 170,826 of JANNMO010000043.1, forward strand.
AGGAATAAAATTGCGCATTAGTTTTCTCTATGTAAAAATTCTTTTAATGCAAACTGGTAAACAGATTTTACTCCACCTACTCTTTTAATTAAATCATTTCTTAAAATAGGGCTGTTGTTAATGGTTTTTGCGTAAGCCACTGCTTCTGCAAACCTACTGCGTTTTTGTTTTTGCGAATCACTCGGTACAATATTACTCATATCAGGATATTTGCTTACAACGGTTTTATCTCCGTATTGTTTAATAACTATATCCCCGATTTTTGAATTTTTCTTTGTTAAAGACCCTTCCATATTTTCATTTTATTTTACAAAGATATTTCTTTCATAAAACTATGCTGTGTAAACTACATCATTCGTTTTCCACAAATTTTGCAGCGTAGGATAAAATAAATTTTGTGGTAAAAATTCTCTAAAAAAGGCAAACAAGAATTAGCCTAGTTAAAAAAGGATTCAACCTATTTATATGCTTTTAAAAATACAATTTTATTATAGAAGAAATTCTAAACTAAATATCTTCTAAAATCAAGCCCTACCTAGTTTTCAGCTTAAATGCTTTACAGTATTTATTATGCTAAATAATTAAAATATAATTAAGTTAATAGATAACTTTTTATATAGCTATTATCTACATTTCTATTGCAATATAAAGTTCAATTTATTAGTTATGTAATGCACTAAGGTTGCGTTTTTTAAGTTTTTTCCTCTCTAATTTTTTAAAATTTAAGAAAAGCAATTCATTATATGTAAGTGTTTTAAATGTTATACCATGATTAAAAAGTTTTTACTAATTGTTTTTTTAATAGTAGCTGTCTTTGCAGGATTTTCACAATCCATAACCAACTACAATTTCACAGCCTCCAATGGCAGTTTCAATATTATTACAGGAGCTACTTCCCCTCCTATCACTTCGGGTAATTCATCTAGCGGTTATTTTAATAATATACCCGTAGGTTTCGATTTTTGGTACATGGGTGTTAGGTACACAACAGTATCTGCCAGTACTAAAGGTTGGATAACGCCGGGTGGGAGCATTACCACACCTACGCCAACTAATAACCTTACTAGTGGGGGAGCGCCAAGACCAATTTTTGCTCCCTTGTGGGATGATTTGGATATGCAGGCAAACAGCAATATTTCTTATACTACAACAGGGGCCTCAGGAAACAGAATTTTTACGCTTCAATATTTAAATGCGCAGTGGATAAGAAATAGCAATGGTAATGTAATTTCGTTTCAAGTAAAACTTTATGAAACAACAGGTAAGATAGAATATATTTACAGTCGAGAAACTTCTGCTGAAAAAAACCCAAGTGCATCTATTGGAATTGCCGCAGGGCAAACAGGTACAGGGAATTTTTTATCATTAAATGGTACCGGTTCTAACCCTTCAATAAGTTCTATCTCTGAAACAACCAACTTAAGTAATAAGCCTGCTACGGGTCAAACTTATTCCTTTACTTCTCCTATACCAACAGCACCATCAAATTTACTTTTTACTGGAGTCTCGTCTAATGGAATGACGATTAACTGGACGGATAATTCTAACAACGAAGTAGGTTTTGTAGTATACAGATCTATAGATGGTATAAATTTTAATGTTGTTTCTCAATTGCCTGCTAACAGTATTAATTATATTGCTACTGGTTTATCGGCCAGTACTACTTATTATTGGAAGGTATTTTCCATAACTGAAGGTGGCCTTAGCAATGCATTAAATGGTACACAAGCTACTTTGTGCCAACAACCTAACATATCTCAAGTACCCACAACTTCTTTGCTTTCCAGTTATTTGTTTAATAATAACGCTAGTGATGAATTAGGCAATAACCCAGGCGTACTACAGAATAATCCTACTGCTACAACAAATCGTTTTGGCATTGCCAACAAAGCGTACAACTTCAACGGTAGCAGTCAGTATATATCTTCATCAATTGCTATTGCAAATCCAAATAACTTCAGTATGGCAATTTGGTTTAAAACCGCCACAGTTACAGGAGGAAGATTAATTGGTTTTGGTAATGCACAAACTGGTGCAAGTTCAAATTATGACCGTCATATTTACATGAATAATGCTGGGCAATTGTATTTTGGTGTTTATCCAAATATTGTTGCAACAGTTAACTCTGCTTTATCTTATAATGATAATAACTGGCATCATGCAACTGCTACATTTTCCAGCACTAATGGAATGGCCTTGTATGTAGATGGAGTGCTTGCAGGGTCTAACTCTACCATATTAAACGCCCAAAATTACACCGGTTATTTACGAATAGGGTATGATAATTTAAATGGTTGGACCTCTGAACCAACCAGTTTTTATTTTAATGGTTCGTTAGATGATGTATTAATTTACGAGAGAGCTTTGAATGCTGGTGAAGTTAATACACTTTACAAATCTCCAGATGGTGCGGGGAATAATGGTCCTGTATGCTCTGGCTCTACCGTAACTTTATCTGCAACTACCTTTAGTGGTGCTACTTATGCTTGGAGTGGACCTAATGGTTTTACTTCCACATTACAAAACCCTACCATAACCTACTTAGCGGCCAATGCAGGTGTGTATATTGTGCAGGTAAATGCAGGTGGCTGTACCTCCACAGCATATACAAATGTAAAATCTACCAATACATCTGGCCAATGGACAGGTGCTGTGAGTACAGATTGGGCAGATGTGAATAATTGGTGCTCGGGAATATTACCTACTTCTTTAATTGATGTAACGATAGCCGCTACGGCTACAAGAATGCCCACAATAACCGGCACAGCTTCCTGTAAGAATCTTATCATTAATGTAGGAGCTTCTGTAACAACATTGGCCACAGGTATTCTACAGATAGCCGGCAATGTAATTAATAGCGGTACAATGACCAATAATGGCACTACTGTATTTAATGGTACAGGCACACAACAATCTTTTACCGGGGTTACCAGATTTTATAATCTAACCCTTAATAACAACAATAGTTTAATACTGCCTGCAGCAACTACTGTTGTAAATAATCTTACCCTTTCATCTGGCATCTTAAACGCTAATAATTTTTCTATTGCAGTGGGAGGCAATTGGATTAACAATGCTTCTACTGGTGCATATGCTGCAGGTCCTTCAACAGTATTTTTTAATGGTACAACATCGCAGTTAATTGGAGGTACGTTTGTTACTAATTTTAATGATATTAATATTAACAATGCACTCAATGCAGTTTCTTTAAATACTAATATAAATATTGCCGGAGATTTAACGGTGGCAGCTGGCATATTTAATATCGGATCATACCTAGCAAATCGTACTACAGTAGGCGGCATACTTACTGTGAGCAACAACGCTACATTAAGTATTGGTGGAACAAATACTTACCCCTCAAATTATGCTACCAATACCCTTGTTGTAGCAAGCACGGTTGAATATGCAGGCACCAATCAAGTAGTTTCTAATAAACCCTATGGTAATTTAAAACTTAGCAGTGCTGCTGGTGCAGTGGTAAAAACTTTTCCTAATACCACTATGACCATTGCTGGAAAACTGATTAGTACCATTGGAAGCGGTACATCTGTAACTTTTACTGCTGCGGCCAATATAAATGTAGATGATACTGTATCTATTGGTTCTTCTACGATATTTAATGGCGGAAGTTTTAATATTAATGTTGGAGGATCGTGGTTAAACAATGGCAGCTTTAACGGAAATACAGGAACTGTAACTTTTGTAGGAGCAGGCAAAACCGTTGGTGGCACAGGGCTGCAAAACTTTAATCACATTACGGTTACGGCTCCCTTGGTAAATTTTTTAAATGCGGGTATAATTTTAAGTGGAAATTTAGTTACCACAGGCTCAGGATCATTTGTGCAAGCAAATGGCGGTACCATTACAATGACGGGCACAGCAACTACTATTAGCGGCACAGGAATTTCCATTCATAATCTAACAGTGAGTGGAACGGTAACAACTACTGCTTCCCTTAACATTTCCGGAAATCTACTCGTAAATGGAAGTTTTAGTGGTACGATCGGTACAATTGGTTTAACGGGTGCATCAAAATCAATGACAGGCACCGGCACAATAGGATTTTTTGGATTATCTGTTTCTGGTTCTATTATAACTACAGCAAATTTCAGCATTAATTCTTCTTGCAATGTAGTTGGATCATTTACTGCAACTGCAGGCACAGCCACCTTTACAGGCGTATCTATTTTAAGCGGAATAGCCAATCTTTTTAATACAACCATTAACGGAACATCGCTACAATTATCAGCAAATTCTACACTGGGTATTGCCAACAGTTTTACCATATCAAGCGGCATGTTAAACACGGCTTCTTCTATGCCAAATACTGTGAACTTTAATGGTACAGGCGCCCAGTTGATAAATGCTATTAGCTACGACAATCTTATCTTCTCTAATGGAAGCAATAAAACTGCTGCAGGAAATATTACTGTGAATGGCAATATTACTATTGCAACAGCTACTACATTTATTGCAGGAGTTTACATACATAGTATATATGGCAACTGGGTTAATGCAGGAACATTTACTGCGGGCACCAGTACTATTCAATTTTTAGGGGTGCAAACTCAAAATATCATTGGTGCTACTACATTTAATATTGCCACAGTAAACCATACTTCAAATACTACGAGGGTTGTATTGCAGAACAATATTGGGGTGGCCGTTTTAAACATGTCTCAAGGAAATATGCTTACCGGCACCAATACAGTTACCATAACAACAACAAGAACAGGCCCTGGCATTATATTAGGCAATATTCAGAGAATGCATGCTTTTACAACAGGGTTAGCATATGAGTTTGAAGGCCCTAATAATTCTATCACCTTCTCCTCTGTAACTGCTGTTTCTAACATTACTGTTTCTGTAACAAAAGGAGCTGTAACTAGCTTCCCATTAGGAGGTGCAATACGCCGAGCTTACAATATTGTTATTCCATCCGGCACATATAATGCAACACTTCGTTTACATTATGAAGACGATGAGTTAAACGGAAACGTAGAAAACTCCATGACATTATGGAAATTTAACGGTACCAACTGGAACAATATTGGCAAAACCTCAAACAGTACAATTTCTAATTATGTAGAACAAACTTCTCTTACAGATATCACCAATCGGTGGACACTTTCTGATGCAATGAATGCTGTTAGATGGAATGGTACGGTAAGCAATGATTGGAATACGGCCGCTAACTGGACCGTATTGAATGGCTCCGCTACTCGTCCACCATCGCCAACAGACAATGTATATATAGGAGATACGCTTTTTGTAAACCAGCCTACTATTACCACTACAGTAAATGTAAAAAGTATTTTGCTAAACAGCACAAAAGCAGTAACCCTGCAAATGCAGCCAGGCGGTACGCTTACTACAGGAGATATAAAAGGAGAGTGGGGTACAAGTGCTGCACATAATATCTATACAAACAATCAGAATATTTTTATAAATGGAGATTTATTATTAAGTAATGGTACCACAGGTAACATCATCAACCTTTACATTGAAAACGGTAATATTGATATAGCAGGATTGCTTACCCAAAATGCAGATGCCAGCATCGTATATAGTGGATCAGGTAATATAAGTGTGAGTGGGGATTACAATTATACAAGCGGAATTTTTACAGCTTCTACAGGAACCTTTACCTATAAAGGATCAGACAATCAACTAGTAGGTGCTGTAAATTATAATAACATGACGGTAAACAAAACAGGAGGTATTGCTACACTTAGTGCTGCTACAACTATTGGAGGAAACCTTTTAATTAGTGGCGGAGAAATGGATAATGAAACTATTACCACTGTAGTAGGAAATGTAACCATAGGTAGCGGAGCCATGTTATCAAACACAGATGTTATAAAAGTAGGAGGCAATTGGTTAAATAACGGGAATTTCATAGGCCTTGGAGTAAACATTATTTTCAATGGTTCAGGCACACAAACCATATCTGCTTCTACATTTAATAACTTGGAAATAAACAAACCGGTAGGCTCTACAGCATTACTTACAGGCGCAGTTACTTTAAAGGGTAATCTTAAAGGTACATCTGGCACGTTAGATATATCTAATTACTTATTTAACAGAGATGTGTTGGGAGGAACAGCTACTATGGGCGATTCAGCTACTCTCATCATAGGTGCAAACAATGCTCCAAACAAATTTGCCAATTATTCTATAGCTACATCGAGTACAGTTATTTTTAATGGAACAGATACCCAACATTTATTGTTACCAGGAATTACGTATGGCAATCTCACATTTAAAAATGCTGGTAATAAAATATTGTATACGCCAATAACAGTAATGGGGAAATTATTGATAGAAAGCAATGCAAGATTTAGTGCTGGAGCCCACACTATAACCCTTTATGGCGACTGGGAAAATAATGCAACTTTTTTAGCAAACACTAGTGAGGTAGTATGTGCAGGCACAGCAAAAACAATTGCGGATGTAACTACATTTAATAAGATGACTATAACTGGTAGCTATACTTATTTAAACCACACAACGTATAATGATAAACTCACTATCACAAGTACAGGATCTATAACTGCAGCAAATGGAATTGTTACTACCTTAAATGCCGATCTTTTAAATAGTGGAGATTTATATAATTTAGGAACAACTACTTTTACAGGTGATAGGGTGCAAACGTTAAGTTTAATAAATGCTATACGCAGTGTTTCTGCAATAGTTAATTTTAATGGCACCATTCCGCCATTGCTTGTTTCAACCTCAGCGCCTTTATTTGGGGTTTTAAACATAAATAATACAGGAGGTGTAAGTCCTAGCGTAGGATGGACGGTTTTAAATGCTATGACAATTGGTACGGGAGCTTCTTTTCACGGGGGAGTTTCTTCCCATAACATATATGGAACTTTTACAAATAACGGTACAGTTAGCAGTGAGGGAACCATTAGTTTTATTCCAACTATTGCCACAACCATTAACCTTGGTACAAATTTTAGCAGTGCTGGTAGAGTTTATTTTGGAGGGGCGGGTGCATTATCCATTTTAGGCACACCGGTATCTTTCGGAAATATAAATATTAATAACAGTAATGTAGCTGGAATTACTCCCTCTTCTAATTGGATTATCACAAAAACACTTAGAATTGTAGCAGGCTCTACTTTTAATGCCAGTAATTACATTTATACTATTGGGGGAAACATTTTGGTAAATGGTATATTAAACAAGGGTACCTCTACTTTTGTAATGAATGGATCAAGCTCGCAAGATATATTTTGCACTTCCCCATTTAATAATATTACTATAAATAAAACTGGCGACAGTACCACCCTTTCCTCAAATATTAATGTAAATGGAAACCTACATTTTATAGCAGGTAAATTATTTACGGGAGTTAATAAAGTAAGTTTATTGGCCAGTGCTTCTATAACTGGTACTGCCCAAAACACTGGATGGGTATATGGCAACCTACAAAAAAATGCAGCCATTGGTGCTACTACCAGAACTTTTGAAGTTGGTGATCGTAACAATTACACTCCTATATCCGTAACCTTTGGCAATGTATCTACTTCAGGAGAACTTACCGCTAATACAATTGGTGTTGAACATCCGAATATTTCTAATTCCAGTATTGATGGAAACAGAAGTTTAAACCGTTATTGGAAACTCACAAACAGTGGTATTGTTTACAATAATTATAGTGCAACACTTAATTATATAGCCAGCGATTTAGATGTGGGAGCCACGGCTACTAATATTGATATACAACGCTTCAACGGTTCCTCATGGATTATCCCTTTAACAACCATAAGAAATACTACGAGTGTAACTGCTACTGGCTTAACCAATTTTGGTGAGCTAACTGCCGGAGAAATATGTAATAAAGGAACTGCCATTTCTTACCTTGGATCGCCCTATTGCACTGAAGCTGTCAGTGCCATGGTAACGTTAACCGGTACCACTGGTGGTATTTTTAGTGCACAGGCTGGTTTATCTATCAATGCTACTACAGGAAGTATTAATTTGATAAGTAGTTTACCCGGTAATTATATAGTTTCTTATACTATAGCAGCTACTGGTAGTTGCCCCGAATTTGTTGCTTACGCAAATATTACGGTAGCAATAGCAGGTACTTGGACCGGGGCGGTAAATGATGATTGGAATAATGGAGCTAACTGGGCATGCGGAGGCGTACCATTACCCACTAGCAATATTACTGTTCCCAGCGGAATCTCCATATACCCAATAATAGATTCTATTGTTGAATTAAATGATATTAGCATTCAAAATACAAGTTCTTTAACCGTTACAGGAACTTTAAAAATAGCAGGTGCTATCATAAATTCAGGCTTGTTTGTAGCTGCAGACGGTACTATTGAAATGAATGGCATTTCAAGCCAGATAATACCATCTGATGCTTTCGATAACAATGCCGTACAGCATTTAATTATAAATAACACTAGTACCAATGGCGTATCGCTTGGCGGGCCATTGGATATATATGGCTCCCTCACCTATATTGGAACCGGGAAAAAGTTTGTGACCAATGATGCATTAACTTTAAAATCTACCCCTATCAATACGGCATGGGTGGGAGACATGACAGACAATACCATCATAGGAAAAGCTACAGTGGAAAGATTTATCACCGCTCGCAAGGCATGGCGGTTTTTATCTGTGCCTACAAATACCTTACAGACAATAAAAGAAGCATGGCAAGAAGGAGGCATAAATGTAAATGATAATCCGTCTGTAGGTTTTGGCTTACAAATAACCAGTAACCGCTCTTCATGGGCAGCCGATGGTTTTGATAATTTGACTCCAGGCGCAACAATAAAAACCTATGATACCAGTATAAATAATTATGTAGGCGTTACGAGTACCAATAACCTTATAAAAAACACCGTAGGGTATATGACATTTGTAAGAGGAAATAGAACAGTAGTATCTCCTAGCATTCCTGCCACTACAACTGTACTGCGTACTACAGGTAGTTTGTATACTGGAGATCAACCTACAATAACTGTAGGACCAGATAAATTGGCATCTATTGGTAACCCTTATGCGGCGGCTATAGATGTGAGAAATATTACCAAAATAGGCCTAAGAGATTTCTTTTATTTATGGGATCCAAACTTGGGTGGGCAATATGGATTGGGAGCTTTTCAAGTTCTATCAAAAGATGTGACCAACAATTATGTTATAACACCTGGTGGTGGAAGTTTTGGTGCGGCAGGAAGTATAAACAACTTAATACAAAGCGGGCAAGCTTTTTATGTACAAGGTGCATCAACTGGTGGGGCGCTTACTTTTAAAGAAAATGTAAAAGCAAATGGAAGCAATCTGGTTTCATTTACTAATTCTATTGTTACCGCACCTGCAAGTTTAAGGGTTACCTTAAATGGTGTAAATGCTGATAATTCTACTTACATAGCCGATGGTGTATTTGTAAACTTTAATGATGCCTACAGCAATGCAGTTGATGAAATGGATGCCATTAAGCAACCCAATTCAGGAGAAAATTTATCTGTAAAAAGAAACAATCATTTTTTGATTATTGAAAGAAGATTTAGTGTAGGTGGGGCAGATACCGTATTCTTAAATTTTGCCAATGCTAAGTTTCAAAATTATCAACTCAGCATTAATACTACTGACCTTGGGCAGCCAGGCTTAATAGGATTTCTGGAAGATGCCTATCTTAATACCAGCACTGTTTTAGATCTTAATGGCCTTACTACCGTAAATTTTACTGTAGCAAATATTGCAGGTTCTAATGCTGTAAATCGTTTTAAAATTGTGTTTAAACCTGCTACTGTTTTGCCAATCACCTTCACAACCGTTACTGCGGCTAAGCAAAACAAATACATAGCTGTAAACTGGAAAACAACCAACGAATTAAACATTGGAGCTTACGAAGTAGAGAAATCAACTGACGGCCTTCAATTTGCAAAAGTTTTTACAACTCCTGCGCAAAATAATAATACTAAAAGTTATGAGTGGCTTGATGAAAATCCTGTTGAAAACTATAATTTTTACAGAATAAAAAGTATAGATGTAAATGGACATTCATTGTACAGTAAAGTAGTAAAAGTATGGATAGGATTGAAGAGCGAAATAACTGTATATCCCAACCCTGTAGTAAATGCTAGCCTTTGTATGCAATTTGAAAACATGGCTTCAGGTATTTATGCTGTACGAATATTAAATTATTTAGGGCATGTAGTATTGTCTACAAAAATTGCGCATAATGTGGCAACAAAAGTAGAAACAATAACACTTACGAATAATATAGCGAAAGGTTTATACAATTTGGAAGTGATAGCGGAAGACGGAAGCAAAAAAACTATTCCAATTTCTATCTTACAATAAAAATCCATCGATTATGTGAGTTGAAAACCTTCCCAAAAATTGGGAAGGTTTTTTATTGTAAAGTACTACTCTATATTTTCTGCTATCACAGCTTCATTTTTTTTGATAGAATAATTTACCAAAAACACTCCAATTAATGTAACCATAGAACCCCACAAAATATTCATACTTAATTTTTCATTAATTATAAAGTAAGCTGTAACCATGGCAACAAAAGGATTAATGTATGCATACAAAGAAGCAATGGCTGTGGGCAAAACTTTGGTAGAATATATAAAAGCAACAAAAGCTATCACCGAACCAAATAGTACTAAATAGGCAATAATGCCCCACACTTTTAAGGAAATTTCTGAAAAAGCCAAGGTAGATTGAGTGCTCTCAGTTACTATAAAAAGTATTAAACTGCTTATCAACATTTGCCAGCCTACTCCAAAATATGGATTAATTTCTACTTTATTTCGTGCGATAAATATGGTACCTACACTCCATGAAAGCATGGCTATTAATGAAAGAAAAATTCCAAACATAAATAAGGGCCCAGGGTTATCAAATGCATTTTCGTAAGAAACAATGGCAATACCTGATATACCTAAAAAGAAACCAGCAAAAGTAATGGCTGTTATTTTTTTGCTTTTAAAAAACAACCTTTCAATTATAACAACCGAGAGTGGATATAGGGCTCCTATTAATGAACCTAACCCTGCAGGAATAAATTTTATTCCCCAAGTGCTTAAGCCATTGGCCGATACAAACATAATGATGGCCATAATAAATAGCCACACAAATTGTTTCCGTGTAGGCAAGGGCGTTTTTTTATAAAAAAGAAAAAAGGAAACAAATATTATTCCTGCAAAAAACTGGCGTATGTAAGCCATTTGCAAAGCAGGTATTTCGCTTAATCCCATTTTGCTGGCAACCCAAGTAGTACCCCAAACCGTACTCGTTGCTAATAATGCTATATAGCCCTTGGTCTTAGATGAACGTAACAAAGTAAAGTTATTAATGTTTAAAATGTCTGGTGCCCGTCATTACCATTGCAAGTCCGTTTACTTTACAATACTCAATGCTGTCTGCATCTCTTACCGAGCCGCCAGGTTGTATAAATGCATCTATACCTGCAGTGTGTGCTATTCGCACGCAATCATCAAACGGAAAAAACGCATCGCTTGCAAGGGTGGCGCCTGTTGTATCTGCACCAAATTGTTTTGCTTTGTCTATGGCATTTCTTAAGGCATCTATGCGGCTTGTTTGTCCACAACCCTTACCAATAAGTTGGTTATTTTTTACTAAAGCAATGGCATTACTTTTTAAATGTTTGCAAAGAATATTTCCAAATGCCAATGATTTTTTTTCTTCTTCAGTTGTTTCTCTTCCCCCAACTTCTTTCCATTCTGCTACGGTTCCTTCGTCTGTTTGTTGTACCAATGTACCGTTAAGCAATGATTTTGTTTGCAACTTTAGTTCAGGATATTTTTTCACTTCTAACAAAATCTTGTTTTTCTTTTGTTGTAAAATAAGCAATGCGTCTTCATTAAAAGATGGTGCCATTAGTACTTCAAAAAAAAGTTCATTAATGGCATTTGCGGTAGCTTCATCTATTTCTTTATTGCAAATAAGCACACCACCAAATGCACTTTCGGGGTCACCTGCCAGTGCAGCTTTCCATGCATCTAATACAGTTTTTCTTATAGCTGCACCGCAAACATTTGTGTGTTTGATGATGAAAAAGGCAGTCTCCTCACTAAATTCTCCCGAGTTAATCGGGAGGACTTGTGAACCCTGAGAAAATATAGGGCTCTGAAATTCTTTACAGAGTTGTAAAGCCGCATCTACATCTACCAAATTATTATATGATAGTTCTTTACCGTGTAGTTGATTAAAAATTTCACTTAAGTCGCCATAAAAACCGGCTGACTGGTGAGGATTTTCACCATAACGTAATGAACGCTTTTCTTTATTAAAGGGTGTACTTAGTTCCAGTTTATTAAAATAGGAAGAAATGGCATTATCGTAATGTGTACATACATCAAATGCATTTATGGCAAAACTTCTACGTTGCTCTAAAGATGTTTCTCCATTTTGTTCTCTTAATAATTTTTCTAATAATGTGTAAGAAGTTTTAGAAGCTATCACAACTACATCTGCATGGTTTTTTGCAGCGGCACGAATCATACTCGGACCACCAATATCAATTTTTTCTATAATTAGTTTTTCATCGTTGGTAGCGGCTACTGTTTCTTCAAATGGATAAAGATCAACTATCACCAAATCAATTTCAGGTATAGAATGCTCTTTCATTTCGGCTACATGCACTTCATCATTTCTTTTACCCAAAATACCACCAAATACTTTTGGGTGCAGCGTTTTTACCCTACCGCCTAAAATAGATGGATAACTAGTTAAACCTTCTACAGGTATACATTGCACCCCGAGCTTTTCAATAAACTCCTGCGTACCACCAGTACTATAAATTGTTACGTTAAGTTCATTAAGTAATTGAATAATTTGCTCCAATCCATCTTTGTAAAAAACGGAAATGAGTGCTGATTGTATTTTTTTTTGCATGATGATAATTTGCCGAAAAGGCGATAAGAGTGGTTAATACATTTATACTTTAAAAAAGTGAATTATAAAAGGGATAAACTAATTCACATTAAGTGTAAAAGCTCCTTTCTCACCTGTAATAAAGTATTGCAAATGTAAATCTTCGCACTCTTTTTTCCATTGGGTAATTTTCCACAAACTGTTAGAAGCATCAAATACAATACAGGCGGCGTTTACAGCAGATGTTATATCTGTTATGTGTATTAATGGATTTTTGCTGATCAATAAAACATCTACAAAAGTTTTAGTTGCGATGGATTCAAATTTTATAGTGCTATCAATAACCATTATTTTTTTATCATAAAACTGCCATATAAAACGATGGCGTTTAAGTGCGGTCAAAGTATCAAAACTCGGCTCCACTTGTAAAGAAACTCTGGCAGGTTTTAAATTGAAGTTTTGTAAAACGCCTTCCTTTTTAAAATCATCATCACCATAAAACCAGTATTTATTAGCTGCTACAAAATCTATAGCGGTGTGTTTGCTTACATTATATACTATTATCTTTTTCTGTTTCACTAAATTTATTTTACCATAAGCCCATATAGCCGAAAAGAGCACCAACGTTACAAGTGCTATTTTGAAAAGTTGCTTATTTCTTCTTAGCAATGCCGCAGCTATTAAAAATACAAATACATATAAAATAGTTGTGGTAATGGCTGTTGCATATATTTTATCTACTAATGAAAATGGCAAATCATTAAAAAATGCAATTATGGTGTTCATTAACCATGTGAGTACATAAATAAATTTACCAACTAAGGAAGCTATCAATGGGATAGCTGAGATGAGAATTAAAAATATTTCTGAAAATAATATGAGTGTAGATAATGGAACACAGATTAAATTAGTTATTAAAAAAAGTGTGGGAATTTGATGAAAATAATAAATGCAAATAGGCAACGTAAGTATTTGCGCAGCGATGGTAATAGAACACATTTGCCACAAATACTGTATAGGTTTATGCTTGGAATAATACAGATTTTCGATTGGTTTTTGTAACCAAATTATTCCTACAACTGCAAAATAACTGAGTTGAAAACCTACATCCCACAATAAAAATGGATCGAAACAAAGCAACAGAAAAGCTGATGATGCAAGCGAATTATAAATGCTAGCCTGTTTAAAAAATTCTTTACCAATTATAATACAAGTAAACATTACTGCGCTTCGTAATACAGAAGCTGAAGCGCCAGTGATTAAACTGAATAACCATAAGCACACCAACATAAGAACCACCCTTGCCACAGCACTCCGCTTAATAAATGGTAATCTAGAAAATAACCAAACCAAACCTACATAAATTAAACCCAAGTGCATACCTGAGATGGCTATGATATGCACTACTCCTGTATTACTGTACGCCTGCACTACATCTTTATCCAAATCTTCTTTGTAACCAATAAGCAAAGCTTCTGCAATACCGGTCACCTTTTTACTACCTGCAATATATTTCTGTAAAATTTTTATGGTGTTTTCTCTTGCAGAAAATACAAAACTGTAAAGTAAATTTTCTTTATGAGATGGAAGCACTACAAAGTTTTCATCTTTAAGAAATACCTGATAAAAAGTTTGCTGAAAAGCCATGTACCGGCTATAATTAAAACCACCAGGGTTGCCAGCGTTTTTTATTTGCTGTAAGCCGCCTTTTACTACAATTTTATCGCCATACTTAGGTACGATTATACTTGTATTTTTTGAAAAATAAATAAGTAGCTTACCTGTTACGTTTGCTATTTTACCATTTTTAATGATCGCTTCTACTTTACCTTCGGCTTTATAAGATTTTTCTTTTTCAATGGGTGGTTCATTAATTTTTATGATTAGCGTACTGCTATCTGTATAATAATTTCCAAACCATTTTTCATTATTTCTTACATCTTTTTGCCATGTAATAAATATTGCTGCGCAGAAAATAATCAGGTTTAATAGGAACCCATGTAACCATTGATATTTATATTTAAATGTAAGGGGCAGTAAATAGAAAAGCAGAAATAACAACACAAATATTAGCGTGCAAATTATTATAATTGTTATAGGAATTTTTACATAAAACTGAATTAATATTCCAGTAACAAATGGCAATAAGATGCGCACGAACGGTGCCAGTTTCCACAAGGGTGTTTTGTACTTTGCAGCCATCAATTAATTTTGGTGATGGGAATGTACAACCAGAGTTTGATTAAATGCTAATTAAAAGGAATTTTTTCAGTTTGCTTGAGTAAATCATAAAATTCCTCTTCATTCATTTCTCTTACTTTACCTGGTGCTAAATCTTCTAACAAAATATTACTTATGCTCAGGCGTATTAGTCTTAAGCAGCGGTGCCTCACTGATAAAACCATTTTGCGTACTTGCCTAAATTTACCTTCTGTAAGTGTAATGAGCAACCAAGTATGCGGATAAAGTTCTCGTGGGTCTGTAGCATATTTGTAAAGAGAAGTAGGGTTGGTTACTATTTGAACGGAGTACGGTTTTGCAAAATAATTTTCGGTATCATTAATGGGTATGTTTACACCTTGCTGCAGTTTTAAAAATGTTTCTTCCGTCATTTTATGCTGCACCATTACAAGGTAAGAACGAGTATGGGCTTGCTTTGCAAGAAATAATTTACGGGTAACTGTTTTATCTGTTGTTAATATTAATAATCCTTCAGATGAACTGTCCAATCTTCCAATGGCATGCGTACCTTCCGGAAAATTAAAATCCATATCGCCTAATAACCCAACATTATGGCTGCTTATAAACTGCGATACCATGTTGTTTGGTTTGTTAATGATGAAGTAACGGTTGGGGAGATTTGTCATTTATGAATCAGCCAAAAAGTTCTTGTAAAAAATCTTGTTTGGATATATTGAGATGGTTTGCAACTTCCCCTAAAATTGCAGAAAGTGTTCCAATCTTTATAGGATTGTGGTGGGGAACTGTAATATGGTGCTGCCCTAATTTTTCAGTAGTCAGTCTTATATGGCTACCTGTTTGTGTGGTAACTTTATATCCAAAAGGTTTTAATAATTTTATTATGTCATCGCTGTTTAAGTCTCTTGAAATTTTCATGCAGCTATTACTTCTTCTTTTACAACATGCAAACGGATAATTCTTTTTTTATCATCTTCAAAGTGGCAATGCACTGCATCAATAACAGCAAGTTTTAATGCTTCGTAAGTATCGCCTTGTGTAAAAATTGCAACGCCTAATCCTTTTGCAATAAATCCACCTTCATCTGCTTCTTCTACTAAAAATATTAATTCTTCCATTATTTTGTGTTTGTACAAATTTACACTTACAAATTTAATTATAGATTAGATAATAAGCTTTGTTTTATAGTTGATACTTTAGAGTAAAGTAACAAGTATAAAATAAATGTACGCTTCTATAAAAGTTGAAAAAAGATAAAAGGATGAAAGGCTGCCGGATGGGCAGTAGTAGCTGCCGCAATAATTAACTTTACAGTATAATAAACTTTGTGGCGGCACTACTACATACAGCCGGAGCAAATGTTGAATTATGCTATATACCAACAGCCCCAGATGAATTTATACTATTGTGAGATGCTGCAATAATCAAATTGCATTTCTTCACTATTTTTATTATTGATGGCTACACCATTTCCCCATGCAGTTTGCTGGTCTATAATTTTACCTTCGCCATTATATTTTACAACATCTGCCTGTGCTGCTATGCTGCCACAACTACCTTCAGGTATGGCCATAATAGGAATTTGGTAAGTATAACTAATTTCATTTTTATGCACTTTGTTATAAGGAAATTTCTCCATCATAACACTGCCAGCCTTGGTAACAGGAATAAGATAATTTGCACCAATATACAAATGAGTTTGCGTTAACACATACCCTTTTTGTGCACGGTATGTTACGTAAATAAAATACGAATCGTTGGTAACAGAAACACTGCCTGCATTTATTTTTTTATCTGCAAATAAAGTGGTTATGGTGGAGGGAGCATCTGTGGGAACAACAACTTTAGTGGCGGTTACATTGTTACTTTGCCTGGTTGATTTATCGGTACTGTTTCTGTTTTTTAATTGTGCATTCCCCTTAGTGCATGAAAAATAAAATACTACACTCCAAAATAACAGTATGAACAAAATTACTTTTTTCATTGGTCATTGGTTTTGGGATAAAGGATTGGTTACTTAAAGAAAGATTTTGCTTTCAAAAAAATAATGTTCCATTAAAATAACAACCAAATGAAAAATTTATTGCATAACAAAAATATTTTTTATGTTATTAGCTTCAAACAATTTTTATTATTTACTTAAATGCATACTTCTCTCCTTATACAATTGTCTAAAATAAGGGTCACGCAAATCTTTTATAAAGCGAATAGCTTCTCCTGTGCTCTTCATTTCGGGGCCAAGTTCTTTGTTTACACCAGGGAATTTATTGAAGGAGAAAACAGGTTCTTTTATTGCAAAACCCTTTAGATTCTTTTCGAATGTAAAATCTTTCAGCTTGGCTACACCCAACATAACTTTTGTTGCAATATTCAGGTATGGAATACCATAAGCTTTTGCAATAAATGGTGTAGTACGACTTGCTCTTGGATTAGCTTCAATAACATACACATTACCATCTTTTATGGCAAATTGAATATTGATTAATCCTTTTATATTAAGCGTTCTTGCTATTTTTTCTGCATACTCTTCCATGGCATGTACAACCAGCGGTGTAAGATTAAATTGTGGCAAAACTGCATTACTATCTCCACTATGAATACCTGCCGGTTCAATATGTTCCATTAAGCCCATTACATGAAAATCTTCCCCATCAAAAATGGCATCTATCTCTGCTTCCTGGCAACGATCAAGAAAATGATCTATCAATATTTTATTGCCGGGCAAATGTTTTAACAAACTTAATACCCCTTTTTCCAGTTCATCATCATTCAAAACAATTCGCATGCGTTGTCCGCCTAATACGTAACTCGGGCGAAGCAAAACTGGGTAACCAACTTCTTTGGCTACTTCAATTGCTTCATCAGTATTGTATGCAGTACCATAGTTCGGATAAGGAATTTCCAACTCTTTTAAAATATCACTAAAGCGGCCACGGTCTTCTGCAATATCCATACTATCGAAAGAAGTCCCGATAATTTTTATACCTTTTTCAGTTAATTTTTTAGCAAGTTTCAAGGCTGTCTGTCCCCCCAACTGAACAATTACCCCTTCCGGTTTTTCATGCTCAATTATCTCCCAAATATGTTCCCAATAAACCGGCTCAAAATATAATTTATCCGCCATGTCAAAATCAGTGGAAACTGTTTCAGGATTACAGTTCACCATAATGGCTTCCATGCCGGCTTCTTTTATAGCAAGCAAACCATGCACACAACAGTAATCAAATTCAATACCTTGACCTATACGGTTGGGGCCGCTACCGAGTACTATAATTTTTTTCTTAGAAGATGAAACAGATTCATTCGAGTTTAGTCCCTCAGATTTGTTTTCAAAAGTTGAATAAAAATAAGGAGTCTTCGCTTCAAACTCAGCACTGCAGGTATCTACCATTTTAAATACTCTGGTAATGCCCAATGCCTTTCTGCGTTCATATAAATCATCTGCATTTCCATCCTGCATAATGCGAATCATTTGCTCATCGCTAAAACCAAGCACCTTTGCTTCCCTCAACAAATCTTCGGGAAGCGATGCAAAATTGTATTTGGCAATTTCTTTTTCGCAATCTGCTATTTTTTGAATTTGGTAAATAAACCAACGGTCTATTTTAGTACTTTCACAAATACGCTTTACACTTACGCCCGCCATTAGGGCATCTTTTATGCGAAATATTCTATCCCATTTTGGAATCTTTATATATTCAATAAGTTCTTCGCTGTGCATTACACTTTTACCATAATAACCTAAACCAACTGCTTCGTTTTCCAAGCTTACACAAGCTTTTTGCACGGCTTCAGCAAAGCTTCTGCCTATTGCCATTACTTCACCCACACTCTTCATTTGAAAACCAAGCGTATCATTTGCACCTTTAAATTTATCAAAATTCCAGCGTGGTATTTTTACAATTACATAATCCAGCGCAGGCTCAAAATAAGCGGAAGTAGATTGTGTGATTTGGTTTTTCAGTTCATCTAAATTATAACCTATAGCTAGTTTTGCAGCAATTTTTGCAATCGGGTAACCCGTGGCTTTGCTTGCCAATGCTGAACTTCGGCTCACACGAGGATTAATTTCTACTACAATAATTTCTTCTGTATGTGGGTTAAGCGCAAATTGTACATTACATCCGCCGGCAAAATTTCCTAATGCACGCATCATAGATATTGCTGTGTTACGCATCAGCTGGTAAGCAGTGTCGCTCAGCGTCATGGCAGGTGCAACGGTAATGCTGTCGCCCGTATGCACGCCCATTGGGTCAAAATTTTCCACTGTACAAATAATAGCAACATTATCTGCATTGTCTCTTAATAACTCCAGCTCAAATTCTTTCCAACCTACTATTGCCTTTTCCACCAACACTTCATGTATAGGGCTAGCAGTAAGTGCATTATTTAAAGCTTCATCTAAATCATCTTTTTTAAAAACAATACTACCGCCACTGCCACCAAGTGTAAAAGATGGACGAAGCACCAAAGGATAACCAATTTGCTGTGCAAACTCTTTTCCTTCCAAAAATGAATTGGCAATATGCGCTTCACAAACAGGTATGCCCATTTCTATCATCCACAACCTAAACTTTTCTCTGTCTTCCGCTTTATCAATTGCTTTAATATCTACCCCAATTAATTTCACATTGTATTTTTCCCAAACGCCCAATTCATCTGCCTCTTTACAAAGATTCAAAGCTGTTTGTCCACCCATGGTTGGCAGCACTGCGTCAATTTGGTTTTCTTCTAATATTTGCTCAATACTTTCTACCGTAAGTGGTAATAAATATACCCTGTCCGCCATCATCGGATCGGTCATTATAGTAGCAGGATTACTATTTATCAAAATAACCTTTACGCCCTCTTCACGCAGGCTCCGAGCGGCTTGTGTGCCACTGTAATCAAATTCGCAGGCTTGTCCAATTACAATAGGGCCGCTTCCAATAATTAAAACAGATTGTATAGATTCGTTCTTTGGCATGTAGTAAAATTGCCTTTGCTGTGGCGTGCAAAAGTAAAGGGAAAGAGGGGGAAAAGCAAATGGAAAATTTGGGGCTTTCTACGGTTTATAAAAATTAAACTTTTGTTCGCTGCCCGCCTCCCACTCTTTTGCCTCAAAGGCAGGCAAAAGGAGTTTTGGCTAAGTAGCGCACCGTGTCCCGTACGTTTGTCGGGAGCCTTTGATCTTTTTATCTTTCATCAATAATAATTTGAACCGTATAAAAAAAAGGCCATCTTGTTTTTAATAGCACAAAACATTTGCAATTTATTTTAAACACTAACCCCGACTTTTGTACCACTATTAATTTTTCAAATCGTACCCATGAGGATTTTTATTATAGCATTGTTATTTTCTTTTCATTGTATAGGTTCTTTTGCACAAATTTTTACACCCAAAAATTATCCTCAAAATTATTTTGAATGGCCGGTAGGTGCAGCAGTGGGCATTGTTGCCAACTTTGGTGAACTCCGTCCAAATCATTACCACATGGGGTTGGATTGTAGAACAGACCAAAAAGAAAATGTACCTGTATATGCATCTGCTGATGGATATATTGCCAAAGTAAAAATTGAACCTTATGGTTTTGGGAGGTGCATTTATATAAATCACCCAAATGGTATAACCACGGTTTATGCACATTTAAATGCATTTGAGCCAGCCTTAGAAAAATATATTACTCAACAACAATATAACTTACAACAGTGGAAAATTTTTCTTGATATTCCAACTAATTTGTTTAAAGTAAAACAAGGAGATTATATTGCTGCAAGTGGCAATACCGGCGGCTCACAAGGGCCACACGTACACTTTGAAATGAGAGATACCAAAACAGATAAATGCCTAAACGGTTTAATGTTTGGCTTACCAATACCAGATAAAGTACAGCCAGAAATTATTAGGCTTGCCATGTATGACAGAAGCATTAGTACATACAATCAAACGCCAAAAATTTACTCACTGCGAAAAGTAAACGGTGTTTACACAGTCGTGGGCGGAAAAATAATTGCATCCTCAAACAGGGTAAGTTTTGCATTAACCATGCAGGATAAAAACTCTTTGTCCGCCAACCCAAATGGTGTATATGCAGCCGCCGTTATTGACAATGGCAAACAGATAAGTCGTTTTGAATTAGATAGTATTAGCTACGCAGAAACCCGATATTTTAATGCACATATAGATCATAAAACAAGGGGAAATGGTGGCCCATGGTTACAATATTTATCGCCTTTGCCAGGATATGAAAACCTTATTTATAAAACTGATTTCAATAAAGGAGTTACCATTTTTTCTGATAGCGAAAAACACAACATCAACATAATTGTATTAGATGCAAATGCTAACAAATCAACTTTAAATTTTGATGTAATGCCGCCGGTAAATTTGGTTTCAAAACCAGCTATTGTATACGATCAAAAATTTGTTCCTAATTACATAAATATTTTTGAAAACAATAAAGTGCGGTTTTATTTACCAGAAAATGCGTTGTATGATACCATACATTTTATTTACAAAGAGTTGCCTTCTGCAGAGGGAAAAAATATTTACCAATTGATGAATGCAACTGTGCCGGTACAAACATATTACCCCGTAAGCATCAAAGAAAACTTTGCAATGGCAGATACCGGAAAGATAGTAATGAAGCGATTTTACGGCAGTAAAAAAGATTTTGCAAAAGCTGTATATAACAAAGATTGGTACACAGCTTCCTTTAGAGAGTTTGGTAATTTTCAATTAATGATTGACAGAGAACCACCAACCATTTTACCCATCGGTTTTAGAGATGGTATAAATACTGCAGGCCTGAAAAGAATTTTATTTCAAATAAAAGACAATACAGAAGACATAGTAAACTTTACTGCATTGTTAGATGGAAAGTGGCTACGTTTTAGCAATGATAAAGGCATAAATTTTATTTATAATTTTGATGATAAATGCGCATCTGGTGAACACGAATTAAAAATAGAAGCCACGGACCAAGTAGGAAATGTTGCAGAAAGAACTTATAGGTTTACGAGATAATTTTTTTGCCACGAATGGCACAAAATTTCACGAATAAGAAAAAAAGAAATGGTACAACAAAACAGAAGGTTTTAATCTTACCTTCTTACATTTTCGATTGTAAATATTTTGCAAAAAATTAAAATACTTTAAATAAAACGCCTTACCGACTTTCCGGCAAATTTAAATATAGAGCATGAAAAAAGAAACAACCACCCCACCCTTTGGCGATTTAAAAACAGGCAAAGCCGCACCTGCATTCTACGGTATAGATCAAAACGGCGAAACCATTGCACTTAAAGACTTTGCAGGTAAAAAACTGATTGTATATTTTTACCCAAAAGATGACACGCCAACTTGTACCAACCAAGCTTGCAACCTAAGAGATAATTACAGCAATCTGTTGCAAGATGGCTTTGAAATAATTGGTATTAGTCCTGACCCTGTAAAAAAGCACAAAAAATTTGAAGAAAAATATGAGCTGCCTTTTGCTTTAATTGCAGATGAAGACCACAGCATTGCGGAAAAATATGGCGTGTGGGGTACTAAACAATTTATGGGAAAAACATACGATGGTATTCACCGCACTACTTTTTTAATTGATGAAAAAGGTAAAATAAAAAACATCATTACAAAGCCCGATAGTAAAAACCATGCTGATGAAATTTTAGCTGCTTGGTATGAATAAACCAACTTTCTACATAAAAGAAAACTCTTGGCAGGCAAGGCTTGCAGCTAAAAAAATGAATGCCGGTTCCGTAGCAATGGTGCTTGGTAAAACCATTCATTTGTGGGGTACAAGCAAAGAAAATTTTTTAGCGGATGAGCGCTGGGTAAAGCATGAGCTTTGTCATATAAAGCAATTTGCAGAACATGGTTATTTGCTTTTTATAATTAAATATTTATGGGAAAGTTTGCAGGTTGGTTATTACAATAACAAATTTGAAGTGGAGGCCAGGGAGTCGGAAAAAACAGTAAGCTTTATGCACTAAACAATTTTTTAATATATATCAATGTAGTTGGTAACTTTCCAAAAAAACTAACCATGCCCAACAAAGAAGAATTTATCCAAGCCATTGCTAACGGTTATACATTTAAAGGAGAAGCCGTACAAATTGGTGCTGCCGTTTTAGATGGACAAGTAATACCCGAAGCAAAAATATTTTTACCTCTTAAAACAATGAATCGCCACGGGCTTATTGCTGGTGCTACAGGTACTGGTAAAACAAAAACCCTCCAAATAATGAGTGAGTTTTTGAGTGACGCAAGTGTACCAGTTTTACTAATGGATATTAAAGGAGATTTAAGCGGTATTGCGGCTTTGGGGGCAGTAAATGATAAGGTTACAGATCGTTATCAAAAATTAAATCTCAATTATACGCCTGCTGAGTTTCCTGCTGAATTGCTTTCTCTCACCGGAAAAAATGGAGTAAAACTTCGTGCAACTGTAAGTGAGTTTGGCCCTGTACTACTTAGTAAAATACTGGATTTAAATGATACGCAAGGCGGTGTGGTTGCACTTATATTTAAATACTGCGACGATAACAAATTGCCATTGCTCGATTTAAAAGATTTTATAAAAGTATTGCAGTTTGTTGGCAACGAAGGCAAGTTGGAAATTGAAAAATTGTATGGCAAAATATCTACCACATCTACCGGTACTATTTTAAGAAAAGTGATTGAATTGCAGCAGCAAGGTGCTGATGTTTTTTTTGGAGAGAAAAGTTTTGAGGTAGATGATTTGATGCGCATAAACGATAAAGGTTTGGGCATGATAAGCATTTTAAGGGTGATGGATATACAGGATAGACCAAAGTTATTCTCCACTTTTATGCTGCAAATGTTGGCTGAGTTATATGCTTCATCTCCCGAAGAAGGAGATTTAGATAAACCAAAACTTATCTTGTTTATTGATGAAGCCCATTTAATATTTCAAGAAGCGAGTAATGAGCTGGTGCAACAAATAGAAACCATTATAAAACTGATTCGCTCAAAAGGAATTGGAATCTTTTTCTGTACACAAAATCCAATGGATATTCCTGCTTCTGTATTGGGCCAATTGGGAATGAAAATACAACATGCCTTGCGGGCTTTTACTGCAGCTGATAGAAAAACCATTAAACAAACAGCAGACAATTATCCAGAAACAGATTATTATAAAACCGAGGATTTAATTACGCAATTGGGAATTGGTGAAGCATTGGTAACGATGTTAAATGAAAAAGGGGTACCTACCCCACTTGCTCATACAATGCTTTGTAGCCCTCGCAGCAGAATGGATGTGCTTTCTCAAGCCGAAGTAGATCTAATAAATGCAAAAAGCAAATTAGTTGCAAAGTATAATATAGATGTTGATAGCGAAAGTGCTTATGAAATATTGACTGGTAAACTACAGGAAGCGGAAGATAAGAATGCAGGTCTTGCGAAAGATGAGTCAAATAAATCAACCAAAGAAGAGCCCTCTACATTTGAAAAAATTGCGGGAAATACTGTTGTTAAAAGCATGATGAGAACTGCAGGGAATGGAATAGTGCGTTCATTATTAGGTGCTTTAGGGCTGGGGGGTAGATCATCTTCTAAGAAAAAAAGCTGGTTTTAGTTGAATCAATAAAAATTAAAATATTGGTTTTCAACCAATTAATTTTTCCTAATACCGTAAATTAACCCATTTTGTGATTTTTGTAGTATTTACTCTACAAAATTTTTCAAAAAATGCTTGTTATTTTCATGAAGGTCTGTATCTTCACATCGGTTTTTCATAGGATATTGGATTTTAAAGCGGGACTAGATTTCTATCTTGGTCCCTTTTTTATGCTCACTACTTTTGGTTTATGTATACCAATGTTTTGATATTAATTTTTTAGACTCAGTATATCATTTTTAGATTCTATGATTTCTTCTGCTAATAAAAAATTTATAATTAGCCAAACGGACCGTTGTTTTAAAGGTTTCATTCTTTTTAAAATTTCTTTATAATTTAAATTTTCCGTTTTTAGAAACCCAATAATTTTTTCAGAAACTATTTTAAATTCTTCAGCAGGTAAAGTTGCTTCTGTGTTGTTTATACAATTGTCGCAAATGCCGCAATCCAATGTTGATATTTCTCCAAAATATTCAGCAATTATCCTGCTTCTGCATTTTGCATTGTTGTTTACAAAAGAACTAATTGCTTTTGCCCGTTTAGAAGCTTCTGTTTTTCTTATAGTCATTGCTTTGTTGTCTATAAAAAAATCATCGTTGTACATTCTGTTTTTAAATAAAAATATTTGTGGCTTTTCGGTAGCAGTTTTGTAAATGATTATTCCATTTTGGTGTAATCGCATCAAAGCGATCTTTAATTGCTCAAGATTTATTTTTAAAAACTTGGCTAGTAAATTTTCATACACCGTACAAGGAAAATCGAATATGCCTTCGTACGATCGTAGTAATCCTTTTATAATAGGTTCAAGATTCTTATGATGCAATTCAAACTCTTCCAAGTCTGTTTTATTTACGCAAAATTCTACTGTACTTTGCTTAAACATCATTTCATTAAAACTAAATAACCCTTCTTGTGCTAGTGCTTGTATACCATAAGTAGCCTCCAATACATTCAATTTGAAATTCTGTGCAAAAGCAGCAATATCCAAATCAAAACTTAAACCTTCACCGGTACCAGCAGCTATTTGCAAATGATTCATTAATGCCAAATAAATCATTTTTAGTTTGGGCAGAGATGGATACTTGGTTTCTATTTTGTATAACAAATCATCCGTTTCTTTTGCTGTATGTAATAAAACTGCGTAAGCTCTCTTTCCATCCCGACCTGCACGACCAGCTTCCTGATAATAATTTTCTACACAATCTGGTACTTCGTAGTGTACCACTACTCTTACATCGGGCTTATCTATACCCATGCCAAATGCATTGGTACAAACTATGGTTCTTATTTTATTGTTCACCCAATCATCTTGCTTTGCTGTTCTTTTCTCCGCAGGTAATCCGGCATGGTAAAAATCTGCATTAATGTTATTCATGCGCAACAGTTCAGCCACCACGCTGGTTTGTTTTCTGCTTTTACAATAAACGATAGAGGAGCCTTTTACATTCTGCAAAATTTCGAGCAGTTTATTTTCTTTAGCCACCGGTTTAAAAACACTGTAAGAAAGATTTGGTCTTGCAAATGATTGCTGAAAACGATTGCTATCTTTTTTAAACAATAAATTTTTACAAATATCATCCTGCACAGTTAATGTAGCAGATGCAGTTAATGCAATAATGGGCACATCTGGCAACTCCTCTCGTAGGTTTGCAATGCGCAAATAGGAAGGCCTAAAATCATACCCCCATTGCGAAATACAGTGTGCTTCATCCACAGCAATCAGTGTGGGTTTTAAGGCAGGGAGATATTCTAAAAACAATTTTGTTTCGAGC
The DNA here is from genome assembly GCA_031398005.1 of Ferruginibacter sp. Taxonomy (GTDB): domain Bacteria; phylum Bacteroidota; class Bacteroidia; order Chitinophagales; family Chitinophagaceae; genus Ferruginibacter. Next base: position 197,311 of record JANNMO010000043.1, read on the forward strand.
CTTTCCGGCGATACATATAAAAATTTATAATTACCAAATGATGCATTTTGCAAAGTTTGCTTAACATCATTAAACGACATGCCGGAGTAAATAGCCAATGCGCCAATCCCTTTCTTTTTTAAGTTTTCTACCTGGTCTTTAATTAATGCAATAAGCGGGCTTACCACCAAGCAAAGTCCATCATTCATTAAAGCAGGTATTTGAAAACAAATAGATTTACCGCCACCAGTTGGCAATATGGCAAGCGTATCTTTTTTAGCTAAAATGGAATTAATAATATCTTCCTGCAAAGGGCGGAAAGTATCATAGCCATAATATTTTTGTAGGGTTTCTTGTGGAGACATTTTTAGAATCGTAAGATGTTGATGATTGCATTTATGACAAACATTAGTTTACAAAAAAATTCAGATGTAATTCTTCATTATCTCTAGATTTTCTGATGTTGTTTTATACAGGTTTTTGAATTTAATTCTATACTTGTTAGGTCCTTTCGAATAATGAATTTCTATTTCTTTTCTGTTAAACTTATTTAATTCCAATTTATCAAGTGTTAGTCCTTTTCGAAGATTCGGATTTCGAACTTCATTATTGCTGCGAGAGTGAAATGTAATTGGTCTATGGTAAGCTTTAAATGGAAATGACTGATAGGGGACTAAAATAAAATAATCGGTATGAAAATAAAGATCGCAATTTGTAATAAATGAGATATAGTCCTTCATTCCACTACTCCAGTAAAATTTTATATCAACATCATGTTGCACGTAATTGAAGGACTGTTGAATTAATCGACTTATTTCTGCAATGCTCTTTTTATGTCTACTATAAATTATAATCAAATTAATTATTAACCATCCTAAAATTGGAAAGATTGCTAGCAGATATATATTGTTAAGGTTCAAAATCTAAATGAATGGTATTATTGAATTTACAGAATTAGATCTAGATTAATTTTTTTTTACCATTCACTTCTCACCCTTTTTTGATAAGTCATTCCATCTTCTTCATTCGGATTTATTCCAAAAAACCGAGCTATAGACTTAGTTTTTAAAACTTCTTTAGTTGTTGGTTTTTGAATTTCAGTTTTTGTCACTGCTTTCTTCTTGATTTTTTTCTCAATTCCCATATTATAAAAATTATAACCGAAAATACTGATTTTAATCTACCTTCTTTACAAACAACCATACAGAATTTAACGCTAATACAATATCGCTGAAACCCATAGCCAATGCTGCAAGTGTAGGTGTAAGCAAACCGAAAGCGGCAATGGGTAATGCAACAATATTGTAAATAAAAGCCCAAAATAAATTTTGCTTAATAGTTATGTAAGTATGCTTTCCTAAGCCTAATGCAAGTGGTAAATTCTTAATACCACTGTTCATTAAAATAACATCAGAACTTTGCATGGCAATGTGAGATGCATCGCTTAATGAAATCCCCAATGTTGCTTTTGCAAGTGCTGGTGCATCGTTAATACCATCTCCTACCATAGCAGTTGGTGTAAGTGCATTTAGGGCTGCAATTTTATCCATTTTTTGTGCAGGTGTTTGCTCTGCAAAAACTTCATCGATACCTAGTTGCTGAGCAATAACGTCACACTTACTTTTTAAATCGCCACTAAGTAAAATTGTTTTAATATTTTTTTGATGAAGTTTTGCAATCACTTCTTTTGCTTCTGCTCTTATTTCATCCTGCACATCTATCCAGCCAATTTGTATATTATTTTTTAAGATAAATAAATTGTGTGCTTCTATTATTTCAGTTTCCTGTAATAATTTATAAGAACCAACCTCATATAAATCACCCTCTGCATCGGTTGCTTTTATTCCAACACCTTTTACTTCCTCTATACTTTTCCAATTTATAGGGTTACTCATTTTCCATTGGTCAGCAATGGTTTTTGCAATTGGGTGATTAGAAAACTTTTCTAAAGAGAAAACAATCCTTTTAAATGCTGCTTCGTTTATAATTGTACTAAAATTGGTAATAGTAAACTTACCGGTGGTGAGTGTTCCTGTTTTATCAAAGACTACCTGCTGTATTTTTTTAAAAGATTCCAACGCACTGGCATTTTTAAAAAGTATGCCAAGCTTTGCTGCTCTGCCAAGCCCAACGGCAATGGCAGCGGGTGTTGCAAGCCCCATAGCGCAGGGGCAGGAAATCACCAATACTGCAATTGCTCTCATCAAAGAATCGCCACCGGAAATATTGAATGCAAAAAAGTTAAGCAAAAAAGTAAGCAACGCCAGCGCTAAAACTACCGGTACAAATATGGCACTTATTTTATCTGCCAGTTTTTGCATAGGAGGTTTTTCTGCCTGTGCATCTTGCACCATTTTTACAATGCCTGAGAGAACAGTATTTTTACCTGCAGCCGTAACCTGAGCTTTTACCAAGCCATCTTCCACCACACTTCCTCCAATTAAAAAATCTTTTTTCGTTTTGGCTAATGGCAAACTTTCGCCGGTAATAATGGCTTCGTTTACCATACAATCTCCCCACAAAATTTTACAATCTGCCGGCACTTGCTCGCCGTTTTTAATTAAAACAAGGTCACCGGTTTTTAAAAAGATATTTTCAATTGGAAAAATTTGCTCTTTGTGTTCATCATCAAAAGCAATCATATTGGCCATTACTTTTTGTGAAGCGGTTAAAGAACGTACCGCTTTCTGCGTTGACTGTATGGAAGCTTCTTCTAAATAATTACCAAAAAATACCAATGTAATAATAGAGGCAGTTGTTTCAAAAAAAAGATAATGCTCGCCCAAGTTTAAAACCGCACCAACTAGGCTATAAACAAATGATGCTAGTGCACCAACGGCAATAAGCACATTCATATTTGGGGTACCGTGTAATAAACTTTTTACAGCACTTCTTCCAAAAAAATACATACCTGTTATAAAAACCGGAAGACATAATCCAATTTGTACCCACGGGTTCATTAACCAGTGTGTGTAAGTACCTATGGGCAACATATGCATCATTAGCACTAATGTAAAAGGAAGTGTAAAGAAAAAACGTTGTTTGTTACTCGATAAAAATGTGGCTTTTTGAGGTTCCCCCTCTTTCGACTCATCTACTACATTATAGCCCAGTTTTTTTATACCTGCTCTTAATTTTATTATCTCTGCATCTGCCTCCGATGTAAAACTTACTTCTCCGGTTATAGGGTTTACTTTTACATCTGTCAGTCCTTCTTTTTTAAGATAATTGCTTACACTTAATGCACAGTTGCTACAGGTCATTCCTTCTACTTTCAATTCTGTTATTTGCATTTTGCAAAATTATCTTCTATCTCCGTTAACCAATTATTAATTATGCAATTTATCTTTGCAACATGGATGTAATTTTTTCTTTAGATAATATAAACGAAGCCGCAGCAAGTTTTTTAAAAACCATTGCCGGTAAAAATGTTGTTGCATTGCATGGAGAAATGGGAGCAGGTAAAACAACTTTCGTTCATGCTGTGTGCCATGTTTTGGGTGTAACAAGTTCAGTTAGTAGTCCAACATTTTCTATCATAAACGAATACACTTCTGCCGAAGGCAAAACCATTTACCATTTAGATTTATACCGCTTAAAAGATGAACAGGAAGCCATTAATGCCGGTGCGGAAGATTGCTTATACAGTGGTAATCTTTGCTTAGTAGAATGGCCGGAGATTACGCCTGCTTTGTTTCCTGATGATACCGTGCATTGTTATATTTCAGTTACAGGTGATAATGAGCGGAAGTTGGTTGTTGGTTGATTAGTTATTAGTTGACTGGTTGATTAGTTGACTGGTTGATTAGTTGACTAGTTGATTTGAAACTTTTGTTTAAATTGTACTATATTAAAACAGACAGCATTATTTTTAAAACATTCTTTACTATTTTTTAACGTTGATTCAACTAATCAACCAATCAACCAACCATGGCCACCACAAAACCTTTTGTATCTCCATCCCTCACTTATGAAACGCTGGAAGAAACGCTTGATATAAAACCAAAGCGTGAATGCTTGTGTATTGGCATACCAAAAGAAGATTCGTTTAATGAAAACAGGATTGCACTTACGCCAGATGCGGTGAGTGTAATTGTAGCAAACGGGCACGAAGTAAATGTAGAAACAAACGCTGGCATAGGTGCCAACTATACAGATACTGATTATAGTGAGGCGGGCGCAAAAATTTTATATGATAAAAAACAGGTTTTTGAATGTGATATCATAGTGAAAAGTGCACCGGTGAGTGAAGAAGATGCCGAACTTATGAAACTCAATCAATATGTTATTTCTCCCATTCATTTGGCAGCAATGAAAAGGGAAATATTGATGAAGATGATGGCGAAAAAAATTACTGCGCTGAGTTTTGAAAACTTAAAAGATGATAGCGGGCATAACCCAATTGTACGCAGCATGAGCGAAATAGCAGGCTCGGCTGTAATGCTGATAGCAGGGCAATATTTAAGCAATGCCAATAATGGAAAAGGTGTATTGGTGGGCGGCATCAGTGGTATTCCGCCTACAAAGGTTATCATTTTAGGTGCAGGTATTGTGGGTGAATATGCGGCTCGTACTGCCCTTGCAATGGGTGCAAGCGTAAAGATTTTTGATAACAGTATTTATCGTTTGAAAAGGCTGCAAAATAATATTGGTGGCAGGTTATGGACATCCGTTATTGAACCAAAAATACTGGCCAAGCAATTAAAAACATGCGATGTAGCGGTGGGTGCTTTGAGTAATGATGGTGGCAGAACACCGATGGTAGTTACAGAAACAATGGTGAGCAATATGCGAAAGGGAAGTGTAATTGTAGATGTGAGCATTGACCATGGTGGTTGCTTTGAAACCAGCAATGTAACCACACACGCAGCACCAACATTTACAAAATATGATGTTATACATTATTGTGTGCCCAATATTCCGAGTGGCTTTGCACGTACTGCATCTCAAGCTATCAGTAATGTGTTGATGCCTTTATTATTAGAAACTGCAGAAGATGGTGGTGTGGATAATGTGATATGGTATAAATTTAATATTCGCAGTGGTATTTATTTATTTAAAGGCTCGCTTACCAATTTTCATTTAAGCGAAAGGTTTAATTTAAAATTTACAGATTTGAATTTGTTGATAGCGAGTAGGAGGTGATTATTATTAGTAGGATTCAATATGCTATCATTTAGGAATTTTTCTAATAATTAATTTAACTTCTAACTTGTTAAAAAAAGACACTGTCTTAATATTAAATTAAATGCAAGCTCCTAAACTAGAAAAAAATAAATGTTCTGTTCTTACAGTTCAATATGCTTCAGGTGTTGTTGTTAAAAATGATCGAACAATATTTCAAAAGGGTGATGATGAAAATAAAGTTTATCAAGTGTTCGATAACTTTATTGAAGCTAAAAATTTTATTGCAAATTTTATCAGATTAGAACCTCTATTAGAATGTTCAATCTTTAATGATAAAGGAGAGTATCTTTCTACTTATAATATAAATGGAGAAGAATAAATATTAAAAATAATGTTCTAAAATTTAAAATAATTTATATTAGCTTTTAAATACTACAAACTTCTCACTGCCACACTATGAATAGCCGCAGCAATCTCTTTAATTAAACTTGCATCTTTTTCAATGGCATTACCCACTACAATTACATCAGCACCAGCTTTGCAATTTAAATAGGCTTTTTCTGCAGTGGTAATTCCACCACCTATAATGAGGGGCACATCAATGCAAGAGGAAACCTTTTGAATCATAGATTCTGAAATGGCTTTTTTGGCACCGCTTCCAGCATCCATATAAATTAATTTCATACCAAGCATTTCGCCGGCCATGGCTGTACACATGGCTATTTCATTTTTATCGGATGGTAATGGAGATGCATTGCTGATGTAAGAAACCGTAGTGGGTGCACCGCCATCAATAACCATATAACCGGTGGGCATTATTTCTAAACCACTCTTTTTTACCACAGGTGCAGATACTACATGTTGCCCAATAAGCAATTCAGGATTACGCCCACTTATTAAACTTAAATACAATAATGCATCAGCATATTTACTTACCTGTGAGGGACTGCCCGGGAAAAGTATAACGGGGATATTACAACTACGTTTAATGAGTTGAACACATTCATCTAAATAATTAGATATTACCAAACTGCCACCCACTAAAAAATAATCTACCTGCGCATCAAGCGATAATTGTATCAATTCTTCTACACTGTTATCGTTCACCTTATCGGGATCGATCAACACGGCAAAAGATTTTCTGCTGTGGCGCTTCCGATCTACAAGGGACTGATAAATATTGTTCAACATAAAACGAGGTAGGTTTGGTGCAAAAATGCTTGTTTTTTTGTTATTATGGAAATATTAACCATAGAAATAATGATGCCAACACAATTTACTATCAATAATAAGTAAATTTGAAAGCTATGCTTGCCGATATCATATACGAAATAAAATACAAAACAGCCCGAAGTGGCGGTAAGGGCGGACAAAACGTAAACAAGGTGGAAACCATGGTAGAAGGCTACTGGCACGTGGCCACATCTGAAATTGTAACAGAAGAACAGAAAATACTTATTAAAGCAAAACTTGCAAATAAAATAAATGCAGGTGGTTTTTTATTGGTGAAAAGCCAAACAGAAAGAACCCAACTTGCCAACAAAGCAGAAGTGTTGAAAAAAATGAAAGCGCTTATAAAAGCTGCTTTAATAGTTCCTAAAAAAAGAAAACCAACCAACATACCAAAAGCTGTTGTAGCAAAAAGATTAGAAACAAAAAAGAAGGATGGCATTATAAAACAGGGAAGAAAGAAAATTAGTAGAGATGAATAAGTTAATTTTTTTTATAAGCATTTTTATGGTTTCAAATGTAGCATGGGCGCAGCAAAAAAATGCTTACCGTACTGTACATTTTGAAACTTTGGTTAATGGAAAAAAATTGCTTTTAAACGATAGCATTTATACAAACATTTTTAAAGAAAATTTTACTGTAACAAAATTAAAATATTATGTAAGCAATATTCAATTTGTAAATGATAAAATTATTAAACCAAACAAATCAGTTTATTTAATTGATGCTTCAAAAAACAATGTTTTAAAAGTGCCAGTGTACTATACAAAAATAACAGGCGTTTCTTTTTGGTTAGGAGTAGATAGTATTGATAATTGTAGTGGCGCACAAAGCGGTGCATTGGATCCCTTGAACGATATGTTTTGGACCTGGAACAATGGTTATATAATGTTTAAGTTGGAAGGAAAATCAAATTCATCTAAAGCAGACAATAACAGAATTGAACATCATATTGGTGGATACAAAGGCGCTAATAAAACAATGAGAAAAATATTTTTACCTGTTGATGAAAATTATTTTAAAAAGAATAACAGCATTACTATTCAATTAAATTTAGATAAGTATTGGAAAGGTTTAAATGAATTACTGATATCTGAAACTCCTGTTATTACTGCGCCTGGAGAGAAAGCAAAAAAGGCGGCAGATAATTTTGAGGGAATGTTTTTAATAAAAAATTGAATGATTGTAAATGATTTAAATCTTGTTTTCTTAAGTGTCCTCTTTCAGCTTGTAGAAGACGATGTAGTTAAATAAACCCGCTTTCGACAGGCTCAAGCTGACATCGTAATAATTTGAAGTAAAAAATTGAAAATAAAAATAATTATATCCTTTTTTCTCTTTATTGCTGCTGCGCTAATGATGATAAGTGCGGCAAAGAAAATGTATGCTCCTACACCAATTGTATTTGTAATTCCAAAAGGGTTTCCTGCACCTCCAACAAATATTTTTGCAAAAAATAAATTAACCGAAGAGGGTTTTCAATTGGGTAAAAAATTATTTTATGATGCAAACCTTAGCAAAGATGGTGAAGTAAGTTGTGCAAGTTGTCACCAACAATTTGCATCTTTTGCCACATACGAACATGATCTTAGTCATGGTGTAAACAATAGTTTTAGCAACCGAAATGCTCCTGCTCTTATTAACCTTGCATGGATGAAAGATTGGCACTGGGATGGCGGAATTAATCATTTAGAAAATCAGCCACTTTCTCCATTAAGTGCGCCTAATGAAATGGGTGAAAAACTGGATACCGTTTTAATGAAAATAAAAGCCGATGCAACATACAGCACACTTTTTTTAAAAGCCTTTGGCGATGCAAACATTACCACAGAAAGAATGCTGAAAGCCATTACACAATTTACCGGAAGCCTTATAAGTGCCAATAGCAAATACGATAAAGTAAAAAGAGGAGAAGATAATTTTATACAGCCGGAAGAAAAAGGCTACGAAATTTTTAAAGCAAATTGTAACGGTTGCCACAAAGAACCGTTGTTTACAGATAACAGTTTTCGCAATAATGGTATGTCTTTAAATCGTTTTGCCGATGTGGGCAGACAAGCCATTACGCAGGATAAAAAAGATTCCCTTAAGTTTAAAGTTCCTACCCTTCGCAATGTAGCGCTCACCTTGCCTTACTTACATGATGGCAGCATGCAAAGTTTAGACAATGTAATAAATCATTACACAAACCTTGATACTGCATTAATTAATTTAGATGTTTCATTACAGAAAAAGATGGTGCTTTCTGAAAAAGAAAAAAAGCAATTAACCCTTTTCTTATATACCCTAACAGATACAAGCTTTACAAAAAATAAAAGGTTTGCGCAGTAAAGCATGGTTCCATAAAATTCGCTCGTATGTATTCGCCTTTGGCGAATACTGTAGGAACACGCCAAAGGGCGTGTTCCTACAGAAAATGGCAGCATAACAATTCGCCAAAGGCAAATTGTTACAATTCATTACTTTTGAAAAAATTATTTATCCTTTGAGCAGCATAAAAAAATTGGCGGGTGAAACGATGTGGTATGGTGGTAGTACTATTGCTGCAAGGTTTTTAAATTATTTGCTTACACCATTTCTTACTTATAATTTAGCAGACCGAAGTGATTACGGAAAAATCAGTTTGATATATTCCTTGATACCTATTTTTAATGTGCTTTTTACCTACGGTTTTGAAACAGCATATTTTAGGTTTGCCGGCAATAAAGAACTCAATAAAAACATTTACAGTACAGCAGCCATTTCACTTTTTTTCTCGACCATATTATTTACAGGAGTACTTTGGGCTAATCAACATTTACTTGGCCAGTCCATTGGGTTAGAAGAGTTTCCTACCATTATTAAGTTGATGATTTTAATTATAGCAGTAGATACGCTTGCTGCAATACCATTTGCAAGGCTAAGGCAAGATGGAAGACCTGTAAAATATGCTGCCGCAAAAATTGTGGGCATTATTGCAAACATTATTCTAACATGGTTTTTTATAAAATATTGTCCGGATAATTATGCTACCAAAAAGTGGATAGCTACCGTATATGATCCATCAGTAAACCCAGTAACGTATGTAGTTTTTGCAAACCTTATACAATCAATTATTACACTTTTATTTTTATTTAGAGAAATTTTGCAAATACGTTTTGCATTTAATACATCCTTGTGGAAACAAATGATGGTATATGCGCTTCCACTTATTTTAGTTGGAATGGGAGGTGTAATAAATGATACGATGAACAGAATAATGCTGCGCTGGTGGTTGCCCGGTACAGAAGCATTTAGAGAAGCTCAAATAGGTGTATTTGGTGCCTGCGCAAAACTTGCCATACTCATATCGTTGTTTGTGCAAGCATTTAAAATGAGTGCAGAACCTTTCTTTTTTAAACAGGCAGAAACTGGTAACCCACAACGTGTATATGCACGCATCATGAAATTTTTTATCATTGTATTATCTGTAATGTTTTTGGCAGTAAGTTTATTTATACCAATATGGAAATATTTTATTGGTCCAAAATACTGGGAAGGTTTAGGCGTAGTTCCTATTTTATTAATGGCAAATATTTTTCTTGGAATTTATTATAACCTTACGGTATGGTATAAGCTAAGTAATAAAACCATTTATGGCGCTTGGATCACACTTTTTGGTTCTGCCATTTCCGTACTTATCAATTATATTTTTATTCCCCATTTTGGATTTATGGCTTGTGCTTGGGGAACATTTGCCGCTTATGGTTCCATGTTATTATTGTCAAATTATTTTGGGCAAAAATATTATCGTGTACCCTATGCTTGGAAAAAACTGATTGCTTATTTAGTAATTGTAACCGTAATATTTTTTATTCATAAAGGCATTACTCATTTGTATTCTAATAATTATTTCAGTTTTGTTGTAGCCATATTTTTGGTTTTTATTTATTGTCGTTTTCTTGCATTGGTAGAGCATAAAGAATTCGCTAAACTGCCGGTAGTAGGTAAGTATTTTATCAGGAAAAATGAAACCGTTTAATGAGGCAGTTTTGGTTATATTTTTTGAAACGTCCTTTACTTTGGATGGCTAATAATTTTTCGGCTGCGCCTAAAAAAGAAGTGGTATTAAAATCATTATCAGATTTACTGGCCGATAGCGAAGTAGACAGTGAAGAGCGTTGTATCATTGTAGAAGCCAATGCAGCCGATGCAAAATTTATTATTTTTAGCGATCAACATAAAGGAGATAAAAGCTGGGGGGATGATTTTAAAAACAATGAACCCAATTACCTTGCTGCCTTAAATTACTACAACCACCACAATTTTAGTTTTGTTGCACTCGGCGATACAGAAGAATTATGGAAGTTTACACCCCAACAAATTTTACAAGCCAATGAAAATGCTTTGGCTGCCGAAGCCGCTTTTCAACCAGAAAGGCTTTTTAAAACATTTGGCAACCACGATATAATCTGGAAAAACAAATTGGATGTTTTACTCAATCTTAAAAAATATTTTACCATGCCATTGGTTGTTTACGAAGGCATGGTAATTAAATTAAAAACAGCCAATTCTATGCTTCGTGTTTTTCTTACACATGGCCATCAGGGAGATATTATGAGTGATAACAACAGTTTTAGCACTTGGATTATTGCACATATTTGGATGCCAATGCAACGCTACCTCCGCATAAATGTTAACACTCCCAGTAACGATTATTCGCTTCGCAATAAACACAATATTATGATGAGCGAATGGAGTGGCAATCAGCAAAATTTATTACTTATTACAGGCCATACCCATGTACCTGTATTTGCATCCGGAAAATATTTTGATCATCCATCCAATAATATTCCCGGCAAAAAACAGGAACTTTTAAAACCATCTTATTTTAATACAGGTTGCTGTTGTTTTGATGATGGAGATATTACCGGTATCGAAATTTCAGAGGGCTTTATTCGTTTGATAAAATGGTGCGATGAAGAAAATGGATCTAAAAGGAAAGTGCTGGAAGAAATTTTATTAGAAAATTTAGTAAAAGATTTATAAATATTGTTGCATTAGTGCAAACAATATTTTTTTCTCGGGCTCAGTAAGTTCTCCTGCCCTGTTATAGCCTAAAAAATGCATCCTAAATGCACGATGAACTGCTGGTAAATCTTTTATATCGTAGCCAATAATCTTTAAGGCATACCGACTGTTAAAATCTGTTGGCAATGTGATTCCTGTAGTATCTGTATACCAGTTTCCATATCCTTTTTCTGACAATGATTTCCAGGGAAATAAAATACCGGGATCTGGCTTTCGGGTAGGTGCAATATCGCTGTGGCCAATAAAATTTGCTGTAGGAATATTGTAGCCTTTCTTTAAAAATGCCAGCACACCATACAGTGTATTTATTTGTGCTGTAGAAAAACTATCCACCCCATTATTGTCAATTTCTATTCCTATTGAATTTGAATTTATATCATTGCTATTGCCCCATTTGCCTGCGCCAGCATGCCATGCACGGAGATAGTCATTAAGCATATGATGCAGCGTACCGTCTTTACAAATTACATAATGAGCACTCACTTGTGTAGCAGGCTTTGTAAATGTTTGCAATGTTTGCTCACAACTTTTTTGAGCTGTATAATGAATGATAACAATATTGGGTTTGCGCATGCCAAAGTTGGTAGTGCCTACAAAATTGGATGGTCGCTTTAATGAATCAGCCCTTATTGAATCTGCAGGATTGGAAGATAAGATTTTAGCAAAAGACTGCGCCTGTTTTCTGTAAACTTTATTGGTGGCAGAATATGGCTTAGGCGAACAAGAAAAAAATAATGCAAAAATTAGTACCGGAAAAACAAATTTCATATAAAGTCTTTAGTTGCAATTTACCTTATTAAATGGATGTTTCTCTTCATAATTTAATGCATGAGGATATTTAAAAATGGCGGTATCGTTGTTCATTTTAATATCTCCGTATGCTTCTGCTAAACTGCTGCCTGTAATTTTAAATACAATTTGTCTTACAGAAGTTGTACCCTCAGATTGATAGGTGTACCAACCTTCAGCACGATCATTTGTTTTTAATAAATGAACTTCCCCTTTGTTACTATCTTTCTCTTTTCTTTTATAGATTAGTGTACCAATGATTGAATCATTTTGTTGAGATACCTTCAAGGTAGCTGTATCGTTTTCAATGATCATTTTGTAGCAGCCGTTCATGTTATAGTTTTGTATTTTTTTAGCCGAATCTATTTTGTAATTTGTTGATTCAGTTTCTTTCAGAGCGTCGTTCTTATTTTCAGCACAGGAGGCAAATAAAAAAATGACTATTGTAATGGGAGAAAAAAATTTCATACTTAATTTTATATAGTTCATTCAATAACAATTGTGCCAAATTGCGGCATAAACTTTGACACAAATAATTACTAAAACTAATATTATGGATAAGAACAACAACAATGAATTTACAGAGTATGACGATTCGCTCATTAGTCCAGCAGAAAAAGCCATGTTGGATGAGATGTTTAACAATGATCCGCTTTCAGAAGATGAGATTGAATTAAAAAATGCACAGTTAGATAATACGGATGCAGATGGAGATTTGCTGAATGAAGAAAGTTCTGCCGGCGATGCATCTGGTAACGATCTTGATATTCCCGGTGCCGAAGAAGATGATGATGATGAAGAAATTGGACGAGAAGATGAAGAGAACAATGGTTACAGTAAAGCCGATACGGAGTAATAAAAAAGAGCGAAATTAAGTCGCTCTTTTTTAATGAAATTGCATACTTTTCAATTATCCCATACTCGTTGTTCCTCTCATAAAAGTTGCTTGTGTTAAATGTTGTCCTTCTGCTATTTCTTCAATCATTTTTTTATTAAATGCTGGTAAATCTTCGGGGCTTCGGCTTGTTACTAAACCTTTATCAGTTACTACTTCTTTATCTTCCCAAATAACACCCGCATTTTTAAGATCGGTTTTTAAAGATGGGTAAGATGTCATATTTCTTTCCGCAAGCATTCCTGTTTCAATGAGCAACTGGGGAGCATGACAAATAGCTGCAAGTGGTTTGCCTGTTTCTAAAAAGTGCTGCGCAAAATCTATATAGGCTTTTTCCATTCTCATTGTATCAGGATTCATTACTCCGCCCGGTAACATGAGTGCATCATAATCTTCTGGGTTAGCATCTGCAAGGTTTACATCTGCCGTTACTTCTATTCCCCAATGATCATGATTCCATCCTTTTACAATTTTCTGCTGAGATATAATGTGCACAGTGGCACCAGCATCTTCCAATGCTTTTTTGGGAGAGGTAAGTTCTATTTCTTCAAAGCCATTATCTGTAAGAATGGCAACTTTTTTATTACTTAGTGTATTCATAAATTATTCTTTTAGTTAAAGTTTAAAAGATGCAAATCCTGTTCCAACTAAACAACAAACCATTACATAAAATTCTTATTCTATATACCAACAAAATGATGAAAATATTACACAAATATTTCCCATAGTTATTCATAAGGTGATATCTTTATTTTTATAACTGCTTATAAATGATAAATACGCTTGGCTTCTTCGACGGCATTTTTAAACATGCTATAGAAAATTCTATATTGATTATGGATATAGATGGTAAAATATTAGATGTGAATAAAGGTTTTATGAAAGCCTTTGGTTACAATAAAAAAGAATTGGTAGGAAAAAACTTTGAAATGCTTTTTACTGAAGTTGACAGGGAAGCAAATAGACCAGCCCTTGAAATAAAAATAGCCTTAGCAAAAGGAAATAAAAGTGATAATAATTATTTATTAAACAAGGAAGGATTGCCTATTTGGGTATTGGGCGAATCTATAGGTGCTACCAATAAAGATGGTGAAAAATATGTAGTAAAAATTATACAAAATATAAATACCCAAAAAAAGCTGGAAGGATTTTTAATTGAAAGTGATGAATTTATTCATACCATTTTTGATTCTGTAAAAGATACTGCTTTTGTAATATTAAATTCTGAACTTAGAATAATGAAAACCAATTCGGTTTTTTTAAAGTTGTTTAATCTTACGAAGTCATCTACGGAAGATGTAAAGATTTCGAGAATTGAAAATGCTTTTTGGAAGAGTGCAGAAATTAAAAAACAAATAACAAATGTTCTTGTTACTCGTGCTGTAATGAAAAATAATCCATTTAGTTATACTACAACCTCCGGTAAAGTAAAGCAATTGCTTATAACATCTAAACTAATGGAAAACGAACAGATGGGTAGAACGATATTGCTTGTGATAACTGCTAAGTAATTTTATGGCTTGCGTTTTGCAAATTGCAATACAAAAGTTACCATGCCTGAAGGTCCGTCATTACTTATACTTAAAGAAAATATTTCGCCATTTATTGGAAAGAAAATAATTGAAGCAAGCGGGTACGCTACAATTGATTATGACAAGCTTTACAATAAAAAGATAATTGATATTAAGACTTGGGGTAAACACCTTTTTATCTGCCTAAAAGATATTAATATTGAAATTCATCTTCGCATGTTTGGCAGTTATACCATCAATGAAATAAAGCCAAAAATAAATGCCAAACTCCATTTACAATTTAGTAATGACGAGCTTAATTTTTATGTGATAGATGTAAAGCTTATCCCAAACCTTTCAGCGTTTGATTGGGAAGCCGATATAATGAGTGATGAATGGAATGCTGCAAAAGCCATCAAAAAATTAAAAGACATTCCTGATGCATTTATATGTGATGCATTGCTGGACCAGCAAATATTTTCAGGTGTAGGCAATATTATTAAGAACGAAGTTTTGTGGCGTGTAAAGCTGCATCCTCTTACTCCCATTAAAAAAATAACAGCTTCAAAACTTAAAAAGCTAATGCAGGAAGTGGTTAATTATTCGTTTGAATTTTTACAGTACAGAAAAGAAGGAACCTTATCTAAAAACTGGAATGCATATGAACAAAAAATATGCAGCAGGTGCAAAAATGATATTACTAAAGCGAATATAGGAAAAGGAAAACGTGGGTCGTACTTCTGTGAAAATTGTCAAAAACTTCCTGCAAAATAAATTGGCTTACTCTTTGTTTTTGTAATGGAAAAACTTTTATGGCAACGGCAAAGAAAACGGCAACAAAAAAGACAGCAACAAAGAAATCTGCTACGAAGAAAAAAGCATCATCCAAAAAATCATCAGACCCTTGTTGGGATGGATACGAGCAAGTAGGTACCAAAAAGAAAGTGGGAAAAACAGTACCCAATTGTGTCCCTGACAAATAATTTATTGCATAATAAAAGTTGAAAAAAGATATAAATGATGAGCCTAGCCCTTATTGACAGTAGTAGCTGCCGCAGAATAAACATTAAATAATTATAAATTTCTGCGGCACTACTACAGAAAGCAGGATACAAATGTTGAAACAAATTTATCCTGCCCATGCTCCTCTTCTAGCGGGCAAGTCCTAAAAACACTATCACATATTCCTCCTGTACTGCCCACCCACACTGTAAAGGGCATTGGTAATTTCACCGAGACTGCAATATTTTACTGTTTCCATTAGCTCTTCAAAAAGGTTTCCATTGGCAATAGCTACTTCCTGCAAATGCAATAACATGGCAGCACTTTTTTCTTTGTGTCTTTCTTTAAATGCATTGAGCATGGTTATCTGCAATTCCTTTTCTTCGGTGGTAGATCTTATAACTTCTGCAGGCAAAATAGTAGGCGAACCGTTTTTATTTAAGAAAGTATTTACACCCACAATTGGAAATTCGCCTGTATGTTTTAGTGTTTCATAATACAAACTTTCTTCCTGTATTTTATTTCGCTGGTACATTCTTTCCATAGCACCAAGCACGCCGCCACGTTCTGTAATTCTTTCAAACTCCGCCAGCACAGCTTGTTCTACAAGGTCAGTCATTTCTTCAATTAAGAAAGAACCTTGGTTTGGATTTTCATTTTTAGCAGTGCCCAATTCTCTGTTGATGATTAATTGTATGGCCATTGCACGGCGTACACTTTCTTCTGTAGGTGTTGTGATGGCTTCATCATACGCATTCGTATGCAAAGAATTACAGTTGTCATAAATAGCATACAACGCCTGCAATGTTGTGCGAATATCGTTGAAGTCAATTTCCTGCGCATGCAAACTTCTTCCACTTGTTTGTATATGGTATTTTAATTTTTGGCTGCGGTCATTTCCTTTGTATTTGTACTTCATAGCCTTTGCCCAAATGCGGCGTGCAACTCTTCCAATTACAGAATACTCCGGGTCCATACCATTGCTAAAAAAGAAAGAAAGGTTAGGTGCGAAATCGTCTATGTTCATTCCACGGCTCAAATAATATTCTACATAAGTAAAGCCGTTGCTTAAAGTGAATGCGAGCTGTGTTATAGGATTGGCACCGGCTTCAGCAATATGATAGCCGCTGATGCTTACGCTGTAGAAATTTTGAACCTTGTTGGTAATAAAATATTCCTGCACATCGCCCATTAATTTTAATGCAAACTCTGTAGAGAAAATACAGGTGTTTTGAGCCTGGTCTTCTTTTAAAATATCTGCCTGTACGGTACCACGAACAGAAGATAATGCAACAGATTTAATTTTATTATACACATCTTTTGGTAAAACATCTGCACCGCTAAGCCCTAATAACCTCAACCCTAAACCATCGTTACCATTCGGTAAACCAGTCGTCCGTTCATTTAAAAAAACACTTAAACTATTAGAGACTTGCGAGGCCCCTCCTTCGGAGGGGTTTGGGGAGGCTCTGTATTTTGGTAAATTTTCAATGTTGTATTTTGCCTCGATAATTTTATTTACATCTTCTCTTAAATTATTTTCGATGATGTATTTTTCACACATCTGATCAATAGCAGCATTCATAAAAAATGCCAACAGCATTGGTGCCGGACCGTTGATGGTCATACTCACAGAAGTTTTTGGATCGCACAGATCAAAACCACTGTACAGCTTTTTTGCATCATCAACGGTTGCAATACTTACACCACTGTTTCCAACTTTTCCATAAATGTCAGGACGGTGTGCAGGATCTTCACCATACAATGTAACACTATCAAATGCAGTGCTGAGGCGCTTTGCAGGCTGCCCAACACTTACATAATGAAAACGTCTGTTGGTTCTTTCAGGACCACCTTCGCCTGCAAACATTCTTGTAGGGTCTTCACCTTCTCTTTTTAAAGGAAACACACCTGCGGTAAACGGAAATTCGCCCGGTACATTTTCCTGCAACTGCCATTTTAAAATATCTCCCCAATCTTTATACTTTGGTAAAACAACTTTTGCAATGGTTGTGCCTGATAAACTTTTAAAAGTAAGCGGTTGCTTAATTACTTTATCTCTTACTTTAAATTCGTAAAATTCTTGTTGGTAACGCTCTTTAACACTATCCCAATTATCCAATAATTTTTTATTATCAACATTTAATTTCTCCTCTAAATCTTTTACTGCAGTATTTACTGCAGCACTGTTTTCATTTTTTAAAATGGTTTGCGTTCCTTTTAACTGATATAATTTTGTAGCCACCTCCGCCTGTTCCTCCACCCATTTATCATACTCGGCAATGCTCTCTGCAATTTCAGCCAAATACCGCACACGCTTTGGCGGAATAATAGAACCACTCATACCCCCGCTTTTTGCAAACGCTGCGTGCTCGCCAAATTGCGAACTTGTTTTTGTTGAAATTACCTGCATCAATTTATCGAACAATTCATTAACACCAGCATCGTTAAACTGAGCAGCAATGGTACCTACAACAGGTAAATCTTCATCTTTTGCATCCCACAAATTGTAGTTGCGTTTGTATTGCTTGCGCACATCGTGCAAGGCATCGAGTGCACCGGCTTTGTCAAACTTGTTCAGACAAATCACATCAGCATAATCAAGCATATTTATTTTTTCCAGTTGCGATGGAGCGCCATATTCAGGCGTCATCACATACATACTTACATCACAATGTTCTAAAATAGATGCATCACTTTGCCCAACACCTGCACTTTCTAAAATAATTAAATCGAACCCTGCGTTTTTACAAATCTGCAAGGCTTCTGTTACGTATTGGCTCAATGCTTTATCGCTTTCTCTTGTAGCAAGACTGCGCATGTATGCACGAGGAGATGAAATGGAATTCATGCGTATTCTATCACCCAACAATGCACCGCCCGTTTTCTTTTTACTTGGGTCAACAGAAATTACAGCAATCGTTTTATCCGTATAATTATTTAAAAAGCGACGAACAATTTCATCGGTTACGGACGATTTTCCCGCACCGCCAGTGCCGGTGATGCCGAGTACACAGCCCCCCTGCCCCTCGAAGGGGGGTTCTACCGATTCCGAGATTGACTCGGAGATCAATTTTTTATACTGGCCATTCTCGGCTGCAGTAATAGCTTTCGCAATTCCAATAATATCTTTCCATTCACCAAGCGCATATTTTCCATTTTTAAAAGTCGAGATGTCCTTAGTTCCCCCTTCGGGGGACAGGGGGCTACATTTGTCAATAACATCCTGTATCATTCCTTCCAAACCCATTCTGCGCCCATCATCAGGAGAGTAAATTCTTGTAATACCATAGTTATGCAACTCCTCAATTTCATTTGGTAAAATGGTGCCGCCACCACCGCCAAATATTTTTATATGTCCGCAACCATTTTCTACCAAGAGGTCTTTCATATATTTAAAAAATTCTACATGCCCTCCCTGGTAACTCGTAATGGCAATGCCCTGCACATCTTCCTCAATGGCACATTCCACAATATCTGCCACGCTTCGGTTGTGGCCGAGGTGAATAATTTCTGCGCCTTTGCTTTGCAAAATTCTGCGCATAATATTAATGGCAGCATCGTGCCCATCAAACAAGGCAGCAGCGGTAACAAGTCTTACTTTCGTTTCGTTTTGTAAACTCATATTCAATTTATATTTTTAAAGCCTTACGGCTTTTGGGTACTTTTTTTAATGAACAAAGACAACAGCTATATTCAGCTTGGTTAGCTGCCTGCCCCGCAATTTTGCGGGGTACATTTTATCTTTACTCAACGTTACTCAAATCATTTCCACAAATACCAACCCTATCATGTATCACCTCCGCTAAGATAGTTCCTCCCCCCCGGGGGAGGTTAGGAGGGGCTAGTGGTTAGGAGGGGCTTCTGCCCCTTGCATTTTAAAAGTTAATGCTGCAAAATCTTCCATACTTAGTGCTTCTGCCCGTTTATTAAAAATCTCATCCTGTAAAAATTCTTCTGTAAACAATGGCTTTACTGCATTGCGAAGCATTTTTCTCCTTTGGTTAAAAGCCATTTTCACCAACATTTTATAGGCCTTCTCCGAATGCACAACCAATGGTTCTTTTCTTCTAGTCAATCTTATAACAGCGCTCATTACTTTCGGTGGCGGGGTAAAACTTTCCGGCGGCACATCAAACAAATATTCAATATTGTAAAAAGGTTGCAACAATGCACTTGTTACTCCGTAAATTTTACTACCAGGTTTAGCTGCCACTCTTAGTGCTACTTCTTTTTGAAACATGCCAATAATTACCGGCACATCATCTTTCCAATCTAATATTTTAAATAAAATTTCTGTTGAGATATTGTATGGGAAATTACCGATGATGGTAAACTTTTCGTCAAAGGGTTTATCAATCGTTAAAAAATCTTGGTGAATAATTTTATCTTCCAATACAGGATACCATTGTTTTAACAGTGGCACTTTTTCATCATCTAACTCAACCGCTTTAAAATTGATGGCAGGTATCTTTATCAGTTGTTTTGTAAGTGCTCCACCACCAGGCCCCACCTCCAGCAAATTTGTAAATGAATGTTCGTTGAGTGCATCAGCAATTTTTTGTATAATTAAATCATCTTTTAAAAAATGTTGCCCCAGCGATTTTTTTAACCTGTACATGCCGCAAAAGTACAATAAAAAAGCCCCTTCTTTTTCAGGAGAAGGGGCTTTTAAAAATGAAATTAGTTTTACTTTATAAGAAACTTTAAATTTTGTGCTTCCTCATTGCCGGTAGTTATCTTTAATATATATATACCTGCATGTAATTCTGCAACGGATAGCTCCGTTATTGATGACGCATTTTTTATCGGGCTCGTTTTTACCTGTCTGCCAGCTGCATCAAATATAGTAAATACAATATCTTTTCCAACAGCATCTGTAGTTTTTACCTGCAGGTTTTGCTGTACAGGATTATTAATAATAGTAAAAGAAATATTTTTGGTAAACCCCACTTTCACAATCTTTGAATATAAATAAATTCCTTCCGCATTTTTATATTTAGCCCTATAATAATTATCCAATTCTAAAGGCTTCATATCATTAAATAAATATTTTTTTGTTGTAGATGTGCTTGCTTGTAAAACCATATTTCCAATTTCTTCAAATACAACACCGTCTGCGGAGCGTTCTAAAATGATAGCTGAATTAATAGAATTGTCATCTAATATCAATGATGCATCATTAAAAGTTGCATGTTGCTTTACTTTAAAATCGAGTAATTTTAAATCGAGTACAGTAGATGCTGTGATGGTACCTGTTGACATTGTTCTAGCACTGTCATCATAAAAAAACTGAGTAGGTGTAAAAGATAGCTGGTAGCTTAATAAATTTCCTGATATGGCTGCCCCCATACCATTTCCTGCTTTTCTCAAACTGCCTCCACCCCCATCGTAAAATACAATTGTTGTGTCTTGTCCTGCAGATGCACCTTTTACATGCACTACAATTGGGCTGTTAAAATAGGCTACAGATGAAACGGTACCTGTACTAGGATTGCCTCTTCTTCTAGTTTGTGAGCCTACGCTTAACAATAGTGTTTTGTTACTCGGCCC
Organism: Ferruginibacter sp.; assembly: GCA_031398005.1. Taxonomy (GTDB): domain Bacteria; phylum Bacteroidota; class Bacteroidia; order Chitinophagales; family Chitinophagaceae; genus Ferruginibacter. The sequence goes on from JANNMO010000043.1 coordinate 218,446, forward strand.
AGCTACCTGTTGTAAAATATTATAATTTGGATAACCGGTACCTATTACATTATCATTAAAAAACTCATCTAGGTTTACTCCTAGTGTATCTGCAAATCGTTTTTTAAGTGTATCGGTAGTAGCAGATTTGTAAGCAAGATTTGGTGAGTTTTGATAATCTTTTAAAACGTTGTAAAATTTTGTATCGCCACACATGGTTCTCAACATTGATATAACCATAGCACCTCTGTCATATACGCTAGATCCATATTTTACATCAGCAGTAGCTCCTGCCCATATTAAATCTGAATTAGTCATGTTTGTATTTGGAATAAATACACTTGCTCGTTGTTGAAGAGACTTTGTTTTAATACTTGACCTTTCACTAAAAGCTGTATAGCCCATACCCGTTACTAATTCCGGTGCTACTGCCACAAGATATTCCGCAAATCCTTCGGCTAACCATAAATGGTTCCAGGTAGCAAAACTTATTTTATCGCCAAACCACTGGTGAGCTAACTCATGGGTCAATAACTTAGTACTCGTTAAAAAATCAGTGGCAATCCCGGAAAAAGTTTGGTGTTCCATTCCGCCAAAAGATCCTAAGCCTTCGTAAAAACCATGTTTACCGCCCCTAACTGGATCCATAAATCCATAATTGCCAAATTTATTACCAAATGCTTGTACAAGTTCAGTCACTTTATCCATGGCAGTTAAAACACCACTATAGTTATTTTTACCTGCAAAAAGGTAATATACAACCGGAGTATTAAAGCCTCCAATATTAATAATACCTCTATAGTATCTGTTAAACCTGGCAACACATACAGATACCAGATAGCTCGTCATAGGATACCTGTTTTGAAAAACAAATGTTCTATTTCTGCTTGCTTGAGGTGCTGTTATATCAAAAGATGAATCTACGAGCCTACCATTGGTAGCAACCCAAAAGGTATCGGTAGCCAAAGCTGCATTAGCATTGTTTGTTCTCCATGGTACATTTACCGTAATATCTAAAGTATCTGCCTTATCCTGCATATCTGCTTTGCAGGGCCACCAGTCTCTGTCTTCGTAAGATTCTGCTAATGTCCAAACATAATTACCCGCACCTGTTGTTTGTCTGTATGCGGGAAAACCATTTGTTGTTACTTGTGCAGCAGTTACGGCAGGATCAGTTCCTTTTTGATAACCAATTCCTCCTGCCGTTGCATCTGGTGGCGTACCACTATAACTAACTGTAATTGAATCACGAGTTCCAATAGTCGCAATAGTAGTTCCCAATGGCACTGTAAAAGTATTACCAGCACGAGTAGCTACAACTGTAGCGCCTCTAAACTTTGTATTGCTGATCGTCATGGCAGAACTTAAATCCAGCGTTATGTTGCTCACATTGGCAACGGTAGTTCTAAATTTTATGGTAACTACCCCTTTCATACTTTTTGTAGCACTATCCGGGTTTATTCGCCACCAAATTTGATAATTATCTACATTAATATTTGCGCCCGTACCGCTACTACCTGAAGTTACTTGGGCAAAACATAAAAAGGAGGAAAAACAAAAAAGAACTAAAAAATAAAAAATACGCATAATTTTGATTTGGTTTTATAGAGAAACTTGAAGAACAGTATCGGATTAAACTGAACATCACTATTATTGCTTTAAATACGAACGTTACAAACAATTATTGTGTAGAAGTTCTTCTAATTTTTATAAGATTTCCAATAAAGTAAAAAACACATTTTTAAAAGTTAATTATACTGTAATTCAATGGTATAAGTACGCATTTTTTGAAACACATATGACTAATTTAGACCATAAACCCATTATCGGAATTTCTTGTGGAGATATTAATGGAATAGGCCCTGAAGTGATTATTAAAACTTTGTGCGATGCTCGTATGCTAGATATTTGCACACCTGTAATTTTTGCCAATAATAAAGTATTAAACTTTTACAGAAAAACGTTACCAGAAAATAACATGACCTTTAATATTGCGAAGGATTCATCTAAAATAAGTACCAAACAAGTAAATGTTTATAACTGCTGGGAAGATGATGTAATGGTGAACCCAGGCCAGTTAAACGAAACTGGCGGCAAATATGCTTTGATGAGTCTTACCACAGCAGCAGGTGCCTTAAAAGAAAAAATGATTGACGGACTAGTAACTGCCCCAATACATAAAAAAAATATACAAAGCGAGGAATTTAATTATACAGGCCACACACCTTACTTAAAAAACCTATTTGAAGTAAAAGATGTAGCCATGATGATGGTGGCAGATAATATGAGGGTGGCATTGCTTACAGAACATGTAGCCATAAAAGATGTAGCTCAGTTTATTACTAAAGAAAATATTTTAAGTAAACTGAAAATTATAAACGATTCTTTAAAAAAAGATTTTGGAATAAGTAAACCAAAAATTGCAGTGCTTGGGCTTAACCCTCACACCGGAGATGAAGGGCTTGTAGGCAAAGAAGAAATAGATATTATAAAACCAGCTATTGAGGAAGCCAATAAAAAAGGAATATTTTGTTTTGGCCCCTACAGCGCCGATGCATTTTTTGCCAGAGGCAGTTATGAAAAGTTTGATTGTGTGTTGGCTTTATATCATGATCAAGGACTCATTCCTTTTAAATCATTGGCATTTGGCGAAGGCGTAAATTTTACTGCAGGCATTGATGGCGTGCGTACATCCCCAGATCATGGAACTGCTTTTGATATTGCAGGTAAAGGAATAGCAGACGAAGCATCTATGCGTGAAGCTATTTTTAAATGTGTAGATATTGTAAATATGCGCAATGAAATAAAAGAACAGCATGCAAATCCGCTGAAAAAAAGAAGTGCTTTTGTTCTTAGAAATGCAGTGGATGAAAAAATAATTTTGGAATAATTAGATCATGAAAGTTTTATTTATTATCATATTAATTTCTATTTCAATTTTATTTATTGGCTCTTCGTTTAAGCCAGAAAAACAAACTGTTTATTCCAAAGTTTCTCTAGGCAAAAAACTTTTCTCCGAAAAAATACTCTCATTAGATTCATCTGTAAGCTGCGCAAGTTGTCACAATCCCAAATTTGCATTTGCAGATACGCTTGCATTTAGCATTGGCATAGGTGGTAAAGAAACAAGCAGAAACACACCCTCTGTTCTCAACATGAAAAACCGCCCTTATTATTTTTATGACGGTAGGGCAGCCACTTTGCATGAGCAAGCATTAATGCCCATAGCTAATAAAGATGAAATGGGTTTACCCATTGAAGATGCGGTGAAAAGACTCAACCAACACCCTACTTATCGAAAATTATTTTTACAAACTTTTAAACAACTCCCCACAGCAAAAAACCTTGGTGAAGCATTTGCCGCTTTTGAGCAAACATTGGAAACAGTAAACAGTAAATTTGATGACTGGAGCAATAACAAAACAACACTAACAAAAGCCGAAGAAAGAGGGAGACAGTTATTTACAGGTGATAAAGCAAAATGTTTCGATTGCCATTCCATGGAAGATTTTACCGATGATAGTTTTAAAAACATAGGTTTGTTTAATGGTAATTTTCTTACAGATAGTGGCAGGTATTTAATTACAAAAAACATAAACGACCTGGGCAAATTTAAAACCACCGGGCTTCGCAATGTGGCCGTTACTGCACCTTATATGCACAATGGTATGTTTGCTACATTAGAAGAAGTGCTAAGGTATTACAACAATCCCAAAGGCTTTTTCCCACACCAGATAAATTTAGATACTACCTTTAATAACGGACTTAATCTTACCACAAAAGAACAGGCAGACATTATATCATTTCTTAAAACGCTGACAGATAAAGTGTATGTAAAGAAATAGGTTAACAAAAAATTAGGCATTATATTAGCAGTATTGATTATCAATTAATTTTATTTGTAAATAAATAATAGCATTATGGAAGCAATTAAACCTAAGATTTTATTATGTGAAGATGATACCAACCTTGGTATGGTTCTTAAAAATTATCTTGAATTAAACGATTATGAAGTAACGTTGGAAAGAGATGGAAGACTTGGTCTTGCAGCTTTTCAAAGAGAAAAATTTGATATTTGTTTGCTAGATGTAATGATGCCAAATATGGATGGCTTTACAGTAGCAGAAGAAATAAGAGATATTAATCCTGATGTGCCATTGTTCTTTTTAAGTGCAAAAACCATGAAGGATGATATTATACAAGGCTACAAACTTGGCGCAGATGATTATATAACAAAACCATTTGACAGCGATGTTCTTCTACATAAAATAAAAGCTATTCTTAAACGCAACGAAGAGTTGCACAAAGAAGAAGCCAATGCAGAATTTGATTTGGGCAAATATCACTTCAACCCACGTTTAAGAGAGCTGGTGGTAAATGGTAAAACACAAACCTTATCGCCTAAAGAAAATGAGTTGTTGAAAATGCTGAGCGAATACAAAAATGATTTATTGCCAAGAGAAGCAGCACTTAAAAAAATATGGGGCAGCGATACCTATTTCAACGGCCGCAGCATGGATGTATACATTGCAAAACTTCGCAAGTATTTAAAAGAAGATGCAAAGCTTGAAATTGTAAACATACATGGTAATGGATTTAGATTGGTAGAAACAGAATAGATATTAGATTATTAGATGTTCGATATTAGATGGGGCTTCGATAGATTTCGAAGCCCTTTTCTTTTTCGGGCTTTTTTTGAGATTTTATTTCAAGACCTTTTCACATTATGTTTTGAAAGTGTCTGTACGATTAGGAGCATGAGCGGTGGAAGCATTGATGAACAATTGATGAACATTTGTATCCCGCTATGCCCGTCCAAACGGGTTCATTCCGGTGGGCACTGCTGCCGCTCAAAGGCAGCGGCATTCGTTTCTATCGGGGCTATGCGGAGCGGAGGGAAGTTATTTCGGCTTTATTGAGTAGATTGTAGCGGAGGGTTCGTGGGGGCACAAACCCGGGCGGGAGGGTTGTAGTCTCTAATATAATATTGTCTTTTAGCTATTAAACTATCCAATTTAGTTTATAAAAATTATTTAAAACCATACAATTACATGGATAAAAGATAACATCTGTTGCTAATTGATTTCACCATAAAAAGAAGATAAGTTATCAATTAATGTTATTTTTAGCGTACATAATAAACTTTCTAGAATGACAAGGCGTTACATTTTTTTACTAGCACATTTCTTTATTGCATACAAATTAGTTGGGCAGCCTGTTATTAATAATATTAACCCTGCTAGCGGATTAACAGGAAGTTCAGTAACGATTAATGGTTCGGGCTTTAGTACAACTCCCACGAATAATATTGTTTATTTCGGAAGTTCTGTAGCCACTGTAACTTCGGCATCCACTTCAACATTAACTGTAATTGTACCGTCTGGTTTTAGTGCAGAGCCCATTACTGTTACAACCAATAATCTTACCGCTTATTCTCCTGTCCCTTTTATAGTAACCTTTTCAGGCGGAAGTGCATTTACTGCTAGCTCTTTTGCAACAAAATTTGACATCGCAAGTTCAGTCCCTAAAGATGTAGTTGCTTGCGATGTTGATGGCGATAACAAACCAGAATTAATTTCTTCTAGTTCCTCTAGTACTATTTCTGTTTTTAAAAACACTTGTACATCTAATTCGATTGCTTTTTCCACCAGACTAGATTTTGCAGCTGGTTCTTACCCAGATAAAATTAATGTTGCTGATATTGACGGTGATGGCTTGAAGGATATTGTAGTGATTTTGAGCCAAAGTTCGACATATTATTTCTCTGTATTACGAAACACTACTACTGGAGGTATAATTTCGTTTGCACCAAAGGTGGATTTTTTACTTACAACGAATCCTTACACTTTTGCAATTGGTGAAATTGATGGAGATGGAAAACCTGATATTGTGGCGCCTGGTAGTTCTTCAATATTGGTGTTTAGAAATACCTCTGTTATCGGCACTATTTCTTTTACAACTGCATTTTCTATTGCTTCTGGTGGAAGTCCTACTGGAATTGCCCTCGCTGATATTAATTCTAACGGAAGGGTAGATATCATTACCTGTAACGAGGCACTACATAAAGTAAGCATTATTAGTAACAACAGTACACCCGGGAACATCTCTTTTAGTTTACCTGTATCTTATACTACTGGCTCAACCCCAATTGCGGTTGCGGTTGGAAATTTAGATACTGACGGAAACCCAGACATCGTTGTTTGTAACTATGGGGGGCCTTCAATTTCTATTTTTAAAAACGCAAGTGTGGGTAGCTCAATTTCGTTTGATCCCAAACAAGATATATTGGCTAATTCTGAAATATGGGATATTAAAATTGCAGATGTTAACGGAGATGGAAAACAAGATATTATTTCTGGTACTGTTAATAACATTGTAAAAAAAATATCTCTATTTAGAAACACAACTATTGGTTCTTTAATAAGTTTTGCAAATAAAGTTGATTATGTCGCAGATGTTAATACTCAGCGTCTTGCACTTGCAGATTTAACAAATTCGGGAAGATTGGATATTGTAACTACCCAAAATAGTGCAAATAAACTAAGCATTTTTCGCAATAAGATTGGAGACCCTTCTTCAATTTCATCATTTAGTCCAACAAGTGCCGGGGCTGGAGCTGTAGTGTCTATTAGGGGAACTAATTTAGCAAATGTTACTGCTATTAGCTTTGGAGCTATCCCTGTTATTTCTTTCGACATAATTTCAGATACCAGTATTAATGCAAAAGTTGGGGTAGGAGCTTCGGGAAATGTTAGCATAACTTCTCCTGCGGGTTCAGCAATATTGGGAGGCTTTACATATATAGCTACACCTAGCATTATCTCTTTTAGCCCTCAATCTGGTCCTGTAGGGCAACGTGTTAAAATTTCAGGAAACAACTTCAGCAACAATCCATTAGATAATATTGTTTATTTCGGAGCTGTAAAAGCTTTGGTAAATAGCGCATCGCCTACTACACTATTTGTAACCGTTCCATCGGGTGCTTCTTATCAAGCAATTTCTGTTACGGTTAATAGTCTTACTGCTTGGTCTAAGCTACCGTTCAATATTACTTTTCCTAACGGAATAATTTCTCCATCTAGTTTCATAAAAAAAATCAGTTTATTCGATAATAGACTAGATGGTGCTGAAAACATTGCTCTGGCTGATATTGACGGTGATGGAAGAACAGATGTGATTGCTGCAAGTTATACCACCGATGGGATTATAGTTTATAGGAATACAACATTGAATGGCATTGTTTCTTTTTCGACAGGGGTTGGCTTTAGCGCAAACGGATCACACACAAGAAATCTTAGTATCGCCGATTTTAATGGGGATGGCAAGCTTGATATTATCGTACCGAATGAATGGAGCGGTCCTGTCGCGGTTTTTAGAAATACGAGTGTGCCTGGAGCTGTGTCTTTTGCCTCTGCTAATAGCTTCCCTGTAGGTTATTACCCCGATCATATTGCGGTAGGAGATTTGGATGGGGATGGAAAAGCTGACTTAGCTGTGGCAACCAATAGCGTTGCCGCAATCACTATATTAAGAAATACAAGCACCCTTACCAATATTTCATTTTCACCAGTTCAGTATTATGGTACTAGGGGTTACAATACTTTATGTACCCATATTGGAGATATTGACGGAGATGGAAAACCTGATGTAGTAGCCACAAACATAGATAGCACATTTTCTGTTTTTAAAAACACTGGTATCATTGGTACTATCAACTTCGCCAATAGGGTTGATTATGTCTGTGGAAAAGCCACAAGTTTTGTTACAATGGCTGATATTGATGGGGATAATAAACAAGATTTGGTATTTGCCACAGGTTCTTATTCTGGTATAGGTATGTTTGATACAACAATAATAATTATTCCTAATCAAAGCACGCCTGGCAATTTTTCATTTGCCCCTAGGATTAATCTAAAGGCTCCTGCGATATGGAATATTGCATTTACTGATGCTGATGGGGATGGAAAACCTGATATGATATACAACTATCATGATACTCTTTTAATAAATAAAAACACTAGTATATTTGGCAACATATCGTTTGCACCAAAAACTAATTTTTTTATTAACCTTTCGCATCAAGATGGTGTAGCTTCGGGGGATTTAGATGGTGACGGAAAACCCGATATCGCCATTCTTGCAAATACAGGATCTAACAGTATGGCCATACTAATAAACCAAAACCCATCCGACCTTTCAATTTGTCCCGGAGGGAACGGAACAATTGTTTCTAATATCATTGGCTCACTTTATCAGTGGCAAGTAGATCCTGGTACTGGTTACATTAATATTGTCGACAATAGTAATTACTTAGGGGCATTAAACCAAACATTACAATTAAATGCCATTCCATCCTCATGGTACGGATATAAATTCCGTTGTCGAATAAACGGCTCTACTACAAGTAAAGTATCGGTTTTGAGATTTGTAAATCAGTGGACTGGTGCTGCTAACTCTTTATGGGAAAACCCAGCAAACTGGAGTTGCGGCTCAGTTCCCGATAATAATACAGATGTGATTATTAGTTCAGGTCCAGTTATTGTAGGTTCAAATGTTCTTATAAGATCGTTAAGAATAGATCCTGATGTAAATCTAACAGTAAACAACGGTTATACTTTTATTATAACAAATTAAAATATAAATAGAATTTTTTTATGCAAATGGATTTCTATGACATAAAAAAGTTTTTCTTTAGCTTTTTTAAGCAGCGTTATTCACATATTACTTCGCCTCCTTGCGTGGCTCATGCAACGTTCGCTAATATCTTCTCAGCAATAAAAGCCAAATAAATATTCTAAAGCAGAAAGGCTGCGCTGCTTAGCCGAAAATCCTTTTGTGAGAAATGAGCAAAAGATTGCAGGCGGGCAGCGAACAAATGCTGAACAATGATAAAATATTCACAGCTCCGCCTCGTTGTGTGGCTCAAAGTGTATTTTACTTTGTTGTTTATTTTGGCGGCAGCTACTACCGTCTATCGGGGCTAATAGGAACAGGGGAACATTTTTCAACATTTTAATAGCGTAGGTAAAACTTTTGTGAATTTATTTTCATCGTAATATCAGCCCTACGGGCTTGCACAAATTTTTGGAGGATATTAAATGAATCAACTACATTATATCCCCATGAAATGTTTCGGCCATTACCCATACGCTTAACACAAAATTCATCAATTAAACATATCAATAAAATGTTTTATCTTTTCGGCGATGCATCTTTTCTCTCAACGAAATCAACATGATAAAACTAATATGACATCTACAAATTATTTCAGACAAATTTTATTACTTACAACAGTTTGCATTAGTTGTTTTACCAGTTGCAGTCAACCACCAGTTAGAGATGCAAATTATCATTATGCAAAACCTGCATCATTAGAAGATGGTTTACTAACTGACCATATTGCCAACTCAAATATTAACAGCAATAAAATTATTGAACTTACAAAATTAATTTTGCAGGACAGTTTCCCCAATATTCATAGTGTTCTTATAGCCAAAGACAACAAACTCATTTATGAAAACTATTTTTCGGGCAAAGACGAAAATTGGGGTTCACGGTTAGGCTATGCAAAACATGATGTAAATATTTTACACGATACAAGAAGCATTTCTAAAAGTGTGGTTGCTGCATGTATTGACATTGCTATTCAACAACAAAAAATAAAAAGTATTGACGATCCTATTTTTAATTATTTAACCGATTACCAGGAATATAAAACAATCGAAAATGAAAAAATAACCATTCGGGAATTGCTTACCATGAGTTCAAATATAGCATGGGATGAAGATGTTCCTCATGGCACTTCTGCAAATGATGAAACCCAAATGGAAAGAAGCGGCAACCCAATTAAATATGTTTTAAACAGACCTATGAAAACTTCTGCTGCATCGGCTTGGAAATACAATAGCGGTGGCGTGCAGGTACTAGCAGAAATTATTAAATCGGTTAGTGGTGATAATATAGATAAATTTGCCGAAAAATATCTTTTCGCAGCACTAGGAATACAAAAATATAAGTGGACCAAAAGTCACCGCAAATTTCAGGCTGCCGCTTCCGGACTACGTTTAACATCCAGAGATTTATTAAAATTTGGATTATTGTACTTAAATAATGGACAATGGAATGGCAAACAAATCATCTCCGAAAATTGGGTTGCACAAACTTTAAAAACACAAGTTTACCGAGATACAAATAGTAAAACAAAAGGCTACAGTTTTTTATTTTGGACAGAAACCGAAAGTATTAACAGCAAACCTTTCGAGCTAGTTATTGCAAGAGGAAATGGCGGACAAAGAATATTTTTGCACAAAGCATCAAATATGCTAGTAGTAATAACAGCTGGCAATTATAATAAAAAAGGAATTGTAAATGATGGGCAAATGGCGTTGACTAAATTTATACTTCCTGCATTGCGCTAGCAAATTCTAAATTATTTATGTAGCACAACTCAACTCTTTATCATAAAACATTTTACCATGACGTTAACAGACACAACCATTTCAAAAGGATTTATTATTGCAGGATTAATGAACATGTCAGTATTAATTTTCTCAAGGTTTTTTTCTAACCCTACTATCAATGAATATGACCCTATGGTTATGTCTAACTTTGGGTTATTGATGATTGTAGTTTGGGGATTGGCATATATGTCCATCGCCAAAAACTTTCATTATGTAAAATGGCTTGTTGGAGTTTTTGCCATTGAAAAATTTATTTATGGTTATGTATGGGCGAATTGGATGATAAACAACAATATTAAAGAAGTGTATGAAAAAGATGTAATGGCAGGAATATTTTACACTGTATATGGAATAAATGATTGGTTGTTTTTTATATTTTTTGCATTTGTTTTTATTTATCTTATGAGATTGAAAAACGTGGAGTGAAAAACAAAATTGAAATATATAAATGTATCTGTGCCCTACTCCGCTTCTATAAAAGATGAAAAAAGATTTTCTGCTGAATGGCTGGCGGATGGGAAGTAGTACCCCACAGGAATGAGCGGAGCGAAATGACGAGGAGTACTACGGACAGCCGCTCCAAATGATGAATATTATTCCAAATGTTTACAGCCCCAAAGAAACTAGATATTAGACTTTTAGATCTTAGATTATTAGACAATGCAATTTAAAAAATACTTTGAACTTAATAAACCTTGAACCATAAACCTTCAACCTTATAACCAACCCTCACACAAACAACATCCCATCTCCCATATTCGTCCTTGGCGTTCTTCCTAAATGTTTGTAGGCTTTTTCGGTAGCTTCTCTGCCACGTGCGGTGCGCATAATAAATCCTTCTTTTATGAGGAAAGGCTCGTACACTTCTTCGAGTGTGCCGGGCTCTTCGCCAACAGCAGTAGCTATGGTGGTAATGCCAACTGGGCCACCTTTAAATTTATCTATGATGGTGCTTAAAATTCTGTTGTCCATTTCATCGAGCCCATATGCATCTACATTTAATGCGTTGAGTGCATGCTCTGTTATGTTCATATCAATTACACCATTGCCAAGTACCTGCGCAAAATCTCTTACACGGCGCAGGAGTCCGTTTGCAATACGAGGAGTACCTCGGCTTCTGCCTGCAATTTCAGCCGCCGCATCGCTGGTTATTTTTGTATTTAAAATGCCTGAGCTGCGCAATAAAATATTTTTTAAAGTGGCGGCATCATAATATTCCAATCGGCTTTTTATACCAAAACGAGAGAGCAATGGCGCTGTAAGCAAACCGCTTCTTGTAGTGGCGCCTATTAATGTAAATGGGTTAATATCTATTTGGATACTTCTTGCTGCCGGGCCACTATCAATCATAATATCTATACGATAATCTTCCATGGCGGCATACAAATATTCTTCTACCACATTGCTTAGGCGATGGATTTCGTCAATAAATAACACATCGTTCGTTTCTAAGTTTGTAAGCAATCCTGCAAGGTCACCAGGCTTTTCAATAACTGGCCCACTGGTTTCTTTTATGTTTACATTTAATTCGTTGGCGACAATTCTGCTAAGGGTTGTTTTACCCAAACCCGGCGGGCCATGAAACAAAATATGGTCCAATGCTTCGCCACGCAACTTGGCTGCTTTTATAAAAATGCGGAGGTTTTCTATGGTTTGTGGTTGGCCTGCAAAATCTGCAATTTCGCTGGGCCGTATATTATTTTCAAACTCTTTTTCGGCAGTAGTTTGTTTATTGGCATCCGTATTTAAATTGGGGTTGGGCATGTTGTAAAAATAATAAAATAAAACTGGTCTGTTCTATATAAATAAGTGCAAAAAAATCTTCAAAAATATCAAGAGGAAAGTATTTAAATTAATAATTTTATTTACAACAGCTTATTATTAAATGGGTTTCTTTGTATTTACTTTTTTGCTCCCGACTTACGGACGGGACAAAAAAATAACAAAAAAAATCAATCCCGCCTTTTGCGGGAGAAAAAAAGCTAAAAATTTGAATGTTTGTCTAAAATGAAATCAGTTACAACATTTGTACAGAGCCAAGCACACATGCGACCTACCGGCAAAGAATCATTGCCAAACATTTGGAACATTGATTTCATTTCTTAACGACAAACATTCAAATTTTCTTAACGCTTTTTTTCTAAGGTCGGTCGCACATTGAATTATGCGAACTAATAATTAACCTTTTATAATTAATGTAGCAGATAATATATGATGCAAAAAAAATCCCCCCGAAAACATCGGAGGGAAATTATAATTAAATTAATGCTACTTATTTAGCTGAAACTTTTGCAGCAGTTCTTCTGTCTCTTGCCATTCCTTCTTTATCCCCTGCTTTTGCTTCTGCAAACTCAGAACCATAGCCTACTGCTTCTTTTATTTGGGCCGCAGCTGCACCATTAGCAATAATATCTTTCATTAGCTTATCTGCACGGTTTTGAGATAGCGTTTTATTTTTAGCAGCATCGCCAGTAATATCTGTATAGCCTCCAATTTTTAAAACTGCATTAGGATATGCTTTTAAAATTTCTGCTACATTTTTAACCTGTGCCGCTGCTTTTGGCGAAGCATAATCTGTTTTGCCTGATACAAACTGAACATCATGAATAGTAAACCAGTTTGCTTTTTTATTTACCGTATCTATTGTACCGCTTTTTAAGAAGTTAACCAGGTTATTTTCAAAACCATTTGCTGCCACGCCTGTAAGAACAGTTCCGTTAGGCAAAGTCAAATCGCCCATTGTACCTAGTTCATAGTTTACAAAACCTGTAACGGTATCCACCGTTATTTTAGGCATTTCTACGGTAGTTGTGGTAGTTGCTGTGTTTACATTTGTAGTATCGCCTGTAGTAACTGTTGTATTGTTATCAGGTTTATTGCAACCATCTTTAAAAAAATACCAAGCTCCCACAGCTAACCCAGCCAATAATATTAATGGTAACAACCATTTCATTCCGCCACCTGCTTTTTCTTCTATCTCATTATAAGTATTAGTGGCAGTATGTACTGTGCTTCTTACATTGGTTGGTATATTGCCAGTGATAGAAGATAAATTAAAACCTGCAGGTAGAGCGGCCATTGCTGCACTTTTTTGGCTGCTTAGTAAAGACCCTAAACCGGTGGCAGAAATATTATTTTCTTTTGTATGTCTTCCTAAAAGACCCAAAACTGTAGGCACAGCCATACTTAATAATGAACCTACGCTTGAAGATTTTACACCGGCAAAATTTGAAATTAAACTGGTAAGCATATTGCTTTGCCCACCACCAAACAAAGAGGATATCATGCCGCTGCTTTTGCTTAAGAGGCTGCTATTGCTATCGTGATGCAAAAAACTTCCAATAGAATCCAGAATACCAGATTCGTTTTGATCTGTTGCCATTTGGGATAATGCGTGCGCACCATCACTAGTAGAAGCTTTATCGGCCATGCCACCAATTACAGATGGTACGATTGCGCTTAATGCTTTTTGAATTCCGCTTTCGCTTTCGCCTAAAGATGAACTGGCTTGATTCACCAATTCATTATTGAAATAGCTTTTAGCCATATCCAATAAGTTGAATGTTGACATAAGGGTTAAATTTATTGGTTTAAAAAGATTTTAGACTACAATATTAGTAAATATATATATTCGAAATATTTTTAATTCATTTTAAATCCTTTCAACCCTTATTTATACCATTAATACTAATTACATTATTTTAAAGCTTCAGTAGTAAATAACTTTGAATACCTTTTGAAAATTATATGTTTTTAATATGAATAGAAAAACAAAATATTGGCTTTGTCAGATATTGGGCTGGGGAGCTTGGGTAGCATTGCAAATTTTTATTGCCTACAAATTTGCGCCAGATTCTTTTCTTACTCCCGAAATTAAAAGAAATCTTTTTTTGCTCACTATTTTTATTGATTTCATCACCTTCATTGTTATTACACATTTACTTAGACTAATATTAAAAAAAATAAAATGGCTTAGTTTTTCGCCTGAAAAAATATTTTTAATGTTTATAGTAGCAGTGAGTATAACATCTGTAGCTACCTTTTATGGTTCTCAGTTATTAGAAAAAATACCATCCACCTCTTTTGAAAAATATGAAATACAGGAAAGGAATGATAAAGCTATTTTGATGGAGAAAGAAATGAATGTAGCCAATACAAATTATTATTTGTATGAAAATAATGGGGTGCTCGATTCTGCAAAATATACAGCGGCAATTAAAATAAAGAAAGCTACGGGATGGTACCGAGATAAAAACAGTAAATGGCAATTTGAAGAACAGCGAAAAGGGAAAAATTTTGGAGGGCTGGTAACGTACGGTATTTTAATTACCATGTGGTTGCTCACGTATTTGGTTTGGCATTATGTAGACAAAAACAGAAATGACCAATTGGATAAACTAAGGCTGGAGGGTGTAGTAAAATCGTTGGAATTAAAAACTATAAAATCTCATATAAACCCACATTTTATTTTTAATGCATTAAATAGCATTAGAGCATTAGTAGATGAAAACCCCGAAAGGGCAAGAAAAGCAATTACAGAACTTAGTAATATTTTGCGTAGTAGTTTACGGGCAGAAAAAGAAGAAACGGTACCATTACAACAAGAGTTAGATATTGTACAAGACTACCTTGCGTTGGAGCAAATGCGTTTTGAAGAAAGATTGAAAATTGAATTGGATATAGATCCTGATACACTCACCCAGCCCATACCTCCTATGATGTTGCAAACTTTGGTAGAAAATGCCATTAAACATGGTATCAGTAAAGATGTAAAAGGTGGAGTAATTCGTATTTCTTCATTTTTTATAGATAATCATCATGAGCTAATTGTAAAAAATACAGGTAACCTGCAATCGTTACATGTTAAAGATTCATCTGGCTTTGGTATAAAAAGTACGCAAGAAAGACTTAACATTTTATACAATAAAAGAGCACATTTCGAAATTTCAGATAATGGAAACAATATGGTACAGTCAAAAATAATAATGCCTGTAGCCGAAATTTTATAATATAGAAAAAATATATAACTATGTACAAAGCTTTAATTATTGATGATGAAAGGCTTGCAAGAAACGAACTAAAAAAACTGCTGAATGATTTTGCAGAAATAGAGATTATTGGTGAGGCTGCCAATGCCAATGAGGGTATAGAAAAGATAGAGAGTTTAGTGCCCGATCTTATTTTTTTAGACATACAAATGCCTGGCAAAACTGGCTTTGATATGTTGCTTGAATTGGATAGAGCACCTCATGTAATATTTACAACTGCATATGATGAATTTGCATTAAAAGCTTTTGAAGTAAATGCATTGGATTATTTAATGAAACCCGTAGAGCCCAAAAGATTAGCCGATGCGTTACACAAATTACAACAGGCTGAAGAAAAAGAAATGGCTGCAAGCTTAACTGGCGTAAACAGAGGTATGCTTAGAGAACATGACCAGGTATTTGTGAAAGATGGCGAGCGCTGTTGGTTTGTAAAATTATCTGAAGTAAGACTGTTTGAAAGTGTTGGTAATTATGCCAAAGTATTTTTTGGTTCAAACAAACCTCTTATTTTAAAATCGCTGAATGCTTTAGAAGAAAGGCTGGATGAAAAAGTATTTTTTAGAGCTAACAGAAAACATATTATAAACCTGCGGATGATAGAAAAAGTGGAAACATTTTTTAATGGTGGATTGTTGTTAGACTTAAAAGGCGGCGAAAAAATAGAAGTGAGTAGAAGGCAAGCAGTGAGATTTAAAGAGATGATGAGTTTGTAAGCCCCCTCAATCCTCCGCCGATCGGCGGAGAAGTTTAGTCTTAAATTATTTTTAGTACTTTTTTTTCGCAAAGATTTTTTAATTGAACATTGATTGTTGAAAACTTGTCTACCGACAGGCAGGTTGAATATTGAACATTTTTACTTCTAAAACAATCAATGTTCAACGCTCAATGTTCAATATTCAAATGCGTCCTTAAAACTTTAAGCATGAAAATAAAAATCGTGTTTTATAATTTTAATTTTTTATGAAAAAAACAATCACTTCCCTCTCTCTTATTTTTATTGTTCTATTATCTTTTGCACAGAAAACAGATAAAATTATTAATGCAACTGAAGTTTTGCGAATAGAAAGTTTTTTGGCCTCTGATGAAATGCGTGGGCGTAAATCTGGCTCTCCCGAAATAGACAAAGCGGCAGATTTTATTGCCGATGAATTTAAAAATTATGGATTAAAAACTTTTGGAAATCTATTAACATTTAAACAGTCGTTTACCAATGTTCGTACAAAATTTTTATCTGCTAAAGCGGTTGTTGATACCTCAGTCATAGAAGAAAATAATATCATTACAATTACTACAGATTCTCTCATAAAAATCACACAAAATTCGGGCTACAAAAAAGTCTCCATATCTAATACGGATAATTTATTTTTAAAAGCACAGGAATTTTTGAGTGCAAAAACAAACCAGGTTGTGCTGGTAAATAATTTCTTTGTAAATGATTTTAAAAAACTGAAACGCTTAAAAAGAGATGGATTAAAAATGGATTATTCGGTCATATTTATTTTAACCAATAATATGGGAGAGCAGTATGATATAGAAATAAAAAATATGGTAACAACCACTAACTATTCAAATGTTATTGGGGTTTTGCCGGGTAAAAAAATGAAAGATGAATTTGTTGTTTTTTCTGGCCATTACGATCACCTCGGTGTAGGCAAACCATCTGCCACAGGCGATTCTATTTACAACGGCGCCAACGATGATGCTGCAGGTACAACTGCCATGATGGTACTGGCAAATTATTTTTCCAAATTAAAAAATAATGAACGCACCTTGGTATTTGTAGCTTTTACGGCGGAAGAAATTGGCGGTTTTGGTTCACAATATTTTTCTAAAAATATTGACGCAGATAAAGTGGTAGCCATGTTTAATATTGAAATGATAGGCACGGAAAGTAAGTGGGGCAAGAACAGTGCATACATTACAGGTTTTGAAAAATCTGACTTCGGAAAAATTTTACAACAAAACCTTGAAGGAAGTAGTTTTAAATTTGAGCCAGACCCTTACCCAAAAGAAAATTTATTTTACAGAAGTGATAATGCAACCCTTGCGGCGCTTGGCGTACCAGCGCATACCATTTCTACATCTAAAATGGATAATGAACCTACATACCATAAACAATCAGATGATATTGCATCCATTGATGTAAATAATATGGCAGAAATTATTAAAGCCATTGCCATAAGCAGTAAAAGTATTGTAAGCGGAAAAGATACTCCGAGTAGGGTGGAAAAGAGGTAGGAATGGAATAATTATTATTTGATTAGAATAAAAAAACCTCATCCCAACCCTTCTCCAAAGGCTCTTCCTGTAAATATGTAATGCACATTCCCATTGAGTTTGAGGATAACTAAATATTAAAAAAGCCTCACTATGGCACAAAAAGTGTTCAAAGTGAGGCAACGTTAATATTTAATTCTATGACAAATTTAATATTTTTT
>JANNMO010000044.1:0-26902 GCA_031398005.1 Ferruginibacter sp.
GTTCAATGTTCAATGTTCAATGTTCAATGTTCAATGTTCAATGTTCAATGTTCAATGTTCAATGTTCAATGTTCAATGTTCAATGTTCAATGTTCAATGTTCAATGTTCAATGTTCAATGTTCAATGTTCAATGTTTTTAAAGAGTGCAAGTTATAAGTTTGTTTTTATTCTGTGTTTCTGTGGCAATCATTTTTGCGAAGTAAAAACACCGTCTTAAAACTAAAACGCCTTCCCGTCTTTCCGGCAAAAATTGTTTAACCGTTGAATTGTTGAATTGTTGAATTGTTGAATTGTTGAATTGTTGAATTGTTGAATTGTTGAATTGTTGAATTGTTGAATTGTTGAATTGTTGAATTGTTCAAAAACTGCAATTTATAATAACACTTGGAACTTAAAAATTAGCACATTAGCAAATTAGCACATTAGCAAATTGGATCAAAACCCAAACCCCTCCAAATTCTTAAAATGTCCATTCAGCATTATTTTGTCTTTTAATTTATCCATTTGTGTCATTACTTCCAGCACTTTTACCAAATGCCTTTTTATATATTCCTGGCGATGAAGTTCATGCTCGTATTGTAATAACTGGTATTCATCTTCCAAACCCATACCTGCATGGTGTGCTACATCAAAACTTAATAAATCAGCATCAGCTTTTTTAAATTGCTTTGTTACATTCAATATTAAATGCAGCGCTCTTATACTCTCCAATATTTTACCCATTAAAGGTAAACTGCCAATATATTTTGTAGCCGGGTAGGTAACAATAGCACCATGGTACAATTTATCAGGCAAGGCCTCTATTTTTTCCAGTATTTTAAAAATAATGGTGCCCCTGGTTTTAATATCCATTTCTCCATTGTCGTAGGTGGTGGTTATTTCAAGAATTTCTACCAATGTGCCAAACTCTTGCACTGCATTATTTATTACAGCAGGTACACCAAAAGATTTTTTGTTGGTAAAACAATCAGTTACCAATTGCTTGTACCTTGGCTCAAAAATATGAAGATTCAGTTCTTCATCAGGAAAAACTACCAGAGCTAGGGGGAATAGGGGGATGAAGTTGGTCATATTTTAAATTTCAAAATTAATAAATCGCCTTTTTGCTTAAATTAAAGACAGCTTATATTTTTCATGTAAATTATTTAAATGTTATTTTGCGGAGCAATAAAGTAATATGAAGTTACCCATAAATATAATATTGAGTCGTAATGATGGAGTGGGAGATATGGTTTTAATGTTGCCCATGGCTGGTATTATTAAAAAGTATTATCCAACTATAAAAATAGCTGTACTTGGGAAAAAATATACAAAGGCATTGGTGGAAACCTGTGTACATGTAGATCAATTTATAGATGAAGATGATTTTTTTTCAACCAGCATTTTAATTGATGGAAAAACCCCGGAAGCTTTCATTAATGTGCGCACAAATAAAAAAGTTGCAAAACGTGCTAAGGCATTAAAAATCCCATTAAGAATAGGTACTACTAATAGAATTTATCATTGGTTTACCTGTAACAAACTTGTTTCATTTAGCAGAAAAAAATCTACACTTCACGAGGCACAATTAAACATCAAATTATTACAACCACTGGGAATTACAGAAGAATTTTCTTTAAAGGAATTACAGCAATATTTTGGTTTAATTAAATTGGAAGCTTTAGAAAACCAATATGCATCTATTATAGAAAAAGAAAAATTTAATGTTATAATTCATCCAAAATCTCAGGGTAGCTCTCGTGAATGGCCCATTAGTCATTTTACAACATTGATAAATATTTTGGATGCAGATAAATTCAATATTATTTTATCGGGAGTAGAAAAAGAGAAACAATATGTACAGCAGATAATTGACGGACTTAACAAACCTGTTATAAACCTTACAGGAAAAGTAAGTTTAGGCCAGTTTATTTCTTTAATAAAAGCTTGTGAAGCCATTGTTGCAAATGCTACCGGTCCTATACATGTTGGCGCTGCGTTGGGTACAAATGCGCTAGGTTTGTATCCCCCTATAAAGCCAATGCACCCCGGCAGGTGGGCACCCCTTGGCCCCAAAGCGCAAGTGTTTGTGTTAGATAAAAATTGCAACGATTGCAAAAACAACAAGCATTTTTGCCCTTGTATAAATGCTATAGAACCTGTTTTACTAAAAGCTTCGCTTGATATACTTGCAGCAGAAAAAGCACTTTCATAAAATATTAATATGAGTAAAAGGAAAATTGTTTTTGATGCAGAGAGAATGAAATATTCACACACGGGGTTGTATCATTATTGCCTTCAGCTAGGTAGAGCATTACAAAAAGAAATTAATGATGCGCAAGAGGAATTGGTTTTTTATGTGCGCCCAAATCATAAAAAAGATTTTGGTGAAAATGCTCATTATATTTATCAGCATTGGCTGCACGAATTTTACCAGCCATTAAGAAAAGCAAGTGTATGGCATACTACATACCATGCAAGTAATTATTTTCCATTTTTACAAAATAAAAAAGTGGTTCTCACCATTCATGATCTGAATGTAGTCCACGAAAAAAGTTTTGATGATAAATATCAAAAAAAGGAATTAAATAAAATTCAAAAAAAAATAAACAGTGCAGCGCATATTGTAGCCATTTCCCATTTTACATTAAGCGATGTAAAGAGACATTTAACATTGGGCAATAAACCAGTAACAGTTATACACAATGGATGCAATATTCAATCCATAGAAAATTTACTTACGCCAGCACTTCTACCCAATGCTCCCTTTTTATTTACGCTTGGTGCCATTAATGCAAAAAAAAACTTTCATGTTTTGCCAAGTTTGTTGGTAGGCAACCAAAAAAAATTACTGATAGCAGGTTTAACTGATAATGAAGAATACAAACAAAAAATAATAGTGGTTGCAAAAGAGAATGGTGTAAATGAAAGAGTAATATTTACGGGGCCTGTAAATGAAAATGATAAGCAATGGTACATGAAGAATTGTGAAGCATTTGTTTTCCCATCCATAGCCGAAGGGTTTGGCTTGCCTGTAATTGAGGCCATGTATTTTGGTAAACCGGTTATCATATCTGCTCATACGGCATTGCCGGAAATTGGAGGAGATGTGGCATATTATTTTAAAGATTTTGAGCCTGAAAATATGAGGGCAACTTTACAAAGCGCCTTACAGCATTATAACGAAAATCCTTCTGCACAAAATAAAATAAGAGCACGAGCAGCTCAGTTTACATGGGAGGATGCCGCAAAAAAATATTTGAATGTGTATAGAAGTCTTTATTAATTTTTAACTTGCCTAAAATAATTTAAGCTTACACATTGATATACGCAGCAATTTTAAAAGAGGCATTGGGAGGAAACTATAAATCGTTGGCTCGCTGCATATCTCTTATTGAAAACGAAGCGCAAGGATATGAGAAAATGTTAGAAACTTTACCTGCCTCTACCGTACCTATTATTGGAATTACCGGCCCGCCGGGCGCAGGCAAAAGCACTATTACAGATCAGCTTATTCAATTATTAATTTCAGAAAACAACAAAGTGGCAGTGTTGTGCATCGATCCCTCATCGCCTTTTCACAAGGGTGCATTGTTGGGCGATAGAATACGAATGAGCAGATGGTATGATAACTCCAATGTATTTATACGTTCTCTTGCCGGCAAAGGTTCTCTTGGCGGACTAAGCCCCAAAGTGATAGAAATATCTGACCTACTAAAAGCTAGTGGATTTGATTATGTTATTATAGAAACAATAGGTGTTGGGCAAAATGAAATAGAAATTGCCAGCCTTGCAGATACAACAGTGGTGGTGCTTGTGCCCGAAGGAGGAGATGAAATACAAACCATGAAAGCCGGCCTAATGGAAGTGGCAGATATTTTTGTAGTAAACAAATGTGACAGAAGTGGTGCAGATATTTTTGTGAAATATTTACGCAATATGTTAGCTCCTGCATTTTCAGCAAAGCAGCAAGAGGTTCCTGTTTTAAAAACTGCCGCATCTAAAAACGAAGGTATAGCTGAATTATATGAAGCGGTAAAATACCATAGTAATCTGCAACATTCTACAGAAGCAAAGTGTCGTTTGTATGCTGAGAAAACATACTTATTAATAACAAAAAAGCGAATGAAGGATATAGACGTAGTAGCTTTGCAAAAAGATATTAGTGATATTGTTGCCCACAATGATTTTAATCTTTATAGTTATTTAAAGCGGTTTAAATAACAAGTCCACTTATTTTTACAGCATGAGTCAAAGAAAAATTGCAATTACGGTACAGCGTTATGGGAAACAGGTAAATGGCGGTGCAGAAGTTTTTGCAAGAATGATTGCAGAAAAACTTTGTACTAAGTATGACGTAACGGTGCTTACAAGCAGGGCGCTTGACTATCATACTTGGGAGCCTGAATTGCCTAAGGGTGCAAGTGAAGAAAACGGAGTTAAAATCTTACGATTTAACCATTCTGCAAAAGCCAATGCAAAAAAAATTCATCAATTAAACCGTGGTTATAGAGGAAGACATTTATATCAAAAACTTTATAGATTTATTGGTAAACCTTCTTGGTATCTAAAACTTTTTCCATCCTCAGAAATAAGGGAACAAGACGGTATTTTTTGGGTTCAAAACCAAGGCCCCGCAACATATGATTTAATAGAATATATCAAACAAAATGAAAACAATTACGATGTTTTTATTTTTATTACTTACTTATATTACCCAACCGTTGCAGGTTTATTAACGGTACCACACAAAAGTATTTTTATTCCTACCATGCACGATGAACAGCCTGCATATTTTCCTATTTTTAAAAAAACAATGTCTGCGCCAAAATCATTAATGTTCTTAACTGCGTCTGAACAAAAGTTTTCACAGGGGTTGTTCAAAATAGATCACATTAGGCAAGATGTAATGTCTGTTGGTATCGACCCTGTAAGTGATATAAAAGATGAAACCGTCATTAAAAAATTTGGTATTAAAGGAAAATATATCATTTATGTTGGCAGAATAGACAGCGCAAAAGGATGCAAAGAATTGTTGAGTTACTTTGCAGACTATTTAAAAGATACAAAAGCGCCTTTAAGTCTTGTGCTTGCAGGAAAAAATATGATGGAAGCGGTGGTGCATGACAATATTATTTATGCAGGCTTTGTGAGCGATGAGGAAAAGGAGCAGTTAACAAAACATGCGGAGGCGCTAATTATACCTTCGAAATACGAAAGCCTTTCTCTGGTAGTTTTAGAAAGTTTTGCCTGTAAGGTTCCTGTTATTGCAAACGGCTTGTGCGAAGTGCTAAAAGACCATATAGAACTTAGCAAAGGCGGATGGTTATTTACAGATAAGCAAAGTTTATATACTGTACTTAATGAAGTATTGGCCGATAAGGAAAACCAAGAAAAAGGAAAGGCAGGATACGAATATGTAATGAATAATTTTGTATGGGATAAGGTTTTAAAAGCCTACGACAATGCCATTGAATATGTAATAAATTCTAATAAATAAATTATAAAGCCATGCTTTCATTTTTTAAAAAGAAAGAAAAAATTTTACCAGTTAGTGAAACAGTCATATCAGTATCAGTACCTGTAGATATGAAGGAACAGGATTTTTTAAATCTGTATGATCTCTGCAGACCGTACACTATGACTTCAACAGAAAGAATGTATTCTCTTTACAAAGCTGTGAATTATGTTATAAATAATAATATACCGGGCGATTTTGTTGAATGCGGTGTGTGGAAGGGTGGAAGTGCATTGCTGATAGCAAAAATGCTTGCTGATAAAAATGTAACCGATAGAAAGGTAATTTTATATGATACATATGAAGGCATGAGCGAGCCTACGGAAAACGATAAAGATATTGCAGGTGAGGCAGCAACAACATTGTTACAGAAAACCTCCATCGAAATACAGGATTCTATCTGGTGCTATTCTAGTTTTGAAGAAGTAAAAAAAAATCTTTCTTTATCAGGATTAATAGAAAAAAATATAATAATGATAAAAGGCAAAGTAGAAGATACAATACCAAATGATGTTCCTACCAAATTAATTTCATTGTTAAGACTTGATACAGATTGGTACGAATCTACAAAGCATGAATTAAACCATCTCTATCCAATGTTAAATACTAACGGCGTACTTATTATAGATGATTATGGGCATTGGGAAGGTTGTAGAAAAGCAGTTGACGAATATATTTTAGATAACAATCTTTCTATTTTACTAAATAGAATTGATAACACAGGTCGCCTAGCCATTAAAAATTTTTAAACAATGATTAATCGTTTAGAAGAGATTGAAAGACATTTTCTGAATATTCAGTTAAATGAAGATAGCATGGGCTCTTATATGCCACGTACGACACTTTTAAATGCTGTTAAAAAATCACTTAATGTTTTTAAAGGAGATTTACTTGATATCGGTTGTGGGATTATGCCATACAAAGAGGTTATTTTGGATGGTAATAAAAATGTAGAAAAATACATAGGTCTGGATTTACAGTCCAGTACAATCCACGATACAGATATTGCAGATTTACACTGGGATGCGAAAACCATTCCCTTAGAGAACGAAACGGTAGATAGTGCCATGGCTACAGAAGTGTTGGAACATTCTTTTAATCCAGATGAAACTTTAAGCGAAATTTTTAGAGTGCTGAAAAGAAATGGCGTTTTTTTCTTCACTGTCCCTTTTATTTGGCCCTTACACGAAGTGCCATACGATGCCTATCGTTATACACCGTTTTCATTAAAAATTTTATTGGAAAAGGCCGGATTTGAACAGATCGAAATAAAATCTTTGGGAGGATGGCATGCAAGCTTTGCACAAATGCTTGGCCTATGGGCAACCGAAAGCCCTCTTATTGGTTATAAGAAAAAATTAGCATTTAAAGTTGCAAAAAAATTGATTCCGTATTTGTTAAAACACGACGTTCCTGATAATAATTTTGGGCATCATTCTATGATGACAGGGCTTTATGGAACAGCAGTAAAAAAATAAATGCTATGAAAATATCTTTTACCATTTGTTCTGCAAATTATCTTCCTTACGCAAAATCTTTGGCTGATTCCCTCATTGAGTATAACGAAAGTCATTATTTTATTATTGTATTAATAGATAAAAGCAGTGAAGAATATAATTCATTTTTAGCACCACATAAAATTATAAATGTAGAAGATATGAACCTGCAATTTTTTGCAGAAATGAATGAGCGATATGACATCTTTGAATTGAGTTGTGCTTTAAAATCTTACACGGCTGATTATATTTTTAAAAATATGGAGGCATGCGAAATGCTTTTTTATTTCGATGCTGATATGTTGGTATATGATAGTCTAGAAAATGCTGAAATGTTACTTCAAGAAAATTCTATATTGATTACACCACATCTTGTAACAACAAACGAATTTGAAAATAGAATTGAAATTGAAAAAATGATCTTTCGGGCAGGCATATTCAACGCTGGATTTTTTGGTCTAAAAAGAAATAATGAAACGCAATTTTTTCTTAATTGGTGGATGAGAAATATGAGACATTATTGTTACAAGGACTTTGCCGTTGCCTTATTTGACGATCAAATATGGTTAAACTTTGTTCCTGTATTTTTTAAAAAGACAATCATTATGCAAAATATGGGATACAATGCAGCATATTGGAATTTGGGAGAGAGAAATATAACTTGTAAAGAGAAAAAATATTTTATTAATGAAAATATTCCATTAGTCTTTTATCATTTTAGCGGGCATGATTTTAATAATGAACTTTTGTTATCTAAATATTTCCCAGAATATACTTTCGAAAATAAACCTGAATGTAAAAGTTTATTTAACGATTATAAAAAAAGGGTTATTGAAAATAAATTTGAAAGTTTTTCAGAGATAGTGCCATTTTTTGGAAGTCCCAAACCTATCGTAATTGTTCTAACTCCACCTATTAGAGAAAAAAATTTTTTTAAAAGAAAATACAAAAAATGGTTTAAGAAAAATAAATAACCCTCACCCTTCCCCTTCCACCTCCTTATTCTTCTTCCACCACCTAAATGCTATAAAACCTACAATTGCAAAAGGTGCAAACATTAAATACAGAATACCTGAGTTTAAACCTTCAGCAGGTTTTTCGCCCAATTGCTGTGCAGTTTTTGTACACATAGAGCATTGGGCAAATAAATAACTTTGAGTTTGCAGGCAAAACAACAGCAAAAAAATATAAAGCCTTTTCATACTGCAAAATTACTTTGTTTTCATAACTAAAAAGTGAAGAAATAAATTAGACATTATACTTTTGTTTCTAATTAAGGAAAACATTGTTAACCTTGTTTAGGATATTTAAAAAATAAAAATTTCTTTTCGGCAGAGGCAAAATCCTTCCAGTCATCTATTGGTATTTCCACTGCAAACACAGCGCAGGTAGGCATATCATCAATATCTACTCCCTTACATAAACTATTTGCAAACTCTGAAATTCCTGGGTTATGAGAGAATAGTGCAATATGATTACTTTCCTTTTTTAAGTTAGACACTACCTGGTAAAACGTAGAGGCTTGGGCATTATACAACTCATCTACCAACAATATATTTTCTTTTTCTACTCCATAAACTTCCATAAAAGCCTTACACGTTTTTTTTGCACGCTTTGCAGGGCTGCTTACAAATGTATCTATTGGTACATGTTGGGCTAATGATTTTTCAGCCATTTCTGGCGCATCTTTTTTCCCCCTTTCGTTCAAGGGCCTGTCAAAATCTTTTTCACCAATATTTGCCCAGCTACTTTTTGCATGGCGTATAATTAATAATGTTTTCATAATGTAAATTTATAGAACGAGGGGCATAAAAAAAGACTGTCTAGTACAGCCTTTTTAAAAATTTGTATACAAATTTATTTTGATAAATTTAGGGTTACTTCATAATATTCTGTAGGAGTAATTGGGTCAATATCCTTATTGTATAAAACAAATTGGTTATCTGTTAATGTTTTAATCTCTAATGTTTCACTTTCTATAATTATTTTATTATCTGTAGTTATACTGTAAGAACTTGTATCCAAATCAACTCCGTCTTTAGAATAGACCTTACCATCATTTCTAAAATCTGCATAGTCACCTGCGGCAGCTGGGTAAGTAGTAACATGAGGGGTATTGTTGTAAAAATCATTTTCTACTGAGTTAATTGATGTCCATTTGCCCAATACCTTTTCTGCAGTTGTTTTTTCTTTGTCTTTTTTACATGCGGTAAACAATGCTGCACATGTAACCATCGATAATAATACTTTTTTCATTTTGCTTGATTTTGTTTTGGTTTAATTTAATGTTTGTGAAATTTGAAAACTAATATTGAATAAACTTTACTTTGCTAAGGTTATTGTAGATGTATAATATTCTAACGGAGTTGTACTATAAGTTTCTTTATAAAACATTACAAACTTTGTATCAGATATTGTTTGAATTTTAAATAAATCTCCTTCAAGGTTCATGGTAGAATCATTCACCAAGTTGTATGAAAGAGTGTCTCTACCATATGGAACTGTTTGAATATAAAGTTTATTATCACTTCTAAAATCTAAGTAATCTGATGCAACCCCTGTATATGTAGTCATATGTGATGTGTTGCTGTAATAATCATTATCTGCAATTGTAGTAATGCCCCATTTTGCAGTTATTTTTTGTGCTACAGTTTTTGGGGGCACAATGGGTACTACAGGTTCCACCGGTGTTTCTTCCACCTTATCTTTTTTACAAGCTGTAAATAATGCAGCACATGTAATCATTAAAAAAAATACTTTTCTCATTTTGCTTTGATTTTGTTTTTGGTTAATTTTTATATTTCATACTTAGACACACAGATTAATACACATACTACTTGGTATAAGTTGAAGTTGGAGAAATTATAATCGATGGGGAATTATAACGAAGCTAAAACATTATTATTGCTTCATCAAAATTTAATAATTTTGCATTCAAATACTTAATTATTATCATACTACTTATCACTCCGCCTTTCACACAATTAAACACACCGTACCCTGCCACCGCATACATAAAAGGTTTTTTAAATACAAAAAATATATCGTCGTTTCAATGCGATTTAGGGATAGAAGTTACTATACGTTTATTCTCCAGAAATGGGCTTGAATCACTTTTTGAAAAAATAAAAAATACAGGTTTAAAATATTCTGCCAACACAGAAAAAATGATTGCTTTAAAAAATGATTATATAAATACAATTGATGCTGTTGTAAGTTTTTTGCAGGATAATAATCCAACCATTGCACATAACATTTGCAAAAGAGAAATGTTGCCCGAAGCAAGCCGATTTGTACATACGGACGATTTGGAAAAAGCATTTGGTAATATGGGTATACAGGACAAAGCCAAATACATTGCTACCATGTATCTCGAAGATTTGTCTGATCTTATAAAAGAAACGGTAGATGATCATTTTGGGTTTAGCAGGTATGCAGAAAAATTGGGAAGGTCTGCAAATACGTTTGATGAACTATACAATGCATTGCAATTACCTTATACTTTTATAGATGAATTATTAATAGAATTACTGGCGGAAAAAATGAAAAAAATTCAGCCAAAAATAGTAGCGCTTTCTGTTCCTTTTCCGGGTAATTTATATACTTCTTTAAGATGTGGGCAATGGATCAAAAAAAATTATCCTGCAGTGAAAGTGATGATGGGTGGCGGTTTTGCCAATACAGAATTAAGATCATTAACTGATGTACGAGTGTTTGAATTTTATGATTACATCACGTTGGATGATGGTGAAGCACCCATTGAAAATTTAATAGCTTTTATTACAAAAAATAAAACAGAAGATGAATTGAAACGTACTTTTTTATTGAAAGATGAAAAGGTTTTTTACATAAATAATAAAGACGTAAAAGATTATCGGCAAGGCGAAGTGGGTACGCCAGATTACAGCGATTTATTATTGGATAAATATATTTCTGCTATTGAAGTAGTAAACCCCATGCATAGAATGTGGAGCGATGGAAGATGGAATAAACTAACCATGGCGCATGGATGTTATTGGGGTAAATGCACTTTTTGTGATGTATCGCTCGATTATATAAAACTCTACGAGCCTGTAGCAGCAGGTGTTATATGCGATCGTATGGAAGAAATAATGGCGCAAACAAAACAGAATGGTTTTCATTTTGTAGATGAAGCAGCACCACCCGCATTGATGCGTGCCGTAGCCATAGAAATTATAAAACGTAAAATGGTTGTAAGCTGGTGGACCAACGTACGATTTGAAAAAAGCTTTACAAGAGACCTTTGTTTGCTTCTAAGTGCTTCTGGTTGCATTGCTGTATCAGGCGGGTTAGAAGTAGCGTCAGACAGGCTTTTACAATTAATTGATAAAGGTATAACGGTGGAACAGGTAGCCAAAGTAAACAGAAATTTTACGCATGCGGGCATATTGGTTCATGCGTATTTAATGTATGGTTTTCCTACGCAAACAGATCAGGAAACAATTGATTCATTGGAGATGGTGCGGCAACTTTTTGCAACCAATGTGCTGCAATCTGCCTTCTGGCATAGGTTTGCGCTTACGGCCCATAGTCCGGTTGGTTTAAATCCCGAAAAATTTAAGATTAAAAAATTGAGTGAAGTGCTTGGCAGTTTTGCAAATAATGATGTGGAGTATGAAGATGAAAATGGTGGAGATCACGATAGTTTTGGTTATGGTTTAAAGAAATCATTATTTAATTACATGCATAATATTGGTATAAATGAACCCTTGCAAAAATGGTTTGATGAAAAAGTACCCAAAACTAAAGTACCATCATCATTTATTGAAAATGCGTTAAACCAAAGTGAAATGAACCTATTTAAACCAAATGCAAAAGTTATTTTCTTAGGCAATATTCCGACTATAGAATATTTTATACAATCAAAAAAAGGAAATAGTAGAGAAATGGGTTCGCTTACTTTTACCAATAAGAGAAATACGCAGCAAATTCAAATACAAAAACTCCATGCTGATTGGCTTATAAAAATGCTTCCCACACTTTCTATAATTACAGAAAAGCAATTAACATTACTACAATTAAAAGAGAGTTTTGAAAAAGAAGGATTAGAAGATTTTGAAATATTTTGGGATAATAAACCAATGAATATGCTATATCAATCGGGATTGCTCGTTATCTGAAATGGGTAAAATGCCATCTACTAGTAAAGATATCAATATAATAATTATAAAAAATTGGTTTTTAAGGTGTTGAAATATAATTAAGAAAAAAGTTTAGCGAAAGAAGTTTTAAAGCCTGTAGTGTATCTATTACAAGTTATCCACATTTAATACTACAGTTAACATTTTTTAATATTTTTTTTTGTGTATGTGTATTTGTTAATATTTTTTAACTTAATATTACATTGAAATTATAAGATAAGTTTTTTAACAGTTCTATAATTTCTAATTAGCATATCCCCAGGCTAATAAAAATCTGATAAACCAACTAACACTCATCCATTATCCTTGTAATTTCTCAAAAAAGAAATTAGATCTACCAACATCCCTGCGAATAATTTTTATCGTTCAATCCCCCGTTTCTAATTTGTTAAAACAGATTAGTATATTTTTTAATTCATGAAAATGAATAAAGGAATAACTGTGTCTTTTTTTAAGAATTTTTAAATGAATATTAAATCATCCAGTTTATAAAAAATTAAAAGAATGATTTTAATATCCTTATGAAAATATGTTCCATTATTTAAAAAATAAAAAGAAAATAATACAAAATCAATACTGCCAAGATATTTACGAAGTTTCTCTAAATCCTAATTTCTAAATTATCTAATTGAGCTCCAATTACTTGAATACTAATTTTTGAATTCCTACTTATCAAATTTTTTGGTGAGGAGAAATCAAGGACCATTACAAATTTTAAATGAAGGCTCATGTGGCTTTGCATCTGCATTTCAGCTACATGATATCAATATTTCAAGTATGTTTAAAATTTACTTTATACAAAAAAATAGTAAGAGATTTTCTCTAAAAACATTAGAACGCAAAAACTTTTTGCTTCAGTTTTTATTATTAATTATAGCGTGTGAGTTGCCGCATGTTATTTTTTTTAAGAAGAAACTGCATGGCATAAAAAGTTTTTTTCCTGCGGCTAATTTCCTAATCATCCAAAGAAAAAGATTGTTTTTTTCCAGTTCGTGAGCTCCACTAATTGATCACAATAATTCAATATGAAAATATCAAAAATGAAACAAGTTTTAATCAATTAAAAAACTGTAAAATGAAATCAATTAAACAATTATGGGTGCCTTGGCTGCTGATCATATTGGTCAGCTTTGGCATTTCGCCCCATTTAATGGGGCAAGGTTCTCAGGTGTTTAGTACACCTGGAGCTACATCCTTTACAGCACCTCCGGGCGTAGTAAGCTTCACTGTGAAGCTTTGGGGTGCTGGCGGTGGTGGAGGGAACACTCCAGGCACCGAAGGGCAAGGCGGCGGCGGCGGCGGTGCTTTTCAAGTGCTTAACGTAACCAACCCCGCTTATATAGGCGTACCTATCAGTATTAATGTAGGTGCTGGCGGTGTAGCCGGTAACCCTGGCGGCAATTCCACATTTGGTGGTTCATTTTCTGCTGCCGGTGGTAGTGGAAGTAACTCCGGAAATGGCTTTGGTGGTTTAGGTGGTGTAGGGGTTGCTCAAACTTTCTCTGATGTTACTTCATCATTTGCATGGAGTGGCGGAAACGGTGGAGCATCTACCAACCCACAGCAAACATCATTTGGTGGCGGCGGTGGTGGTAGAGCTGACAATGGAAACAATGGTGGCAATGGCACCAATGGCGGAACTTCTGGTTCTGGCTCTCCTGGTTTAGGAGGTTCTATTGGTGGTGGAAACGGTGGTAACACCGGAGGCGCAGGTGCCAATGCATCATCTTATGGTGGTGGTGGTGGTGGTAGAGGTTTTAATGGTGCTACCAGTGGAACAGGCGGTAATGGTAGAGTGGAAATTACTTGGGTATGCCCAACTATATCTTCTCTAACCTATTTAGGTGGTGCAGGTTGTGCACCTCAAGCTGGTTTTGCAGGTGCCTTTGCACCGGCTAACTGGACTACGGTAAATACTAATGGTGGTAACGGAACGGTAAATACTTCCGGTGCACCAAATTCTGTTATTTTAACAAGTAGTAACTTACCAAACTCTGCTCCTTTAAATTATACCAACTTTCAAATTCCAATCCCTTGTTCAGGTGTTATAACTTTAAATTGGAATTATTCTACGGCTGATGTAAACGGACCATATTATGATCCATTCGGATATTCATTAAATGGTGTATTTTACAAATTAACAGCAGATGGTGGGCTTTCAGCTTTTCCAAATACAGGTGCTAATAATCAATCTGGTTCTACAACAATTTTTGTAGCGGCAGGTCAAACTTTTGCCCTTTCTGCAGGAGCTACTGATCAAATTTTAGGAAGCGCAGCTACAACTACGTCATCCTTTACATTTACACCTGCTATAAAATGTGACTATAGTTCCCCATTAACTCCTACGGTTCTTCCTACGAGTGCTATTGGTGGTACTTATAGTAGTCCTACACTTACAGGTTTCTTAAATCCAACTACAGGTGCTATTGCTGTAGGCGCTCCTCAAGGTACACATGTTGTAACTTATGGCTGGCCTGCATTTGGCGGTTGCCCTGCTGCAAGTACAAGTTACACATTGGTAATAGGTGCGCAAGCATTTGTAAATGCGTTTACATATCCTACACCTTTATGTTCAAGCATCAATGCTGTAGTAAGCCCTAATTTTACGGCTACAGGCGTTGTTGGTTCATTCTCTTACACTGGTCCTGGAACTTTAGGATCTTTTAGTACAACTACAGGTTCGTTTAACCCTGCTACTTCTACTGCAGGTAGTTATATAGTTAGTTATACTGTACCTGTTGCTGCAAGTGGCGCAGGTAGTGGTTGTAATCCGGTAATTGCTACAGCTCCTGTAACAATTACTACCAATCCAACACTTACTGCATTTGATTATCCTGGAGATAATACTTATTGTGCAGGAGAAGGTATTCAAACACCAACTTCCACAGTAACAAATCCTAATAACAATGCAATCAGCTACAGTTATACAACTAGCCCAGGATTAACACTTAATACTACAACTGGTGCTATAAATCCTGCAACAAGTACACCTGGTGTGTATATTGTTACAATGACTATAGCTGCAGGTGGTGGTTGTGCTGCTGTTACAGCTACTTCAACTGTTGAAATTTTGGCTCGCCCTACAGCTACTATAGCTTACACAGGTAATCCATTCTGCCAAACAGTTGCATCTACCATGCAACCGGTTGTTATTAGTGGCGTAACTGGTGGTCCATTAACAACAGTAGATTTTACTGCTACACCAGCAGGTTTAACTATTAATAGCGCAACAGGTGCTATCAATTTAAACAGCACACCAGGAGTTTATACTGTTAAGTATAGATTTACAGGTTTGAATGGTTGCTTAGATAGTTCTTCTACTTCTGTAACTATTAAGCCTCGTCCTACTTCTACAATTAGTTACACAGGTGCTAATCCTATTTGTAGCAATGTTAGCCCTACTGTTAGTGGCAATGTTACTGCTGTGGGTCCTTGGACGTTAACTTTAAGTAACGGACAAACTGCAACTGGTACTGGTAATGGTCCTTGGAGCATCGTTATAAACGATTTAGATCCAGGGGAAACCAATACATATACCGTTACAGCTTTGATGGATGCTAATTGTGCAGGTGTTGCGGTTCCTGATATGCCAGGTGCAGTAACCATCACTAAGCGTACTATAACATCTGGTAGCATTCCTACTGCTGCAAACGTAAAAGTTTGCGAAGGTCAAGCTGCAAGTGTGAATGTAACGCTTACAAGCCCTGCTAACAATTGTGCTCCTAATCCACAATTTAGCGGTGTATTTAGAATTGAAAAATGGAATGGTGCTGCATGGGTTTTCCAACAAAATTATCCTTGGACGATAACTGTTGGCCCTTCTACAACATCTATTCCTGCTGCAATTTCTATTCCTGCTTCTATTTTAATCAACAACGGTTCTACTACTTTACAATACAGAGTAAGTTGGGTATCATTGGTTGATTGTAACGGTTGTGCTGCAGATCCTTTAACAGGTTCAGTAGTAGTAGAAGTTGTACCTTCTCCATTAATAACAGTGAGTGCTGGTCCTACAGGTAATGTATGCCCAGGCACTAATATTGTATATGACATTTTCCAAGCTCCTGGTAGCACAATCACTGGTGCTACATTCAATTGGGTTGCTACAGATGCTCAAGGAAACGTTTTAGGCGGTGCTGATAACGTTGCTTTTGGTAATGGCGCAATCAATACCAATTTAGGATTAAGCTGTCCTTACAATAATGTTATTACATTCACTATAACACCATTAAATCCAAACTGCTGTAATTGTTTAGGTATTCCTATTATACGTACAGTAGCAGTAAGAGATATCATTGCTCCTACATGGACAACTGGTGCAACCGCTTTAAACCAAACATTACAATGCAGCAATACTGCAGGAATAGCAGCCGCTCAGGCATTGTTCCCAGTAGCAACTGATAATTGTGATAATAATGTAACCAACATCGTGAAAGTTTCAGGTGCATTTGTAGCAAGCCAAACTTGCCCACAAGCAGGTACTTATACAAATACATGGACTGTAACGGATGATTGTTTAAATGTAAGTGCAGTATTTACTCAGGTAATTACTATTATAGATACACAAGCTCCTACTTGGACAACTGCTCCTACAGCACTTAACCAAACATTACAGTGCAGCAATACTGCAGGAATAGCAGCTGCTCAACAATTATTCCCTGTAGCATCTGATAACTGTGATGCTAATGTAACAAACATCGTAAAAGTGTCAGGTGCGTTTGTAGCAAGTGCAACTTGCCCACAAGCAGGAACCTATACTAATACATGGACTGTAACTGATGATTGTGGAAATGTAAGTGCAGTATTTACACAAGTAATAACAATAATAGATACACAAGCTCCTACATGGGTTACTGCTCCAACTGCCTTAAATGGTACGTTCCAGTGCAGTGATGCTGCTGGTATAGCTGCTGCTCAATTATTGAAACCAGTTGCGGTAGATAATTGCGATCAAAATGTATTGAATCTTGTAAAAGTTTCTGGTGCATTTGTAGCAAGTGCTACTTGCCCTCAAGCAGGTACTTATACCAATACATGGACAGTTGCTGATGATTGTGGAAATGTAAGTGCCGTGTTTACACAGGTAATTACTGTAATAGATACACAAGCACCAACATGGGTTACTTTACCAAATGCTTTAAATGGTACATTCCAGTGCAGCGATGCTGCAGGAATAGCTGCTGCTCAATTATTGAAGCCAGTAGCAGTTGATAACTGTGATGCAAATGTATTAAACCTTGTAAAAGTTTCTGGTGCATTTGTAGCAGGTTCTACTTGTCCTCAAGCAGGAACATACACAAACACTTGGACAGTTGCTGATGATTGTGGAAATGTAAGTGCCGTGTTTACACAGGTAATTACAATAATAGATACACAAGCTCCAACATGGGTTACTGCTCCTACAGCACTTAACCAAACATTACAGTGCAGCAATTCTGCAGGAATAGCAGCCGCTCAGGCATTGTTCCCTGTAGCAGTTGATAACTGTGATGCAAGTGTTACAAATCTTGTAAAAGTTGCTGGTGCTTTTGTTTCAAATCCAGCATGCCCTCAAGCAGGTACATATACAAATACTTGGACAGTAAGAGATGATTGTCAAAATTTAAGCACAGTATTTACGCAAGTAATTACAGTGATTGATAATACAGCTCCTGTTCTTACCGGTGTATTACCAGTAGGTGCAATTGAAATAAATGGTTGTATAGGAAGTGCGCCGGTTGGCCCTACTGCTGCTGCTATTGCGTTATTATATACTGATAACTGCGGTACTGTAACAGTAACTAAATCTGGTACACCAACAGGTACAAACTGTGCATGGAGTGTAACCTACACTTATCTAGTTAAAGATAATTGTGGTAATACAGTTACACCATCTCCATCAATTACATATAGCGGTGGTGATGTAAGTGCTCCTGTATTTACAAACGTTATAGACACTCAAGTAATAAACACAGGTGCAGGTGCAAACTGTAGTGGAATAATGCCTGATTACAGATCATTAGCAAATGTTACTGATTGTGGCACATTCATACTAGAGCAATTAGCGCCAAATGCGCCGGGTACTATGGTATTTGGATTTAACGGCACAAGAAATGTTGTTATTAGAGCTACAGATGCTTGTGGTAACGTAAGTACTACCACTTTTGTTGTTGAGTTGAAAGACTTAACAGCTCCAGTTGCACTTTGTAAACCATACACTGTTATTTTAAATGCAAATGGTACAGGTTCAATAGTTTTAGCTAACATTAATAATGGTAGTTACGATAATTGTACGCCTACTTCACAATTGGTATTTGGCATTAGCCAAACTAACTTTACTTGTGCTAATGTAGGTACCAACAATGTAATATTAACTATTACTGACCTTTGTAACAATGTAAGTACTTGTACTGCCGTAGTTACTGTAATAGATAATACTGCTCCTGTAATTAGCTGCTTTGGAGATACTACTATCAACAAAGATGCTAATTGTACTTACACAATGCCTGATTTAACTTTCAGAGTAAACAAAGCTGATGCTTGTGGTTTTAATACTAACAGCGTTACGCAAAGCATACCTGTAGGTTCAATCTTTGGTGCATCTGTTACTTCTATACCAGTTACTTTAACTGTAACTGATAAAAATGGTAACTCATCAACTTGTACTTTCACTATTAATTTTGCTGACGTTACACCACCAGTAATTTCTGGTTGTCCGCAAAACATTACAGTATTTACAGGTTTAGGTAATGCGCTTTGCAGCCAAACAGCTACTTGGACTCCTCCAACAGCTACTGATGCTTGTATCCATTGCTGTTCTACTCAACCTATAACAGGAAACTTTGCACCGGGTGCTACTTTCCCTGTAGGTGTTACAACAGTAACTTATACAGCAACTGATGTTTCTGGTAATACTTCTACTTGTAGCTTTACTGTTACAGTAATTGATAATACTAGACCATTAATTGCGAATTGTCCAGCTAATATCAGCTTAACAACAGGTGCAGGTTCTACAATTTGTGGTAGAGCAGGTACTTGGACAGAGCCTACTGCTACTGACAATTGTACAGCTTCAGCAAATCTTGTAAGAACAAGATCACATGCTCCAGGATTTGTATTCCCTGTAGGTGTTACAACAGTTACATACACATTTGCAGATGCTGCAGGTAATGTATCGTTACCATGTTCATTTACAGTAACAGTTACTGACAATACAGTTCCTGTATTTACATCTTGTCCTTCTAATATTGTTAACCCACCAATCAATACAGCAGGTTGTGTAGCTAGCGTTGTTACACCAAACCCAACGTTTACTGATAACTGTGGCGTTACTAAATTAACATGGGCATTAACGGGTGCTACTACAGGTGTATCTCCAACAACTGGAGTAAATTATGTAGGTACTAAGGTGTTTAACTTTGGTGTTACTACGGTTACCTATACAGCTACAGATGCAGCAGGAAACACTGCAACATGTACTTATACTGTAACTGTTACAAGACCATTGGTAGCATCTATATCTGGTACAAGTACAGTATTGCAAAATGCAAATACAACTTCTACTATAGGCTTTACATCTAGGTTTGGAACTGCTCCTTACACAATTGTTTATACAACAACCGCGGGAGGTTTCCCAAGCGCAGGTACGCATACTATCATCACTACAAATGCTAACTCTAGCACAATTGGTGGCGATAATAATTGGTTGCTAACAACAGTGCCGCAATCAAATGCTACACCAGGTGTTTATACTTATACTTTAGTAAGTGTTACAGATTTCTATGGCTGTGTAGTTACACCTAATACTACTGCGGTAGTTACAGTGATAAATACTGATTACCCAGCACCAGATCTTACACCGAGTGTTGCAAGTATGGGTTCTTTACTTGTACAACCAGCATCAACTTCTCTAGGATATATTGATCTTTATAATGTGGCTCCAAATCCAACAACTGGTGCTATATCATTAGAGGTTTATAATCCAGCAAACTTTAATCTTGTAATAGGTGCTACCACTACAAGTATAGGTTCTAATGTTGTAAACAATAATGACTTTAACATTGTTGCTTACCCAGGCATTGGATATCTAATTACTAGTAAACCAGGGGTAGTAATAAATGCAGATGCAGGTTTAAAAATAGGATTCCAGTTGGTAGCTACAGGTAACAACCAAACTAAGGGTAAACTTGGAATTGTATTGGTTAATAAAACAGGTGGTATCGTTACAGTTGTCGGAGATAATAACAACTCCAATAACAGCGGCGCTGAAACCTTTTCAATTATCAATTAAAACGACTAAATATGAAACGAATAATTTTTATGATGAGTTTGATTGTCGGTTTAACTACTCAAATATCAGCTCAATCTTTTCCATGTGATATTACATCATCTGGAGTACAACTGAGAAGTATCTCGGGTGCGCCACTTTCCAATCTGTTTGTAACAGGTGCGCCAGGCATTGTTAATTTTGTACTTTCAAACCAGGGGGTTGGTCAGTCAAATGGCGATGCATGTGCCTATGCAATTGGAAAGGTAAGGGTAACAGTTAGTTTTCCTACGGCTGCCTTTGCTAGTTATTATTTTAGGTATAATGGAAGTAGCAATACTTTTTCAACACCTAAATATGACTGGACATTTAACCCAAGTACTGGATCGTTAATTGGAGTAAACAGTGCTCCAATATCTACAGGTTTTTCAGGAGCAGAAATTGTAGACGTGCCAATTGCAGGTGTTGCTGCCGGTAGTTCTATTTTACCGGTTACAATGCAGATTATTCAATCAGCAAGTGGTGACAATACAAATAACAATGCGTTTGAACTACCTATTACAGTTCTTGCCGGATCGGGCGGTGTGTTACCAGTTTCTCTTAATTCAATTGATGGGTTAAGTGATAAGTGTAGCGCTCAGGTTAAATGGAGTACCAGCAATGAAACAAACTTAAGTAAGTTTGAAATTGAAGTCAGCAAAAATGGTGTTGACTTTGAAAGAGCAGGTACTGTAAAACCTACTAGTGCAAACTCAGGTAACTATCAGTTTAATACTACACAGAGTAGTGGCAAATCTTACTACAGGTTAAAAATAATAGATCGTGATGGATCTTTTACCTATAGTAAAGTAGTTCCTATCTCTACAAGCTGTAGCGATAAAATTGTAAAAGTTTTCCCTAATCCGGTAAAGCTTGATCAGTTACTAAACGTAAATATTTCCGGCTACGATGCTAGCGTAAAAGGAGATTTATATTCATCTACAGGGCAATTTGTTAAGTCATACGTTCTCAAAAACGGAGCTAACAATTTATCTGTAGAGAATTTAGCCCAAGGGTTTTATACCTTGAGGGTGTCTGAAAATGGCTCAGTTACTGAAACATTTAAATTAAATGTTTTAAACTAAGCGCATTATTAGGTTACAATTTTAAAAAGCCCTCCAGTTTATCTGGGGGGCTTTTTATATGCTTTATTGTCATGTTTTACCAAAATATTTTTATAAAAAGAGGATAAGAAGGATTTTATTTTCTTATTAAAAGATAAAAATTTTAATGTTTAGAAATGTAGTAATTATTCGACAAGAAACTAACGTATATTATATTTGTAAATAAAACTATATGAATTATTTACTTAA
Organism: Ferruginibacter sp.; assembly: GCA_031398005.1. GTDB lineage: Bacteria > Bacteroidota > Bacteroidia > Chitinophagales > Chitinophagaceae > Ferruginibacter. The sequence goes on from JANNMO010000044.1 coordinate 21,754, forward strand.
AGAGCTACAACATTTTTATAAATAATATTTTTCAAAGTTATCCACATTTGTAGTTGAAAAAATTTATTTTCTCTTGATTTCATCCACTTTTCAATTTTTTGTGAAATGATTTAACTTATCATTACATCACGAAATTAATTTTATAAGTAATTATTAATCAATTTCTTTTTAATTGTAACCCTATTACTATTAAAATTTTACCGGTTATTTATTGAATTCTTTAACCAAGATGAAATAAATGCCAAAATGACAAAATTAACAACATCCTCCTATTTACCAACAAATCTGTTTTTGGCCATTAGCCTAACTGCTTAAACAGTCCAAAAACACATTACAAAATTTTATCACTTACTGAAATAAGTGACCCTATATAGCTATGCCCCAAAGGCAAAACTGAAAACTATATGAAAACAATTGTACAGGAATTTATTTACTGTGGAAATACATTCATTTTCAAACAACGCTATCCTGCATTTTACTATGCCGGGTATTTTAATATATATACCAACCAACACAAATTAATATTTTATAGTACCAAATGAAACGTACAACTATCATGAAATCAATTTCTACTTTTAAAAAATTGTTGCTTACGATTGCAATAATATTTTCTGTGAGTTCTTCTCTTTTCGCCAGCCATGGTATGGGAGCAGATCTTACGTACGATTATATAAGTGCTAATAATTACAGAGTAAGATTGAAATTTTTTAGAGACTGTCATGGTATAGCACCTGGAACCACCAACACTATAAACATAAAATCGGCCATTGGCGGTTTTAACCAAAACTATACGTTAACTCAAGTGGGTTCTCCGTTAGACATAACACCTTTATGTAGTTCGCAAACGAGTTATTGTACCAGCACTGCTAGCCCTAATGATGGAGTACAGCAATATATTTATGAGGCTACTATTAACTTGCCTATTGCACGACCCGATTATATAATTTCGTTTTCATTGTGTTGTAGAAATAATGCAATTACAACTTTATCAAATCCGGGCGGTCAGAATATTTATGTAGAAACTTTATTAAACAGCCAGCTTTCTAACAGCTCTCCAGATTTTAATAATGCACCAGTGCCATTTGCTTGTAATGGGCAATTGATAAATTATAACCATGGAGTTTCTGATATTGATGGGGATGAATTGGTTTTTAGCTTGGTGCCATGCTTACAAGGTGCAGGTACATCTGTAACCTATGCAGCTGGTTTTTCAGGAACTCAGCCATTAACGGCTACTGCCGCATTAACTATAAATGCTGAAACAGGAGCATTGGCTTTTACGCCAAGCGCAATACAGGTAGCAGTAATAGGTATAAAAGTAGAAGAGTATAGATTGGTTGGAGGTATAAGAACTAAAATTGGTGAAACCAGAAGGGACATGCAATTTACAATTGAAGATTGTAGTGTTGCAAGTGGAGGCGGTGTGGCAAATAACAGTGCACCAATAGTTTCAGGTATTAATGGAACAGCTGGTGCAGGTGGTACAACAGGTTTGTATACAATTGCAGCTTCATCTGGCACGCCGGTGAGTTTTAATTTAGCTGCTTACGATGCTAATTCTACCAATTTAATTCTAACATGGAATAACGGTATAGCAGGTGGAACTTTTACGCCAAATGGCACAGGTACCGCAGCAACATTTTCGTGGACACCAACTGTAAACGACGGTGGAACAAACTTTTTTACGGTTAATGTGAAAGATGATAATTGTCCTCTGTTAGGAATTAGCACTTATACTTTTAATGTACAGGTAGCAGTTCCGCTTACTGTAACATGCCCATCAAACCAAACTGCAAATACAGCAGCAGGTGCATGTAGCGCTGTAGTTTCATACATCAGTTCTGCAACAGGTACACCCGCACCAACTATTACTTACGCTTTTACGGGTGCTACCACAGCATCAGGTAATGGAGATGGAAGTGGCTCAAGTTTTAATGCGGGAGTTACAACTGTTACACTTACTGCAACTGATGGAACAAATACCACAAGTTGTTTTTTCACCGTTACGGTAAATGTTACAAACCCGACAGCTGGTGTTGTTAGTGGTACTTCGCCACTTTGTTTAGGCAACTCTACAACTTACACAACTAATGGTACTGTAGGTGGAACATGGTCAAGCACCAATACATTGGTTGCTACTGTAAATACAACTACGGGATTAGTAACTACCGTTGGAGCCGGTACAACCAATATTACATACACATTTAGTAATAGTTGTGCTACTTCAGTTACAGCATTTAAAACCCTTACGGTTAATGCAAATGTTTCAGGTACAATATCTGGTGATACGCCACTTGTTATTGGAAATACAAAAACTTTTACAACCAATGGAAATGCTGGGGGCACATGGTCCAGTACTAATGCTACAGTTGCAAGTATAAATTCTTCAACAGGAGTTGTGATGGCATTGTCAGTTGGAAGTACTGATATTGTTTATACCATCAACAATAGTTGCGGTATTTCAAGCTCAAGTAAAACCATTGTGGTTAATCCATGTACGGTAACTGATCAAACTGTAACTGCATTACCAACAAGTGTATGTACAGGTAATGCATCAACTATAACAATTGCTACTCCCCAGAATGGAGTAAATTATACATTACGGTTAGATCCTTCAAATACTTTTGTTGCAGGTCCAACAGCATCAAACGGCTCTCCAATTAATTTTTCTGGAAGTTCAATTACTGCAAACACCACATATAATGTATTAGCTGAAGCTGACAAATATTCGATTAATTTAAATGGGTCGCAAGCTGGATTTACTATTCCTGCTAACCCATTGCTGGATCTATCAGACAATTTTAGCGTGGAAGGTTGGATAAAGCCGGCAGGTAATTCATCTTATGCACGTATGTATAATAAGGATCAATCTTTCGCTTTAGGGATAAGTGGAAATCAAACACAGATAACTTTTACCCGTCATAATGCAGGTGATTTTACGGTGCCATATACTTTTGCAAATGGTAATTGGTATCATATAGCTGCTACTTATGCAGGTGGCAATGTAGAGTTTTTCGTAAACGGTATTTCTGTGGGTACAGTAACAGGAGTGCCGGCAATAGCCATTCAAAGCACACGTGATGCTCATATAGGATCTGATCAATTTGGAAATTTTAACCAGTTTAACGGAAATATTGATAATGTACGTTTATGGAATAATGTTCGAACTCAGGCTGAAATTGCCGCAAATCAAAATGCTTTTGTTACAAGCACAGGTAATCCTTCGCTAGTTGCAAGCTGGTGGATGATTGAAGGATCTGGTAATGCAAAAGATTATTCAATTAATGCTATTAATGCATCGGCATTGGCAGGTACATGGCAGGTGGATGCTCCTAATGGAACATGCAATCTTGTTTTAACTGATAAACCTACAGTAACAGTAAATCCAAATCCTGATGCAACTGCAACGCCGTCATCACAAACCATCTGCACAGGTGCAACAATTACAACAATTGCTTTAACATCAACAACAACAGGAACAGTTTATAACTGGACAAGAGATAGTTTAACCGTAACAGGAATTGCAGCAAGTGGTTCAGGAGATATTAGTGGCAGTTTAACCAACAATACAAATGCTCCAGTAACGGTTACTTTTACTATAACACCGAGCTATACAAATGGAGGAAGTACTTGTACAGGAACACCAATAACAGCAACGGTTACAGTAAATCCTACTCCGGAGGTTAACGCAGTAGCCAACCAAACTTTATTGTGTAACCAAACCCCTTCCGCTCTAGTAAACTTTACTACACCTACAACAGGTACAGTAACTTATACATGGACGAACAGTACTCCGGCAATTGGATTACCGGCAACAGGTTCGGGTAACATAGCAAGCTTTACAGTAAACAATAGCAGTACCATCAATACTTTAACTGCTACAATTGTTGTTACTCCCCATATTACTACAAATGGGGTAACATGTAACGGACCAACAAAATCATTCACAATTTCAGTACAACCGGCATCTAACGGAAGTATAACTGGTGCATCAAATACACAAACATGTGCAGGCGAAGGTGCAAGCGTAAACGTTACATTGAACGGTACGCCAAACTTTACGAGCACTTTTAGAATAAGAGAAATTTTAAGCACTTCACCTTTGGTTTTTGCAACAGCTACAATGACTTCGCCAACTGTATCAATTATTACTGGGTCGCAAGCTATAACTGTATCTGGTTCAAGTTTACCAAATACAACAAGTGTAAATAAAACATATAGAATAGATTTCAATTCATTGGTTGATGGCAACGGTTGTAATGCATTTCCTCAATTAGGATTTGTAGATATTACGGTTAATCCATTACCAATTATTGCAGCAACAAGAGTTGGGTCAGGCGATGTATGCCCGGGTACAAACATTGTTTTTGATGTAACCGAAACGCATAATGTAGGTGGCAAATTTAACTGGATTGCAAAAGGTGCAGCAGGTGATACATTGGCTTTTGCAAATGGAATTAATTATGGTGCAGGTGCAGTAAATACAAATTTAGGTGCCGCTTGTCCTTACAATAAAAACGTAACATTTACATTTACCCCTGTAGGACCAGGTGCATTATTTTGCTTAGGCGCACCATTTGATGCTCCGGTAGTTAATGTTAGAGATACTGTTAAACCAACCTTTACACAACCGGCAGACATCACTATTTATAAAGATGCAAATTGCATTACAGATTCAACAACAACTGTAACTGGTGATGTAACCAACGAAGCAGATAATTGTTCAACAGGATTACAGGCAACCTTTACAGATGCAGGCGCAGCGGGAACTTGCCAAGGTGCAAGAATTATTACAAGAACATGGAATTTAACGGATGCTTGCGGAAATACAACTTCACATATTCAAACAATAACAGTAAGTGATACAAGTAAACCAACGTTTACCCGTCCTGCAGATATTACTATTTATAAAGACGCTAATTGTGTTGCAGATTCAACAACAACCGCAACAGGTGATGTGACTGACGAAGCAGATAATTGCTCAACAAGTTTACAGGCAACCTTTACTGATGTAGCAGTAAACGGAACATGTGAAGGTTCAAGAATTATTACCAGAACATGGAGCTTGGTAGATAACTGTGGTAACGCAGCAGCCAACCAAATACAAACCATTACTGTAAGCGATACAACTAAACCAACCTTTACTCGT
>JANNMO010000006.1:0-19834 GCA_031398005.1 Ferruginibacter sp.
TACAAACACAGTTCTGCAAAATTTTATGTAACAGGTGAAGATGGCTTTTATAAAATAGATAATGTAGCAGAAATGAAAGACAAGGTTTTGGTTTCTAGAGAAAATAATGGAACAATTGACGCAACGTCCGGCAAGGGCCGAAACGTTGCTGCGAAGTAAAGACTACAAACACAGTTCTGCAAAATTTTATTTAACAGGTGAAGATGGTTTTTATAAAATAGATAATGTAGCAGAAATGAAAGACAAAGTTTTGGTTTCTAGAGAAAATAATGGAACAATTGACGCAACGTCCGGCAAGGGCCGAGACGTTGCTGCGAAGTAAGAATGTTATCAGTGATATAAATAATTTTATTACAGGGAAGGATGCTGTAAAAATTGCTAAAGATAGAGTTCAACCAATATATAAGCCAGCCGATACCAATAGCCCTGATGTATTTGGACCCGGAGATAAAACAGGTAAAACAAAAGGCACTGTTAATCCTGTAAGTAGTAGATGATATAAAATGTTGAATATGAAAAATCTCTTTTTTAATAAATTAGTCTTATGTATATCCGTTATAAATCTAATATTATTTGTTGTCAATACTTTTTTTATAAAATTTTTAAATAGAGATTTGTTTTATTTTTCAGGTTTATATATTCCTGCAATTCTATTTTCTATTTATTTTTTTACTCTAATATTTTTTTTAGTAAAACAGAGAAATATTAACTTGGCCGTACTGATATTTGTATTAATAGTAAACTTAATTACCTTCCTCTTATATGCTTTTTATATGACCAAAGCCATTAAAGTGCGATAGGCAGGGCTTTAATTCTGTTGCACCGTATGACGCCGGTTTAAACCTAGACCCTAATGGCGCATTCTAGGCAGGTACGACCTACCGCAGAAATGCAGATTAGCCTTGGTGCGTTAGGTTTCTGTGGGGCAACTTGTAAAAGACAGCTCAAGAAGCAGACCGGAAATAATTTTTCCTGTAAATTAAATCATGAGCAAAAAATATAAATTTACTCACAATAGCAAATTATATTTTGTAAGTTTTGCTGTAACAAACTCCCGGCCCGAATGAGTCATTCAGGCGGGGATAGATTTATTTGTACGAGATGTGTATAGAAATGTTTTAATGGACAGCATAAAACATTGCCAAGCTACCAAAGATTTAGAATTATACGATTGGTTTTTAATAACGAGCCATGTGCACTTAATTATAGGCTCAAGCGGAAATACATTAAGCAATATATTGAGAGATTTAAAAAGACATACATCAGAAGAATTACACAAAGCCATTGCAAATAATAAAACAGAAAGTAGAAGAGAGTGGATGCTTTGGCTAATGGAAAGGGCTGCAAAGAAAACAAGTAATGATGCAAAATTTCAATTGTGGCAACCCGAAAACCATCCAATAGAATTAACCACACCAAAAATAGCTTGGCAAAAATTAGAATATACACATTACAATCCTGTAAAAGCGGGTTTTGTGCGGCGCAAAACAGATTCGAAGTATAGCAGTTCTATTGACTACTCACGCTATAATGGTTTGTTGAATATTATACTTTTGGATCCAATGATGATTTGATAGGAAAGAATATTTGTTGGGTTACATTCTAATACTTTGCCCCACAGAAAACTCACACACAAAACCTTCGCATCATTTCTGCGGTAGTGTCCACATCTCTGCGCCATTTGATGAAGGTTAAAGCTTCTATTAAAGATGCTGAGCTCATACAACAATTTAAAGCTGTTGAACAATTTACCGATGATGATAAAACCGTAGTGAAAAAATTAATTGATGCCTTTATTGTAAAAAAACAATTGCAGCTGATGGCTTCATAAAAAAAACGCTACATAGTTTTTAAAATATAACGGCTTTTGATTATGTAGTATGCATTCGTGAGACACGAACGCAGGCGTAGGATGTATTATTATTATTGTTGCAAAAAAATAGGCAAGTATGAATTTATAACTTTTAAATACTTTCTCTGTAAAAATGTATCAGGATTAAAATATTTTTTACTTCCATTTAAGACATGCCCATTGCAACTAAATTCTTCTTTTGAACCATTAGAATTTTGAATCTCTAAAAAATAAATTCTAGACATTTTATCATTATATATTTCTTTAACAGAAAGATACTCCTGGATAACTTCCAAATCCTCCGTATTATTTATGATAACACTATCAAGTACTCCTGTTTCGTTGTAAAAAGAAATTTTTGCTTTATCAATCTTCGAATTGTTACAACTGCATAAAAAAAGTAAAAAACAGGCTGTAATAACTATAGACTTCATTTTATATTTTTTTAATAACATAATTACATAATCCTCCCATTCGAATGGTCTATAGTAGTAGATTTACCTGAAGGAGCTGTTTTTTTATTCTCTGTTTTTGGCTCGTCGTATTTAGATTTACTCGAAGTTTGATAAGCGTCCATATAACTTTTATTAGCAAGTAATTTAGGCAATGCCTTTAGAACTTTTGCTCCTTTGAGTTTTGATGCTTCAACAAATAGTTTATTTGGAACTTGAAACGTAGCTTTTTTATTCTTTACTTCTACAGTTACATTTGCATCTAATTTATCTCCTCCAACAATTGGAATGACATCTGAACAATATGATTTACAATTATTTCCAATACCTTGATAATAATCTGATTTAACATTTTTTGCAAGTAATGAAGTTGATGCCTTGTTATCATTTTTATAATCTGCATCACTTCCATCTCCAAATTCTATAATTCCATCAGCTGCATTTTTATCAAATTTGCTTATTTGCTTACCATTTTTGTAGGTATTGGCAAGCAATTCATCTTTAGTAACAGGTTTAGAAGGCTCGTATGTAGCTAATCTAAGTGCTGTAGCCTTCCACTCCTGACTTTGAATATTAGCCCCAACATCATTTGGTCCTAATTCATAAAGTGTATATGTGTCTGTTGGCTTATGTATTTCTTTCCATCTACCTTTTACTTTTACTTTCTCTGTAACGTAATTTCTTACAGCAATTGCAGCATGTCCTGCGTCTCCATTTACTGTTGCCCATATTAGTAAAATTATCTCCTCGCCATCAGGGTCAATAACGTTTACTGGGTTGTCAATACCAAAATTATAAGGTGACCATGATGTAAATTTTGCAGTTTTTGGGTCAGTACTTAACCACCTTCCAATTCTGCTATCGTAAATCCTTGCTCCAAAATCTAAATTTCCCTCACCTGTACTATTATCTTTCTCCTTCCCATTAAACTCATACCTATACGCCCCGCCCACACTATACTTCCTCCCTGGCATGTTCATACCAAAGGGATAATAGTCATTCTTCCACAACACTTTACTATATTCACTCTCAAAGAACTTATTATTTGTAAATTAGTACAATCTTACCAAAAACAGCCTTTTTTCAGCCAAAACAATTGCACAAAATGATAGTAAAAGAATACGCCCTTTTGCCCCTGTTTGAAAAGTTTTTAAGAGACAGCCATAAAGGTAAAAGGCTAAAGGCAGATGGTACCAAAATAAAAACACAAACCATCAATAACTACCAATATGTTTTAACCTATTTGCAGGAGTACGAAACAAAATTTGGTACAACGCTGCGTATAAAAGTATTTTCAGCCAACAACAAGCGTACATTTTTGGCAGAGCGTAACTATTGGAAAAAATTCTACCACGAGTTTACCAATTACCTCTACAGCAAAAAGAACTGTTTCGATAATTATGTAGGTGCTGTTATAAAAGTTATCCGCATATTTTTTAACTATGTAAACAAAGACCTCGGGATTGCCACCGGCGATTTTTACAAAGGCTTTTATGTTTGTAAAGAAGAAGTGCCCATCATAACCCTATTGCCCGAGCAGTTACAGTTTTTAATAAATGACAAACCTTTTCACGAAACCCTTTCGCTATCTCTCCAAAAAACCAAAGATATTTTTGGGGTGGGTTGCACAGTAGCACTTAGGGTATCTGATTTGTTCGCCATAAAATTTACCGATATTGAAAAACGGGTAGATGCTTTTTATCTGCCTGTAAAAACAATTAAAACAGGTACCACCGTCCGCATAAAATTGCCTGACTATGCAATGATAATTATAGAAAAATTCAGGCTTACTGCTAAAAAAAGAAAAACCATATTTCCACCCATACCACGTACAAGGTTTAACGATCAGCTAAAAGCTATAACTGAATTGGCAGGTTGGACGGGCGAAACCGGCAAGCAACGCACCCGCCGTGGGCTTGCAGTTGAAGGCACTTTTGGTGCAGGCAAAAAGAAATACCGTTTCTGCGATTTGGTATCATCGCACATTATGCGGCGCACCGCCATTACCACCATGCTTATGATGGGTATGAAAGAGCATGTGGTAAAACAAATTTCAGGGCACAGCAACGACAGTAAATCTTTTTACAGGTACGTAAACCTTGTGCAATCGTATTTAGATAATGAAATGGATGAGGTTTTTAATAAGCTGGCGAAAGTGGGGTAGGGTAGTTATGGTTCTTTCAAACTCTAACTTTTCAATTCCACTTTAGGATTATTAATTCTTTAAAAGTCTCCTATTTTCTTCAAATCTATAAGCAATTGGTTAGAGTTTACAACCATTGGGGATACAAAGCCCATTTCTTTAATTAGATTTGGGCTTTAATTTTTTAAGGTAAAGAGTTTAGAGCATCCGATTGATATCACCCTTTTCGTCGGGCACCAATTTTCCGAAGTTTCGGAACTTCCCTATTGCTAAGGCCTTTTGTTAATTAAGATTGGGCTTTATTACTTCGTCTTCACCAAATTACTTATCATTCCATTAAATATAAAATAATGAAAAGGCAGTACGCTGTACCAATATAATCTTCCCCACAAACCCTTTGGGCGAAAAGTGGCGGTCTGCCTAAGTTGTATTTTATTGTGGCGTTTCATAATTCTAAATTCTAACCAAGCTTCTCCTGGTAATTTCATTTCTGCAAAAAGTAGTAACCTTTTATTTTTTTTATCTGCAATAAGCACACGCCAAAAATCCAATGCATCGCCGGCATGTATATCGCTTGCGCTGGTACGACCTCTGCGCAAACCAACACCGCCTACAAATTTATCCATCAGGCCACGCACTTTCCAAAGCCTGTTGCCATAATACCAGCCTTTTGCACCGCCAATGCTCCATATGTTATGCAATACTTTTTCTATGTTTTCAGGTGCTAGTTCTCGCCATTTTAAATCTTTAAAACACCCATAAGTTGGTATTTCCACTTGGTCCATCCACAGTTGGTTTGCATTAGATGAACTGAAGGAATCTTTCCAACTGCTGAGCACTAAGTTTTGTTCAATCTTTTCAAACGCAAGCTTTACGGCTTCTTTGTAAGAGAGAAGTTTAATATTTAAATCTTCAGTCAAAGAATTGGGTTTGGCTATTACATTTACCTTCATACTGTTTACCAAATTAATGGCTAAAGGGTAGGAGGTAGATGTTACAAAATACAACCAATAAGAAGATATACGGGGCGTCATTATTGGTATGGTAAATATCCATCTTTTCAGTTTTCTTATTTCAGCAAATTGGAGCAACATTTCTTTATAGCTTAATATTTCGTTGCTGCTAATGTCAAAATGATTGTTGTAAGTGTTTTCATTTAAAAGCACACCGCTCAAAAATTCAATCACATTTCTTACAGCAATTGGTTGGCATTTAGTGTTAAGCCATTTTGGTGTAATCATTACCGGTAGCTTTTCTACGAGGTCTCTAATTATTTCAAAAGATGCACTGCCGCTGCCAACTATAATGCCCGCACGCAAAGCTGTAAGTGGAATTTTACTTTCTTTTAATTTATTTTCTACGGCTAAACGTGAATGTAAATGTTTTGATAAATGTGTTTCATTTACAATGCCTGTGAGATAAATAATTTGTTTACAATTTGTCTGTTCTATCAGTTTTAAAAAATTAACCGCAGAAGCTAATTCCTTTTCTTCAAAGTTGCCTGCACTGCTCATAGAGTGAATTAAAAAATAAGCAGCATCTATATGTTGGGGGAAAATAACTGATGAATTTTCATCTAAAAAATCTACCTCTATTGTTTCAATATTTGGATGATTGTGTTCATCTTCAAAACGTACTTTATTTCTTACACAACAGTACAAATTATGCCCCTGTTCAAGCAATGCAGGTATTAACCGCTGACCAATATAACCGTTTGCACCAGTGAGGAGGATGTTCAAAATTAAAATATTAGCGTGAAATGTAAAGTTCACACAATTTTTAATGACTACCGTTTTCTACACTAGCTTTATTAAACAAATAACTCTTTTAGTAACACTACACTATCAATATTGTTTACACTGTGTTCATTAGGTTTTAACCCATAAGTAGTAAGGAGTGTTGTAAAAATTGTTTTTCTATTTGCTAAACCCGTGCTTTTATAAGCCATTTGCTTATGCTGTAACTCCTTTGCATATTTTGCGGTAATTTCAAAAGGGATGTTTGAATATTTCATTTCGCATAAATTTATACATCGGTCTGCACGCATTATAACTAAATCTATTTGTGCTTTTTCTTTTTGGCTATACCATGCACTTTGTTCACTGTAAATAGCTGCTATACCTAAACTCTTTTTTATTAGTTGTATATGTTTTAAACACAGGTTTTCAAAAGCATATCCGCTCCAACTTATATAACTCTGGCTTCTGCAAATAGTATCCCAAGTACCAGCTTTGTAAGATTTACTATTTTCTATAAATTTTAAATAAAAGAGTGAATATTCATCTGTGAGTCTGTAAATTTTATCTTTGTTTTTTTTATCTAACGGCAAATATGTGCTTATAAAGCCGCTTTCTTCTAACTCCGTTAATACTGCCGTTAAATAACCGCCGCTCTTTTGTCTGGCTATTTTTACTACTTCACTTCGCAGTAAGCCTTTTTGTTTTGTAGCCAATGCTCGTATAACACTAATATGAACGGCAGCATTGCTGTACAATGCTTCATATAATTTATCAAACTCATTTCTCAATAAACCCTTTGTAGCAAAACAAATAGTATCTATATTTTGCTGCGCACTTTTACCCAGTTGCACAGCATCTAAATACAATGGCACCCCACCCATAGCCATATATAATTGCGCAATCTGATATTGGTCTAACTTTATTTTTTTTGATTTAAAAAACGCTTCCGTTTCTGTGAGTGTAAATGGTAATAATTTAATTTCTCTAGTTATTCTATTATGTAAGCCCCCTTTATTATTTATAATTTTATTTATCATCCACGATGCTGCAGAACCACATATCACCACTATTATATCGCTACGTTTTGTACACCAGCTATTCCAAAAATAATCGAAGGCGGCTAAAAAGCCTGAGTGCATAGTATCTAGCCAAGGTAATTCATCAAAAAAAATAACTTTTTTCTTTTTAGTACGTATTTTTTCTAGGTATTGAGTAAGCAATACAAATGCTTCTTGCCAGTGCGCAGGCGTAGCATGTACAATACCTTTACCGATATATTTACCCAATACCTGCGAAAAATTATACAATTGTTTATTTACTTCAGTATTTATAGTGCCAGAAAATTCAAAACAGATATATTGCTTAAAATAGTTACGAACTAAATAAGTTTTACCAACACGTCTTCTTCCATATACAGCTATAAGTTCAGGTTTTTTTGTGTTAAGTGTATCTTCAAAAATAGTTATTTCTTCCTCTCTTCCTACTAAGTTAAAACCTTCTAAAGTATCCATTTTACTGTATTTTAATAAATAAGATACGCCAAATGTACTATTTTTAATATAGATTTGGCGTATCTAAAAAAAATATTTACGCCAAATGTGTATCATTTTATATAGGTTTGGCGTAAGTAGCGTTAATAAAATGCATTAAAAATACAATACCGTTAGGCTTACTAAATTTGTTTTAGGCTGCTAAAGAGAATAAGACTTATGTGATTTAACTATTGAAATACTCATGTATTGTTTTAATGTAAACTTCAAAAACTGCATATTGGCCAACTGTTTTATTTTTTATATAACTTTCCAAATACTTTAAACCCTTTTAAAATGGAAAGAAGAAGTTTTATACGCCAATCACTAACAATGTCTGCGGCTATGTTTGTAATGCCAGATGCAGTTTTTGCAAAAGAGCAAAAAATCGGCATTCAACTGTACACACTTAGAGATGCAATTGGTAAAAATTTACCAGGTGTACTTTCCCAAATAGCTAAAGCAGGTTACCATGAAGTAGAAATGTTTGGCTTATCAGCAGATAATAAATTTTTTGGGCATACAGTAAAACAAACTTTCGATTTGCTTAAGCAAAATAACCTAAGCATCCCTAGCGGACATTATATGCCGGAAAAATTTCTATTTGAAAATGGAAACGGTGATGATGTAAAAAATTTGTGTGATGTAGCCAATGGTTTAAACCACCGTTATATTATTATACCATGGATGAGTGAAGAAAAAAGAAATTCTATTGATAAATATAAAGCACTTGCTGAGCGGATTAATAAAGCCGGAGAAATTTGTAAAAGGGCAAACCTACAATTGGCTTATCATAACCACGATTTTGAATTTGCAGATTTTAATGGAGAGCATGGCTACAATATCCTTCTTAAAAACACTGATAGTAATTTGGTAAAAATGGAAATGGATTTATACTGGGTAGTGCGTGCAGGTTATGATCCCATCACTCTATTTAAAAATAACCCTAAAAGATTTCATTTGTTGCATGTAAAGGATATGAACAAAAATGATAAAACGCAAAATACTGAAGTAGGAAATGGCTCACTAAATTTTAAATCAATTTTTGCCCATGCAAAAATGGTTGGGGTAAAACATTACATAGTAGAACAGGAAAATAATTACGTACCCGATTATTATGGTAGCATAGCTGCAAGCAATAAATATGTAAAAAAAATGTTGAAGAAATGATAACCAACATTCCATTACTTGGCAGAAAATGTTTGTTTTTGTTTTTTTAACTTCCTCATTAAATGAAAAAGCCGCACTTTAATTTGGCGGCTTTTTATATTGTTTTAAAGACGTTTAATTTTTATATTACGATACCAAACTGTGTTCCCGTGGTCCTGCAATGCAATGTGACCTTTTTTATACGTTCCAAAGTCTGGCCATTCTTTAAACTTACTGCCTTTCACCAATGTTTTCCAGTCTTCATCCCAAAGTATAGTGCTTACAATATTGGTTCCGTTTAAAATAAAATCAAGCTTTCCATTGGTGGCTATAATTTCCGCTTCATTCCATTCTCCAACTTTTTTTACTCGTTCTGTTTTTGATGTTATTAGGTCGTACAAATCCCCTGCACGGTGTTTAGTTATTTTAGCATCTGCATGTGCATCATTGTCCAGTACCTGCATCTCAGGCCCTGTTTGCCATACATATTTATATTTGGTAGTATCTTCATGCACATAAAAAATAATACCGCTGTTGCCACCCGGTGCTATTTTCCACTCCAGTTTTAAATGAAAATTTTCATAGGCTGAATCGGTTACAATATCTCCGCCAGCAGCAATTTGCCATCCATCTTTTTTTGTTGTGTCCAGATATAGCATTTCGTTTTCAACTTTCCATGCTGCTCCCATAGTGGTTTTGCCGTAGTTGTGCCAGCCGTTAAGTGTTTTACCATCAAACAAATTAATCCATTGCTCATCTGTTTTTTTTTCTGCAGTCATCTGTTCTATTTTTTTATCTGAATCAATATCACAACCTGCAATGATTAAGGCAATCATAATTGCCCCAACTGTTTTTTTCATAACTGTACTTTTTATTCGTTTAGTAAAAGAATGTACTTAACCATTTTTTCTGCATCTTGTTTGGTCAATGCCGGATGCGCATTCATTGGCACAGTACCCCAAACATTTTGACTGCCTTTTATTATCCTGTCAGCAAGTAAGCTAATGTTCTCAGTGGTGTTAGGATATTTTTTGGCCACGTTACCGTATGAAGGACCTACCGATGCTTCCCTCAATTTATGACAAGTAAAGCAATCTGATTTTGCAACCAATTCCAGCCCCGCATCATAATCTGGATTGTTCATTGCTACATTTTTTTTTGGTTCTGCTTCGGTGTTTGTCGTTTTTTCGCCACTGTTGTTACAAGCAAAAATTGCAGCCGATATTAAAACAAATACAAATAATTTTTTCATGGTAATTTTTTTATTAAATAAGTCCAAGTATTTTTTTGTTTAAATCTGCATCTGCTGCTGCACCAGCAAAATCATCAAATGCTTTTTCTGTTACACGAATAATATGGTTGTTTATAAATGCTGCACCTTCTCTTGCACCATCTTCAGGATGTTTGATGCAACATTCCCACTCCATTACAGCCCAGCCATCATAACCATATTCTGTAAGTTTACTAAAGATGCTTTTAAAATCTATTTGCCCATCGCCAGGACTACGGTAACGACCGGCACGTTTTAGCCATGGCTGATAACCGCCGAAAGTTCCTTGCCTGCCGCTAGCATTAAATTCCGCATCTTTTACATGAAATGCTTTTATACGTTCATGGTAAATGTCTATATATTCAATGTAGTTTAATTGTTGTAATACAAAATGAGAAGGGTCGTAGAGCAAACAAGCCCTTGGATGGTTGTTCACTTTTTCTAAAAACATTTCATAAGTAATACCATCAAACAAATCTTCGCCCGGGTGTATTTCGTAACAAACATTTACACCACATTCATCAAAATAATTTAGGATGGGCAACCATCGTTTTGCCAGTTCTGTAAAGCCTTCATCTACCAAACCTGCAGGTCTTTGTGGCCAAGGGTGAAAAGTATGCCACAACAACGAACCGCTAAAAGTAGCATGGGCAGTGAGACCTAATTGTTGAGATGCAGCGGCTCCGTATTTTACCTGCTGAATGGCCCAATCTGTTCTTGCTTTCGAATTGCCATGTACAGCTGCTGGTGCAAACGAATCGTATTGTGTATCGTAAGCCGGATGAACAGCTACCAACTGGCCCTGTAAATGTGTACTCAATTCAGAAATTTGCAGCCCATAAGAATTTATTTTTCCTTTCAATTCATCGCAATAGGTTTTACTTTCTGCTGCTGTTTTTAAGTCAATTAACCTAGTATCCCAGGTAGGTATTTGCACCGCTTTATAACCAAGTGATGCAGCCCATTCACAAATAGAATCTAAACTATTGTAAGGTGCATTTTCTCCCATAAACTGTGCTAAAAATATGCCCGGTCCTTTTATTGTTTGCATTCAATGTTTGTTTTAAACTTCAAAATTTTTCCATTTTAATTCGCTCTTGCCACTGGCAATTACATTTTCAATAAATGCCATCCCTCTTATTCCTTCTTCTATTCCCGGAAAATCGGTGTATTCTTCCTGTGGAATTTTAGCCTCATTTTTTGCCATCAATGTTAATGCAAAATTGCGGTAGAGATTTGCAAATGCTTCCAAATAACCTTCTGGGTGGCCTGCCGGTGTGCGACAATTAAATGAAGCTAATGGGCTTAAATAATCGTTGCCTGCTCTAAGTGTTTCCGCTGGTTTATCAAGCCACATTATCTTCAACGAATTTGCATCTTCCTGTTTCCATTCCAGTCCAGCTTTTTCGCAATATATATTTATTCGTAAATTATTTTCTTCTCCAGCTGCTACCTGTGTTGCATATAACATACCCGATGCGCCGGTGTTAAATTTTAATAACACAGTTCCATCATCATCAAGCTGCCGACCGGGGACAACAGTATTAATATCGGCACAAAGTTTTGTTACCTGTAACCCGCTGATATACTCGGCCAGGTTAAAAGCATGTGTACCAATATCGCCCATGCTGCCTGCAATTCCACTCCGATTTGGGTCAGTACGCCAGGCAGCTTGTTTTTGATTAGAGCCTTCTAAAAAAGTACTTAACCATCCCTGCGGGTAACTAACATAAATTTTTTTTATAGCCCCTAATTTATTTTGCCTGATAATTTCTTTTGCTTCCTTTACCATTGGGTAGCCGGTGTATGTGTGTGTAAGACAAAATAATTTTCCGCTCTTTTCTAAAATCTGTTTTAATTCTTTTGATTGTGAAAGCGTAAACGTAATTGGCTTATCTAATACAACATGAAAACCATTTTCTAAAGCCATTTTGGCTGGTTCAAAATGAAGATGATTTGGTGTAACTATACTTACAAAATCCATCCGTTCAGCCTCCGGTAATAATTTTTCTTTGGCAAACATTTCAGCATAGGTTCCATATATTCTGTTTGCTGGTAAGTACAATTCCTCCCCACTTTGCTTGCTTTTAATTTCATTACTGCTAAATGCACCACAAACCAAATGTATATGCCCATCTAAATTTGCTGCCATGCGGTGAACGGCACCAATAAAAGCATCTTTACCGCCACCCACCATGCCCATGTTCAGTTTTCTGTGCATCTAAAATAAATGTAAGTGAATAAATTTTTTGGATTATCTGTTTAGTAAATGTAAAAGAAAATAATCAGTAACATTATTGCAAATTAATAATTAACCACTGCAAACGATTGCTGAATTAATTTAATTGAATAACTGATTTGTGAAGACAAAAAAAATTATATTTACCAAGGTAACTACCTCACTAACCATTTAATACATACTGCTGCATGCAATCAATTATCCGATTGAAATTATCTGCCATGATGTTTCTAAACTTTTTTGTCTGGGGAATTTGGTTTGTTACCATGGGCACATTTTTAATGAAAGGAAATATTGGAGCTACCGGTGGTCAAACCGGTACTGCATACGGCACACAATGTCTCGGTGCCATTATTGCACCGTTTATTATTGGCCTTATTGCAGATAGATATTTTGCAGCACAAAAAATATTAGGAGTACTTCATTTAATTGGTGCAGCCCTACTTTATTTTATTTCCGTACAAACTGGCTTTACATCATTTTATACGCTTCTGCTTATTTACATGATTATTTATATGCCCACACTTGCGCTTGTAAATTCAATTACTTTAAACCAGGTTACTGATGCAGAAAAACAATTTTCTGGTATAAGAATGTGGGGTACCATTGGTTGGATAGTTGCAGGGCTTATTATTGGTGCACTGGCATTGGAAAAACATCCTTCATCCCTTACTATTACTTTTAAAATAGCATCAGCAATATCTTTATTATTGGGGGTGGCAAGTTTTTTTCTACCAGATACGCCTCCACCTAAAGCCAAGCAACAAGTAAATTTTAAAGAACTTTTAGGTTTAGATGCGTTACAGGTTTTAAAAGATAAAAATTACCTTCTTTTCTTTTTGGCTTCCATTTTAATTTGTATTCCTCTTGCATTTTATTATGGGCAAGCAAATTTATTTTTAAACGAAGCAGGTATGGTAGGTGCAGCAGGAAAAATGACACTGGGCCAGGTTGCTGAAACAGTTTTTTTGTTTGCGATGCCCTTCTTTTTTAAAAAATTTGGTGTAAAACAAATGTTGCTTATAGGTATGATAGCATGGATTGTACGATATGTTTTATTTGCTTATGGCAATGTGGGTAGCAATAATTGGATGCTGTATGGAGGTATTATTTTACATGGTATTTGTTATGATTTCTTTTTTGTAACGGGGCAGATTTATACAGATAAAAAAGCTGGCCCTGCAATACGATCATCAGCGCAAGGGCTTATTACATTGGCTACTTATGGCGTTGGTATGTACATTGGATTTTATTTGGCAGGAGTGATTGTAGATAAATATTTGCTTGCGGATGGCAGCCACGATTGGAAAACAATTTGGCTAATACCTGCTGGTTTTGCTACCATAATTGCATTAATATTTACATTGTTTTTTAAGAACGACAAAGAAGTTACTATTTCATAATGAATAGAAGAAAACTTATACAAACTTTTGTGGCAGGTGCAGCTGTAGCAGTTTCGCAGCCGTTAAATTCATTTGCACAGCAAACCAATTCTGTCTCGAATATCCTAAAAAATAATATCAATCATGCTGTTTGTAGGTGGACGTACGATTTTTTAAGTTTAGATAAGCTATGTGTTACTGCAAAAAAAATTGGTATTAAAGCCATTGATTTAGTTGGCCCGAAAGACTGGCAAATACTTAAAAAACATGGGCTGGAAAGCAGCATGTGCAATGGCGCAGAAATTTCGCTGGTAGAAGGTTGGAACAATGTACAATACCACAATACACTGATAAAAAATTATTCTGAACACATCGAACTTGTTGCGGCGGCAGGCTATAAAAATTTAATTTGTTTTAGCGGAAACCGCAATGGTATGGATGATGAAACGGGTTTAAAAAATTGCACAACGGGGCTTAAAAAAATATTGTCTCTTGCCGAAAAAAAAGGGGTGGTAATACAAATGGAATTGTTCAATAGCAAAGTAGATCATGCAGATTATATGTGCGACAAATCTGCATGGGGAATTGAATTGTGCAAAAGACTTGATAGCGAAAATTTTAAATTATTGTACGATATATATCACATGCAGATAAATGAAGGAGATGTAATTAGAACTATACAACAAAATCACCAATGGTTTGGGCATTACCATACCGCAGGTGTACCGGGCCGGCACGAAATTGATGAAACGCAAGAGCTTTTTTATCCGGCAATTATGAAGGCTATTGTAGCTACAGGGTTTAAGGGGTTTGTGGCCCAGGAATTTATTCCGGTAAAAAAAGATAAAATAGCATCATTAAGAAATGCCATTTTATGTTGTGATGTATAAAGAAAGTCGTAATGCGGTCACTCTATAATGTGATGATGCAGCCGATTTTGAATTGTGATTTAATGTGCATTATTTAATAAAAAAGATAATTGATAATCATTCCCAATAAATAACCTTTTAAAATTGTATCTATGTCAAATTTTAATTTCGATGCTATAGTGGTAGGTTCTGGCATAAGTGGCGGCTGGGCTGCAAAAGAACTTACAGAAAAAGGACTTAAAGTAATAATGCTGGAAAGAGGACGTAACATAGAGCATGTAAAAGATTATGTGAATGCCAATAAGCAAGCGTGGGAATACCCTCATCGTGGCGCACCCACACAGCAAATGAAAGAGGAACATCCTGTTTTGCGAAGAGATTATCCATTAAATGAAGAAACCAAAGGCATGTGGGTAAATGAAAAAGAGAGTCCATATACAGAAGACAAACGATTTGACTGGTTCCGTGGTTATCATGTAGGTGGACGCTCGTTGCTTTGGGGGCGGCAGAGTTATCGCTGGAACCAGTGGGACTTTGAAGCAAATGGAAAAGAAGGTATTGGAACAGACTGGCCCATTCGCTACAGCGACCTTGCACCATGGTATAGCTATGTAGAAAAATTTGCCGGTATTCAAGGTACCAAGCAGGGGCTAGATGTATTACCTGATGGTGAATTTTTACCAGGCATGGAAATGAATGTAGCCGAAAAAGATATTGCAGCAAAAATTCAGCAGCATTACAAAGGCAAACGCCACATGTTTATTGGACGTAGTGCAAACATTACCCAACCAAAGCCTGAGCAAAACCGTACCAACTGTCAATACCGAGACCGCTGTTGGCTGGGTTGCCCATTTGGTGCTACTTTTAGCACACAATCTGCTACACTGCCTGCAGCTACAAAAACAGGTAATTTAACGCTCGAGAGCAATAAAATTGTAACAAAAATATTGTATGATAAAGATAAAAAGAGAGCTACTGGCGTAGAAGTGATAGATGCAATTACCAACAAAACATATCAATATACTGCTAAAATAATTTTTGTGTGTGCATCTGCCTTTAACAGCACCTGGCTTTTAATGAACAGTGCTACAGATGTATGGCCTGATGGATTAGGCAGCAGCAGTGGGGAACTTGGGCACAATGTAATGGACCATCACTTTAGGGTTGGAGCCGAAGGTATTGTAGAAGGGTTTGAAGATAAATATGAATATGGACGCAGGCCTACCGGAATTTATATACCCCGGTTTAGAAATATTTACAACGACAAACGTGATTATTTGCGTGGGTTTGGCTACCAGGGAGGTGCAGGTAGGGGAAGAGGGGTGGAAGTAGCCGAAATGACTTTTGGTGCAGCACTAAAAGAATCGTTGACAGAACCCGGTCAATGGAAAATAAATCTGCTTGGTTTTGGTGAGATGTTGCCTGACCACAGCAACCGAATTTATCTGAATAAAACGGTAAAAGATAAATGGGGTTTACCGGTATTGGCAATGGATGTGGAGATGAAACAAAATGAACTAAACATGCGAAAAGACATGATAGCCGATGCTGCGGAGATGTTGGAAACTTCTAATGTAAAAAGCATATTAAAATATGATACTGGGTATGCGCCTGGTATGGGTATTCATGAAATGGGTACGGCTCGTATGGGAAAAGATCCTAAAAGTTCGGTGTTAAATGGTAATAACCAGGTGTGGGATGCACTCAATGTATTTGTAACCGATGGCGCAAGTATGGCAAGTGCCAGTTGTGTAAATCCATCACTTACATACATGGCTTTAACAGCAAGAGCTGCCGATTTTGCCGTTAATGAACTTAAAAAAGGAAATCTTTAAAAATTCAATACTTAACTAAATACATATGTTATGGAACGCAGAGAACTATTAAAAATAATTGCCGTACTTAGTGGAGCTGCCATGGTGGGAGGTGATATTTTTTTAAGCGGTTGTAAAACAGCGCCAACTGGGCCACAGGGTATATTGGCTGCATCGGATATAGCCTTGCTTAATGAAGTGGGAGATACCATTATACCTGTTACCGATACCCCAGGGGCAAAGGAAGCAAAAGTGGGCGAATTTATGCAGGTGTATGTAACAGATTGTTATACCAAAGATGAACAAAAAGCATTTACTGACGGGCTTTTAACTGTAAATAATACCTGCCAAAAACAATTCGGAAAAGATTTTAGTAAACTCAGTGCAAGCGAAAAGAACAGTTTATTAACCGGTTTAGAAAATGAGGCAAAAGCATACAATAAGCAGGTGGACGAAAAAGAGAAACCTACCCGTGAGCTAGCACAAAAGGTTATGAAAGAGTTTATAGGAGCTCCTGCACATTATTATACCATGATAAAGCAACTTACTTTATTCGGATATTTTTCTTCTGAAATTGGCATCACTAAAGCACTTAAATTCTTACCAGTGCCAGGAAAATATGATGGTGCTTACCCCTATAAAAAGGGAGATAAGGCGTGGTCAAGTTAAATAGGTTGATAAGAGTTTTTTTTACTTGTGATGAAAATTTTTGAAAATTTTTTTAATACCAAATCCTTATTCTGTAACCTTATCTGTTTAGATTTTTTTTACCTAATTCAGTAATCTTTAAATGTATGTCGATATAATTCAGTTATTTTTGAATGCAAATGTTGTTTTATTTCTTTGCTAATTGAACCGAATGATTAAAAAATTAATTTTTATTGGCTCCATTTTATTAAATTTTATTTTCATTTTAGAGGCGCAACCTATAAATGTGAGTAACATAGTAACAACAGGTCGCTTTAATACATGCGGAATTCTTCCTACAATTACTGCTACTTTTATTTCTGGAAACGGTTCATTAGTTCAAAATGGTGCATTAGCATGCGTTAATCCAAATGATTCTTCACTTATAAATTTGACATTTAGTAATCTTCGCTGGAATCAAAGCCCCGATCAAAACTGGTTGCATTCAGTTTATTTTTTAAATAATTTGCATGGAATACGGATAATAAGTAATTCACTAGTCCCACCTAATTGGATATTTAAGAATAATGGTTGCACTGGGATGTGCCCTAACGGTGGGCAAATACAAGGAGGACCTGGTTATTATTTTGATGGTAGTATTCAATCGTCCTGCTGCAACTTGGGTAATAATTCTTTAGACGGAAATCCATGTAATAATTATGGTGATACTGCTGCAAAATGTACTAGGCCATACGCTATAACTTATCTTTTGAAAATACGTAATTTCAATATTAGAAATGTTAATGCTTTGAGGATATATGGGAGTTCTGATGGAAATACTGGCTGCTGGGCTATAGCGGATCAAACTATAAATTCTATAACTTTTCAATTTGAGGGATTGGTTTGTCCTGTTAATCCAGTATTATGTAATCCTGTAGGTAACGCAATACTTAAAACAAACTTGAATGGACCATTCCAATGGCAACTAAGTACGGATAGTATTTTATTCAATAATATTACAGATAATGTAAATTATTCAGGTACAAACACCGCAAATCTCAGTTTAAGCAACATTGCGTCTAATAGGTATGGAGAACAATTTCGCTGTATAGCTAATGGTATTTCAGATCAAGTATTTACCCTTAAATTTAATAACACCTGGAAAGGTACCATCAATTCTGATTGGAACACAGCTGGCAACTGGAGTTGTGGTAGTGTTCCCGATTCCAATACGGACGTATTTATTAATTTCGGTACTGTGTTGGTAAGTACTAATGCATCTGTGAGGAGCTTAACCATAAATCCACCGGGCAATTTAACCGTTGCACCTGGCGTTGTGTTTACCGTTACACATTAATTTAGAAATGTAGATGCATTACTATTTTTAAGTTTTGTTTTGCATTACAATGGAATTTATCTACATATTTCCCTTACCTTTGCGGCGCTAAAAGCATCAACAAATATCATTGTGGATGGAGGTTGAATGATTTAGCATTATATGAGAGCATAAAAAACATACAAACCCAACGCCGCAAATAGCGGATTTCTACTGGGGAAATTATATGCGGCAAAATACGCTGCAATAAAAGCTAAATATATAGATGAAGATGAAATGTGCGACGCCACTAATGCCGCCCATAGCTATTGTCTTAGTTTGGCTAAACAAACAAAAAAAATCGAAGATTTTTATACAAGATATTAGATGATTCATCGAAGTATCATTTAACAATTAAACAAAAAACAATTTAATTATTACAAAATGGGAGACTTACGTTATCAACGAAACTTTGGTATTGCTGCGCACATTGATGCGGGTAAAACCACTACTACAGAGCGTATCCTTTACTACACCGGTGTAAACCATAAGATAGGTGAAGTACATGATGGTGGCGCTACAATGGACTGGATGGCTCAGGAGCAAGAAAGAGGTATCACAATTACAAGTGCTGCTACTACCTGTTTTTGGAATTTTCCAATGGTACAGGGACAAAAAACACCTGATACCAAGCAATATAAATTCAACATTATTGATACTCCCGGTCACGTGGATTTTACCGTAGAGGTAGAGCGTAGTCTTCGTGTATTGGATGGTTTGTTGGCATTGTTTTGTGCTGTATCCGGCGTAGAGCCACAGAGCGAAACAGTTTGGCGCCAGGCTAATAAATATAAAGTACCTCGTATTGGTTTTGTAAACAAAATGGATAGAAGTGGTGCAGATTTTTTGAACGTGGTAAAACAAGTTCGTGAAATGTTAGGTGCTAAAGCTGTTCCACTTCAATTACCAATTGGTGCTGAAGATAACTTTACCGGCGTGGTAGATTTAATTACCATGAAAGGTATTGTATGGAATGAAGAAGATAAAGGAATGACTTTTAAAGAAGTTCCTATTCCTGCCGATATGTTGGATGAAGTAGCTGAATACCGCGAAAAGTTATTTGAAGCAGTAGCTGAGTTTGATGATCAAATCATGGAGAAATTTTTTGATGCTCCAGAAACGATTACTGAAAGAGAAGTGTTGGATGCATTGCGTAAAGCTTGTGTTGCCAATAAAATTGTACCAATGGTGTGTGGTTCGGCCTTTAAAAACAAAGGCGTTCAAACCATGTTGGATTTGGTAATGGAGTTAATGCCTTGTCCATTAGATAAAGATGTTATCCGAGGAATTAATCCTGATACAGAATTAGAAGTTACCCGTAAACCTGATGTTAAAGAACCATTTACAGCCTTGGCATTTAAAATTGCAACCGATCCGTTTGTAGGTCGTTTGTG
>JANNMO010000011.1:0-205351 GCA_031398005.1 Ferruginibacter sp.
CATACAAAAAGCCATTAAAAACATAAGAGATGTACGAACACAAATAAATGATTTTAATGAAAGACAGGCTACCAATTTACCTAAAGACATCAAACAAAAAGGAGATACCATCAACAAACAATTAACTGCCATTGAAGAAGCGCTTTATCAAACAAAAGCGAAAAGCGGACAAGATGTGTTGAACTACCCTATTCGTTTAAACGATAAAATAAGTGGGCTATTTGACTATGCAAATAGTGGTTACAACGCACCCACACATCAGGTAAAAAATGCTTACGATGATCTTGCTTTATTAGCTGATGTGCAACTGAAAAAATTACAGGTTTTGTTGGATGTAGATGTTGTTGAATTGAATAAGATGATAAGAGAGAAAGCAGTGCCAGTAATAATGCCAAAGAAATAATACTTTAATTAATAGATATGAAAAGCTACCTGAAAATGGTAGCTTTTTTTATGAACGCTAATTGAAGTGTTTAATATTATGAGCATTTATCTCCACAACATCCTACCGACTTTCTCATCTTATAACCTGAAAAAATTTTGGAATACATTATGCAAATAATAAATCATTACTCACTTAAAAAATTATACCATGGATAATAAAAACGAAGTAAGCAACGAAAAGCCAAAAGGCAACATGCTTCATAATGAAAACCGCAGCGATGAAGAAAACCCAGTGGAAGATACCAATGTAAAAACAGATAATACCAAACAACCCGAAGAGGATAAACAGAAAAATCCTACTGCTGTCGAAACAGATTAAGTAGAATAATAATACACACATTAAAAAAGCCGATCCACAAACATGGGATCGGCTTTTTTTTATAGAAGAAATATTCTACGCTAAATCAAAACGATCTAGGTTCATCACCTTAGCCCATGCAGCCACAAAATCATTCACAAATTTTTCCCTTGCATCGCTACAAGCATATACTTCTGCAATGGCACGCAGTTCTGTATTTGAGCCAAAGATTAAATCAACCCTTGTTCCAATCCATTTAATACTACTAGTGCTGCGGTCTGTCCCTACAAATGCATCATCTTGTTCAGATACTGCTTTCCAGGTAGTATTCATATCCAACAAATTCACAAAAAAATCGTTGCTGAGCACTTCAGGTCTTTTTGTAAACACGCCCGTTTGTGATAAATCGAAATTGGTATTCAACACACGCAAGCCACCCACAAGAACTGTCATTTCTGGAATAGTAAGTGTTAGCAATTGTGCTTTGTCAATTAACATTTCTTCTGCCGATACGGTAAATTTTGCTTTTGCATAATTACGGAAACCATCTGCTTGTGGCTCCAACACAGCAAAAGATTCTACATCAGTCTGATCTTGCGAAGCATCTGTTCTGCCTGCTATAAACGGCACTTTTACTTCCTGCCCGGCTTGCTTTGCAGCTTGCTCTACTCCTGCATTTCCTGCCAACACAATCATATCTGCAATAGAAATTTGCTTGCCTCCTGCATTTGCATTATTAAAATCTTGTTGAATAGCCGTAAGTGTTTCCAACACCTTTGCCAATTGAATTGGGTTATTTACTTTCCAATCTTTTTGCGGAGCAAGTCTTATACGAGCACCATTGGCACCACCACGTTTATCGCTGCCTCTAAAAGTAGATGCAGATGCCCAAGCCGTAGATACTAATTGCGAAACAGCAAGACCAGATGATAGAATAGTTGCTTTTAAATTTGCGGCATCGTTTTCATCTATCAATGCATGCGTTACTTCAGGCACTGGGTCTTGCCAAATCAATTCTTCTGCAGGAACTTCAGTACCAAGATAACGAGCCTTTGGACCCATGTCTCTATGTGTTAATTTAAACCATGCTCTTGCAAAAGCATCGTCAAATGCTGCAGGGTTCTCTAAAAACCTTCTGGATATCTTTTCATATTCAGGATCTACTCTTAGCGATAAATCCGTTGTCAACATAAACGGTTGATGACGTTTTGTTTCATCAAATGCATCAGGTACAAGCCCTGCACCGCCTTTGTTTACTGGTCTCCACTGGTGTACACCACCTGGGCCTTTATACACTTCCCACTCATATGCAAAAAGATTTTCAAAATAATTATTGCTCCATTTTGTAGGAGTGGTGGTCCATGCACCTTCCAAGCCACTTGTAATGGTATCTGTGCCTTTACCTGTATTAAAAGTATTTTTCCATCCAAGGCTCTGGTGCTCAATACCTGCTGCTGCTGGCTCTACACCTACATGCTCACCAGGGTCTGCAGCGCCATGGGTTTTACCTAATGTATGTCCACCTGCAATTAATGCTACCGTTTCTTCATCATTCATTGCCATGCGTGCAAAAGTTTCTCTAATATCTCTGGCAGATAAAAGCGGATCAGGATTACCGTTTGGTCCTTCTGGGTTTACATAAATTAAACCCATCTGTACAGCTGCCAATGGCTGTTGTAATTCTCTATCTCCTGTATAGCGTTCATCTCCGAGCCACTCTCTTTCAGGACCCCAATAAATATCTTCCTGTGGTTCCCACAAATCTTCACGCCCACCAGCAAAACCAAATGTTTTAAACCCAGCAGATTCCAATGCACAATTGCCTGCTAAAATCATTAAATCTGCCCAAGAAATTTTCTTACCATATTTCTGTTTAATAGGCCATAATAATAAACGGGCTTTATCCAGATTTGCATTGTCTGGCCAACTGTTTAAGGGAGCAAAACGTTGCGTACCAAAACCTGCTCCACCACGCCCATCAGCTATGCGGTATGTACCTGCACTATGCCATGCCATCCGTATAAAAAAGCCTGCATAGCTACCATAATCGGCCGGCCACCATTCTTGTGAATTGGTCATCACTTCCATGATATCATTCTTCAACGCTGCCAAATCAAGACTCTTAAATTCTTCTGCATAATTGAAAGAATTATCCATTGGGTTGGTAAGAGAAGAATTTTGGCGAAGGATATTTAGTTTTAATTGATTGGGCCACCAATCTCTGTTTACAGCGCCAGCACCTGCTGAGGCTTGTTTGTGGGTTGCACCGGTTGCACCTGTAAAAGGGCATTTGCTCTCTGCATTTACATTATAAGGCGCACTGCCATTATTGTTGTTATCCATATAAATTTTTAATTTTTGGTATTGCAAATTACAATTATCACAGCGATAATATTTATTAATAATTATTATAGAATGATAGTTTAAAGCTATAAATGGATATTGGTAAATTAATCCGCCTAAAATGATGGAAATGTAAAATGGAAGAAGAGAAAAATGAAATCCCCAGAATATACTATTGAAATATTTGGATTGAATACAGTGATGAACGCTCGCAAATACTTAGAAGAATTACAACATAGAATCAATATAAAGTGCTTCAACTTTTTTACGAGCCCATTCTGTTTTACGTAAAAATTTTAAAGAAGAATTTATACTTGGATCGCTTTTAAAACAATTAATCTTAATGATAGATGCGAGATGCTCCCAACCAAAATGCTGTACAAGTTCTGTGACAATAAATTTTAATGTTTTGCCGTGAAGAGGATCGTTAGACTGCATATTGAAAACGGTTAACAAGTATATAACTAATAAAATAGTATTTACTTAAATTATATGGCTATGCAAAAAATTGTGGAGAATAACGGATTCGAACCGTTGACCTATTCACTGCCAGCGAAGCGCTCTACCAACTGAGCTAATTCCCCATTAAGGACTGCAAATATAATTTTATAAACTTACCATCCAAAAAAAACTCCGAAACAATTTCGGAGTTTATAACTTTAAACTTTCAATTCGCCAAAGAACGGACAAGCCCTTTAACTTTGATCCATACTAATCTCCCCATACCTCATCCTTACCTTCCAACCATTTTTTTACAAGGTCATTGGTAATAGATTTAGGACGCTCTAATGGGAAACCAAATGCTCTATCCCAGCACAAACTTGCCAACACGCCTAGTGAACGAGATACTCCAAATAACACTGTGTAAAATTCGTACTCATTCATACCATAATGTACGAGTAATGCACCACTGTGTGCATCTACATTTGGCCAAGGGTTTTTTATTTTAGCTTTGGAACTGAGTATTGGTGGCACTGCATCATAAATATTCCAAACAGTTTGCACCAGCTTATCATCTGCCATATGTTTTTTTCCAAACTCCATTTGTGCTGTAAAACGTGGATCAGTTTTTCTTAAAACTGCATGACCATACCCTGGTACAACTTTTCCTTCGCTCAATGTTTTTTCTACATATTCAGTAATCTGCTCTTTGGTTGGAGCATCGCTTCCTATTTGCTCACGCAATTCAAAAATCCATTTTATTACTTCTTGGTTTGCTAACCCATGCAGTGGCCCTGCAAGTCCATTCATACCTGCAGCAAAACTTAGGTATGGATCACTTAATGCAGATCCTACTAAATGAGTAGTGTGTGCAGATACATTCCCTCCCTCATGGTCCGCATGAATGGTCATATACAAGCGCATCAATTCCATAAATCCTTCATCTTCATAACCCATCATGTGAGCAAAATTTCCTGCCCAGTCAAGCAATCCATTTGGTTGAATATGTTCGCCACCTTTATATTTTCTTCTGTAGATATATGCAGCTATCCTTGGCAAACGTGCAATAAGATCCATGCTATCATCAAAGGTAGCTTCCCAATAATCTTTTTTGTTCATCCCTTTTGCATAGCGTTTTGCAAATTGGCTTTCAGTTTGTAACGCCATGATAGCTACCACAAATTGAGTCATTGGGTGAGTGCTCACAGGCAAAGCTTCAATAGTTGCAAATACATGATTGGGTACATGGCTGCGGCGCTGCCACACGCTTGTAAGGTGATGCACATCTTCTTCAGTAGGCAATTCTCCCACAAGCATTAAATAAAATAAACCTTCGGGCAATGGTTCAGATCCACCCGGTGCTTTAGGCAACTTTTCCTGTAATTCAGGTATTGAATAACCTCTAAAACGAATGCCATCTTGAGCATCGAGCAAAGAAGTTTCTGTAACCAAGCCTGTAATACCTCTCATACCTTGGTAAACTTGTGCAAGGGTTACTTCACCTATTTTTTTATCACCATGCTCTTTTAGCATTTCCTTCATTTCTGCTCCTACAATGTCTGCTTGTGCTTTAAACCTATCTTTTATAATGCCCATTTTTAATAAATTATTTGTGTAAAAAATTAAAATATTTATGTAGAAAAATTTTTTTGTACCCTTGATTTATTTTAAAAAAATAAACTTGGATGCCTTAAAATTACGATGCCTGCTCTTGTTAAACAAATGAATTAAAGAAATAAAATTATTTTTTCTGAAAAGATAAATTTAAAATATAAACGTTTCTTAATGTAAAAAAGTATTAACGTGCTGCTCTTTTATAAAGGTAAATAGCAAGTATTCCAAAAATTATATTAGGTAACCAAGCTGCAAGTAAAGGTGTAAAACTTCCTTTGGTAGCAAACACAACAGAAATCCTGCTAAACAGAATGTACGTCATACTTAATACTACCCCAATAGCAATATGTGCTCCACTCCCACCCCTAACTTTTCTTGAAGCAAGCGAGGCGCCAATGACTGTAAGAATAAGAACCGATGCAGGTATGGCATCTCTGTTGTAACGTTCCACCAATAATGAACTTATTGTATCAGATTCTCTAATTCTTTCCATCCTTATAAATTCCTCCAAGTCAGGGGTACTCATTTGATCTTTTAAATAATCATCTTTTCTAAGATCGATGGGTTTAAAATTGTAATTCATTAATTTAACAGGAATCTTTATCAGTGTTTCATTTATTTCATTTAAAGTTCTTTCTGTAACGTCTAACAATTTCCATTTTTTGGTAGCCGTATCCCAATTAAAATTGGATGCTCTAAGATTATAAAGCAATTTATTGTCTTTAAACTTTTGAATAAAAAAGCCATTGCCTGTTTTGGAAATGGTATCATAGCCTTTAATACCTACATAACTATTTTGATCTAATTTGAAATATAGATTTTGCTTATAAGTAGTATTGGTCAATGAGGCAGGTGTATGTACATCAATATATGTTTTTTCAAAATCGCCCCATTTTTTATTTGCTTTTGGTACTATATATTGGTATCCCAACCAAAGAAGTGTAGATAAGATTAATCCTCCTGCCAAAAAAGGCATCATAAATCGGTGGTATTTTACACCACTACTTAAAATAGCTATTACTTCCGATCTTCCAGCCATTTTAGAAGTAAAAAATATAACTGATATAAAAACAAATAATGGAAATAGCAATGCATCTATACGAGGAATAAAACCGAAATAATAATCTACCATAATTCTATAAGTAGATAATTTAGATCTTGCAAAATCATCTGTTTTCTCGCTTATATCAATAACTATAACTATTGCAGTAAATAGAATGATGCAGAAGAAAAATGTAGTAAGGTATTTGGTTAAAATATACTTGTCAAGTATTTTCATATTCGGGTGAAAGTTACAACATATTAGTTTTTAGATTTGTTCAAATAACAAGAACATTATAGATAAAAAGTTAAAAGATCAGTTTTTTAATTATTAAAAGCCATCGTTTTTTTTATACTTCCGCAATGGCTTTTGCTGCTATCCATCCTGTGGTCCATGCATTTTGAAAATTGAATCCGCCGGTAACGCCATCCACATTTAAAACTTCTCCTGCAAAAAATAAATTGCTATTTATTTTACTCTCCATGCTGTTTACATTTATTTCCTCTATATTTATTCCTCCGGCAGTTACAAACTCTTCTTTAAAAGTGGTTTTTCCTTTTACATTAAAACTTTGCGCACATAAATTTTTAATAAGTTTGTTTTGCTCTTTGGCCGGAAGTTCCGCCCATCTTATCCCTTCTTTGATATCGCTTTCCTCCAATAAATATTCCCATAGCCTTGCAGGTAAAAAAAATGGATTTCTGTTCTGTATTTTTTGTGTAGCAAGTTCTAATCTATACTGAAGAATTTTATCTTTTAATGTTAACTCATTATACTCCGGAAGCCAATTTATCAAAATGCTAAATTCGTAATTTTTTTCAGCCAATAATATGGCAGCATGCGATGACATTTTTAAAATTGCCGGCCCGCTCATTCCCCAATGCGTAATGAGTAAAGGTCCATTGGTTTGAAGTTTTTCTCCAATAATTTTCACCGTTGTATTTTCTACTGACAGCCCCATGAGTTTTGTAATAGGATTGCCAGGCATATTAAAAGTAAAAAGGGAGGGTACAGGCGCTGCTATGGTATGACCAAGATTGGTAAGCCAATCAAAGCCAGAAACTTTTGAAGAGCCGCCTGCTGCAATACAAAGTTTATCGGCATAAAAAATGCTTCCGCCTGAGGCAGAAATTTTCCATTGTTCATTTTCTTTTACGATCTGTTTTACATCAACATTCATTTCTATTCGAACATTGTATTTAGCAGCTTCCGCCAACATGCAATCAATAATAGTTTGAGAATTATTAGTTACAGGAAACATTCTTCCATCTGCTTCAGTCTTCAATTCTACCCCTCTTTCCTTAAACCATTCAATAGTATCTGTAGTAAAAAAATGGTGAAATGCTTTTTTCAAAAATCTTTCCCCTCTCGGATATTTTTTAATCATTTCTGCCATGCTAAAACAATGGTGTGTAACATTGCATCTACCGCCGCCACTTACTTTTACTTTACTTAATAATTTGCCGGTTTTCTCTAACATAATAACCTGCAGATTAGAGTTCATTCTTGCAGCATTAATGGCACAAAAAAAACCTGCTGCACCGCCACCGATTACAACAAGTTTTTTATTCATGGCTTTGCAATAATTTTTTAAATGCCTGCTTACTTGGTAAAACGGTTTGATATTTTGTAGCAAAAATTTGCTTGTAATTTTCTGGTAAAGTAATTTCTACTAAAGCATGATTTTTATCTTTACAAAGAATGATTCCTATAGTGGCGTTTTCATATTCTTTCTTCTCATATCTATCATAATAATTTACGTACATCTGCATTTGTCCAATGTCTTGATGTGTAAGTTTTCCTATTTTTAAATCTATCAATACAAAACATTGCAATATTCTGTTATAGAAAACCAAGTCTATTCTAAAATGATCTTCATCAAAAGTAAACCTAACCTGACGCCCTCCAAAAAAGAATCCTTTCCCTAATTCCAACATAAACTGTTCTATTTCGTTTATGATAGCTGTTTCTAAATCAGTTTCTGAATAGATAGCTTTATCTCTTAAACCTAAGAATTCAAGCACCAATGGCTCTTTAATAATATCTTGAGGTTTGGTAATTAATTGCCCTTTTTCTGACAATTCTTTTACCTTTTTTTTATCGTTGCTTAATAATATCCTTTCATATAAGCCTGTATTAAATTGTCGTTCAAGTTGCTTTACAGTCCATTTATTTTGCAACGATTCTATCTCATAGAAATTTCTTTCATCATTATTTTCAATTCGTAAAAGAATCAGGTAATGTGTCCATGACAAACTAAATGATCTAATATTATTTTCGGATTTACTTTTTTTAGAAATCCTCATTGCTGATGAGGATTTTTGAATTATTTTAGAATTCCTCATTATTGATGAGGAATTTGAATAGAGCAAATAAAAACTTCTCATACGCTCTAGGTTTTGAACAGAAAATCCGGCTCCAAGTTTTAAAGTAAGATCTTTGGAAACTTCCTTTAGAAGATTTTTCCCATAAGCCGCTCTTTTTTCTCCATCTTGTAACTCTTCTATAATAACTTTTCCTATTTCAAAATAAGTGTAAACCATAGCTGTATTGGCTACAGATGCTACTCTTTGCCGAGCTTCTTCAATTAGCAAAATTATTTTAGCACTTAATTTTTTCATTATTATTATCACTTGATGCCAAATACTATTTAGAATATTGGCAATTCAACAATCAATAACTCCAACTTAAATTCACATTCGCCTTTTCTGCTGCTTCAATTTCCTCAAAAGAAGTGAGGATATCTGGACCTGCTTTGGTTATATGTACATCATGTTCAAAGTGTGCAGAAGGTTTTCCATCTTTCGTTAAAACTGTCCAACCATCCTGTAAATGAAGCACTTCTTTTACTCCCATATTTATCATAGGCTCAATGGCCAATACCATTCCTTCTTTTAATTTTTCTTTGCTACCTCGCTTACCATAATTAGGAACCTGAGGGTCTTCATGTAATTTTCGGCCTAGCCCATGCCCAACTAAATCTCTTACCACACCATAGCTATTTTTCTTTTCGGTGTGCTCTTGTATAGCGTAAGCAATATCACCAATTCTATTTCCTTGTCTTGCCTTTTCAATGCCACAATACAAAGATTCTTTAGTAACTCTCAATAGCTTTTTTACATCATCTGAAATTTCACCAATGGCATATGTATATGCACTATCACCATGAAAACCATTTTTAAAAATACCAATGTCTAAAGAAATAATATCTCCATTTTCTAATGGTTTATCAGATGGAAATCCATGTACTACTGCATTGTTTACAGAAATGCATGTAGCGTACGGAAAACCATTGTAATTTTTAAATGATGGAATACCACCATTATCCTGAATAAATTCTTCTACCAATGTATTTACCTGCATGGTAGTCATTCCTTCTTTTAATGTAGAAGCTATTACTGCATGGGTTTTTCCCACAAGCAAGCAACTATGCCTCATTATTTCTATCTCTTCTTTTGTTTTATAAAATATCATTCTTATATAAAAATTAAAACAAACCCCAACGATGTTAGTCGTCAGGGTTGGTAAATATAAATTTAAAAAATCTTATTGTTAAATGCCTGTTGTAGAAGTAACTGCTTGACGTCCCTGCATTCTTCCACTTGTCATTAAGCCATCATACTGGCGCATTAATAATTGTGTTTCTATTTGCTGTAAAGTATCTAATACAACACCAACCATAATTAATAAAGAAGTACCTCCAAAGAAAGTAGCAAAATTTTGCTGCATTCTAAATACTAATTGAAATAAACCTGGTAATATACCTACAATAGCAAGTAAAATAGCACCCGGCAAAGTAATTCTATCCATGATAGTACCAATATAATCAGCAGTAGGTTGACCAGGTTTTACTCCAGGAATAAAACCGTTATTTCTTTTTAACTCATCAGCCATTTGCTTTGGGTTAAATATTAATGCGGTATAAAGAAATGTAAATGCAATAACAGCTACTGAATAAATTAGCATATACCATAAGTTGGTATGATCGCTTAAAAATGCTTGATTAGAACTTTTTCCTAATCCTATTACAAATCCAATAAAGAATAATATTGCCTGTGCAAAAATGATTGGCATTACACCTGCAGCGTTTACTTTTAAAGGAAGAAAATTACGAGCACCTCCAAGTTGACGATTACCCACCACTTGTTTGGCATAATTTACCGGCACTTTCCTTGTACCCTGCACCAACATTATTAAACCCATTATGATTGCTATAAGAAATACAATCTCTATAAGCATTAATAAAAGACCGCCTGCACCCATTGTTAAACGAGAATTAAATTCTTCTCTAACTGCTTGTGGAAGACGAGCAAGTATACCGACCATTATAATAATAGAAGTACCATTGCCTAAACCTTTATCAGTAATTTTTTCACCAAGCCACATTACAAATAAAGTACCTACAGTTAAAATAACCACAGTAGATAACCAAAAGAAATTACCGTATGCAGGTATTAATGCTTCGGCATTACCTGGGCTTTTAAGATATCCAATATAAGCTGCCGCTTGAAAAGCAGTTACAGCTACTGTAAGATAACGAGTCCATTGATTGATTTTTTTTCTTCCACTTTCTCCTTCTTTCTGCACCTTGGCCATTTGCGGAACCAAGATGGTAACTAACTGCATAAATATTGAAGCAGAAATGTAAGGCATAATACCTAATGCAAAAATAGAAGCTTTTGAAAACGCTCCACCTACAAATGCATCTAACAAGCCTAACATCCCATCTTTAGAGTTATTACTAAGATTGGCAAGTTTGTTCGGATCGATACCCGGTAAAACGATAAAAGATCCAAGACGGTAAATAAATAATAATATTAAAGTAAATATTATTTTTTTACGCAACTCTTCGATGCTCCAGATATTTTTAAGTGTAGTTATGAACTTCTTCACAGAATTAATTTCGGTTTATGTGATGCACTAAAAAGAAAAAACGCATATTTAAATGCGTTGGGCAAATATCGGTAATTTATTTTACTATTTCAACAGTACCGCCTGCTGCTTCTACCGCAGCTTTGGCTTTTTCACTTACTGCATTTACTTTAAAAATATATTTTCCGGTTATTTCTCCATTACCTAACAACTTAACGTTGTCATTTTGGCTAATTAAACCGTTGATGTATAAATTTGGTAAAGTAAATTCTGTAATACCATATTTTTCTGCGTAATGGTCTATTTTTCCAATATTAAGTGCTACATATTCAACACGATTAATATTTGTAAAACCACGCTTTGGTACTCTACGCTGGATAGGCATTTGACCACCTTCAAAGCCAGGCTTACTTTTGTAACCGGCACGGCTTTGTCCACCTTTATTACCTTTTGTAGATGTTCCACCTTTACCACTTGCTTCACCTCTACCAATTCTTATAGCTTTGTGTGTAGCGCCTTTTGCAGGCTTAAGAGAATGTAAATTCATATTGCTTTTGTTTTTTACTTACGCCTCGAAAGCATTCGGGGCTCGCTTATTTATAAATGTGCTGATGTGCTAATAAAGCTAATTGGCTAATTAAATCTCAAAGATGTAAAAGCATTAGCAAATTATCACATTAGCTAATTGGCTAATTATTATGCTTCTTCCACTTTAACCAAATGACTAACTTTCGCAATCATTCCAATAATTTGAGGAGTAGCTTCTTTTTCAACAGTACTGTGCATTTTGTTTAAACCCAATGCCTGCATCGTTCTTTTTTGACGCTCAGATCTATCAATTACGCTTTTAACCTGAGTTACTTTTACTTTTTTCATCACTATTATTTTTGTCTAAAATCTAATATCTAATTATGTTGATACTAATCTTATCCGTTAAAAACTCTCTTTAAAGAAATATTACGAGTTCTAGAAACCGCAATTGGTTCACGCAAAGTAGCTAAAGCTTTAAAGGTTGCTTTTACCACGTTTGTAGGATTAGCAGATCCTAAATTTTTTGCTAAGATATCTGTAATACCTGCTGCTTCTAATACTGCACGCATACTACCTCCTGCTATTACACCAGTACCATGGGCAGCTGGCTTTATTAAAACTTTTGCAGCACCTTCTTTGCTCAGTTGCTCATGAGGGATGGTACCATGCATAATTGGAACTTTAATTAAATTCTTTTTTGCATCTTCTATTCCTTTTGTTATGGCTTCTTGTACTTCTTTAGCTTTACCTAAACCATGACCTACAACACCTGCTCCATTTCCTACCACCACTAGTGCTGAGAAACTGAATGCACGACCACCTTTTGTAGTTTTCACTACACGGTTTATCGCCACTACTTTTTCCTTCAACTCAAGGTCACCGGCCTTCATTTTATTTACAATTACGTTTGACATTATTTGTATTTTCGATTTTTAGAATTTAGATTCAGCAGATTAAAATTTCAATCCACCCTCTCTTGCGCCTTCAGCTACTGCCTTAATGCGACCATGATAGATATAACCACTACGATCAAATACCACTTTTTCTATTCCTAATTCAATGGCTTTTCTTGCAATTGCTTCACCAACCATTTTACTTTTTTCTGTTTTAGGAGCTTTTTGTGCACTAATATCTTTTTGTCTAGAAGATGCCCCAGCTATTGTAGTACCAGTTTCATCATCTATCAATTGTGCATACATATCTGTATTGCTTCTAAAAACAGTAAGGCGTGGAGTAGATGCAGTGCCATTTACTTTCTTACGAATGCGATAGCGTATCTTTTGTCTTGCCTGTGATTTGTTGTTCATTTTATTATATTTTACATTCCTCGATGCTGCCGAAGAAATCAATTAGTTAATGTGATATTTAGCTAATTTGCTAATGAAACCATTGAAGTTTATAAACCCCATTAGCATATTAGCACATAGGCAAATTAGCTCATTATTTACCTGCCGACTTACCAGCTTTTCTTCTCAATATTTCTCCAACGAATTTGATACCTTTTCCTTTGTACGGCTCAGGCTTACGTAGGCTTCTTATTTTTGCACTTACTGCACCCAATAACTGCTTATCTATGCTTTCTAAAGTGATAATAGGATTTTTACCTTTTTCCTGTAAAGTAGATACCTTCAATTCTTTTGGAATTTCAAGTACGATATTGTGTGAATATCCTAGAGAAAGATCTAATAAATTTCCGGTATTTGCAGCTTTATAACCTACACCCACCAATTCTAGTTGTTTTGTGTAACCTTCTGTAACACCTTGTACCATGTTACTAATTAAAGAACGATACAAACCATGCATTGCACGATGGCGAATTTGATCTGTAGGGCGCTTAAACTCAACCACATTATCATTAATTTCTACAATTATATCTCTATCTATTGTTTGCTTTAATTCTCCTTTAGGTCCTTTAACAGACACTTCATTGTTTTTACCCAGTGTTATAGCTACTCCTGATGGAATATCTACCGGTTTTTTTCCTATACGACTCATAGTTTAAAATTTGTATGCTTAATAAAACTTTGAAAATGTATTTCGAAAGTGTTCAGCCTGTATAGTTGGGCTTAATTATCATTCTATTTTATACAAACACCATTTTCAAATGTTTGTATTTATATTTTAATAAATGTTGCAGAGAACCTCTCCACCAACATTCTGTACTTTAGCTTCTTTATCAGTCATTACTCCTTTTGAAGTAGAAATAATAGCTACACCTAAACCATTCTTAACTCTTTTAAATTCATCAGGCTTAGCGTAAGTACGCAAACCTGGGCGGCTAATTCTTTCTAAACTTTGTATAGCAGGTAATTTAGTAGTAGCATCATACTTTAATGCTATTTTAATTAAACCCTGTTTTTTATCTTCTTCAAATTTGTACTTAAGTATATAACCTTTATCGTACAATATTTCAGTAATTCTCTTTTTTAAATTGCTTGCAGGTATTTCAACAATACGGTGATTAGCCATTTGGGCGTTTCTAATTCTTGTTAAATAATCTGCTATCGGATCAGTAACCATTGTTCTTTTTTGTTAAGTTATTTTAATATTTTTTCAATGCGATATCCAAAGTCCCCCTTCGGAGGATTTAGGGGGCCTACCAGCTTGCTTTTGTAACTCCTGGTATTTTTCCAGCCAATGCCATATCTCTAAAAGTAATACGGTTTACACCAAAATGGCGCATGTAACCACGTGGACGACCAGTTAGCTGACAACGATTTCTTAAACGAACGGGTGAAGCATTTTTTGGAAGTGCATCTAACCCTGCATAATCGCCGGCAGCTTTTAGAGCAGCTCTTTTATCAGCAAATTTTGCTACGATACGCTCTCTTTTTCTTTGTCTAGCTTCAATTGATTTTTTAGCCATAATATATGTTATTTGTTATCTGTTAAATGTTATAAATAGAAGAGCAGAGTTAGCTAATCAACTAATAACTATTTAACTAATTACTTTTTTACGTTTTTAAACGGCATCCCCATTTCTTTAAGCAATTCAAATGCTTCTTCATTGGTTTTGGCTGTAGTTACAAAAGTGATATCAAGACCTGTAATTTTATTTACCTTATCAATATCTATTTCAGGGAAAATGATTTGCTCGGTAATACCCAACGTATAGTTACCACGACCATCAAATGCTTTATCATTAATTCCTTTAAAATCACGTACACGAGGTAATGAAACAGATACCAATCTATCTAAAAATTCATACATCTTTTCTCCACGTAAAGTAACTCTTGCACCAATGGGCATGTTTTTACGAAGTTTAAAGTTTGATATGTCTTTTTTAGACATAGTAGCTACTGCCTTTTGTCCTGTAATGTTGCTTAACTCATCGATAGCGATATCGATCAATTTTTTATCATTTACAGCACCATTTACTCCACGATTTAAACAAATCTTAGAAAGTTTAGGCGCTTGCATTACAGTTTTGTAGCTAAATTTTTTCATTAGCGCAGGTATAACGTCTTTCTTATACTTATCTGCAAGTCTCTGGGTTGTTGCTTTTGTGCTCATTATTTAATTACCTCCCCTGATTTTTTTGTTACACGAACTAATTTACCATCTACTCTAGTACGCTTAATTTTTGTTGCTCCGCCCGTTTTTGCATCCCACAACATAACATTGCTTATTGCTATTGGTGCTTCTACTTTTAAAATACCACCTTTGGTATTTTGGGCAGTAGGTTTAGTATGTTTAGTAACGATGTTAACACCTTCTACCAACACACGATTTTTTTCTACAATAATTTCCAACACTTTGCGGGGTTTCTTCAAATCTTTATCATCTCCTGTAATTACTACTACAGAGTCTCCCTTTTTAATGTTGAACTTTGGTTTAAATCTTGTACTCATTTTTATCGATTTGCAAATTTGCAGATTTGCAAATTTGAATTTTTAAATGTTTAATTATAATACTTCCGGTGCAAGAGATATAATTTTCATATATCCTTTATCTCTCAACTCACGAGCAACTGGCCCAAAAATACGAGTGCCTCTTGGTTCGTCAGAATTGTTTAAAAGTACTACAGCATTATCATCAAAACGAATATAAGAACCATCTTTACGACGAAGCTTATTTACAGTTCTTACAATAACAGCTTTGGTTACAGTTCCTTTTTTGATACCACCTGCAGGCATTGCATCTTTAACGGTAACAACAATTTTATCACCTATTCTTGCATAATCTTGCCCACTATTTCCTAATACACGAATACATAGAACCGACTTGGCACCACTGTTATCCGCTACGTTAAGCCTGCTTTCTTGCTGAATCATTTTTTATATTTTTTGTATCTAGTTCTTAGTAAAAAGTACTTAGTATCTAGACTAGTTCTTAAAACTTAATGGTCTATTCTATAAACTGAATACTCAGTACCCAGTAGTTTTTTTCTTATTTCACTTTCTCTACTACTTCTACCAATCTCCAACGCTTCAATTTGCTGATAGGACGAGTTTCCATAATCTTTACAGTATCTCCTATGCTACACTCATTTTTTTCATCGTGTGCATGAAGCTTGGTAGTTTTTTTAAGAAACTTACCATATAAAGGATGCTTTACTTTTCTTTCTACAGCTACAGTAATTGTTTTATCCATTTTATTGCTGGATACAGTTCCTGTTCTTGTTTTTCTGAGATTTCTTACTATGTTATCTTCCATTGTTATACTTTTTTAGGGTTTATTAAGCCCCGATCTGAGTTTTTCTTAATTGTGTTTTAAGGCGTGCAATATCTCTCCTCAATACACGAATGCTTTGTGGATTTTCTAAAGGTGCAATAGCGTGTGCGAAGGTTAATTTCTTCATGCGCATTTCATCCTCTTTAATCTTTGCCGTTAAATCAGCCTCAGATAATCCTGAAAGGCTTTGTGCGAAATCATTTTTTTTAGACATCTCTGTTAATTTGCTATTATGATAATATGCTAATGTGCTAATTATTGAAAGCGAGCATTAAAATATTTCCTTTTAAACTTTAATATTATGCTACAAAATCTCTGCTAACGATGAATTTTGTAAGTATTGGTAATTTTTGTGCAGCTAGTGCGAATGCATGTTTTGCAACTTCTTCTGTAACACCATCTGCTTCAAACAAAATACGACCTGGTTGTACAATTGCTGCCCATCCTTCAGGGTTACCTTTACCTTTACCCATTCTCACCTCTGCTGGTTTTGCAGTAATTGGTTTGTCAGGGAAAATTCTAATCCAAACATTACCTTCTCTCTTCATAGCACGAGTCATTGCCTGACGAGCACTTTCAATCTGTCTGTTTGTAAGCTGAACACTTGCTAAAGCCTTTAACCCAAACGTACCAAAAGCTAAAGTAGCTCCACGCTTGGTGTCACCTTTCATGCGGCCTTTCTGGGTCTTTCTATGTAAACTTCTTTTTGGTGATAACATCTTTTATAATTTGCTAATTCGAAAATTTTATTAATTTGCTAATTCGGTAATGTGCTAATATGCTAATTTTCTCACAACGAATTCTATTTTAATTCTTCTACTCCCAGTTATGTGATGCTTACATTAGCACATTAGCTAATCAGCACATTATCACATTAACGTCTTCCACCGCCACGGTTATCTCCACCACCTCTTCTATCATCTCCACCTCTTCCACCACCTCTTCTATCATCTCCACCTCTTCTGTCATCTCTTCTTTCAAAACCTCCTTGTCTTTCAGGACCTTCGTTTTTGCCACCGGCAAGTACATTTGGATTTAAATCTCTTTTACCTAACACCTCTCCTTTACAAATCCAAACTTTAATACCTATTTTACCATACACAGTAAGTGCAAATACATTTGCATAATCAATATCCATACGCAATGTGTGTAATGGAGTACGACCTTGTTTAATTTCTTCGCTACGTGCTATTTCAGATCCACCTAAACGACCACCAACTTTTACTTTAATACCTTCAGCACCCATACGTAATGCAGAAGCAATGGACATTTTAATGGCACGCTTATAACTAATACGGTTTTCAAGTTGACGAGCAATGGTATCTGCTACGATAGCTGCATCAAGTTCCGGACGACGTATTTCTAAGATATTTATTTGTACATCATCTT
The DNA here is from genome assembly GCA_031398005.1 of Ferruginibacter sp. Taxonomy (GTDB): domain Bacteria; phylum Bacteroidota; class Bacteroidia; order Chitinophagales; family Chitinophagaceae; genus Ferruginibacter. The sequence goes on from JANNMO010000011.1 coordinate 17,649, forward strand.
TACCACAAAGCTTTTTCAACTCCTCTTTAATTCTATCTACTTCACCACCACCTTTACCAATGATGATACCCGGCTTAGATGTATGTATTGTAACAATTAGTTTATTAAGTGTACGCTCAATAACAATTTTTGCAATACCGCCTTTATTGATACGAGCATTCAGATAATTTCTGATACGATCGTCTTCTATCAATTTTTTAGCGTAATCCTTTTTGTGAGCGTACCAGTTGCTATCCCAACCACGTGTGATACCTAACCTTGCACCTATCGGATTTGTTTTCTGACCCATAGTATTTATTTAGTTTCCGAACTATCGGAATTTATTTATTTTATTCTGTTTCTGAATTCGTTTTTTTCTTGGCAGGGGCTTTTTTAGTAGCAGTTTTTTTAGCTGCAACTTTCGGAACCTCTTTAACTTCTTTCTTTACAGTTTCATTTTTTGAAACTTTTACGGCTGTTTCAGTAGGAGCTGCTGTATCTACAAAAACAGTAACGTGGTTGCTACGCTTACGTACTCTGTAACCACGACCTTGTGGTGCAGGGCGCATACGCTTAATAACTCGGGCAGCGTCTACAAAAATTGTTTTTACAATTAGTCCAGTTTCATCTTCACCTTCATTTTTTGCTTTCCAGTTGCTGATAGCAGAAAGGATAAGTTTGCGTAAAGGAACTGAAGAATGTTTAGGATTATGCTCCAACACTGCTAAAGCTTTTTCTACCTTCATACCACGTACAAGATCTGCTAAAAGGCGCATCTTTCTTGGCGATGTAGGTTCATTATTTAATTTTGCTACTGCTTCCATTTTATTATAGTTTCTAGTTTCTCGTTTTATCGTTTCTCGTTTGTGCGCTTTTGTATTTAGAGCTAAACGAGAAACAAGAAACGATGCGTTTTATTATCCTTTTTTATTTGAGTGACCTCTAAAGTTTCTTGTTGGTGCAAATTCTCCTAATTTGTGACCAACCATAAATTCTGTAACATAAACCGGTATAAATTTATTACCGTTGTGAACAGCGAAAGTTTGTCCAACAAAATCCGGAGATATTGTACTTCTACGACTCCAGGTTTTAATAACACCTTTCTTGCTTTTTCCTTCAGCCATTGCTAGAATTTTTGCTTCCAGCTTTGCTTCTATATAAGGACCTTTTTTTAAAGAACGACTCATTTTATATTTGTTTTTTGTTTATTTCTCTAAAAATTAGAGCATTTTAACAATGAAAATTATTTACTTAATTTCTTACCGTTTTTACGCTGAATGATCATTTTATCAGATCCTTTACCACGAGTACGAGTAATTTGACCTTTTGCATATTTACCCTTACGGCTACGTGGGTGACCACCAGATGCTCTACCTTCACCACCACCCATCGGGTGATCTACCGGGTTCATCGCTACTGCTCTTGTACGTGGACGAACACCTTTCCAACGATTACGACCTGCTTTACCTGCACTTTCCAAACTATGATCGCTGTTAGATACAACACCTACAGTTGCATAGCAGTTTATTAAAACTCTTCTTAATTCACCACTTGGCATTTTAAGAATAGCATATTTTTCTTCTTTGTTACTCAATTGAGCTGATGTACCTGCACTTCTTACCAAAATACCACCTTGACCTGGTTGCATTTCAATATTGTGAACGTTGGTACCAAGTGGCATGTTTTTAAACATTAATGCATTTCCTAATTCAGGAGCTACTGCATCTCCACTCATTACTGTTTGCCCTACCTGTAAACCTGCAGGAGCAATTATATAACGCTTCTCTCCATCTGCGTAAGATAATAAAGCTATAAACGCAGTACGGTTTGGATCGTACTCAATTGTTTTTACAGTAGCTGGTATCTCTTTCTTGTTTCTTTTAAAATCTACAAGACGATACATTGTTTTATTTCCACCACCCATATAACGCATACTCCTACGACCTTGAGAGTTACGACCTGCTGTATTGTTCTGAGCTTCAAGCAAAGATTTTTCAGGTATGTTGGTGGTTATTTCAGCATATGCGTTACCAATTCTCCATCTGGTACCGGCTGTGGTTGGTTTGTATTTTCTAAGTGCCATTTTATATTATGTTTCAGACTTTGCGGCGCTGATAGCCATTCTTTAAAAAGTATTTAGTATTTAGTACTTAGTATTTAGATAAGGAAATGCCTTTGCTAAATTCTAAACTATATTATCCTGCGCTGTAGATATCAATTGTTTCTCCTTCAGCTACGGTTACAATTGCTTTTTTCTTTGCAGGCTTGCGACCTACTATGAAACCAGCTTTTGTGTATTTCGCTTTAAGTTTAGAAGGGACAACCTGTGTGTTTACTTCTTCAACCTGTACGCCGTAGAAAGTTTCTATAGCTTTTTTAATTTCTAATTTGTTCGCCTTTCTATCCACTATAAAAGTGAAACGGTTCATTTTTTCTGCTTGCTTATTAGCTTTTTCAGATAAAACAGGCTTAATTAATATGTCTGACGGTTTCATAACAATCCAATTTGATAATTTGCTAATTAGCTAATTTGCTAATTCTCTATATTCGTTTCTTAATTCTATTTCTTGCACTTTTCAATCTCACACATTAGCATATTAGCACCTTAGCTAATCAGCTAATTTTTTTATGCTTCAGCTGCTGCTTCTTCAGTAAATAATTTAGCGGCACTTTCTGACAATACTAATACGTTTGCATTTAAAATATCGTACGTGTTCATATCGCTGATAACAGTTCCATTTACTCCTGGTACATTACGTAAGCTCAAGTAAAAATTATCATTGTATTCCGGTACTACGAACAAAGATTTTTTGTTGCCGATATTTAGGCTTTTAAGTACACCAGTAAATGTTTTTGTTTTTGGAGCATCCATTACTAAATCTTCCAAAATAACGATACTGTTTTCTTTTGCTTTATAAGCCAATGCACTCATCTTAGCCAAATCTTTTACCTTACGGTTCAATTTGATATCGTATTTGTGCGGCTTTGGGCCAAATATTGTACCACCACCTTTATATATAGGACTACGTAAATTACCTTTACGAGCACCACCGGTTCCTTTTTGCTTGTGTAATTTCTTAGATGAACCTTGAACTTCTGCTCTTGTTTTTACCTTGTGTGTACCTTGACGTTGTGCGCCCATGTACTGCTTTACAGCTAGGTAAATAACATGATCGTTAGGCTCGATACCAAAAATTTCTTCTGGTAAATCAAGTGTTCTGCCGGTCTTTTCTCCTTTTGAGTTTATTATATCGAGTTGCATAATTATTTCTGTATTAAAACGATTGAACCAATATGGCCCGGAACCGAACCACTAACCAAGATGTAATTTTTTTCTGCGAAAATTTTCACGACTTTAAGTCCTTTCATCTTCACTCTATCTCCACCCATACGACCACCCATGCGCATACCTTTAAATACACGACTAGCATCTGATGAGTTACCAATAGATCCCGGTGCTCTTGAACGATCATGCTGACCATGAGATTGACCACCAACACCACTGAAACCGTGACGCTTCACAACACCTTGAAAACCTTTACCCTTAGTTGTACCAACTACTTCAATACTATCGCCTTCGGCAAAAATATCAACAGTAATGGTTTCACCAATGTTTTTATCTGATTCGCTATTGCGTATTTCTTTTACTATTTTTTTCGGAGCTGTATTAGCTTTTGCAAAGTGTGCAATTTCCGATTTTAAGGAGTGCTTCTCTTTTTTATCACCAAAGGCAATCTGGAGAGCATTATAACCGTCTGTGGCTACGGTCTTCTTTTGTGTAACTACACATGGTCCTGCTTCAATGATTGTAACCGCAGTTTGCTTGCCGGTTGCATCAAAGATACTGGTCATGCCAATCTTCTTTCCAATAATACTTTTCATTGTATCTTATTTGTATCCAGCGCTACGTTCGTTTTGGCATTGTTGCCTAACAATCCGTAGATGGATGTTTAATTTTTCTTTTAAGAACTTACCTTTTGCCTTTCCCCATTTTGGAGAAGGTTCATTAGGCCTTTATTTCAACATCTACACCACTTGGCAAATCCAATTTGCTTAAAGCATCTACTGTACGACTGCTACTAGTGTATATGTCTAACAAACGCTTGTGCGTACTCAATTGAAACTGCTCACGAGCTTTTTTATTTACGTGAGGGGAACGCAATACAGTAAAAATTTTCTTTTGAGTAGGAAGAGGAATTGGACCTGTTACTACTGCGCCTGTACTGCGTACTGTCTTCACAATCTTTTCAGCCGACTTATCTACTAAATTGTGGTCGTAAGACTGTAATTTTATTCTGATTCGTTGTGACATATATAAAGAACTTTTTGAATTCCGTTTTTTTAATTGGGAGTGCAAAAGTAAGAGATGTATTTTAAATGGCAAAGTTTTTTATAGTTTTTTTAAAAGATTATTAAAAAAACTTTTAGGTATTTCAAGTTGTTAGTTTACAACTGCCACCCATACTGAGTTGCAGGACTTTAAACTTCTGCACTAGTAAAAAAAATTGTGAAAAAAGTAAATATTATACATCTTTTCTATAGGCGAAATAAGTGGCTATTAAAATATACCTTATTGAGCATTTACAGAACCCCCGCTACTTACGTTTTTTTGAACAGATGTTGCACCTCCTTTATATTTTATTTCTCCTCCACTACTAGCGTTTGCTACAAGGCTTACACTGGTAAAAAGTGAAATACTTGCTCCGCTGCTTACGGTTGCTTTTGCAGTTTCTGCTTGTAAATCTGTAAAATTTATAGATGCTCCACTACTAGAATTACTGTTTACATTTCTTGTTTTTCCTTCGGCTGTTATTTCTGCACCACTGCTTGCATCGCCATTTATGGAAGGTGCATCAACTTTTACATCTATAGAAGAACCACTGCTAGCTTTCAGCATCATTTTGTCCGGAGCTATCAGTACTTCATCAGATGTTATTTCTGCTGATGCAGATGTATTTAGACTTTTAATTTCGGGAGCAACAACATGTACATATATTGTAGAATTCCTCAAATTGTTTATCTCCTTTAATCTAATTTTTAAAATATTATTGCTAACATTTGTTTCTACAAAAGGCATAATGTTATCATCTGTTTCTACAATAACTGAGGCAATGTCACCCTTTTTTATATCTACTTCAATAGAACCCGATGCAGCAATCCCATCAAAAGATTTCACTGTTCTTGTTTCTTTTATAATGTTTCCACTGCCTCTTTTTGTATTGTTACAGCTCATAACTAATGAAACTGATAGTAGGAGAAATAAATACTTCATATATAATTAAATTTAAGTGAGTAAAATTAAGAAATTGAATTTGCAAGTTTTCTCAATATTGCCATTAACATTTTAAACGGTAAGCATCAATATGGTAAATTTTGAAATTTATAGTATGAGTTTTTGTTCCTACTTACCAAATTGCATTTTTCTACTTTTTCTGGGATTACCATAGTACCCAAACAGAAGTATTCTATACTAAATACCAATGCTACTGACTAAATATTTACATTTGCGGCAAATTATGACAGATAAAATTATTATACTCGATTTTGGCTCTCAATACACACAATTAATAGCACGTGTGGTAAGAGAAGCCAATGTATTTTGCGAAATTATTCCTTTTAATAAAGAAATAATTTTTGATGAAACTTTAAAGGGAATTATTCTTTCAGGTTCGCCTTGTAGTGTAAATGAACAGGACGCACCAACTATAAATGTAAAAGAATATGCCAACAAAGTACCTATACTTGGCATTTGCTATGGCGCACAACTTACAGTAAAAATGTATGATGGCATTGTTGCAAAAAGTAATAAGAGGGAATATGGTAGAGCCAGTTTAGAAATTGTACAACAAAATGAACTTACAAAAGATGTAACTACTTTTTCGCAAGTGTGGATGAGCCATAGTGATACAATACAAAAACTTCCTATAGGTTTTGAACTACTTGGAAAAACCGAAAATATTCCCATTGCTGCATTTGTAAATAATACTAAAGCTGCAAACAAAATATTTGGATTACAGTTTCACCCAGAAGTATATCATTCTGCCGAAGGCAAAAAAATGATTGAAAACTTTTTGGTAAATATTTGTGGTTGCAAAAAAGACTGGACCGCAGCACATTTTATAACTGAAACCGTAGCTAATTTAAAAGAGCAACTTGGAAACAGTAGGGTTGTGATGGGTTTAAGTGGAGGTGTAGATAGTACTGTGGCCGCTACTCTACTACACCGAGCTATAGGAGAAAACCTGTTTGGTATATTTGTAAACAATGGTGTGCTGCGCAAAAATGAGTTTGAGGAAGTCTTAGAGATTTACAAAGAATTAGGTTTAAATGTAAAAGGTGTGGATGCGTCAGAGCATTTTTATACAAAACTTGCGGGCAAAATTGATCCTGAAGATAAAAGAAAAGCCATTGGCAGCAGTTTTATAGATGTATTTGATGATGAGGCAAAAAAGTTAACCGGCATAAGCTATTTAGGTCAAGGCACTATTTACCCTGATGTGATTGAATCTGCAGCGGTACATGGTCCGGCAGTAACTATAAAATCTCATCATAATGTGGGTGGCCTTCCAGAAAAGATGAATCTAAAAATTGTGGAGCCTTTACGTTCCCTGTTTAAAGATGAAGTTAGAAAAATTGGAGCTGAACTGGGTATACCTGCTCAAATGCTTGGAAGACACCCTTTTCCCGGACCTGGGCTAGCCATAAGAATTTTGGGAGAAGTAACAGAAGAAAAGGTACAGTTATTGCAAGAGGCGGATTCGATTTATACAACTTTGCTTAAAAAGCATGACTTGTACAATAAAGTATGGCAGGCAGGTACCATTTTGCTGCCTGTAAAAAGTGTAGGTGTAATGGGCGATGAAAGAACCTACGAATTTACCGTAGCACTAAGAGCAGTAACTTCAGTAGATGGAATGACAGCGGATTGGGCTCATTTACCTTATGATTTTTTAGCAGAAGTGAGTAATGAAATTATAAACAACGTTAAAGGAATAAACAGAGTGGTATATGACATTAGTAGTAAGCCACCTGCTACTATTGAGTGGGAATAAAATATTTGAAAAATGCATAGGTACTACCCTGCCTAGCAATAATGAAAACACCTAACATGAAAACAAAAATTACAATTATTGCTGCAATGTTAATTATTGGTTTTAACAATTTGTACGCACAAACAGATAAGCAACTTAAAACATATAGAGTTGGTATTTTTTCGCCACTTTACTTAGATTCTGTTTTTACTGAAAATGAATATAAATATGGTAAGAAAAATTTTCCAAAATTTGCCCAACAGGGTTTAGATTTTGTGCAAGGCGCTCAAATAGCTTTAGACAGTATGCCATTGCCCAATGGAAATATCGTTGCAAGTATTTACGATTCCAAAGCAACTGTAAATAATATTCCTTGGCTTATTAGTAATCATAAACTTGATTCAGTTGATTTAATTATTGGTGCCGTAAAAGATGCAGAATATCTTCAATTAGCGAGTTTTGCAAAACAAAAGAACATTCCATTTATATCTGCCAGTTATCCAAATGATGGTGGAGTATCTAACAATCCTTTTCTGATAATTGTAAACTCTACATTGAGGGCGCATTGCGAAACAATTTATAGCTATTTGTTACAAAACCATGGTACAGATAAAATTTTCTTCTGCAGAAAAAAAGGTGCGCAGGAAGATAAAATTGCAGAATACTTTAGAAGTATAAATGAAAGCGATGGAAAACCTTTGCTAAGCATTGAAACCATCAATTTTGAGGATGATTTTAGCATTTTACAAAACAAATTGGATAGCAATAGAAAAACAATAATAATTGGTGGGAGTTTAAACGAAGGTTTTGCTGCTAGTATTGTAAATACTGTTGCTGAACTACATGAAACGTATCCGCTAGAAGTAATTGGAATGCCTAATTGGGATGGTTTTTCTGCACTAAAAAAAGCCAGCTTAAAGGATTTTCCTATTTATTACACTACTCCATTTATCAATGCTAAGACAGATGTTTATTCCAGAAAAATTAAACAGGTGTATTCAAAAAAATATAAGGGTGTGCCATCTGATATGGCGTATAAGGGTTTTGAATCTGTTTATGTTTTTGCAAGATTGATTACAAGATATCCAGATGATTTTATGAGTCATTTAAACGAATATTCCTACAAAGTTTTTAATGAATACAATTTTAAGGCAGTGTATGTAAATAAGAAAAATACTATACCGGATTACTTCGAAAACAAACGCCTTTATTTTATGAAAATTTTGAATGGGAAAATTTCAAAGGCTTGGTAGATTTGTTAAAATGAAAGTTGAATATTGATTCTTAAGTATACAAAAAAGCCCACATTACTGCGAGCTTTTTTTCCAAACAATCCATAAAACAAATCGTTTATTAAAATTTAGGACATTTTGTTGAGTTACTGCTACTGTTGTATCTATCAAGAAATTTTTGATAAGTGAGTGATATTTCAAATCCTCCTCTGCCAGCACTTACTCTTTTTAATCCTGAAATATTTACATCGTAACTTACAGCTATTGCTATTGGCCTTGCCTCCACTTTTACTACAGGTATAATAGCATCATTCAAACGCATGTAAGAACCGCCATGAATGATATATTTAGGTGTTTCTGGGTCATCAAGCTTTTGAGAATATATTACACCACCTATTATTTCTCTGTTCACCCCTTGCTTGGAATAATCTCCCTCAAAGGTTATATAGGAATAATCTGTAGTGCTCATTCTAATTCCTGCCGATGCTACCCACTTAGGCATCATTTCTAAATTATTATCACTATAAAATGATATTTTTTTAGATTTATTAAAATGATGATAAGCTAATCCCAAATACATGTTGTTGTCAGTATTTTCGCCTAATTGTGAATTAAAACTCAAACCCGCAGTACCATCAAAATAAGAATAAGACGACTTTGCAAAATTCTCACCACTTAAAGCATTTGGATCATAACTTGTTCCATTAAACTGGCTGTTTGTTGTCATTTTACTTCTATCAACCCTGCGTTGCACATAACCTCCCATTACCGCCATAGATAAGTACATGCTTCTTTCTGCGCTAAGAGATTTATGGTAATTTATAGCGGGTAAAATATGGGTAGAAGTTAGATCTACAGTGCCTGCTTTGTCGTATAAAATCTGCCCTCCTATTGTTACATAATCAGCTGATTCTCCTACTAATAATTTGTATTCCGCATTTGCAGATACCGTATTATATGCATTGGTAATACTATTCCATTGAGATCTATAAACAGATTGAACCCTCACATCGCCTGAGAAAAGCCCTGCAAGTGCTGGATTTCGTAAAAGAGGGGTTTCAGATAATTGAGAAAAATGCAAATCTTGCCCCTTTGCCATCATGCTTACACATGATAGGATAACAGTGATAAAATATATGGATAATAATTTTTTCATAGTCTTAAAATAAAATCTTTTCTAAAAATCTATCTATATCAAAACGGTTTTTTGTTGTAAATGTTTTAGCCAGTCTTTATTTATTTGTCCACAAAATGCAGCATTATTTTATAAGCGCAATATTGCCTTTATAAACTAAAGTACTGTTGTTGTCACATAATATTTCTATCATATAAACGTACACATCAGTCGCCATTTTTTGCCCTTTAAAAGTACCATCCCATCCAAAACTTGCATCGTTTGCTTTAAAACTATATCTGGCAAAAACTTCTTCTCCCCATCGGTTAAAAACTCTTGCTTGCTTAATGGTAAACAAACCGGTACCTCTCGGATAAAATACATCGTTTGACCCATCTCCATTTGGTGAAAAAGTATTTGGTATAAACACATTTGCGCCATCGCACAATACGTAAATATTTACCAAAGATGATGCTGTACAACCACCTTGGTTTTCTACGGTAACTTTATATTGCGTTTCCAAATTTGGTTTTACTGTAATTGATGGTGTACTGCTGCTTACCAGCCAAGTTGTTGGTGTCCACTTTACGTTTGTTACATCTGCAGACATTGTTGGAGTAAGGGTTATAGTTTGCCCAACGTTAATCGTTTTATTGGCCCCTGCTGAAACTGTTGGAATTGGATAAACCTTTACCGGAAACCATACAGTATCTTTAAAACAATTTTTATCGTCTGTTCCTTCCACCATATAATTTGTTGTGGTAGTTGGACTAGCTGTTACAGTAGCACCGGTACTGGTATTTAACCCAGTGGTAGGCGACCAAGCGTAAGTAGCTGCTCCTGATACTGTTAGCAATCCTGATTGACCTACACAAAGTGTATCTCTATTACCTCCCTGCATTTGAAAGGGAAATTTTACGCCAACTTGTACTGTATCTCTGTTAATACAGCCTTGTGCAGATGTTCCCGTTACGTAATATTCTCTTAATGAATCAGGCGTGGCAATAGGGTTGGGGCAATTTGTACAACTTAATCCTGCTGATGGTGACCATGTAAATGAAGGAGCACCTGTTGCAGTAATATTTTGTCCTGTGCCTTGACAAATTAAAATATCTGCACCTGCATTTATGATAGGTTTTGGATACGCTTCAAAAGAACTGTATGCAGTATCTCTACATCCACTGCTGTTAATAGCAGTAAGTGAAAAATTTGTGATACCACTGTTATTAAAAACCATGGGTGATAATGATTGACCAACAGCCGTACTTCCGTTATCAAATGACCATTGCCAGTTAATTGCTGAAGTATCTATAATTAATAAATTACCGCTAAAATTCATGGTTAAAGGAACACAACCATCAGCAGATTGTGTGGCAGATATCACTGGTGTTTTTACAATACGAACAGGAAGTGGTGAAACAATGGTATCCGTACAACCAGATAAAGTATTTGCAACAAGTGTTGGATAATACAAACCCGTAGTTGCATACATATGTGTAGGTTCAAAAGCAGTGGAAGAATCGCCATCACCAAAATACCATTTATACCCGGTAATAATATCATTACTTGCGGTTGTATTTGTAAATACTACATTTCCACTATTGCACCTAACCAAGGTATCAGCAGCAAATGCGGTAATTACACCACTTACTTTGATGGTATCAGTTCCTTGAATAGCCACATTGCAGCCAAGAGCATCTGTGAGGATCATTTTAGGTACGTACACCCCAGGAATAGTATATGGGTGAGTAACTACTGAATCAAGTGTAGCATTTGTAGTCCCATCATTGTAATCCCAAATAAATGAAAGCCTATCTTGTGTAACAGCAGTAAATACTACATTTAAAGGAGTACAACCAGTTAAAGGCGCATAAGTGAAAGTACCTTGTGGACCTCTAACAACCATTTGTTTTGTTTTCACATCTGTACAACCTCCAAAAGTTGTTACTGTTAGTTTTGCAGTAAACACCCCTGGCAAACCATATGAATATGGGGGGCTTACTACACTTGAAGTACCACCTCCATCACCAAAATCCCACACGTAAGATTGTACATGCTGAGAAGTATTATTGAACTGCATAATAAGCGGTGGGCATGTAGTAAATGAATCAGTAACTGTAAAATCTGCCACAGGGGTATTTACAATTATATATTGTGGTATTGATTTACTATCTGTACAACCATATTGATCGGTTATTGTTAAATTGACTGTGTAAGTTCCATCTGCACTATAAACATGCACTGGGTTTGCAAGTGTACTTGTGCCACCATCCCCAAAAGTCCATGCATAAGTAAGGTTTGGCCCCGTTGAAAGACTTTGAAATATTACTGGCTTACCAGGGCAAGACAAAGTATCAATACTTACATAATCTGCAACGGGTGTAGAAATAATTAAGGCATTGTTTAAGCCAATACTATCTTTACAGCCATAACTATCCTGCACTACAAGCGATACATTGTAAACGCCTGAGCCACTATACATGTGTTGAAATGGTGGTGATGTAAGCGTATCGCTTGTTCCATCTCCATAGTTCCAATACCAATTTGTAATGTTATGTGTGCCGTCTGTTACTGATAAATCGGTAAAAGTTACAGCAGCATTTAAACAACTACCTGGCACTGCCGGAGTGAAACCTGCTGTAGGTCCATTAACTGTTATATAATTTGGCCGAATAAGTGTATCCTTACAACCATTAACATCTGTAATAATTAATCTTATATCGTATTGCCCTGCATTTACAAAAACATGTGAAACATTGTTACCCGAAAATGGCCCGGTACCATCATCAAAATCCCATTCATAATTTACAATGGCCGGATTATTTTGTATTGATGTAGCAGTAAAAGTTGTAGAACTGTTTTTACATAATTGTGTAAGCGAAGCAGTAAACAATGCCTGTTCATCTGCTATTGTTACTACATCTGTTTTTGTATAATCACAACCACTAGAAATATTTGTTACTAATAGTGTAATCGTATAGGTTCCTACACTGGCATAAGTATGTACAGGGTTTTGTAAATTAGATGTACCACCATCACCAAAATTCCAGCTCCAAGTATCTGCACCAATTGATGCATCAACAAAAGTTCTTGAAAATTTATTATTACAATTAGAAGTTATTGAGAATATTGCAATGGGTGGTTTTACATAAATAAAATCATTGAGGGTTAAAGTATCTGCACATCCGTTATTACTTACAATAAGTACAATATCAAAAAAGCCTGTGTCTTCATAAGCATGTGTAGGATTTTGTTGTGTTGAAGTATTGCCATCACCAAAATTCCACAACCAAGTTGTACCAATACCGATCCCAGTACTAAGGTCTTGAAAATTCACATCTAACTTTGCGCAGACAACTCTTGGTGAGGCATCAAAATTAACTATGGGTTTAGTAGCGGCTTTAATACCTCCCAATACCTTTACGGTATCTGTACAACCTCCAGCAGTAGTAACTACCAACTGTATATCATAATCTCCTGTAGGGAAAGTGTAAGATGGATTTTGTTGTGTAGATGTAACACCGTTTCCAAAATCCCATTGATATGACACAACAGGATCTACACTTGAAACTGTTGAACCAAACGTCCAAGTTAACGGTGCACAGCCTTGTTGGGGTAAGTTAATTATTGTGGCAATCGGTGGTTGTATCTTTATGTAATCTGTTTTTACGAGGGTATCTGTACAACCATTGGCATTTGTAGTAATAAGAGTAACAGTATATGTACCGGTAGCCAAATATGTATGAGTAGGATTTGCATTATTGGAAGTACCCCCATCGCCAAATAACCATTCAGTTGTAACTGCCCCCACAGTCGTATTAACAAAATTTACCGTTAATGGTGCACTACATGCGTTGAGGGGAGATCCACTAAAAACAGTAACAGGTTTAGCATAAACAGTTATAGGATGTACTTTAGTTAATTGACAACCTCCAAAATCACTTACCAATGTGATATTGTAGTTACCAGCCACCGTATAAGTTTTTACAGGATTTAAAATTGTGGAAGTGGTTCCATCTCCAAAGTTCCAAGCAACAGAAACGGGTATAGGTAAAGAAGTGTTCGTTATTGAAACTGATGTGCCCACACAAACATTAGGAGGTGCAGTAAAATCAGCACTAACTGTTCCTATTATAATGGGACTTGGGCTTATAAATGTATCTGTACAGCCTGTTAAATTTGTAACTATTAATTGAACAGTATAACTCCCTGGGGCTGTGTAAGTATGTGATGGAGCTACTCCTGTAGCAGTATTACCATCTCCATATGACCATTGATAAGAAAGTACGCCGGTACCTGTGGATTGATTCTGAAAATTAATTGTTTGGGGAGCTGCACAACTTGAAGGTGCTGTATTGGTAAAAGCAGCAGTAACACCACTGCTAATGCTAATATAATTTGGTTGAGGAAAGTTTTTAGTGCATCCAAAAGAATTAGTAACATTTAACGAAACGGTATAATTACCAGATGCTGTGTAAGTATGAACAGGATTTTGTAAAGTAGAGGTTACACCATCACCAAAATTCCAAAGCCAGTTTGAAATTGTGCCACTACCCGCAGTACTCAAATCTGTAAATGTAACAGGAAGTGGGAAACAACCTGTACGTGGTGAACCATTAAAGTTAGAAGTTGGTTTTGCATACACAGTTATGTAATCATCTTTTACCAAAGTATCTTTTCCACCGGTCGCATTGTTTACAATGAGTGTGACATCGTACGTACCGGGGTTTAAATAAACAGTAGAAGGGTTTTGCAAAAAAGAAATAGTACTGTTACCAAGGTCCCATTTCCAAAAATTTGGATTGCCAGAAGATGTATCAGTAAAGTTTACGCTAAACGGTGCACAACCACTTAAAGGTGTTCCCTTAAATTGGGCTAGCAATTGGGCTTTCGATAAAAGGGTCAACAATACAAATAATGTACTAATACACAATTGTTTGATGAGCATTTTTGAGCTCATAAGGTTGTTTTTTGTTTTTGCTGGATGTTTGGATTTCCGCAAACCGGATATACCTTACTATAACAGACTAAAACCTAAAAAATTGTATAAAAATCTATAAAATTTATTAACGAAGTTTATTCTTAAATTTTAATATTTAACGCTTATTACAAACAAATTTAATAAATTAATCAAGTTTGGTTACTATAAATTAGTCGAACCCACATTAAAAGCGTTGAATAGCAGTTAACCAGCTTAAAATTTTAAAAGCATATTTAATATTTCATTTTAAAGACGCTTGTTTGAGCATTTTTGTTACCTAAATATTATAAAGCTGGTAATACTTTTCCTGAACACAGTCTGTAAAAAAAATGCTGTTTAAAGCCTCCCCAGTTACGTTTTTACAAAGATTTTCTGAAGTATAATATCTCCCGTAATCATAAATATTTGTTTGTAGCCACTTTAAAACCGGTAAATTATTTCCGTTGTTTAGCTCCAGTTCTACCGTTGGTATTTGTTTTTTTATAGCCGCAAAAAATTGTGCAGCATATAAACTACCAATACTGTAGGTAGCAAAATAACCAAAACTACCATGGCTCCAATGCACATCTTGCAGGCATCCACGCACATCATCAGGCACTGTTATTCCTAAATATTTTTGGTAATACTCTTTCCAGTACGCAGGTATATCTTTAGCTGATATGCTTCCTTCAATTAATAATTTTTCTATTTCATATCGTATCATTACATGAAAGTGATAGGTAAGTTCATCTGCTTCTGTGCGAATTAATGAGGGCTGTACTTTGTTGATGGAAGAGTAAAAATGTTCCATTGTTTTATTACTTAATTGTTGTGGAAATTTTTCTTGCAAAAGTGTATAATTGTGTTTCCAAAACGGCAATCCTCTCCCAATGCAATTTTCCCAAAGGCGGCTCTGGCTTTCGTGTATGCTTAAACTGCAATACTCTCCTAGTGGCATGCCGTATTCGTCGTTGGGCAAACCTTGTTCGTATAATGCATGCCCACCTTCGTGTATGCAACTCCAAAGCATATTGCTGAAATCATTTTCATCTACTCTGGTTGTTACTCTTACATCTTGGCTGCTAAAGTTTGTGGTGAAGGGATGTTCGCTAATATCTTGCCTACCGGCATCAAAATTAAAATACATTCTTTTTAAAATTTCTATTCCCGTATCCCACTGTGCTGTTTTATCAAAATGCTGATGAAGCATACTATCATCTGCTGGTGGTTTTGCTGCAATCTTCGCAAGTAAATCAGACAACTGCGGTCTAAGCGCTGCAAAAAGTTTATCAGTAATGCTTGTAGTTAATCCTTTATCATAATCATTCATCAATGCATCGTACGGATGTTTTTCATAACCCAATAAATCTGCCTCCTGCTTTTTTAAATCGATTATTTGCTGCAATGGTTTTTCAAAACTGATGAAACTGTTTTCTCTGCGAGCCTGTATCCACGCATGGTAACTCACGTTAATTGCACTGCTTAGTTTGTGAACAAATGCAGATGGTATTTTTTTATTTCTGTTATAGTCTTCATTGCTTAATTGTACATTTCTCTTTTCCTTATCTGCTAAATTTTTGTATGCAGAAAGTTCTTCTAATAAATTCCCAAAACTATCTGCAGTGAAATGTTCATGCGCCAATTCATTCAACGTTGCAATCTGTCTGCCTCGTGCATCGTTGCCATTTTTAGGTAGATAAGTTTCCTGATCCCATTGTAAAACAGCTGAGGCATATTTTATATCGGCAATTTTTTGGAGAGTGGTTTTGTATTGAGCGTATAGGTTGGTGGAAATCATTTTGTGGAAATATTTTAATATTAAATTTACGCCATTTCGATTTACACATTTTTTTATCGATTAACCTTTCCAATATTAAAGTCGAACTTTAATAATGTATAGGTTTACTCATTAAATTATCTAAAATTGAAATGGTTTTTTATATGTGATACGAAAAGGATGATCTTAAAAATAGATGGTTATTTGGTTGCAAGAGCTAAGGAAAATAGTATGAATAAATAAAGTTGCCGATGGAATTTTCATCGGCAAGAAAAGGTCTTATTTCCTAAATTATAAAGATTTATAAATGTAAGTCCAAGTAGAGCGATGACCTTTCACATTTTTTAATAATCCGTTTTGATAATAAGAATTTACGACAGAAGTTGTATCTGACGGATAAAATATTGGGGGCGCTCCCGTATAAGGATGATTGTTGTGAATATCTACTAATAAATTATTTTTTCCAAAGTTATTATAGTATTGTTCAAAATGTAAGGTTCCGAATGTGAATGAAAAAATTTTGAAAGCAGGCGTTTTCAAAAAAGGGCTGGGTCCATTATCAAAGGTTGAAATTGTTGAGGTAGCTAACTCATAAATTGATGCAGTGGTGAGTATATGAAATCTTGAACTTACCATATTTCCTCTTGAATCTAAAATAAAAGTATCTTTTTCTATAGGATTTACAGAAGGTGAATTATAAAGTTCTGCAAAAATTTGATTACCCGAGTATGATAATTTTCTTTTAAAGTTTTCTCCGTTGCCAGAAAGATTATTTACCGAATCTTTTGTAAGTCTCCCTAAATTATCATAATAAAAATGATAAGTAGATTGTTCTTGAGCAAAGTAACTTTTGTAAGGTAAAGTATCATTAAAATTGTAAAAGAACTCTAAGTATAAATCTTCAGGAATAATTGATAGTGGACCTGCTTTAATAGTAACCGTAGTTAACCTTTTATTTAAATCATACTTAAAAACAAACACACTGGAATCAATATCTAAAACCCCACCGAAATAACTTGTGTCATTTAATAATATCTTATCCAAATAATTAGTATCCCCTACTAAATTTGTAACTACAGGAACTAATTCACCACGTTCCACAGAAGATTCTTTTTCGCAAGACGAAAGGTATAGCCCTAACAACACAATTGCACCACGATATAATTTTTTCATTTTAATAATTTCGGTTAATATTTTTCAATACAAACTTAGACTTGTAATATATCCGATAGATTGTGTAACTAAAACAATTTCAGTTAATTTTAATATTAACGTAAAAATATATAAATGATTGTAAATGGTACTATCTAGTTTAATAAAAAATAAAAAGTAATTTTGGGTTACGTTTAAAATAATAGATAATATGTACGCAGAAACAAGAAAAATACATTTAATAGAAGAGGTTTTAAAAGTAAATAACGAAGGGTTATTAGTGGCACTGGAAAGTGTAATTATAAAAGCAAAAAAAACAGTAACAAAAAAGCCAAGTATTTATGATTTTCTTGGAATACTTTCTAAGAAAGAAACCAAAGAAATGAGAAAAGCAATTAAAGAATCAGCCGAAATAATTAATGATGGGCATTTTAAAGAAATTCCAACTTTAAATATTGAAAAATGGTAAGCAAATACATTTTATACTTCTTTACACATTTTCTTTAGATGCTCATATACGATCTCATACAATTTCTCGAAACCATTGCCCCAACTTCATTGCAGGAAGAATATGACAATGCAGGTTTACTAACTGGCAACGCAGGTATTATGTGCACCGGAGCACTCATTAGTTTAGATTGTACAGAAGCAATAGTGCAGGAAGCTATAGATAACAATTGCAACCTAATCATTGCTCACCATCCAATCGTTTTTAAAGGACTGAGAAAAATAAACGGTAACAATTATGTGGAGCGTACCATTATCAAAGCCATAAAAAATGATATTGCTATTTATGCCATTCATACAAATTTAGATAATGTGTTGGCAGGTGTAAATGGCAAAATTGCCGAAATGCTTGGGCTTCAAAACATACAAATTCTTTCTCCCAAAAAAAATCTTTTACAAAAATTAGCGGTATTTGTTCCTACAGAAAATGCAGAGAAGCTAAAGGATGCATTGTTTGCGGCAGGTGCAGGCAATATTGGTAATTACAGCGAATGCAGTTTTAGTACAATTGGTACTGGCAGCTTTACCCCCGGTGAAGGCTCCAACCCATATATTGGTACAATTGGCGTGAGAGAAGTGGGTGAAGAAATGAAAATTGAAGTGATTTTTCCGGCTTGGTTACAAAAAAATATAATTAAGGCCATGAAGGCGAACCACCCTTATGAAGAAGTGGCGTATGATATCTTTGCTTTAAACAATGAGTACCAGCAAACCGGTAGCGGTATCATTGGAGAACTTAAAGAACCTATGGAAGAAAGCGATTTACTTGCTCAAATAGCAAATAATTTTAAAGTAAAGGTTATAAAGCATACTGTAATACTTGGCAAAAGCTGCAACAAAATAGCGGTATGTGGTGGTGCAGGCAGTTTTTTAATAAGTACAGCAAAAGCCGCAGGGGCAGATGTTTATATTACATCTGACATTAAATACCACGAGTTTTTTGATGCAGATGGGCGGTTGTTGTTAGCCGATATTGGCCACTATGAGAGTGAGCAGTTTACTATAGACCTACTATTTGATATTTTGAGCAATAAATTCCCTAACTTTGCGCTCCTTAAAACAGGTGTAATTACTAATCCTGTTCAATATTTTGTTCCATAAAACAATTATAAAATACAATAAATACCATGGCAGCAGTTAAAGAATTTTCAGTAGAAGAAAAATTGACTTCTCTTGTTCGTTTGCAAAAAATTGATAGTAAGCTGGATGAAATACAGATACTTAAGGGTGAATTGCCAATGGAAGTAAAAGATTTGGAAGATGAAATTGAAGGATTACATGCACGCCAGACACGTGTGGAAGAAGAAATAAACGGCATTACAGAGTTTATTGACCAACGCAAAGAAGGTATCAAAGAAGCACAGGCTCTTATTGCTAAATATGAAAAGCAAAGCGAAAACGTAAAAAACAGTCGTGAGTTTGAAGCTATTAATAAAGAAATAGAAATGCAACAGCTTGAAGAGAAGCTTTGTGAAAAACATATTAAAGACGCTAACGAAGAAATTTCTGAAAAAGCACGCCAATTGGAAATTGCTAAAAAAGCAGTTGCTACAAAAGAATCGAACCTTAGTGGTAAAAAAAATGAACTAGAAAAAATTATCAGCGAGACAGAGAAAGAAGAAAAGCATTTTGGAAAAGATATTGAGAGTGCACGTGCACATGTAGAAGAGAGATTATTAATAGGATATGATCGTATTCGTAAAAACTACCGTAATGGTCTTGCAGTAGTGGCGGTGGAAAGAGATAGTTGTGGTGGATGTTTCCATGCAATACCTCCTCAAAAGCAAAGCGAAATTAAACTTCGTAAAAAAATTATGGTTTGCGAAAACTGTGGAAGAATTTTGGTAGATGCTGAGTTGAATGATGGTATTGAGGTGAAGTAAGAAAAGCCCATCCTATCCTTCCCGGAGGGAAGGGACACTTAGGAGATATATTGGGAGAACGAAATAGTATTTTAATTTTATAAAAGCTTTCTTAGAAATAGGGAAGCTTTTTTTGTGTGAGAAAGAAGCCCATCCTATCTTTCCAAGAGGGAAGGGAGAAGAAGCCCATCCTATCCTTCCCGGAGGGAAGGAACACTTAGGAGATATATTGGGAGAACGAAGTAGTATTTTAATTTTTTATAAAAGCTTTCTTAAAAATAGGGAAGCTTTTTTATTTTTGTCATGCAATGCCTAAAAGAAACGTTTTGCTACAATCTTCTCCATAATAAAAGCTGAAAAAATTTCTACTGTTCATTGTAGCCCTGATAGAAACGGATATCTTTTTGTGAGGAACGAGCAAAAAATAGTAGTGGATAGCAGGATACAAATGTTGAATAAAGCCTCAACTGCACATGCTCCTAAACATCTTCATGGGGGACAAGTCCTAATTATTTATCTCCTCCCTTTTTATTTTTCTTTTTCTTTTTTCCTGAATCGTATATGTCTGCTGCTTTGTCAACCAATTTTAAAAAATCATTTTGTAAAAAATTTGTTTTGTCTGCTGCCATTGTTGCAACCTGCTTTACATCTGCCCATGAAGCATCATTGAGGTAGGGAGAATTTTTTAATTTTAATCCAAACATAGTTACAGCAGCAGCAAATTTTTCATTGTTGGAAGGGTTATCGTTGAACATGGTAGGTATGGAAAATTTAATTTCCTGCTCCCTGTTTAACCTATCTTCTGCGTCATTAAAGTTTAAATATAGTTTACCTACATCTTCATTTTTATTGCACGCCACACCAGGTATAATTTCAAAAATAGCCATCGTACTTCCACCACTTCCAATTTCTCCACCATCAATTTCGCTGTTGCCATCTTGTACTGCTTCCCGTTTATTATCAAAACCTATCAGCCTATAACTGCCCACCTGTGTTGGATTAAAAATTACATGTATAAAAGCATTTTCGGCTACGGCATACAACGTTTCTGTAAGTTCATGAACGAGTACTTTTTCGGCTTCGTGCAGGTTATCGAGGTATGCATAATTTCCATTGCCACGCTTGGCCAGTGTTTGTAATTTTGAATCTTTAAAATTACCCATACCAACTCCCAGGCAAGTAAGGTAAATGCCAGTTTGTTTTTGTTTTGTTATCAATTCATCCAAGGCTTTTTCTGATGTTTGTCCTACATTAAAATCGCCATCAGTTGCTATAATAACCCTATTGTTTCCGCCAGGTATAAAAGTAGTATTTGCCAATTTGTAAGCAGCTAAAATAGCAGACTCACCGGGTGTATCTCCAGCTGCTTCGAGCCTTTCTAAAGAATTGATTATTTTTTCTTTTTCATCGCCATTTGTTGGGGCAAGCCATGTGCCTACAACTCCTCCATAAGTTACAATTGATACTTTATCTACAGGTCGTAAATTTTTTACAAATAACTGAAATGCTTCTTTTAAAAGGGGTAACCTATTTGGCATATCCATACTGCCAGATACATCTATTAAAAAAACAAAATTGCCTGGTGGAATTTTGTTGAGGTCAATTTTTTTTGCACTTATTTTTAAAAATAGCAATTGGTTTTTTGTATTCCATGGGCAAGCAGTTATGGAAGAATTTATGCTGAAGATATCTTTACCATTGGGTACCTCATATCCCAAATTAAAATAGTTGATCATTTCTTCAATACGCACAGCATCTGGCGGCACTTTGCTTTGCATATTTAAAAACCTGCGCACATTGCTATAAGCGGCTTTGTTTACATTTAATGAGAAACCAGTATTTGGAAATTTCTCTGTTTTTACAAACTCATTTTCAACCAATTTAAAATAGGTTTCATCGCTAATGGCAGGATTAAACCTTTCGGTTTCTTTTTCATTTTTTGTAAACGATATAAGTTTGGGTTTGTACTTAATAATGGTAGTAGCGGCAGTTTTAAGCACAATAATAACCCAACTATCAGTTTTTACTTTTAATGTTTGTGCATCGTAACCATTAAGAGAAATGGTTATTGTATCGTATAAAAATTTTGTAGGAATACCAAAACTACCGTCGGTGCCAGATGAATAGGTTGCTTTGGAAGAATGGAGGTAAATTTTTGCATATTGAAGAACATTGTTTTTTTCATCACGAACATTTCCACGGAGGTAATATTGTGAATGTGCAGAAAAAAATGCACAAAAAAATACGCAATATGCAATTAGTTTTTTCAAGTAGGAATGCGAAAAATATCCGCAGTATTAAGAGATTTGATTTTGGAAATAAAACGTTCACATTAAAACGAAAGACTACGCTTTAATATTGTTTGCTATAAAATCGTAATATGTAAATATAAATAATTTAATAGAAATATGTTATAAAACATCGCTATTAAAAAAATATCTCAACTATTATAATTTTATGATTTATACCAACTTCTTTTAAAATTATCCCTCAATTAACCTATAAATTTCTTTCAAATTGCGAGCATATCCATCATAGTCCAAGCCATACCCCAGCAAAAATTTATCAGGCACATTAAATCCTAAATAATCTATAGTGATAGGATGTGCCAATGCTTCGGGCTTGTGTAGTAATGCAGCTATTTTTAAAGTGGCAGGTTGCTGGTTAATTAATTGAGGCAAAAATTCGTTTAGCGTTTTTCCGGTATCTACAATATCTTCTAAAACTATCACGTGCCTTCCGGTAAGTGTAGCATCCAAACCAATAGATGTAATTACCTGCCCGGTACTTTTTGTGCCTTTGTAAGAAGCGAGTTTAATAAAGCATATCTCAACTTCAATGGTTAGCTCCTTAAACAAATCAGAGGCAAACATAAATGAACCGTTTAAGATTGCTATAAACAATGGTCGCTTGCCTTCGTAATCTTTGTTAATTTCACTACCGAGTCTTTTAACCTGCTCGTCTATTTGCGCAGCAGTTAAATAGGGAATAAACTTTTTATCGTTTACTTGAATTACAGACATAAATATTATTTAGAAAGCGTTAGAGATTCAGCAGCGGTAGGTCGTAATTTTATTTTAGTTCCTTTTTGTACTGTTTTAGTTAGTGATAAATTATTAAACTGCGAAAGATATTTTAATTGCACAGCATTGTTTTGCGCAATATCGTACAGCGTTTCATTTTGTAAAGCAATGTAGAAATCTCTGTTGCCTTGTTTAGGTTTTTTCTCCAGATAAATTAGCTGGTCGTCTTTTAATAATCCATCAGTAGTAAGATCATTGTACTCCATAAGTTTAGCTAAATCAATACCTGCCATGGTAGCAATAGCCAACAGCGACGTGCCTTTGGAAACGTATAAACCTTTAAGTCCATTAAATTTTGTTTTTAGTTTTATTGATTGCTCAATAGAGGCAACATCTATTTGTTTTGCATCAACTTTTTGTATGGTAGCTATTTGATTGATAGCAATATTATCCACTTCTTCCGCCGACATATTATCGTACTGCTGTAAATTGTATTTTTCAATATTTGATATTACAATTTGCGGATAGCGAGGATTGGTAGCATAGCCGGCTTTTTTTAAACCATATGCCCATCCTTTATAATCAGATGGAGAAAGCTCAAACAATGAAGCATAACGTGGTGAAGTTTTTAAATAATCGCTGTGGTCTTTATAGCTTTCTTCAGGCCTGTTGTATTTTCTAAAACATTCGTTGGGGGCGTCGTCGGTGTGCTTTACACTTTCGCCAGTCCAGGTGCTTTTGCATTTTATACCAAAATGATTGTTAGATCTTTTTACCAAATCGCTGTTGCCACACTCGGTTTCTAAAATGCCCTGCGCCAATGTTACAGAAGCTGGAATACCTGAGCGTTTCATTTCTGCAATGGCTATGTTTCTGTAAGTATTTATATATTCATCTGGCGTAATTTTTTGTGCAAACAAAGCGTTGCTAAAAATGATGGTGATGACAATAAAAATAAGTTTCTTCATATTATACTTTTCTTATTAATAATATTCCGTCTCGTACGGATAATAAAACCTGTTCTGTTCTTTTATCGTTTGCCACATGCTCATTAAATGCATGAATGGCTTTTGCATTTTTCCCTGTAATATTTTCTTCCAATACCTGCCCGTGAAAAAGCACATTATCAGCAATTATAAAACCACCTTTTTTTAGATTTGGCAAAGTTAATTCGTAATAA
Organism: Ferruginibacter sp.; assembly: GCA_031398005.1. Classification (GTDB taxonomy): domain Bacteria; phylum Bacteroidota; class Bacteroidia; order Chitinophagales; family Chitinophagaceae; genus Ferruginibacter. The sequence goes on from JANNMO010000011.1 coordinate 41,466, forward strand.
TCAATATAGCTCACTTTATCAGCATCAATAAAAACAATATCCCATTGTTCATTTAATGTAGGAATAATATTTTTTGCATTGCCAACGTGCAATTTTATACTTTCTTTAAACGCACTTTTATCAAAATTATTTTGAGATATTATGGCATCTTCTTCTCTTAACTCTATTGTGTGAATAATTCCGCCACTTTGTAAACCCACAGCAATACACAATGCACTAAACCCTGTGAAAGTGCCTATTTCCAATACGCTCAGCGGCTTTACCATATGACTTATCATCTGCAAAAAATTACCTTGCACTGCGCCACTTATCATATGTGCATGAGGATGAGTTGCATTTGTTTCGTCTAAAATTTGTTGTAATAAAACATCGAGCGGCGATGAAAATCTTTCAATGTACGCTTCTGCTTTATCAATAATAATTTCCATTTTACGCCAATTGTTTTGCTGTTTTTTTAGATACTATTAACAGACCAACAAAGGTAAGAAAGCCATTAAGCAACAATAACTCTGAACCAATTTGCAAACCACCGAATATTTCTTTCTGAAATTTATCTACAAAAAAACAAATGAGCGGTGCCGCAATACATACAAATGGAACCATGTTATCATGCACACTTTTTTTGGTAAGAATACCAAAGGTAAAGAGGCCGAGCAATGGACCGTATGTGTAAGCAGCTACTTTTAAAATAACGCCAATCATGCTGGGATCGTTTACTTTATAAAACACCAGTACAAATAATAAAAACACAAACGCTACCATTAAATGTACTCTTTGTCTAAGTTTCTTTTTTTGTGCTTCGTCCATATCAGTTCTACGCTGCATACCAATAATATCTATACATATAGATGAGGTGAGTGCAGTAATAGCACCATCAGCACTTGGAAAAAGCGCAGAAATTAAAGCAATGATAAATATAACAGATACGATGGGCGGCATGTGGTGCAAGGCAAGTTCAGGAAACAATTTATCTCCCGTAACGGTAACGCCTTGTTGTGTTCCGTACAAATGCAGTAAACCTCCCAAGAAAAGAAATAATAACAACACCGATACTAAAATAAAAGAGAGCGTAATGATATTTTTTTGTGAATCGCCCAAGCGTTTTACAGAGATGGTTTTCTGCATCATTTCCTGGTCCATGCCCGTCATGGTAATGGTAATAAATGCACCAGCAAGAATTTGTTTTACGAAAAACAGTTTGCTTTCAGGCTCTGTAAAAAATACTTTTGAGTAGCCTTTATCCTTCATGGCATCTAATGCAGTAAACAAATTAAGATCCATGGTATTTAAAATATACAATACACAAACTACTAAACCGCTCAGCATAAAAGTGGTTTGTAAAGTATCTGTAAATACAATTGTTTTTACACCGCCTTCATAGGTGTAAATTAAAATCATTATTAAAATGATAAGAGTAGTTACCCAAAATGGCACCCCCAACTGAGAAAGAATAGCATCCTGTAAAATTTTTACAACCAAATACAATCTTGCTGTGGCACCAAGTGTACGACTTAGTATAAAAAATGATGCACCCGTTTTGTATGATTTTACACCAAGCCTGCCACTTAAATAATTATATATAGATGTCAAGTTTAGCCTATAATACAATGGCAGCAATACATAGGCCACTACAAAATAACCTATTAAATAACCCAATGCAATTTGAAAATATGCAAACGATTCTTTACCAACACCACCAGGTACACTCACAAATGTTACTCCCGAAAGTGATGTACCAATCATACCAAATGCTACGAGCATCCAGTTGCTGTTTTTGTTACCAATAAAAAATGATTCGTTGTTACTATTTCTACTTGTGTACCATGCCACAATTAATAACAAAATAAAATATCCTACTACAAACGATAAAAGAAGGTATGGAGACATAAATAAATTTTAATAAAACAATCAGTTATTTGGTTTATGAAAAACCGAAAGTAAGTTTTTTAAACAGTAAATTCAAACAGCAAATATGAATTACATAAATAAAGTGGCTTAAAATTATTTACAATTAATATTTGTTAAAGAAAATTTTGGAACATTTTTTATGCTTAAGAAATATATTATAAATAGGATTCATCATATTTACTTTTTTGCCTTGATGCAAAAAAGTAACAAAAAAAATCAAGACTTAAGAAAAAAAGCTAAAAATTTGAATGTTTGTCTAAAATGAAATCAGTTACAACATTCGTACAAAGCCCAGCATTTGTAGGACTTACCACCAGAGAAGCCTTATCAAACATTTGTAACATTGATTTCATTTTTAACGACCAACATTCAAATTTTCTTAACGCCTTTTTTCTTAGGTCGATCCTACTAATTACTTTGCCAGTAAAATTTAATTCAAATGATTTATCTTGAAAAATATATCCATCAAAACTTTTAATTCAACTACATGAACCAACGTTTTTATTCGCTTGATGTATTTAGAGGTGCAACTGTAGCGCTGATGATTTTGGTAAATAATCCGGGGTCATGGGGTCAAATATATCCGCCATTAATGCATGCACCTTGGCATGGCTGCACACCAACAGATTTGGTATTTCCATTCTTTTTATTTGCCGTAGGCAATGCCATGGCTTTTGTAATGCCAAAGTTGGAAGCTGCCGGCGAGCAAACATTTTGGTATAAAATCATAAAGCGCACCATACTCATTTTTATCATAGGATTATTTTTAAACTGGTTTCCATTTATAAAATATGATGCTGATGGAAATTTTGTGGGCAAACCTTTTGAAACACTTCGTTTGCTTGGCGTATTGCAACGCATTGCTATTTGTTATTTTTTCGCATCTATAATAGTTCATTATTTTAAAGTAAGAGGTGCATTTATTGCAAGTGCATTTATTTTATTAGGCTATTGGTTTTTTTGCGTTGTGGCAAACCCTACAGATCCATACAGCCTTGCAGGTTGGTTTGGTACTATTATAGATAAAAATATTTTAGGCGAATCGCACATGTATAAAGGCGAAGGGGTGGCCTTTGACCCAGAAGGTTTGATGAATAGTTTGGCAGCAATTGTACAGGTAATATTTGGCTACCTCGTTGGTAATTATATTTTACAAAAAGGCAAAACACAGGAAATGCTCAACGGTTTATTTGTGGCTGGTTGCGTACTTATTGTAACCGGACTTGCATGGGAAATGGTGTTTCCATTAAACAAAAAAATATGGACGAGCAGTTACACTATTTATACAACAGGTTTAGCATTGCTCACACTATCTGTAATGATTTATTTAATTGAATTTAAAAATGCAAAAGGCGCATGGAGCCGCTTTTTTGATGTGTTTGGAAAAAACGCATTGTTCATTTTTGTTCTCAGCGGTGTACTGCCAAGGCTTATGGGATTAATAAGAATACCGGGACCTATTAATGCTTCAGGAAAACCAACATACTTCTCTCCTTTCAGTTGGTTTTACGAACATATTTGCAAACCAATTTTACCACAAGAGCCAAGGCTGGGTTCATTAATTTATGCACTCTGTTTTATTGCAATGATGTGGTTTTTTGCATGGTTAATGGATAGGAAGAAAATTTATGTGAAGGTGTAGGGGTGAATGGTGAGTTTGTCAATAGTGAATGGTGAAATGTGAATGGGTTTTTGTAAGATTAGAGATTGTTTTTTGAATACATTTTGTGGCTGTGAGCAGTTGTGTTTTATTCAACTTCTATTCCGGCTGTATGTAGTAGTTATGCACGCAAGTAACATTATAATTTAAAATTTTTTTGTGCATAAGCTACTACTGCCCATCCGGCAGCCATTGGTCGAAAAATCTTTTTTCAGCTTTTATTATGCAATAGATATGAGCGGATGTTTTTGAAAACATATTTTTTTGCACATTAACATTTCGCTCCTCTGGAGCTCTGCCTTACATAAATTAATTTATGTTCTACTGGCATGTCGCTCCGATGGAGCTTTAAAATGCACAGCAAAAAATTCCTTAATGCTTGTTTGACCAATGTAGCAAGATTAAATTTTGATGCTCTTTTCTTCATCTTGTTTCCGCAACAAATTGGGATGATATATTGTAATCATTATTTTGTTTTAAAATAAAAGCTTTAACCTAAAAGCTCCATAGGAGCGACATGCCAGTAGCAACAAGTTACAAGTTTAACAGCACATAGCTCCAGCGGAGCGACATGTTTGTATTGATAAAACATTGGCAACATTAAATTGATCAAAAAATAATTTGTCAGTGTTTCAACGGAGCTAAGTGATTACTTTGCTTTCGTGTACCACGAATGCAGGCATGGGGATAGTATTTTAGTGATTATATTTGTTATCAACACTCTTAAAATGATATATAAATACTTTTGTTTTTTCTTATTGGCAACCTTTTTTTTTGCTTGCAAAAAATCAACGGTAGAAATACCTGTAGAGTTAAGTACACTAGAAAAACTTCTAGGCACTTGGAAATACACAAAAATGATTTTGCATACTCATGATTCTAATACGAATTATTATGATACAACAATTGCTTTCCCAACCGACTTTATGGAGTTCAAGAATAACGGTACAGCAATCACGGAGTTTAACACAATCCAAGCAAATTTTACTTTCAGTCTTTTAAGTGATAATAAAATGAAATTGAGTGGGAATATTTTTGATATACTTACTTTAAATACGAATAATCTTATCTTATCAAATAAAGATACAACTACATTTTCCCCTTTAAGGTTTAGAGAAACAAAATTATTTTTGTATAGATAATTTTTACGCCTTTGTTGACATCCTGAAAAAATAGTAAAAACTTTAAACTATTTTGTTTTATTGAAGCGTGCCGTTGTTGGGGAGCAGTGGAAGTAAGCAATTAAGCGCAACAACAAGACTTGTGCAGCTTGTAATAAGATTAAATAAACTCTCAAAAATGTTGTTGGTACGCCTACTGCACATTGCCCACCCGTCGATACCAACAACGGCTACCTCTCAATAAAGGAAAGGAAAAGTGGAAGGTTACCAACAAGGGCATAAATAATAGCGCCGCACAGAAAGCTGTTGCACAAATACCTCGCCTCATTTCTGATAGACATTATCTCTGCTAGTTGGTGTGAAAAGAGTTATGTAATTTAGGGCACTACGATTAAAGATGTTATAGACTCGTATTTCAAACCATCACTTAAATCTACCGCAACCCCATTTTTCCAATATCTTGCAAATGCTTTGTTAGTACCATTACTCTCAGCTCCTCCTGCATAAACGTCATTATTTATTACAACTATGCTTGAAACACTAGATGGATTTAATCCATTAGTTAAATTGACACGAGTATTATTTTTCCAATATTTAGCACCTGCAATTGTATTATCAACATCAAAACCTCCGCAATAAACGTCATTACCTGATAGATATAGAGAATACGCAGAAGATCTAGAATCAGGAGCCGTGCCTCCTAAGACAACAGGTATTCCATTTTTCCAATACCTCGCAACCGCATTTACTGCAGTGGTTGTAACTGATTGATTATTTTCATACCCACTTACATAAACGTCAGATCCTGATACGGCAATACTAAGAGCACCAGCAGTTTTAGTACCATCTGTTAAATTAACAGCAGATCCATTTTTCCAATACTTTGCTACAGTTTTCCCTGAGGCATTAGTTTCTTGACCCGCTGCATATACATCTGAACCTACAACAATAATTGAAAACAGTTCAGCAGAAGTGGAACCATTGCTAAGGGTTACAGGAATACCATTTTTCCAATACCGGGCAAACGAGTTACTGCCAGAAGAAGTTACTTGATAACCGGCAGCATAAACATCAGATCCTACAACAATTATGGAATTTAAAGCTGCGGACGTAATCCCGTCTGTTAAATTTACGGCTCCTCCGTTTTTCCAATACTTTCCAACTACTTTATTTGATGCATTTAATTCAAGGCCTGCGGCATAAATATCATTTCCTGCGATAAAAATAGAATTGACTTGAGATGTGAATGTACCATTTGTAAGAAGTGTAGCCACTCCATTTTTCCAATATTTTGCTGTTTGTATATTACCGTTCCTTTCATAACCGCCAGCATAAACCGTTACTGAAGGTGGCGGGGGACCAGAACTTATAAAACTAATTTCATTTCCGTATGCCGTCCCTGTACTATTAGTTGCATACGCCCTAACAAAATAAGTTGAAGTTGAACTTAAACCTGATAAGCTAGCTGAATAAGTACCAGTCCCAGCTCCGTTAACAGTTTTATTTCCAGATATTGTTGGCCCTGTTGTATTCCCCCAACATATTCCTCTTACTAAAATTTGTGAGCCACCATCATCAGTAATAGTACCTCCGCTAATAGCTGTAGCCATTGTTACCGATGTTGCCACCGAGGTTGAAAGTGTTGCTAGCGTTTGTACTCTAGCAATTGGCTCGGGAACATTATCTTTTTTGCAACTAAGTAATACAACTATAATATTCAACGTTAATAAAAAAGATATTTTTTGTTTCATATAAAATTAGTGTGTTATAGATATAATAAAAAGTGAAGTAATTCCTTTGTACCAACTTTAAATCAAATTAAGCTTTTTAAAAATTTAAATCAAAAGATAAGGAATTTATTTTCTTTATGATAAATTATAACCTTCAAAACTTTACTATTTCTTATTTTTTTAATAATATGCTTAACTACTTTTAGACCGTAAATAAATCTTGTTTATAAAGGTTATCTTCATCAATGGAACTAAAAATAGATAATTTAATTGCCACTTATCGTTATTAGATCAATCAATAACCCAAAACATAACAAATGAAACACTTTTTGCCATTATTGGTAGCATCAATCTTAATCGTCGGGTGTCAGAAACAATTTCAAGTCGAATCAATAACACCCTCTCCTGATGAGATAATATTAAACGATAGTACGCTCATTTCTATGATTGTACAATTCGATTCAACAGCCCCTGTGCAATTGGATACTGTTGCTAAATACACATTTAAATATGATAACTTAAAAAGACTCACAAAATTTGAATATGTTAGTTATTCAAATGGAATAATTGATACGAACGATATATTTAGAGACAAATATTATTATTCTTACAACGGGACCGATACATTGCCATTTATGGAAATTGATTCTAGTCAAGAAAATCAATTTTATACCAACAAATTAATTTTTCACACATATCAAAATGGTAAGATTCTAAAAGATTCCATAGTGGATTTATTGGGTATTCCTACACCTGATCAGGTTGCAAAATATACCTATTACCCAGATAGAGTTATTGATACGGTTACTAAATATCCTTTAAATGTAATTGCATCCCCATACGGAGGATATAAAGTAACTTACAGGCAAACACAAAATAATAATGTTACTTTAAATTTTGATTCTTCCTATTATTACAATTCGTTTTCGATACCTCCTTCATATGTTTTTGACTTCACATCGAGGGAGAATTTAACCTACGATAATTTTAAAAATCCTTTCTATAAATTTAGAGGTTTAAATGCATACCCATTTGCAAATTATACTTACTTCCCGTTATTTATTGATGGCTCGTACTTACTCAATCAAAGTAAAAATAATCCTCAAACCTATCAAAAAATGCAAGGTTCAAATGTGAACACAATAAATTTTAGTTATGAGTACAATTCAAATGGGTATCCAAAAATTGTAAGAATAAGAGACGATTTTTATTCGCCCGTTTATATTTATAAACTGAAATATTTTTATACCAATTAGAACAATTTATAACTTTATAGTAAAAGTTTTTGGTCTCATTTCTTCGCCTCGTTGCTTGTCACAACGCAACGTACGCTAAAATTATCCCCTCCTATCTACTGCACCATAAAAGCTGAAAAAACATTCTCCCGCCCAAAGGCTGGCGGATGGGCAGTAGTACCCCACAGTGCAGCAAAGCGAAACGAGGAGTACTACAGACAGCCGCTCCAAATGCTCACCAAACCTCCTCCGCCCACAGCTCCAAAAAAAAACACCCCGTCTGCCTACAGCATCCACCCCTGCGTGGAAGGGAAATTAAAACCTCCACCTTACAAACGCCTCCATAGCGGCATATTCTGCCAAGCCTAGTTTGTTGTACAACTCAGCGGTGGCACGGTTTCTATCTTCGGCACGTTTCCAAAATTCACGACTGTCTGCGCCTTGGAAAACCACGCCGTCTTTTTGGCTTTGGTGTTTAAAAATACCGTTGCGTTTTTTTAGTACCTGGTCGGGGCTCATGGGTACGGCCATTTCTATTACATCAATATCCCACTCGGCCCATGCGCCTTTGTACAACCACAGCCAACAATCTTTCATGTAATCGTTTTGCTTTAATCTTTTTACGGCTTCAAACACACCTTCTAAACATACACGGTGGGTGCCATGTGGATCTGCCAAATCTCCGGCCGCATAAATTTGGTGCGGCTTTATTTTGTCAATTAATTCGGCGATGATTTTAAAATCGGCTTCGCCAATATCATCTTTTTCTACTAGGCCGGTTTCGTAAAAAGGGAGGTTTAAAAAATGTGCATTTTCTTGTGGTATGCCTACAAAACGACAGGTGTTTTTTGCTTCGCCTCTTCTTATAATTCCTTTTACCTGGCGCAATGCATCTATATCTTTTTCGCCGTTCTTTTTTATTTTTAAAAACGCCATAGCATCATCGTACATCTTTTCTGCCTCTGTACTTTTTATACCAAACTGCTCATTGTAATCTTTTACAAATTCAATAAAGCGAAATGCTTCATCATCCGCCACTGCTATGTTTCCGCTGGTTTGGTAAGCTACATGTACTTCGTGCCCTTGGTCAACCAAGCGCTGAAAAGTTCCACCCATAGAAATGATATCATCATCTGGATGGGGGCTAAAAATGATCACTCTTTTTTTAGCTGGTTCTGCACGCTCGGGTCTGTTGGTATCATCGGCATTTGGCTTGCCACCTGGCCAACCGGTAATGGTGTGTTGCAAATCGTTGAACACTTCAATATTCATGTCGTACGCCTGCCCATACAATGCGAGTAAATCGCTTAAGCCATTTTGATTATAATCGTTATTGGTAAGTTTTAAAATTGGTTTTTCTAAAGCAAATGCCAAATGCGTTACTGCTTTTTTTATCATGGCTTTGTTCCAAAAAACATCATCGGTAAGCCAAGGGGTTTTTATACGGGTAAGTTCGGCAGAGCTGCTTTCATCTAACACAAACTGCACATTGTGGTGACCCTGTAAATAAGAGGCTGGTACAAATTCTGTAACCGGTCCTTCTACCGCTTCTTTTATAATATTTGCTTTTCTATCGCCCCATGCAAGCAACACAATTCGCTTTGCTTTCATGATAGTGCCCACGCCCATGGTGATGGCTTTGCGTGGCACGTTTGCGAGACCCCCAAATTCATAAGCTGCGTCAAAACGGGTGAGGTTGTCGAGCGTAATTAAACGGGTAACAGATGCTACATGGCTGCCCGGTTCATTAAAACCAATGTGACCGTTTCTACCAATTCCTAATATTTGAAAATCGATACCGCCATAAAATTCCATTGTTTTTTCATAGTCTTCACAATGTTTTTTTACATCTTCCTGCGCAATATCGCCCTGTGGAATAAAGCAGTTTTCTTTTTTTATATTGATGTGGTTAAACAAATTTTCATCCATAAACCGGCGATAACTCTGCATGGCCTGCGGGTGCAATCCATAATATTCATCGAGGTTAAAAGTAATTACATTTTCAAAACTTAGGCCTTGCTCTTTGTGTAAACGAATGAGGGCAGTGTACACTTTTTTTGGTGTGGCGCCTGTTGCTAAACCAAGCACTGCATTTTCGCCGAGGACTTGTTTTGCTTTTATTAATACAGCCATTTCATCTGCTACTGCATTGCAAACTTCTTCCATAGAAGGGTAAATAGTTGTTTCAATTTTTTCGAAAGATAATAACCTGTGTGGAGATAAAAGAGTTGTAGCCATGTTTAAATTTAATTGATAAAAACTTGAATATGTATGCGGATAAATTTAGTTGTTTTTTTGTTATGAGATTATTTTTTGAATGATAAACTTGTATTAGTAAGGCTGATTGGTGCAAAAAATTACTCAACGAAATTTTTATTGAGCGAAAATTTTATATGATTTTAAATTTCATAGAAGGAAAAGTTTACTTGTTTGATAAAAGATCCCAAGTGTTGTGACCCAAACTGTGAATCTGTGTCATCAGTGGCAAAATTTATTGCCACAGATTCACAGAAAAACACTGGACATGTAATCATTTCACAAAGATCACAACTCTCAGAAAAAATAATATTAATAACCTTTGTAATAAATATTCTAAGTGTTCTAAACTAAAACTGTGAATCTGTGGCAAAATTTACTGCCACAGATTCACAGAAAAAAACTGGAAATGCAATCATTTAACAAAGATGATAAATCTAGGAAAAAATAATATCAACAACCTTTGAATATTATAAGTGTTCTAAACTAAAACTGTGAATCTGTGGCAAATTTTACTGCCACAAATTCACAGAAAAACACTGGATATGTTAACAAAAGATGATAGCTCTCAGAAAAAATAATATCAAAAAACATAATGACGTAAATTGCAACACATGAATTTTAAAGTTTTAATATGTTAGATTTTATAAAAGTTACTGAATCTTCAAGCGAGTACAACCACCTGGAAAAAATGAGTGTGCATGACTTACTTGTTAATATAAATAAAGAAGATGATACAGTGCCGGCAGCGGTTGCGAAAGTGATTCCACAGATTGAAAAATTAGTGATTGCCATTACAGATAAAATGCTTGCCGGTGGTAGATTATTTTATATGGGTGCAGGCACCAGTGGCAGATTGGGCATTTTGGATGCAAGCGAAATACCCCCCACTTTTGGTATGCCTTACGGATTAATAATTGGGTTAATTGCAGGTGGAGAAAAAGCCATACAGAAAGCGATTGAAAATGCAGAGGACAGTTTTGTAAATGGTTGGGAAGGTTTACAGGCTCACGAAATAAATGAAAAAGATGTTGTTATTGGAATAGCGGCAAGCGGTACTACACCCTACGTTATTGGCGCAATGGAAGAATGCAGAAAAAGAAATATTACTACAGGTTCTATTTCGTGCAACCCCGGCTCACCTATGAGTGCGCATGCAGATTTTCCTATTGAAGTGGTTGTGGGGCCTGAGTTTGTAACTGGAAGCACAAGAATGAAAAGTGGTACTGCACAAAAATTAGTATTGAATATGATATCTACATCTGTAATGATACAAATAGGCAGAGTGGAAGGAAATAAAATGGTGAACATGCAACTTACCAACGAAAAATTAGTTGACAGAGGCACCAAAATGCTGATGGAAAAAAGTGGCATTAAAGATTATGAAGAAGCCAAAGATTTGTTGTTGAAAAATGGGAGTGTGAAGAAGGCGATGGAGGAGTTGCAGTAGACAATTGGCAGTTGATCCAGCTTATTGCGGGAGCAGGTGCCAGATTCTTTAAGATTGCAAATTTTTTGAATGTTCAATAATCAATGTTCAATTTTCAATGTTCAAATTGGGGTGTCTACTTTTTTGACATTTATTTTTAATGTGTAAGCTGATAAGTTTTTGATTAAGTAAAATTTCATTTCCCCTTAAACACTTTATTTTTTTTAGATTTGATTTATAACAAAGGGTGCAATTCTACTTGAAATTAATCGTTGAATATTGATTAATGGACTCTTGTCCCATTAAATAATATCTTCTTTTTGTTAAGATATGATTTATTTTATAGTGTGCATTTTTAATTGAAAATTGAGCATTGAAAATTGATTGTTGAACATTTGTTTTAATCAATGGACAAAACTTACTTTCCCCATACTCACACTTGGCACCGCTTTACCAAAATTTGTTTCGCCGCCGCAGAGTGCTTCGTTGGCGAGTACTGCGAACAATACCGCTTCTTTAGCATCTGGATGGATATTTAAATCTTTTGTGGTTTTAAAAATCATATTGGGCAACTGCTCCTTAATATGTTGCATTAATAAAGGATTGTGCATCCCTCCGCCACTGCTGTAAATAATAAAATTATCTGTTTGCATACTTTGCTTCATGGCTTCTACAATCATATCAGCACTAAATTTATTTAATGTAGCCATTACATCATTCACTGAAATTTTATTTGTGTTTGATTGCTGTTGTGCCTGTAATAAATAGTTGAGATTAAATAATTCAGGGCCGGTGGTTTTTGGAAATTCTCCCTTAAAAAAATCATGTTGTTTTAATGAATGTAAAAGGCTTTCATTAATTGCTCCCTGCATTGCAATGGCTGCATCTTCATCATAATATTTACCGGGAAAATGTTGTTGTACAAAAGCATCCATCATGGTATTACCAGGACCAACATCGGTACTAAAAACTTTTGATGCATCCATACTGCCTGGCAAAAAAGTAAAGTTTGCAATTCCACCAATGTTTAATAAAATTCTATCTTCCCCTTCTTTACCAAAAATTAAATAATCCCCATAAACGGCTAATGGTGCACCTTCGCCACCGGCAGCAATATGCTTTTGCCTAAAATCGCTCATGGTAATTATGCCTGTTGCTACAGCAATATGATCGCCATCGCCAATTTGTAAAGTGGCATTGCCAAATTTGTTTTGTGCATGTAAAATTTTAGGTGCATGATAAATTGTTTGTCCGTGGCTGGCAATAATATCTACATCACTATTTTTAATATTCCACTTTGTTAGCAAACCATTTATAATGTTTGCATGTTGCAAACCTATCCATGGGTTAAGCAGTGTGAGCTTCTCCAGATCAACTTCTTTTTTACTAAAAACATTTTTTATTTCTGTTTTAAAATCTGCATCGTACGGCACTGTTTCAAATTGTAATAATTCTATTTTGGTTTTTAATCCACTTCCGGTAAAACTGCACAGCGCCACATCCAACCCATCTAATGAAGTGCCGCTCATTAAACCAATTATTAATCGAGTATTTTTTTGTGCAATGTTATAGAGTTGCAGGATGTTTTTGTTCATGGAGTGAAGGTAAAAAAAACAGCTATGGTTATTATTAATAAAATAAAAAATCCTAACAACTTATAGCCATTAGGATTTTAATATTAAACTATTTAAAAATTAAAATGGCGGGTTTGCGGGTGTGTTAGGGTTATTGTCTCTTTCTCTAACAGGGTAAGGCATTAAATTACGTTTGCGTTCTGAATTTGGTCTTCCAAATCTGCGCATGTCTTCTAACTTGTTTCCACTTAAAAACATTTCAATGCAACGTTGCCTGTAAATTTCATCAAGCAAGGCGGCATAAGAGCCAAAAGAGTTTATGGCCGGTTGGTTTGCTGCAATTCCAAATGCATCTGTAGCTGCTGTTTTTGTAATTACAGCATTCAAAAATGTTTTACTGGTAGTGCTATCATTTGTACGTGCATGACATTCTGCCTTTATCAATGTTACTTCCCCAGGCACATAAAATGGAATAGGAGCTGTGGCTGCATTTGCAAAATTATTAAAACGATAACGAGGTAAAACTGTTGGATTAATTACAGTATAAAAAGGAATTCTTCCATCCGTTACAGCAGGTGCCAATGCAGGTATTAAGCCAAATGTAGAATCTCTGGGCTGCACCACATTATTAGTAGATGTAGCCGTTTCAAATATAGAATTTAGAGAAAGCGCATCAAAGCTAAAAAAAGACCTCTTCGTTAAGTCAACCGCATTGGCAGCCGTTAAAGCCTGCGGATATAAACCTGCATAAAGTGAGTAACGAGCTTTTAATGCAAACAAGGTATTTCTTACATCCAACCCTACAGGTACATTAGAGGTAAATGATGCACTTATAGGGTTTGCTGTTGTCACATTTATTGCATCATCCAATAAAGCAATTGCTTTTTTAAATCCATCTATTCTGTCAATGAAAGAAACATTGGTACCAGTACCAGCTGGAACCTTTTCCCAAAACTGGGCCATATCAGCAATAGACAATGCTTTAAATAAATCTGCATACGCTATCAACCCACTTGCATAATTTTTATCTGTAAGCGATGGAGCATTTGCCAAAATATTATCTGCATCAAAAATTGTTTTGTTGCAGGTAGTCCAATATTGTGTAAGCATGGTATTGTTTCCATCCACCGCATTGCCACCAGCGGCCAATTGTACTTCAGCAGTATTACCGGTGTTTACCACTATGAGTTCATTTGTAGTTAAACCATTAATGGTAATTTTATTGTACAGAGTACTGCCTCTGCCAAAACTATACACCCGCTGTAAGCCAACAGCAACTGCGGTTAAGCCTCTCTGTGTAGTTAACGATTGTTCTTCAGATGCTCTGGATGGATCTGCATAATCTTTTTTGCAACTTGTAATTATTGAAACTGCTACCAACATCATTGTAACAATTGCAATATTTAAATTATATTTTTTCATAATTATTTTTTTAATAGATTTTAAAATTTAGCCGAAATACCAATACTAAATGTTTTTGGAATTGGAACCGCACCAAAATCAATTCCTCTGAGGATGGTGCTTTGTCCGCCAGCATTTACCTCTGGGTCGTAGCCTTTGTAATTATCCCAGCTAATTAAATTTCTACCGGTTACACTTGCAGTTATGTCATTAAAAAATTTCACTTTGCCAAGCGAATAACTTAATGATATTTCCCTAAGTTTTACAAATGATCCATCATCTATACGCCATTGTTCTATAGCTGCATAAAAACTATTGATGTATCCTCTTGGATAAACTCCGGTCTGTTCTTTTTCTGCTTCTTTACCATTACCTACACCTTGCCTTGTTCTCCAATCGGCATTAAAAACTTCTAAACCTTTTACAGCATCTATTTGTATTCTTAAACTTGCTTTTTTGTAAGAGATTTCATTTACAAGAGTAGTAGTATAATCTGGGTTGGGGTCGCCAATAACCTTACGCAGTAAAGGATTGGTGCCAATAGGTAATCCGTTGGCATCTCTTAATGCATTAAAATTCAAAGGACCGGTTTGAATACCCCTTTCTCCCTGAGGATAACCTGCAGCATTTTTTACCAGATTTCCACCACCATCTAATGCAAAGAAAGCTCCGTAAAATACACCAATTGGTTGCCCTTCAATAATGGCTACAGGTGCGCCTGAATTGGTTGCCAATAATGTAAGTGCCTGTGTAATATTTTTAGCCTTATTTCTGTTATGATTGTAAATGCCGGTAATGGTCCAATTCACATTTTTTGTTTGAATCGGTTTTCCTGTAAGCATTAATTCGTATCCTGTATTTTCTAAGCTTCCAAAATTATTAAGGAAACTGCTGTAACCAGTGGTTGGTGCAATAAACCTGTTAAGCAATAAATCTTTTACATTTTTTTTGTAAATGTTTGTTTGAAAATTTACTCTACTATCAAGGAAACCCAACTCCACACCCACTTCTAATTCTGTTTGTCTTTCAGGTTTTACCAATTCATTTGCAAGTATGGTTCCGGAGACTAACGATCCTTTTCCAACAAATGAATTACCGCTGTATGAATTGAAACGAGAGTATGCTCCAATGCCTGTAAGATTTCCACTTTGACCATAAGCGAGTCTTAGCTTAGCAAAATTCCAGTATTTATTCAATGACATATCTTTCCAAAATCCTTGCTCGCTTATTACATAGCTTCCACTTGCTTTTGTATAAACCTGGTTCCGTTGGCTCTTGTCATACACGGAAGAACCATCAACTCTTACTGCACCAGATAAAAAGAAAATATTATTGAACTTAAAATTTTGTTGAACATAATATCCTGACACCGAAATTTCACTTCTTTCATCCGCACTCTGCAAAGGGGTAGTTGCAGCATTGGTTGTAGAAATAAATGGTGCTAATCCTCTTCCTTGAGATAGCACATAATTATTTCTTTCGTACTGTACCGAATAACCAACTTGTGTAGTAGAGCCAATAGCCTTACTTATATCAAATTGATATGTTGCATTTATTTCATTGTTAATTTGGAAAAAATTATTTGCTGCAGAACTGGCATAACCATTACGAGCAGCATCGAGTGTAGCACCACCGCCAAAAAAACCATCACTTACATTATATGCAAACGGAGGAATAAGTGTTTGTCCTCTTTGAGCATATTGATCTATACCTAACATATAATCCAGTGTTAGTCCTTTAAATGGTCTAACCTTTAATCCTAATCCTGCAATAAGTCTGTTGGTTTCCTGCTGTTGTTTTATATCTTCAATTACTGAAACTGGGTTTACTCTTCCTCTTTCTCCAATGGCTTTTACATTTCCAAAAACATCTCTTGTAAACAGGTCATGAAAGTTGCCAATAATATTGATAGAGTTCATTGGTGAGAAGAACGAATTTCCATCTGGCTTTTCATTGGTTAAACTATTTACATAATTTAAACCCATATTAAAATTTACTTTATTGCCAATTGCTTGGTCTAAATTAATCCTAAAACTGTAGCGTTTAAAATCGGTATTTTTTATGATCCCTTTATTGTTGTAATAAGAACCGGATGCATAATATTTAGTTTTATCTTTTCCACCTGCAATAGAAACATTGTTATCGGTTCCAATAGCTGTTCTAAAAATATAATCGTTATAATCATATCTTGTAACAGGCGTTATGTTTGTTAAGCCCGGCGTTAATATATCCTGTGTTTGAGCACCGGCGCCATCTGTAGGACCACCAAACTTTGTGGGAGATCTATTTACCTCTACTGATTTTCTAAGTTTGCTTACCAAAACGCTGGTAGAAAAACTTACTACGGGCGTGCCGGTGCTTCCTCGTTTTGTAAATATTTGTACCACGCCGGCATTTGCTCTGGAACCATAAATAGCTGCTGCTGCCGCACCATTTAATACTTCTATTCTTTCTATATCTGCAGGGTTAATATCTGCCAAACGATTTTGCCCTATGGTACCTACAAAATTGTTACCGTCATAGTTCCCGCTGGTATTGGTTACTCTATTGGTACCATTGTTTAAAATAACACCATCAATAATATACAAAGGTTCACTACTACTGTTTACAGAACTAATTCCTCTTAATCTTACACTCATTCCGCCACCGGGGTCACCGCTGTTTTGAGTAATTTGTGCACCTGCAGTTTTACCTTGCAATGCTGCAAGTACATTGCTTGTAGCACCCTTTGTAAGTTGATCGCCTTTTACAACACTGATGTAACTCCCCAGTTGTTTTTTTGTGGTTCCTGCACTCGTTCCCGTTACGACCACCTCATCTAATCCTAATGGATCTGAAACCAATTTCACATCATTTTCAACAGTTGCATTTGCGCTAACACTTATTTGTTGTGTAATGGTTTTTAAACCTACACCACTAAATACCAATGAATACTTTCCAGGCTTTATATTACTGGTAAAATTATAATTTCCATTGGCATCCGTAATAGCTCCGCTGTTTCCTGGATTTACTGTAATGGATACATTTGAAAGAGGCAGCCCATTTTCCGCTGTAATCTTTCCTTTTAAAGTAACCTGCCCTGTTGATGCAAACCCTGTAAATACAAAAAGGATCGCTATCAAAAACTTTAGGCGTGCACCTTGTTTTAATAGTTTTTTCATAAGTAATGTTGATTTTAAATTTTGGTGAAAGTTATTTTGGTTAAAGTTTTGGATCTAAAAAACAAGAAACATTTTTTTTATTTAAGTATAAAGATTTTTATACTACTTCAAAAAAAATTGGTTTTATAAAATTGATAAAGCAAAGTATAATAAAACTTGCATATAACTGCACTACTATGCATGATAAAAAATTTTAATTTTTCCACATTTTAAGTGGAAATGTGGGTATGTTTTGTAATTTGGTTTTGTAATTTACTTTTACTTTTATAAAAATTGCAATTTTTTGCGTTTTCTTGTTTTATAATAAATTATTTAAATAATAGATTTTACGTATTTATAAACATGTTTTATTTTATTTAGTTTAGATGCTTAAAAAAGAAAGACAAGCTTTTATTTTACACAATGTAAACCTGCATAATAGAATATTGGTAGGCGATCTCAGTGAAGAAATTAGTGTTTCTGAAGATACCATTAGAAGAGATTTGCAGGAACTATCAGAAGATGGAAAACTGATTAAAGTACATGGTGGCGCTTTATCAAAATCGTTTCATAATTCTTTTAATGCATCGTCCATTTATGCAATGGATAGCAAAAAAATGATTGCAAAAAAAGCATCATCACTTATTAAAGATGGCATGTTTGTGTTAACAAGTGGCGGTACTACTATTATAGAAATGGCTAAAGCCTTGCCAGAAAATTTACAAGCCACATTTATTACTGGAAGTGTGCCTGCGGCATTTGAATACTTAAAACATCCAAATATTGAGATCATTTTAATAGGCGATAAATTATCTAAGAGTTCACAGATAACAGTTGGTGGAGAAGCAATCTCAAAAATTAAACAGATAAGAGCCGATATTTGTTTTTTAGGAATTAATGCTTTGCATGTAAAGCACGGGCTTACAGATAATGACTGGGAAGTAGTACAAGTAAAAAAAGCGATGATGGAATCGTCAGAAAAAACTGTACTTTTAACTATATCTGAAAAGATAAATACTATACAAAGAATAAGGATTTGTGATACAAAAGCAATTGATGTTTTAATAACTGAACTAAATGCAGATGATGAACAGCTTGATTCATTTAAAAAAATTGGTTTGAAAATAATTTAAATATTTTAATTACTTAATCCCCTGACAAACCATAAAACAAACTCCACACTTTAAAAGGTGTGGTTTTTTATTTGATAGAAGAAGAGTACAGACGACGGACCACAGACGACGGACCACAGACAACAGACCACAGACGACAGACGACAGACCACAGACGACAGACTACAGATTATAGCCTCAATATTTCAAATGGTGATTTTTGGGTAAGTTTTAATAGAAGAATATTGTACTTTACTTTTTTATAAGCTATAAAAAACTTCACTAAAATTTATTCTTACAATTAAAAATTAATCATGATTTTGCATCTAATTAAAAATTGAACATGAGTATAAAAGCGATAGCTGTTTTTTGTGGTAGTAAGTTAGGTAGTAATCCAATATTTGAAGAACAAACGAGGGAGTTGGGAAAACTACTTGCAGAAAAAAATATTAAAATTATTTATGGTGGTGGCAACAAGGGTTTAATGGGAGCGATTGCAAACGGTGCCTTAGAGAATGCAGGAAGTGTAATAGGTATTATTCCTACTCTTTTAAAAGAACAGGAACACCTACATGAAACGCTCACTGAAACACATGTAGTAGATACCATGCACGACAGAAAAAAAATGTTGTATGAAAAATGCGATGCAGCTATAATACTGCCTGGTGGCTATGGTACATTAGATGAAGTATTTGAAATGCTTACCTGGAATCAGCTAAAAATACACAGCAAAAAAATATTCTTTTTAAACAGTGCAGGCTTTTACGATCATCTTATTGCACATATTGCTCGCATGCACGATGAAGGGTTTTTATACAATAACCCATTAGAACAAATGACAGTTGTAAACGAACCTGAAGCATTGGAGAAATTTCTCTAGAAATCTCTTCTTCTCCTTTGCCTGCTTGTACTGTTATCTTCACCTCCCTGAAAGAGAGCAATGTTCATTCCTATCCTATAAATCGGAATTATTCTTCCAAAATTATCTGTGTATGGAGAATTTTGTCTTTTAAGTACATCAAATAAAACTGAAAAATAAAAAAACGTTTTATTGTCTGTATCTCTGCCACTAGCAAAACCCGGTCCTATCAAAACACTAGGTGCTTCGTCTTTAAAAATAATATCAGGTATTCCATTACCATAAATCTGTTTCTGCTTTATAAAATTATATTCATACTGCGCATGTGCAAATAAAAATTTTACGGGATACAATCTTACAAAAGCACTAGGTCCTATAATAGATTGACGAACTTTTAAAGTAGTAAAATCGTCTCGCTGAGAAAGATAATTAAAATTTAATCCCACTGCAGCATCTACATATTTATTAATGCTGTAACCAAAGTACGGCCCTACTCCGGCAAAAAAAGTATTATTAAAAAATCCAAGTCCAACATTACCACCTGTAAAAAGATTTTCTTTCTTAAATCCACCTTTCTCTTCTTCGTCTTCTTCTTCTTTGGTGGTTTGTGCACTCAAGTTGGAAAGCACTAAAAAGCTAGCAAAGCAACATACTAATAATTTCTTCATTATTTTCTATTTAAAAAATCAACAAATTGTTCAAGGTTATTTGGAATCAAAAATTTTACCAGTATTTAAAATATTGTTTGGGTCAAATGTTTTTTTAATTCCCCTCATTATATTCAAAGTAATTTCATCAAACATGATGGGGATATATTCTTTTTGTATAAGCCCAATTCCATGCTCACCGCTTATGGTACCGCCCAATGATTTTACTAATTTAAACAAGGCGTTTAATGCGGGTATAACTTCCGGGTTATTTAAACTGTAAATGCTTCCTTCTTTTTTTATTCTTACATGCAAGTTACCATCCCCGGCATGGCCATAACAAACTACTTCAAAATTATATGCTATACTTAATTCTTTTATTCCTTTTATTAATGCAGGCAATGTAGCCCTTGGTACTACTGTATCTTCTTCAATTGTGTAACCATCTATTTTCACCGCTTCTGCTACTCTTCTTCTCAGTTTCCAGAGCTCTGCTTTTTGTTGTGCATCATCTGCAAAATATATTTCGCCACAATCAAACCCTGCCAGTACTTCTGCAATGGCCTCTATCTCTTTCATCAACACTTCTACATCATTTCCATCTACTTCAATAATAATATGTGCTGCTACATCATCATCAATTTTTACAGAACTGCTGTCAACAAATTTGCTAACAATTTTTAATGCATTTGCTTCTACCAATTCTAATGCACTTGGTGTAAAACCTGCACGAAAAATAGCACTTACCGCCGCACCAGCTTTTTCCAAATCATTAAAAGGAACGAGCATCAATAAATCGTGGGTTGGATGTGGTATTAACTTCAATACAATTTTTGTGACCAATCCAAGTGTGCCCTCACTACCAACAATTAATTGCGTAAGATTATAACCCGTAGAATTTTTCAACACATTGGCTCCTGTCCAAATAATTTCTCCGGTAGGTAAAACAACTTCTAAATTAATTACATAATCTCTTACCACACCATATTTTACAGCTTTAGGCCCACCGCTGTTTTCTGCAATATTTCCGCCAATAAAACAACTACCATAACTGCTTGGGTCTGGCGGGTAAAACAATCCTTTTTCTTTTACTGCATTTTGCAATACTTGGGTTATAACACCCGGCTCTGTGGTTACCTGCAAATTATTTTCATCAATTTCTAAAATGCTATTCATGCGTTGAAAAGAAATAACCACTCCGCCGTTATGTGCAAGCGCACCACCACTTAAACCTGTACCTGCACCTCTTGGCGTTACAGGAATTTTATGCGCATTACATATTTTCATTACCTCACTTATCTCTTGTGCAGTGCGTGGTTTAATAACTATATCGGGTAAAAAATAAAGATTTTCCGTTTCATCTTTTGCACAAATATCAAGCGTTTCTTCATCTGTAAAAACATATTGATCGCCTACAATATTTTTAAATGCTTTTAAATGTTCTAAAAAAATGGAAGTGTTTTCTGCAACAGTACTCATGCGGTTAAAAATTTGCAACAAAGTTCGGGGTAAATAAATTGTTGTATTGCTTTATTGATAAATTGTTTTAAAAAAGAACAATTTAAAAAAATATAATACTTAATCATTTTTAATATAAGAGGAAGATTGAATACCGACCGAGTAATTAAAAACTCGGACACATGGTTTGCCTATCGCTGTTGCCAGGGTAAAAGCCTTTTTTCACAACACTAAATTCTAATGCCCCACGATAATTATTAAAAGATTTTAATGGAGAAACCGTGGCATCATAACTAAATGTGAAAGCTGTTTTTTTTGTTTCGAAACCAATGGTAGGAATAACAGCATCTTTATAACGGTAATATAATCCCGCAATTAGCTGACTTTCGCCGTATTCAGATAAATTATAGTTGGCTTGAATACCGCCATTCAATTCTATGGCTCTTGCCTGTGTTGTGAAATATACATTGGGGTTTATAATAACCCTTGGGTTTACTTTTAAAATAGCATTTACAAATCCAATATGCCTGATAGGAATTTTTCCTGCATCTGTGTTATCACCAAAAAAAGATTCCTTGGGTTTGTTTACATGATGTATGGAATAACCTGCATTTACATATATATCTTCCTGCGGAAAATAGGCATAATTCATACCCACCTGCATATCGTAATAATCAATATTTAAGTTATTAAATTGTACGCCTGTTGGTGTAGTACCATCAAAAAATTTACCATTAAACTGGTCAGGAAATTTTAAAGCAGATGGATCAATTCTTTTTGAAACATATCCCAAATTAAAACCAGCACTTAATAAACTGCTTAGCCCCAGCATTTGATGATATGCCACAGAACCATAAAATTTATCTGATCTTAAACCACCGCTGCCCGCTTTATCGCTCAGTAAAACACCACCTAAACCCAGCCATCCATTTTGCAGTTTATCCCTAAAAAATTGCGCATCAGCCGTAGCGCTCATGGTTTTATAAGGTTGATTGAGAATACTATTCCATTGAGATCTATAATTTACACCAATACGGTAATCTGCATCTGGAATAAAACCTGTATTTGCAGGATTTGTGGTAAGTGGAGAATTATAAAACTGAGAAAAATGTAGGTCCTGTGCAAAAGCTATAAAGCCCGCAAGCAGAAACATATTTACCAATAATATTTTTTTAAATTCTTTCAATGATGTGTTTTCCTTTCTTTTTTTGAGTGATTATATATTCATGTAATTTACTTAATTGTGTTGATGTTGGTTTGCTATTATTGTAAATAGTGTTGTTAATTATTTTGACAATACAAACTCAACTTACATTTTAAACCTCACCCCCAACCCGTGAACGTTACATGTTTTCCAAACGAGAGAAACTGTATTACTTTAAAACAACTTAAAAGTATTGGAATCTTCAGTCCTCCGCCTTTCGGCGGAGATTTAGGGGGCTTACCTCAACAAAGTTATATCTCCAGTTTTTCTCAATTTCTTACCATCTGTAAATTCTACATCTAAGGTATAACCATAAGTATCTATTGGTTGAAGTTTTCCTTTAAAATAGCCATCCCAACCTTGTCGTTTGCTGGCAGACTGAAAAACCATTTGTCCCCAACGGTTGTATATTTTCCAATCCATTTTACCAATACCAAAACCACGCACATTTACTACACTATTTATACCAAATCTGCCGGGTGTAAAAGCATTAGGCACATCTAATAAAGGATTTATAATAACATCTACAGGAAGTTCATATACTGCACTACATCCAGCTTTTGATGATGCAGTAAGCCTTGCCACATACTTGCCTGTAGCATTATACTCATGTACCGGTGCAAATGCTGTGGAAGTTTCCCCATCGCCAAATTCCCATAAATATGTATCGGCAAAACTGGATAAATTAGTAAACCTTACTGGTACATTGGGCTCAGGTGGATTAGGTGCCCAGGTAAATAATGCAATCGGTTTTTCTACAATTTTTATTTCAATAAAATCTGATGTATCAATTTTGTTACAAGTAGTGGAATCGTACGCAACTAAATAGTAAGTGTAAGTGCCTGGTGTATTGTAAACATGGGTAGGCTCAAATGCGGTTGATTCATTTAATGCACCAGATGATGGATCTCCAAAATTCCAATACCATGATAAACCAGCAAGGGATCTGTTTTTAAATTTGATAGAATCTCCAACACAACCAAGGGCTATTTTATCTGGCAAGGCTACTACCAATGCATTTATTCTAAGTGTGTCAATAATAAACGCAGGTGAGTTACAAAAACGGGTATCAATCACTGTTAATTTTACAAAGTATGTGCCCGGCCCCGGAAAACGATGAAGGCGTTTTGGATTAAGGCCTGCGGTGTCTAAAGGAGAACCATCACCATAATCCCAAACAAATGATTGAGCGGTGAATGCAGTGCCTGCAAAAGAACTGGAAAGATTTGTAAATTCATAGGTTGTACTATCGCAAGGATCTAATTTAATTTTTGAGAACCTTGGAGTAACCTTGTTATTTCCTGCTACAATTGTTATGTATGAGGTATCACGCTGGTTGCAGGTACTTAAATCTTCAGCAATTAACCTTACACAATAGGTTCCTACTACTGTAAATGTATGTACTGCTGTAGGATTTGTAGTAGTGGTGTCTACGGCTGTCGGATTTACGCAAGAATTAAAATTCCAATAATAGTTTTTTCCTTTTCGTTGTAAATCTTTAAAATTTACTGTGAGGGGAATACAACCTAATGTGTCTTTTACTTCACCATCAATGGTAGATTCAATTTCAGCACCTACACCCGAAAAATCCAATGCAATTTTTACAGCTGCCTGGTTACATGCAGGGCCGCCATTTATCCTTGCCCATGCATTGGAAGTGGTAGGAAAAAATACTTGTGGGTTTGAAACCCTGCCCTGGCAATTTGCACACACAGCTTGGTAAATAACGCCATTTGCATCAAACCTGCTGGTACCACCATCCACATGATCTCCAAGGCCACCAAACTGACCAAAGTGTGAACCAAATACCTGCGATTGCGCATCTTTTTTTAATACAAAAAAGTAAAAATCTTCACCATCTGCAGCGGGTATAGGAGAAAGCGGATTTACTTCTGGCAAGCCAGATGTATTACCGCCAGAATAATTTTGTTGAGAATTAATACCACCACCCCAACCTGATACATACACATTTTCACATCTGTCCACTAAAAATGCAACCGGTGAAATACTGGGGTCAGGACTGTTTTTACCGAACACCGTTGAATAAACAAATGCAGAAAGATCTGGTCTTAGCTTTGAGATAAATTGTTTAGCGCCGGGGTTGGAAAATAAGGCATTTTGAACTGGCCAAGATCCTGTACTGGTTCCCATAACATAAGGAAAACCTAACCGGTCAAACTTTAAACCATATACAAGGTCAATAGCGCTCGTACCTAAATAAGTTGTTCTTATAAATGATGTGCCAGATGATGGTAAAATGGTAATGAAGCCATCAATATTTCCCTGAGAAGAAGGATAAATAGTGCCTACTTTATCTCCAGGAATATTGGTGCTGGATGTAGCACCTGCAATAAACAGATTTTGGGTAACCGGGTCAATGGATGCTACAAAACATGCATCATCACCGCTGCCGCCAAAATAGGTAGAAAATAATAAACCGGAAAGATTGGGCGTGAATTTTAAAATTACGCCATCTTGTACACCACCATAAGTGCCTTGCGCAGCATTAAACACCGGAAAGTTAGAAGATTGGGTACAAGATGCCAGATAAATATTATTAGAAGCATCAATGATAACTTCACTTCTTGCATCATCACCGTAATTTCTTCTAAGCCTATCAGCGCCTGTAGCACCGGAATATTTAGGCCTTATGTTTACTCCATCATCGTTTGAGCCACCAATTTTAACCGACCCAATTAATGCAGTTCCTGCGGCATTTAGTTTTGTAATTACAATATCGAAATTGCCCCCCGCATTATTAATGCCTGAAAGTATTGGATAGTTGGTGGAATTGCTTCTGCCTGCAATAATTAAATTACCTGCAGCATCGGCAATCATACTATGTGGCTGTTCATTGCCAGAACCTCCTAAATAAGTAGCATATAATCTTTGGCTACCATCTGGCGAAAACTTAAATATAGCCATATCAACTCCTCCAAAATTGCCTTCTGAAATGCCACCATTATATTGCGTTTGAAATGCACCTGGAGATACCGGGTAACCTGTACCAAAAGATACACCACCAGCAAAAAAACTTCCATCAGGGCCTGGTGTGGCAGTATAGCCCCAGTTATCGGATGTGCTACCAGTTAAGCTCACGAATATTATTTGAGGATCTATAATTAATGTAGCAGATGCATCATATTTTTCTACATCAAATGTTACTACATTATCTTTTATTACATATTTTGTATTTACATCGGTGGAACCTTTTAACCCTGCCTGGTAAGAATAGGGAGCTAACTCTTTTACCTCACCTACAGATGTGCCAATAACTAATTCCTTGTTTTTAATGGTTAACTTCACTCCACCATCATAACGCATAGCAATGGCTGATGGGTTTCCCCCTGGCTTTACAATAAAATCATATTTTAATTTATCACCATCGCTGTAATAACGCACATCAATATTTGGATAAATATCCTTGTAGGTTACTGCACCATATATTCTGCAACCGGTAGCCCATTCAGATTCATTTTTACCAATAAAATAATTGCTATAAGCCACAGAAGGCTTATCGGCTATGCGTTCTGCATTTGAATTGCCACCTAAAAAAGAAACATTGTATGCGAATGAATGGAGAGTAAAACGATCTGGTAAGCTTTTATTTGCTTCTCCTTTTTTGCTGTTATGGCCGTGTGTGTATTCAGATAATTTTACCAAATCTTCCGGCTTGTGCATTAATACAGTGAAACCTTTATTTTCTAGGAAAAAGGAGCCAGATCCAAAATCACCTTTGAAAGTAATTTTTTTATTCCATTGCCCTTTGTTTTGCACAAACTCCATTTGTGCCCATACCTTTTCTGAATGAAAAAATGCGGCTATTAAAAAAAGAACAGTGGAAAGAAGTTTAAATGTACGGTTCAATGGATTTTTTTTAATTACAATTTACTTAAATAAACGAAAACATATTCAGTTGTGATTTTAAATTTAATCTGTTTAACGTATCCTTACAAATCTTATGCTATTTTACTCCATTTGGTTTTTCCTTTTTGCGAAACAAGAAAATTCTTAACGTTTACATTCTCAAGCAATAAAATATCAGGATCAACTTCCAATAATTTTTCAACAGTATCTCTTGCAACTTCCAGCATGGCTTTATCGTTTACAATACTTGCCAACTTAAAATTTAATGCGCCGCTTTGTTTGGTGCCTTCAATTTCGCCCGGCCCACGTATTTCCAAATCTTTTTCGGCAATAGCAAAACCATCATTGGTAGCTACCATTATCTTCATTCTTTCTCTGGCATCGTTCGATAATTTTTTACCTGTAAGCAACACACAGTAACTTTTATCTGCTCCTCTCCCAACTCTGCCACGTAACTGGTGCAATTGAGACAGGCCAAATTTCTCCGCACTTTCTATCACCATAACCGAGGCATTGGGCACATTTACACCCACTTCTATAACAGTTGTGCTCACCATAATATTTGTATCGCCACTTACAAACCGCTGCATATTTGCTTCTTTTTGCTCAGGTGCCTGTTTGCCATGTACCATGCTTATCCAATATTTTGGTTCAGGAAAAAAAGATGTTACTTCTTCATAACCCTTCATCAAATTTTCATAATCCATGACACTACTTTCTTCTATTAAGGGATAAACAATGTATCCCTGTCTTCCCTCTGCAACTTGTTCTTTTATGAAATCCATCACCTGCGGACGTGCACTTTCATTTTTGTGCGTGGTTAAAATTGGTTTACGGCCTGGCGGTAATTCGTCCATCACACTATAATCTAAATCTCCATAAGCTGTAAGGGCCAATGTACGTGGTATAGGTGTTGCAGTCATTACCAAAATGTGTGGCGGTATTTCATTTTTATCTCTCAGTTGTGCCCGCTGTGCCACACCAAATTTGTGCTGTTCATCTATCACCGCAAAACCAAGATTTTTAAATTTCACTTTATCCTCAATCACTGCATGCGTACCTATTAAAATATGAATGGTACCATCTTCTGCTTCTGCCAAAATCTTTTTACGGGCTTTTGCTTTTACCGAGCCTGTAAGCAACTGCACATTTACCGGCATGTGTTTCAGCATTTCTGTAATGCTTATTAAATGCTGCTGCGCCAGTATTTCGGTAGGCGCCATCATTACACTTTGAAAATTATTGTCAGCCGCTATCAACATGCAAAGCAATGCCACCATTGTTTTTCCGCTACCTACATCTCCTTGTAAGAGTCTGTTCATTTGCCTGCCGCTGCCTGTATCTTTTCTAATTTCTTTCAGCACTCTTTTTTGTGCATTGGTAAGGGTAAAGGGTAAATAATTATTATAAAACTCATTAAAATATCCACCCACTTTATCAAAAATATTTCCTCTGCTAAAACGGTGGCGTTGCAGTTTTACCAAATTCATTCTCAGCTGCGCAAAAAACAACTCATCAAATTTTAATCTGCGCAGTGCCAGTTGATAATTTCTTTCAGATGATGGAAAATGAATTTGTTTATAGGCATCAAAACGCCCCATTAATTTGTATTGTTCAATAATATTTTGTGGAAGATTTTCCGGAATATCATGTTGGTTGATTCGGGTAAAAACTTCCTGCGTAAATTTCCCAATATTGTTCCCGTTTATTCCCCTTGATTTCAATTTTTCTGTACAAGGATAAATTGGCTCCAAACTAGGTTTTCCTGCTAATTTTTGGGGAGAAAAATTTTCAATTTCGGGATGGGCAATTTGTGGTGTACCCATAAAAAAACTGAGTTTACCAAAAAGCAAATACTGTTGCCCCACATGCAATATTTTTTCTACATAGTTTATGCCTTGAAACCAAACTAATTCAATCAGCCCTGTATTGTCTTTCAATTTTCCTACAAGCCGTTTGCTTCTACCCTCGCCTAACAAATCTAAGCTCAACAACTTGCCTGCTACATACGCATACTCATCCTGCATAGATAAAGAATCGATGGTATCTACCTGGGTTTTATCTACATGCCTAAATGGAAAATGGTTTAAAAAATCATTGTAAGTATGAATGTTCAATTCTTTGCGCAAAATATCTCCTCGTTGCGCAGAAATACCTGTGAGGTATTCAATGGGCGTTTGTAATATGTTAGGAATTGTGCTGATGTAACAAAGATAATGGGCATCTATTAAGATTTACAAGTCTTTTGAGGTAATATATTAGAATAATAAACCGTATTGGATTTGTTGCATGGTTATTGAAACTATGATGATGTTAAACAAAACAAATAAACATGGAAAAGTTGCAAAAGTTAGAACTGATGGATAAAATTTTAAGAGAGTTAGATGATCTTAAACACAGTCAAACTTCCGTTCTTAAAAAGATAGCTCAAATAGAAGTAGATAATATAAACCTGGGTGTGGCTTTGCTGGATAAAAAACTACCAGATATTCATGAAGAAGTAGATTCAAGTATTCAAATTGTTACTGCATTGCAAGATGAATTTCAAGTTCATAGAGATAAATTTTATAGCGATAATAAATTGGAAGCGTTGATAGATCCTACTGCGTAAAAAAACCAATTTTTTAAAAACTACATACTACCATTAAATGGAAAATGCTGCACCTTACACCTGCACCGTTTTCCATTTTCCTTTTTTAAAAAAATACCATGCTGATAAAGCTAACACTGTTTCTGCTGCAGGTATGGCAATAAACGCACCTGTTGGTCCCATTTTAAAATGGATGGCTAAAATCCAAGCCAATGGAATTTGTATAAACCAAAAACAAACAATATTAATCCATGTGGGGGTTTTTGTATCTCCTGCACCATTCAATGCCTGTATCATTACCATACCAATACCGTAAAAAATATATCCTACACCAATTATTTGCAACGCTCTACTTCCATAATTTAATATCTCAGGTTCAGTAGTAAAAATTCCTATAATTGATTTTGAAAAAAATACAAACAACAACGTAACACCACCCATAAAAAACACATTGTATTTGGTAGTTAGCAATACTGATTGTTGGGCACGCTCTGGCTGTTTTGCACCAAGGTTTTGCCCAACCAATGTAGCCGCAGCATTGCTTAAACCCCAAGCCGGTAAAATAAAAAATACTACATTTCTTATAGCAATTTGGTATCCTGCACTTGCATCTGTGCTGCCGGTTGTAGAAACCAGATACGCCAATACAATCCAGCTTCCACTTTGTACAAAAAATTGAAATGTGGCGGGTGCAGCTACATTTAATAAATTTTTTATGATGGGCCAATCCCAGTTGAAATAACTTTTTACAAGTTCAATATTTCTTCCTTTTTTAAACAAATAATAACACTGGTATATTACCCCACAGGTTCTTCCAACAACGGTGGCAATGGCGGCTCCCTTTAAACCCAAAGCTTGTATTGGCCCTAACCCATAAATTAGTAATGGACATAAAATTATATTTACACCGCTTGCTATCCAAAGGCTTTTCATAGCCATGGCTGCATCACCTGCTCCTCTAAAAATTCCATTAATGAGAAATAATAAAATGATAGATGGCGTTCCCAAAAACATAATTTTTGTGAAGATGGTACCCTGTTGTATCACCTCATTTTTTGCACCCATTAGTGCAAGAATATCAGCTGCAAATAAATAACCCACTATGCACAATACCAATGATAATAAAATGGAAACAATAATAGCCTGCGCCCCAGAATGGGAGGCCTCTTTAAAATTCTTTTCCCCTACCCTGCGAGCTACGATAGCTGTAGCACCCACACTTAAGCCAATGCCTAAAGTATATACCAACGATATTACAGATTCTGTTAACCCTACTGTAGCTACTGCTTCTTTAGCATTAGGCAAGTGACCAACAAAATACATATCCACCACTGCAAAAACAGACTCTAAAATCAATTCTAAAATCATGGGAACGGCCAATAAAAATATAGCAGTTTTTATACTTCCTTGTGTATAGTCATGCTGCTCGCCGTTTAGCGATTGCTTTATTAGTTTGGTAAATTTATTTAATTGCTGCATGTTGTCTTCGAGTAAAGACAAATGTAAAAATTTAAATAGGAATAATTTTAAAGATTCTAATCGTGCACATTTGTATATGCTAAAAAAACTTCTGACACAAAGATTGTTGTACTTGAAAATTCTTTAACAAGCTATGAGGAATTGGGAGTTTAATTTTCACCCTACCTTCTTCTTCCCCTTAAAATTTTTATTTCCTTTAAACCCACCACTACTTCTTCTAGCCTCGCCTACATTGTAATCCGGCTGCTCACCCAACTCTTCCGGTATAGCGCATTTCAATACTTCTTTGCCAATAAGTTTTTCTATTTCTGCGAATTTCCTTTGCTCTTTTACATTAATTAATGTGTATGCTGTCCCATCTGCTTCTGCCCTTGCAGTACGCCCAATACGATGTACATAATCTTCACCATCATGTGGCACATCAAAATTTATTACTAAGTCTATATCATCAATATCAATACCACGGCTTAAAATATCAGTAGCTACCAGCACATGCAATCTGCCACTTCTATACTGGCTTAAAGCATTTTCTCTTTCTTCCTGTTCGAGATCGCTGTGTATTTCTCCGGCATTAATTCCATTGCGTTTAAGATCTTTGGTAAGTTGCTTTACATTTAATTTACTGCTACAAAACACCACCACCATTTTAAATTCTTTGTGCTTTAGCAAATAAACTATCAGTGGTATTTTTTGCTGATCATGCACTACAAACGCAAACTGCTTTATTTTTTCGGGCGGCTTACTTAATGATATATTTACTTCTTCAGGATTGTTTAAAATAGTTTTTGCCAGCGTACGAATTTTTGGCGGCATGGTAGCCGAAAACAATAAGTTTTGACGTTGTTTTGGTAAATGCTGAATGATAAAATCTATATCATCATAAAAACCCATATCCAGCATTCTGTCTGCCTCATCTAACACTAAATATTTAAGATTATCTAGCTTTACATAACCCATCTTTATATGGCTCATCATTTTACCAGGTGTACAAACCACAATGTCTGCACCCATGGTAAGTGCTTTCTTTTCTTGCACAAATGCATTACCATCTCCACCTCCATAAATAGCAATGGAACTAATAGATGTAAAATAAGACAAGCCTTCCAAGTGCTGAGAAATCTGTATAGCCAATTCTCTTGTAGGTACAATGATCATAGCTGTAATGCTGCTCGCATCGTGCACTGTTCCTAAAATATTATTTATTAACGGCAGTAAAAAAGCGGCGGTTTTTCCTGTACCTGTTTGTGCAGATGCTATAATATCTCTGCCTTCGAGTATGTGTGGAATAACCTGCTCCTGTACGGGAGTGGCGGTATCATAATTGGATGCTTCTATGCCGTCGAGTAATCTAGGGTCAAATTTAAAATCAGTAAACTTCAATGTTTTTTTGTTGTAAAGGTACGAAAAGAGGCTTCAATACAAAGTTCTCGCAAAGAAAATAAGGAGCAAAGCAATTTTGCGCCTTCTTTCCCTTTTCATTCTTTGCGTGAAATAAAAACTTTACTTCTTACCCTCTATAACATCTACCCCACATTGCAACCATTGCAAATAATCTTTTGCTGATGGTGTGTAGGCCGCAGGGTGAGATACCAATTCTTCTTTTGTATTTAAAATAGCGTAAAGTGGCTGTGAATTTTCTTTAAAATTTTCTGTTTCAAAGGTTGACCACTTATCTCCTACCGTTCTTATTTTTCTTTCTGGTCCATTTTTACTTTTGTAGGTAAATTGTTGGGCGGATGGAAGTACTTTTTTATCATCTACATACAATGAAATGATGATGTATTTTTCTTTTAAAACTTTATATACTTCTGGTTTGGTCCAAATATTTTCTTCCATTCTTCTACAGTTTACACAGGCATAACCAGTAAAATCGAGCAGGATTAATTTGTTTTGTTCTTTTGCCATTTGCAGCCCGGTTTCATAATCCTTTGTGCAGTTTAAATTTAAAATGCAATCATTTTCTTTTGCATAAATGCTGTACCAAAGTGGCGGGGGAAAACCACTGATTAAAGAAAGGTTTGCATATTTTGTATTGGTAACTCCTGGCGTAATGTATAAAGTAAATACTGTTGAAATTATTGCCAAAACAATTCTTGTAAAAGATAATTTTTTGATAGGAGAATCATGTTTAAATTTTATTAATCCCCACAAATAAAGAGAAAGTAAAATCCCAACAATTATCCATATACCAATAAAAATTTCTCGCTTTAATATACCCCAGTGCATTACCATATCTGCATTAGATAAAAACTTAAATGCAAGACCAACTTCTAAAAAGCCCAATACCACTTTTACGGTGGTGAGCCAGCCGCCACTTTTTGGCAATGACTTCAACATTCCTGGGAACAAAGCAAACAAGGCAAAAGGCAAAGCCAGTGCTAAACCAAAACCACCCATTCCCGCTGTAAGCTGCATGGCGCCACCATCGGCAGTAAGAGAGCCTGCCAATAATGAACCCAATATTGGGCCCGTACACGAAAAGGAAACCAATGCTAAAGTGAGCGCCATAAAAAATATGCCTACCATATTTCCTGCGCTGGATTTACTATCTGTTTTATTGGTAAAAGAAGCAGGCAAAGTAATTTCGTATAGTCCAAAAAACGATAAAGCAAAAATGATGAAGATGATAAAAAAACCCACGTTGAGGTAAACGTTTGTAGAAATATTATTTAAAATATCTGGATTAAGATTATCCAATAAATGAAAAGGAAGGCTTAATAAAATGTAAATTAAAAATATAAAAAAGCCGTACATAAATGCATTCTTAATACCCGATTTTCTGCTCTCTGCTTTTTTAGTGAAGAAAGAAACGGTAAGTGGTATCATAGGAAAAACACAAGGCGTAAGCAAGGCTACCAAGCCACCCAAAAAACCTAAAATAAACAATGACCACAAACCTTTAGACGCAACTTTTTCTGATGAAGTGGAAGAAGATGTTTTACAATCTGTAAGTGGTTTTTCAATATTTATTGTAGGAATTAAAATTCTATTAGAAACAACTGGGGCTGCCTTCTCACCAGTTATAATATTTAACGTATCCGATTCTGGAAAAAAAGATTCGAAGGCACCTACTTCATAATTTACTTTTAGCTCTACCATTGCAGGTACTGTTCCCGCAATATTTATTAATTGTGTAAAAACAATACTATCCCTAACAGTTTGTAATTTTTTTGCCCATACATGATCATCCGTAATACTGCCGGGTGTGATTATTTGAAGTTCTTTAAGTGTAACAGCACTGTCATCTTTGTTTACGGTAATGCCAGATATTTCTGATGCTGCATCTGCCGCTGAGTACACATGCCAATCTTTTTTTATTAGTCCAGTAAATTTTACTTTATAAACGCCTTCGCTTATTTTTTCGGCAACATTGGTCCATTTTACTACGACACTATCTTGTGCTTTTAAAGAGAAATTAAAGTTGAATAAGAATAAAAAAACTATAATAGAATATTTAAAAAAGCGCATATAAAAGATTTTATAAAAAATCCCAACTGATTAGTTGGGATGCAAATTTAAAACTATTAAATGATTAAGATTTAGGATCTATTTTTATAGCGAATGCAACATCTTTTGGCGCAAGACATTTTTTATCGTTACATGACATGAAAGTAACTTTTCCTTTTGCAATAGTATTCACGGTTGCTGATTTAAGTTTTACTTTTTGTACAAAATCTACTTTTCCTCCGTAATAATTAAGTGTAAGATTAAAAACACTACTAAATTCTTTTTGCATTTTTCCTAACTCTTCTACCTTCCCTTCAAGTTTAATTAATGGATTTTTATCAAAAGAAAATGAAGTTGGAACTGGTCCTTCACCTTTTATATTTTGTGAATAGATATGCCATTTAGGTTCGATGACAGCAGTCATGTGCAATTCATAAACATCTCCCTTAATTTTTTTTGCAGTGTACGTCCACTTTACTGGGTTTTCCATTTGAGCAAATGCTGCCGCAAAAAAGAACAAGGGTAAAAAGAAAAGTATCGTTTTTTTCATATAAGTAATATTTGAAAGCAAAGATATTTGCTCTAAAATAAATACGGTGTTAAAAGATAAACCTTACAACAATAATAAAAATTATTTTTTAAGCAAAGGCTGCCACTTCTATTTTCAATAAATCATAAAATACCTTTCTTCCATCAGTATTACCAAGTGCATCGCTGCAGGCTCTTTCGGGGTGAGGCATCATACCAAATACATTGCCTTTTTCATTTTTAATACCGGCAATATTATTGGTAGTACCGTTTGGATTATGGTCATCGTGTACGGAACCGTCTGCATGACAGTAACGGTAAATAATTTGATTGTTTTCTTCTAACTTATTCAACACTTCATCCGATGCATAATAACGTCCTTCACCATGTGCAATTGGTATCATTAAAGGTTCGGCATTTTCATCATTGGTATTTTTGATGAAAACATTTTTACAAATAAATTGTTGATTGGCATTTGCTAAAAGTACACCCGGCAATAAATGACTCTCACATAATATTTGAAACCCATTGCATACGCCCAACACTTTACCGCCATTGTTGGCAAAAGTAATAACGCTTTGCATCATTGGACTAAAACGAGCAATAGCTCCACAACGCAAATAATCACCATAACTAAAACCTCCTGGTAGCACAATGCAATCATCTGTAGAAAACATAGAAAGGTCGCTGTCTTTATGCCAAAGCTGAACTACTTCCTGCTGCAAATCGTTTTGCAAAGCCTCTACCATGTCTCTATCGCAATTTGAACCCGGAAACATTACTACGCCAAATTTCATTGTTGAGAATTTTTAATTTGAGCAGCAAAAATAATACTTTTGGGGTTATGGGTGAGGTTAAACGTTTGAGTCAAAATTCTACTATAAGTTTAAGAGCAAGCTCCATTTTTTTAAAACAAAAAGAGGCCACCAATGTAGCCTCTTCCTTAGTTCTCATAAAAATATTTATTGTGGTTTTGTAACCGTATTCATTTGTAATGTAACCGCAGTTTGCGCAAGCAATCTACCATTAATAGATGCACCGGTTTGCAAATTAATACCGGTAGCTCCTAAAATAATTCCTTCAAAATGGCTAGTGGTACCAAGGGTTACAGCACCTGCAACCTGCCAAAAAATATTCTTCGCTTGGGCTCCGCCTGTTAAAGTAATATTAACTGCAGAACTCATATCAAGGTTTCTTGCAACCTGAAAAATAAACACATCATTTGGCCCACCTGCAATGGTAATATCTGTAGGTATTAATAAAGAAGTGGTCCATTTATACAAACCCGGTGTAAGTGTTTTGCCGCCAATATCACCAGCGCCAAGGTTTAAAAAATCGGGGTTTATACGGCCGGCTGCATCCACATATGCAGTCTCCATATCGCTGATAGATGTTGTAAGTCTGCTAGCATCTATAATAGCGCAAGGTGCAGGCCCCGCCGCATCTACAGAATAAATATTACCTGTAACTTCTCCACAAGAAACAAGAATAGCTGCACCGGTAATTGGGCTTGAACCTACATCGCCGGTTATGCTGGTTTTATACACATTGGTAACACCCGTTTTTGAAAGTACCACATAGTTGCCCGCCACACCAAGTGCCACTGCAGCTTGTGCGTTTTGTGGCTGTGTACTTCGAGCATCCGAAGTTTGCAAGCCTGCAATTGTTTGAGGTGAATTACTAAGGTTTTCTTTTTTGCAACCTGCTAATCCTAAAAATAACAGCGTAATGGATGACAAAATGATTTTGTTTGTTTGCATCATAATAATTTTTAATAGTGAAAAGAAATTATTACCGCATACAATTTTGTGAGACAATCATAGATTGAATGAATGATGGTCGATATTAAAATCAGGTACGGGTGTAGTTAAAAATTTAAGCAACCGGGCTGTTATAAAAGATGTGCGGTAAATCTTAAAAGTAGGCGTGATAGATATTGTATTGCAGCCTTTGCAATAACCTCGCCACTAATTAAAAATGATGCATAAAATAATTAATGTAGTAATTATACTGGTTGTTGTATGATGTTAAATGGGGATGGGTTTGGAGATTGTTTGGGGCTTTTATCATTGAAGTTTTGTTCAACATATGTCCGGCCTCACTCGCTGTACCGTATGCCGCTAAGGAGCGGCACACATCGCTCCCTCCGCCGCACCGTGTCCCGCCATTTTTGCGGGAGCCCCTTGTGCTGGATATCTTTTTTCAACTGGGATAATGCGAAGAATTTTAAAGATAGGTTGAACTTTAATAAACGTAAGGAAAGTATATATTAATTTGACACAAGTTTGCTAATTGTGTAGAGTTATTTCAGGAGAATGATTTTGACAAACGTTTCGTGATGACAGGAACCCGGGGCGAGGGATCCTTTTAATGAAACGTGGCGAGGCAAAGGAAAATTATTAATAAAATTTTGCCGTTGTTTTGCCAAATTTTTAAACAGATATGTAAATCTATAATACTAACTTTAAATCAAACTTCGATAGCCAAAGTTTATATAAGATTCAAATGCAATATTTTCCAATAATTATTCTCTTTCTCATTTTTTTTATATTAATTGCTAGAATTATTACTGTTCTGTTTCATGAACTTGGGCATGCAATTCCTGCAATTATACTCACTAAGGAAAAAGTTTCTGTTTACATTGGATCATATGGGAATTCTAAGAAAAGTGTAAAGCTAAATATTGGTCTGTTAGAAATTTGGTTCCGATATAATCCTTTTGCATGGCGAAGTGGTCTTTGTATTCCTACAGCTAAAGAAATATCCATCAACCGAAAAATTGTATATATTTTGGCAGGTCCATTTGCTTCAATTAGCATTGCATTTATTGCAATTTATTTTGCTTTTTCTTTTGAAATACATGGTTCTCTCAAAATTTTACTAGTAGTATTTTTTGTGTCTGCCATTTTAGATTTGATCGTCAATTTAATACCTGACTCTACCCCAATAACACTTGATGATGGTACTATTACGCATAATGATGGGTACTCTCTTAAACAACTTTTCTATTTTAAATTTTTTTCGAAAAAATATGAGCATGCTGTCAATTTATACAATCGAAAAAAATATTTACAGGCAGCCCCTTTATTCAAAAAAATGCTTAACAATGGCATACTTGAGGAAGGAGTCTATCGACTCGCAATTTCATCATTTATACAAATACAAAATTACGATGAGGCAAAAGCGCTATCCGATGATTTAATTCTTTTAGGAAATATGACATCGGATGATTTCTCAAATGCGGGACTGGCCAATTCGCAATTAGGTTTGCATGATATGGCTTTAGAATTTTATGACAAATCTTTAGATTTAAATTCCAACAATAATTTTTCATTACATAATAAAGGTTATACACTTAATTTAATGCGTAGATACGATAAAGCAATTATTTGTTTTGATAGAGTAATAGAATCTGAACCAACTTATGCGTATTCATACAGCAATCGAGGACTTTCTAAAATTAAATTGGGACATATTGAAGAAGGTTTAACAGACATACATTATTCTTTACAGCTAGAGCCAGACAATTCTTACGCATACATGAATTTAGGGATTTATCATTATGATAAAACAGAATATTCAAAAGCATTTGAATTATTTAAGAAGGCCAAAGAACTTGACAAGTTTACATATAATATTGATGAGCTCATAAACAAAGTAAAAAAACAAATAGTGTAACTCTATCATTCTTTGGCCATCAAAAAAGCCATCATTACAAAAAGGTTTTCAAGCCTTTTTACATGTCGCTCCTACGGAGCTCTACAAAACCCTTACAGATTTTTTTCTACTGTCATGTCGCTTCCTCCTTTCGGCGGACAAGCTCTCTGGAGCTAAAAGCCAAAACGTTCTCAGCCACGCTAGTGGCGACATGCCAGTAGAAAATAAACAGCAAAACATAATTAGAGCTCCATAGGAGCGAAATGTTTTTTTCAATGAATATAATGTTGCAATAAATAAAGTGAGGATGAATACTGCCTTTGAAAATTAAACCAACATGTTACGGAGCCCTGCGTGAGGGATTGCAGCGGCTACC
The DNA here is from genome assembly GCA_031398005.1 of Ferruginibacter sp. Taxonomy (GTDB): domain Bacteria; phylum Bacteroidota; class Bacteroidia; order Chitinophagales; family Chitinophagaceae; genus Ferruginibacter. The sequence goes on from JANNMO010000011.1 coordinate 80,144, forward strand.
CCGGTGAAGTTTTTGTGTGTGGGTTCTGTGCCGGAGTAATAGGGTAAAGCCCGACCACTTGCCGCCAAATTATAATACAACCTTGCTACAATTACAAACTTTAAAATATTGTAAACTGCGGCAGTGGGCACGCCCAACATCTTTTCTTATTTATAAAAGAAACCGACAGCTACATAAATGGCAAACATGGCCCAATGGAGTGCGAGGGGGAAAATCTTTTTTTGTGGGTAAAAAAATGTGGCGGCTATTACGGGGGAAATTGGCACGGCAAGCAAAATCCAATACGAAAAATTAATACCTGCATTTAAAAAAGGTACAAGGGCCGCTACTATGATATATAAAAAAAGCAACTGCCAGCTTTTGCGGGTTTGAACCACTTGCCTGCGCATATTTGTATTGATGAAATATATACCAATGCCAATGGCTGCCGCTATAATAAAGAGTGCGGCATACGCCCATTTGTTGCCAAAAAAACGTGGGTACGATACATGAAAACCAGGGAAATGAAAACTATTTATATTACCGCTTAAATACAAATAAGCAGCAAAAAAATAAATGGGTGTTAGAATGCCGATAAGCCCAATGAGCCACTCCTGCAAACGAAACGGGCGGGCAATGGCTATGCCTGCCATAATGAGCAGCAAAAATGTAACGGAAGGAAAATAAAAAAATGCTGCAAGACTGGTTGCCATGCCTATATTAAAAATGGTGGCTTTGGCGTGTGGGTTATTATACAATGCGCAGAGCCTTCCCCAGGTCCATATTAAAATGGTATTTACAATGAGCGGTGCAGATAGGCTAAACCATTCGCTAAACAAAGAGGTAACCAACAAATAACTCATGCCGGTGAGGTAATTTGTTTGCCTGTGTAAACGCTGGCTGTTTACTATTTTATTAAAACTAATGGCCTGTATAAATAATAATAAAAATGTAACGATGCTGTAAATGGATGGCAACCCTTTTGCGACGGGTGCTAAAAAGTTTAAAAATGTTTTGTAAAAAATACCATCGAGCGGTTGCAACTGCGGCATGCGTACATGCAGAAACATAGGCAGTTTGAGCACTATTGCATATATAAATAATAATGCATTGCCCGATGGGTTGTTGGCTTTAAAAATGCCTGTCACGGTAAAAATTTAGTTACAGTAAAAATGCAAATTTAAAAATCAATTTTTGCAAATGCAATATTGTTTCTCACAATGCATGGTACAATCATTTGCCTTGCGCCTGTTTGCCTTGCTAAACGTGCCATAAAATTGTACCCGGCTTCTCTTCCTTTTAAGGTGGCATATCTTTTAATGGCACCATTTGGCTGCAATGCATGGTTGCTTAATATTTGGCGGTTATTGTCTTTTTGTAAAAACAAAAAGTAAATTTCGCCACCTGCATTTAGGTTTGTGAATGAAAGGAAATTATCATTCTCTACATCGCTGGTGGTTTTGTTTATTACATTGCTCCATTGCAGTTGGAGATCTTTATTAAAACTAAAATTTATAATATCGTTGTAATTATACACTACATCTCTGCCATAGCCATCATTAAATGGGCGGTAATAACCATAATAGCCTCGGTTGTATAAATAATAATCGGAGAATGAATTATAGTATCGGTTGTTAAATGTATTAAATCTATCATCGAAATTATTACCAAAACGCCTTTGTTTGTAATACTCTTCGGTTAATGCTATAAAGCCGCCATCTTTTTTTAAGATGATATTTCTTATGTTTAAATTATCGTAAGCAGTTCTCCAATCTGGCTTGCCAGATAATTTTGCACGCAGCGAATCGTCAAAAATATTAATTACTTTGTTGATGAGTTTTAATGAATCTCGGCTTATGATTGCAGTGAGTAATCCATCTACATTGCCACCATTTTTTTTATAGGAAAAACTGTTGATGATGTAATTTTTATTGAGGTTATCTATTTTAATAATCGGTTCTTGTACCAACTGTTTATCGAGCGGAATATTTACGGTGAATATTTGATTTAGATATAGTTTTTTAAAATTAATTTCTACGGTATTTATATATTCCTGCCTGGCATTTTCTCTTAATTTAGAAAATAAAATATTACCATCGTTGTCTATTTGTAGTTCGCCAAAATCTTCTCTATTGTCATTGTAATTTATAATACGTCTGGAACTATCGAGCAATTTAAAATTGTCGTCGTACACTTTTGTAGCCTGATAATAAGTATCGTTTCGGGTTTGTATTTTATACAAGAGTAGTTTTCTTTTATCTTCACTCCATGTAAATGCGTAGGATGCTTTGTTGGAAAAAACGCTTTGCTTCGTAGTATCCAACTCCATAACGGAGCCAATCAATTGTCCGGCTCCATTCATGTTTGCAGCTTTGCAGTATATTGTACTACCTTTTTCATATTGCCATACCATTAAAAAATGATCTGGGTAAGTTATAAAATCAATATTGAAAGTTCTGTCAGAAATAAAATCAAGTTTGATTTCTTCTTTTATAGACATATTATTATCGTAAATCGTAAGATTCTGCCGTTTGTTTAAATTTTTATAAACCAAAAAATTGTTGGAGAAATTTCCCAAAATTTCAAAATTCATGTTGCGAGAATCTGCTTTTTCCACTTCAGAATAAGTAATATTTTGTGCCGAAGACAAAAAACTTATGTGTAGCAAAAAAGAAAATATGAGAACGGATACATAACACTTCATAGAAAAATATTTATATAAAAATACGAATTAAAAAGTCCTTTATCATGTAATTGTAAAAACTAATTTGGCTGAAAAAATGTTAAATAACTTTACATTGTAAAACCCCTATACATGCGCACTATCTTAATTACAGGCGGCACCGGCCTTGTTGGAAAAGCATTGGTAAAACAACTTGTACAAAAAAATTATCAGGTAATTATTCTTACAAGAACTATAAAAGAAACTGCTCCTATAGCTAATGTAAGTTATGCTTTGTGGAATGTAAAAGAAAACACGATTGATGTAGAGGCGGTAAAAAAAGCTGATGCTATTATTCACCTTGCCGGCGCCGGTGTAATGGACAAAAAATGGACACCAGCATATAAAAAAGAAATAAGAGAAAGCAGAACAAAGAGCAGTGAATTACTTATAAAAACATTGAAAAATAATGTACACAAAGTACAAGTAATAGTGAGTGCATCTGCCATTGGCTGGTACGGAGAAGATAAAATACCGGGGCATTTTTTTACAGAAAATGAAAAGCCTGATGCAGCATTTTTAGGTGAAGTGTGTAAAGAATGGGAAGCAAGTATTGAACCAGCCGAAGCATTGGGCATTAGAGTTACAAAATTAAGAACAGGTATTGTACTGAGTAAAGATGGTGGTGCATACCCTGAATTTAAATCATCTTTAAAATTTGGTGTGGCATCTATTTTAGGCAACGGTACACAAGTAGTAAGCTGGATACATATTGATGACCTTTGCAGGCAATATATTTTTGCGCTGGAAAATGAACATATACATGGAAGCTATAACGCTGTGGCACCAGCTCCTGTTACAAACAAAACGCTTACGCTTGCTATTGCTAACAAAGTAAAAAGCAAATTCTACATTCCTATACATGTGCCTCAATTTGCATTAACTATTTTAATGGGTACAAGAAGCGTGGAGATTTTAAAAAGCGCTACCGTGAGTGCTGATAAGATAAAGAAAGATGGGTTTATTTTTCATTACCCTTCTGTGGAGGCTGCAGTGGAGGCTATTGAGAAGGGGGAATAGTTTTAGCAGAGATTATTTTATTTATTGTTAATAGGTTTCCTTGTATTTACTTTTTTTCCTTGATGAAAAAAAGTAACAAAAAAAATCAAAACTTAAGAAAAAAAGCTAAAAATTTGAATGTATGCCTAAAATGAAATCAGTCACAGCAATAATGCAAAGCCGAGCATTTGTAGGACTTACCAACATTATTTTTTTTCCAAACATTGGTAACATTGATTTCATTTCTTAACGGCATTCAATCAAATTTTTTTAACGCTTTTTTTCTTAGGTCGGTCGACGCTACAAATTGCGAAGTATTAATTACAAGATTCTTTTAATTAAATTTAAATGGATTTATTACAAACAACATTTCACAAATCCGCTTTCACATATTTTCTCCAGCTCCACCAAATAAAAATAAAAAGATAGAAAACAGCAAATGCCACTACCAACCAGAAATACTCGGTAGGCATTGCGTTTTTAGCAAATGATTTTAGCGGATTATCAGGAAAGGTGAGCAAGCCATCTGATGCATTCATAGGAAGGTAATCTCCAATACCACCTAAATCAATACCATTGTCTTTTTTTAATTTCATGCTTAAAATATCAAGCATTTGAGAAATGAAATTTTCTACACCGAGGTAAATAAAATAAAGCCCAATAGCAAAGCCAGTCTTTTTTATTAATACAGCTATAAGCACTGCAAACATGTTGTACGATAATGCTTTTAAAAAGAAAAATCCCACATGCGAAAATCCATTAAGAGAAAAAGAAGAACCAGATATTAAACCAAATATTGAAGCAGTAAGTAAAACCAATAATGTGCTGGCTGCTGCTATTAAAAATGCCAGCATCAATTTCACCAATATAAATTCCTGCCTGCTCCAACCATCAATAATGTTTTGCCTGCTGGTACGGTAAGTATATTCGTTGGTTATTAAAATAATGATAAGCATTGCCGGCAATATTAATAAATACCCGGTAGTATAGCTGGTAGATTGCCATGTGTTGCTAAAACTATATGGACTAAAGCTTGACATTACTGCACCGGCACCGGTATTGCTTAACACGTTTTTATTAAATGCATATACTGCATAATTGGTAAGCACTACCCCAGCTGCAAAAAAGATAAATAAAACTTTAAAAGCTCCGTAGTTTTTTATTTTAAGCCATTCAATTTTTAAAAGCGTATTCATGTTTTTATTTTATTAGTTGGTAAGTGCTAAAAATTTAGATTCGAAATTGCTTTTCTTTAATTGCAAATGAGAAAGTGTAACGCCGTTGTCAAAACAAAATTTATTTATCTCCGTAAGGTTGGCATCGCCAGCATTGTATGATAATTCTACAATACCATTTACTTCATCCATTTTTATAAAGCCGTTTAAGTTTGAAAGAATTCTTTTGAGGTTTTCTTTATCATTTGCTGCTAACTGTACAATATCATTTTCTTGAAAAACTTCTTTTACGGTACCAGATGCCAATAAATCTCCCTGCTTTAAAATAGCTACATGCGTACAAACTTTTTCTACTTCATCCAATAAATGGCTCGCCATAATAATGGTTTTGCCTTTTGCAGAAAGTTCTTTTATAAGCGACCTTATTTCAGCAATACCTACAGGATCTAACCCGTTGGTGGGCTCATCAAATACCAGAACATCTGGGTCTCCAAGCAATGCAGCACCAATGGCAAGGCGCTGTTTCATGCCCAATGAAAAAGTGCTGAAGGGTGAATCTTTTCTTTTAAAAAGATCTACTGTGTGCAACACGTTATCAATATCATCTTCCCCATGTCCTTTTATGGCTGCGGAAATTTTTAAGTTTTGAACGGCAGATAAATAATGATAAAAATTAGGGGTTTCCAGTAAGGTGCCAATTTTTTTTCTGTGTGCATCAGTTGCATTTTCATCAAACAGTTTATAACTGCCGCCTGTTGCTTTAAGCACATTCATAATAATACCAAGCAACGTGGTTTTGCCACTTCCGTTTGGCCCGAGTATGCCATACACACAGCCAGCCGGCACCGAAAAACTTACGCCTTTTAAGGCTTTTATATTTCCATAATTTTTAGAAATATTCTCAACAGTTAGAATTGCCATCTTTTTAATTTATACTTCAAAGAAAAGGAATTGTTTATGGAGTAGGAAAAATAATTATTTAAACGGTAAAGATGTTGAAGGTTCAAAGTTCAAGGTTCAAAGTCAAGGTTCAAAGTCAAGGTTGAAAGTTCAAGGTTGAAAGTTTAAAAACTAACAGTTTTGTTTGTAACAGTTTTGTTTGTAAATTTGGTTTATGAGTAAACCTTTTAATTATGGCAAACTTGCCGAGCAGGATTATTTTACCAACCGTACAAAAGAAATGCAATGGCTGGAAATGCAGATAAATGCAGGCATTAATTGCATATTGGTATCTCCACGCAGATGGGGAAAGTCATCTTTAATACAACATACCTCTAAAAAAATAAAGAAGAAAAACAAAAAAATAGTTTTTTGTTTTATAGATCTGTATAATGTGCGTTCTGAAAATGAGTTTCTGGAACTTTTTTCTTCTACTATTATTAAAGCTGTTTCCAATTCATTTGAAGATGCAGTAAGAAATGTAAAAAATATTTTTAAGCAATTAATTCCTTCTATATCAGTATCGCCAGATGCTAATGCAGAAATAGAACTTTCTTTTAACTGGAAAAATTTACAGAAAAACATTTCAGAAGTGCTGGATCTGCCTGAAAAATTAGCCATAGAAAAAAATATTCAAATTGTTGTGTGTGTAGATGAATTTCAGAATATTAGTTTTATGGAAGATGGTATTGCATTTCAAAAAAAACTACGGGCGCATTGGCAAAAACATCAAAAAGCAAATTATATTTTATATGGAAGCAGGAGACATTTAATGATGGATTTTTTTACAAAAAACACCATGCCATTTTACAGATTTGGAGAAATACTGTTTTTAGAAAAAATAGCGGAAACACACTGGGTACCTTACATTATGGAAAGATTTATTGCTACTAATAAAAAAATATCAGAAAAACTTGCTTTAAAAATTGCTCAACAAATGGAGAACCATCCATATTATGTGCAGCAATTATCGCAGATTGTTTGGCAGCAAACAACAAAAATAGCTACAGAAGAAAATTTTTATGAAGCAATAGAAGATTTGTTGGATCAATACACAATTCTATACCAGAAAGAAGTTGATATGCTTACTAATTTTCAATTAAATCTTTTAAAAGCACTTTGTAATAATGAAAAATCTTTAACCAGTGCAAGTGTTTTAAAAAATTACAATTTAGGCACATCAGCAAATATCACAAGAATAAAAACTGCCTTGCAAAATCATGAAATAATAGATGTGCTGGGGAAAACCATCAGCTTTAATGACCCATTATTTGAATTGTGGTTAAAGAAAAGATATTTCAAAAAAAGTTTAGGGTATGATTAAATGATTATCCATGAGCATAATGCCACTCGCTGGTAAAATCACCAATAACAGCTTTGCCTTCTGCATTAAAGCGTAATTTCTCCAAATGCAAATCATCAATATCTTTTTGTAAAACTTTGCGGTGATGTGGGTTCATTGTACCACCGGGTGCAAGTGGTTGTGCATTTGCATCGTACTGAAATTCTGCATCGCAAATAGTGCCACGTGGATACATGATGCCAGGTGTACCATACCCACGAATATCAGTTATGTGTGGATGAACAAGCCCGAGTGTGTGCCCAAACTCATGTGCGGCGGTAGTGGAATTATTTAGCAGATTATCCAATTTAAAATACCCGGTATTGCTGTTTATTCCATCTACAAAAGAAATATTCCCCTCTGCATATTCTTCAATTCTAAAATAATTGTTGAGTGGATTGGTGTTTTCATTTACATCTGTCTGCCTCAAATTTGGCGCATAAAAACCAGTTGCATTCATTACAAATAAATAGGTTTTACCGTTTATATTAACGCTCCCATTTTCTATTGTCCATTGTGAATTGATGTCGGTTGCAATTTGTTTACAAATAGAATCATTTGCAGCATTGCCATAAAAATAAAGATTGGCAAAAATGGTAACAACATTGCTATTTAATTCAGCTATTCCCATGTTGATTTTTTTATTTCAAACAGCCACAGGCGCTTTTATTGCTGCATGAGATTCATAATTTACCAATTCAAAATCTTCATATTTAAAACTGAAAATATCTTTAACGTCTGCATTTAACTTCATTTGTGGTAAAGCAAAAGGCGTTCTTTGCAATTGTAATGCTGCCTGCTCAAAGTGATTGTTGTATAAATGTACATCGCCAAAAGTATGTACAAAATCTCCCAATTCCATATCGCAAACCTGTGCAATCATCATTGTAAGTAATGCGTAAGATGCAATATTAAAAGGCACTCCCAAAAAAACATCTGCACTTCGCTGGTACAACTGGCAACTAAGCGTTCTCTTTCCACCTTCCGTTTTTGATGGCGCCGTATAAAACTGAAACAAACAATGACAAGGCATTAATTTCATCTTTGGTAAGTCAGCCACATTCCATGCACTTATTATTATTCTTCTACTATCTGGATTATTTTTTAATTGATGAATTACGTCTTTTACCTGATCAAATTCTACTCCATTAGCACCTTCCCAACTACGCCATTGTTTACCATATACCGGACCAAGATCACCATTTTCATCAGCCCACTCATCCCAAATCTTTACATTATGTTCTTTTAAATATCCAATGTTTGTATCTCCCTGCAAAAACCAAAGCAACTCATGTATAATACTTTTTAAATGTACTTTTTTGGTAGTAACCAAAGGAAATCCATCTGCAAGATTAAAGCGCATTTGATAGCCAAATAAACTTCGTGTACCAGTACCTGTTCGGTCGCTTTTATCTGTGCCGTTTTCCAATATATTTTTAAGTAATGAAAGGTATTGTTGCATAGCTGCAAAATAGTGATTTTCTTTTTAAAAAGAAGAGATGTGACGACGGACAACAGACCACTGACCACAGATGGTTTGTGATTATTTGAAATTTTGTAACTATTCAGTTATAATTTTTGTCTTTAAGGTTATATGGAATATCTCAAAATGATTTTCACCTTTTCATACACCTTAATATTACCATAATTTTTAGAAAGAAAACATGGCGCTCCTCAGGAGCTCTAATGATATATTATGATTAATTTCTACTGGCATGTCGCCTCTAACGAGGCTAAAAAAATTTAAATTTAAGCTCCATCGGAGCGACATACCAGTAGGAAAGAATAAAATTTGGTAACAGCTCCGTAGGAGTGACATGTTAAACAAGTTGCTTAATGTAAGCCTATATTTAAAACTGAATAGTTACGAATTTTAATCCTTCATAAAGCAAAAAAAATGACATCTATTTTAAAATCAAAAATGTGATTGTAGCCCGTCGTCTGTGGTCTGTCGTCCGTGGTCTTCATCCCTTAACTTTGCCACATGGATCAACTATTTACTTACGAGCAACTCTATACTTTTACAAAAAATATATTTTTAAAAATTGGATGTTCAGAAAATGATGCAGCCATTGCTACCCAAACCTTACTAAGTGCAGATTTACGTGGGGTTGACAGCCATGGCGTAGCCAGATTAAGTGGTTATGTCCGCCTGTGGGAAGCGCAGCGTGTAAATGCTACACCTGCTATAAAAATTATTCATGAAACACCTTCCACTGCTGTTGTAGATGGTGATGCAGGATTGGGATTAGTAGTGGCCCCTTTTGCCATGCAAGTAGCCATTGACAAAGCAAAAAATGTGGGTACAGGTTGGGTGAGCGTACAAAACAGTAATCATTATGGTATTGCCGGACACCACGCCATGATGGCATTATCGCACGATATGATTGGCATTTCCATGACCAATGCATCTGCACTTGTTGCACCCACTTTTTCAAAAGATAAAATGCTGGGAACAAACCCTATTGCAGTGGCCATACCTGCTGGCAAAGAACCAGCTTTTGTGGCTGATTTTGCAACCACTACAGCAGCCAATGGAAAATTGGAAATTTTACAAAGAAAAAATAAACCAGTTCCTATAGGTTGGGTTCAAACAAAAGAAGGTGGGGGAAGTTTAAATGCACATGAACTTAAAGAAGGTGGTGCATTGCTTCCGCTTGGTGGCAACAGAGAAGGAAGCAGCCACAAAGGATATATGCTTGGCAGTATTGTCGATATTTTTTCGGGGGTATTAAGCGGTGCAAATTATGGGCCTTGGGTTCCTCCTTTTCCTGCATACATTCCAATGCCAGCTAACATGCCGGGTAAAGGCATTGGGCATTTTTTTGGAGCTATGCGTATAGATGCTTTTAGGCCTGCAGCAGAATTTAAAAAAGATATGGACCAGTGGATACAGGCATTTAAAAATGCTGCACCTATAAACGAAAAGGAAAAGGTTATAATACCTGGTGAACCAGAAACTGCTATGGAAAAAGAAAGAATGGCTAAGGGTATCCCAATAATAATAACTGTGGTAAATGACTTACAAGATCTGGGAAATAAATTTGATGTGGCTTTATAAACCGATCCCCATTTTTTTATAAATAAAACTCATTAACCAAGCGGGACCAATCATTAAAAACTGAATATCTTTTAAGAAAGATGGCTTTTTGCCTTCTATTTTATGTCCGTAAAATTGACCAATCCATGCTAGCACAAAAATTATTACATAAAATAGCCAAAGTTGTATCAGACCAGTTCGCTCAATTAAATGGGCTAGCAACATACAAAATGCTATAAAAATAAACATGCCTATGGCAAGGCTACGAGAAAGCGTAAAATAATAAACCAATACAACGCCACTAATTATCATCCCTACATTTAACTGATGTGTTTGCCAAAAAAAAGGAAGTTTAATGGAATAAAGCAAACCCAGAATGGAGAAAACAATGGCAGGTACACAAATCCAATGGATTAACTTATTTGTTTCATTTTTATGGCTTTCACCATATTCATTTAACCAATTATGTATGGTACGCATAACATTTATTTTATACTTTAAAGTTACCTATTTGATTGTCAATAAAATAAATTTTACACTTTATACAATAAAAGTATATCGACCGTCGTTTTAAGTATGGTTTTTCATAGGATATTGGATTAATACGGGCTGCGATTTCCATCACGGCCCCTTTTTTTTGCCCTATAACGAAAAAAGCACCCCATAAAAGGATGCTTTTTAAATATTTGTCTTTCAGTTGCTTAAATAATCAACATAGAATCTCCATAACTAAAGAAACGATATTTATCTTTTATTGCTTTTTTATACGCTTCCATCATTAAATCGTACCCTGCAAATGCACAAGCCATTATTAATAAACTTGTTTTTGGCAGGTGAAAATTGGTAACCAAAGAATCTGCAATATTGAAATTGTATGGTGGGTGTATAAAATTGTTGGTCCAACCTTCAGATGGTTTTAGCATGTGTTGCGCAGTGTAAGAAGTTTCCATTGCACGCATGGTAGTTGTACCAATAGAACAAATTCTATGGTTTGTTTCTCTTGCTTTATTTACAATACCGCAAGCTGTTTCTTCTATTTTGTAATATTCAGCATCCATTTTATGTTTGCTCAGGTCTTCTACTTCAATAGGTCTAAATGTTCCTAAACCGGTATGCAAAGTAACTTCTGCAAAACGCACACCTTTAATTTCCAATCTTTTAATAAGCTCTTTACTAAAATGAAGCCCTGCAGTTGGCGCTGCTACAGCACCTTCATGCTTTGCATAAACTGTTTGGTATCTCTCCTTATCTTCTTCTTCAGGCTTGCGCTTAATGTATTTTGGTAGCGGAGTTTCGCCCATAAAATCAAGCATCACCCTAAATTCTTCATCTGTACCATCCCATAAAAAACGAATCGTTCTACCACGGCTGGTAGTATTGTCAATTACTTCTGCTACCAATTCATCGTTTTCACCAAAATATAATTTATTACCTACACGTATTTTACGGGCAGGATCCACAATTACATCCCACAATTTGTTTGTTTTATTAAGCTCACGCAATAAAAAAACTTCAATTTTTGCACCTGTCTTTTCTTTGCGACCATACATACGGGCAGGAAAAACCTTTGTATTGTTTACCACAAATACATCTTTATCATCAAAATATTCCTGTATATCGTTAAAGTGCCTGTTTTCAATATTGCCGGTTTTACGGTTTATCACCATCATGCGACTATCTTCTCTGCGCTTGGCTGGGTTTTGGGCAATAAGGTTAAGTGGAAGATCGAATGTAAACTGAGATAATTTCATGCAGTAATATAATTTAAAATTGTTATTACATGCCGTGCAGAAATAATTCCTGCTGAGAATAAGCCTTTGTAATTTGAGTAAAGGCACTTATCATGTTACGGCATGATTTTCTTAAAGTGGGCGAAGGTAAGATTTTAAGTTGAATTTTATGATACCAATTTTGTACCAGGTACAGCATTTAGCAATTCCTTCGTATAATTTTCTTTAGGTTGATAGAATATTTCATCGGCTGTACCTTGCTCTATTATTTTTCCTTTGTTCATTACCATCACCTTATCGCTTATGTAATGTATAACCGAAAGGTCGTGCGAAATAAATATAGAAGTGAAATTATACTGTGCTTTTAAGTCGTTTATTAAATTGAGTACCTGTGCCTGCACGCTTACATCTAACGCAGAAACACTTTCATCAAAAATTAAAAAATTAGGATCAAGTGCCAATGCCCGAGCAATACATATGCGTTGCCTTTGCCCACCGCTAAACTGGTGTGGGTATCGGTTAAAAACATCTGCGGGCATATTTACCTGTTCTAATAAATGAACGGCTTTTTCTTTTCGGGTATTTTTATTCATACCGGTATGATGCACTTTCATGGGCTCCACAATAGCATCGCCAATGCTAAGCCTTGGGTTTAAGGAGCCATATGGATCTTGAAAAACAATCTGTAAATCTTTTCGCACCACCCGCATTTCTTTTTCGTTGTAAGAAGCTATGTTTTTTCCATTGAAAATAATGTTGCCAGATGTAGTTTTCACCAAACCTAAAATAGCTCTGCCCAATGTTGTTTTACCACAACCACTCTCTCCTACCAATCCAACTGTCTCATTTTTGTTTACGGTAAAACTTACATCATCTACTGCGTGAAAATATTCCGTTACTTTTCCAAAGATGTTTTTGGCAGTAGGAAAATTTACTTGTAGGTTTTCAACTTTTAATATAATGGGGGTCGATGATGTTTCGATATTGTTTAATGGCAATGATTCAGTGATGATTTCACCTTTCAACACATCTGCCACTATGCTCAGCTTTTTACCTTTATGTGCTGCCGAAGGCTTGCAGGCAAGCAAAGCTTTTGTGTATAAATGTTGGGGGTTATTTAAAACTTCTTGTGCGTTTCCTTTTTCTACTAACTCACCTTTATACATTACTGCAATTTCATCTGCTACATCTGCCACCAATGAAAGGTCGTGGGTAATAAGTAAAATACCCATTCCATTTTCTGATTGTAATTTTTTTAAGAGCAATAAAATATTTTTTTGCACCCTTACATCCAACGCCGTTGTTGGCTCATCTGCAATAAGTAAAGCAGGGTTACAACTCATAGCCATGGCAATCATTACCCGCTGTTTTTGTCCACCACTTATTTGGTGTGGGTAGCGATGTATCATTTGCTCCGGCTTGGGCAATTCTACTTTTTTAAACAATTCAATCGTTGCTTGGGTAGCTTCTTTTTTACTTAGATTTTTGTGCAACATCAAAGCTTCCATAACCTGCGCACCACAAGTGTGTACAGGGTTTAATGAAGTCATTGGCTCCTGAAAAATCATGGCTATTTTGTTACCACGGAGTTGCTGCATTTTTTCTTTGGGTAGAGAAATTAAATTTTCTTCAGTTATTCCATCTACGCTAAAAAGCATTTCACCATTTATTGCAGCCGTGCTTGGTAATAATTGTAAAAACGATAAAGCAGTTACAGATTTACCTGAACCACTTTCACCAATTAATGCTGTTATTTTACTACGAGGTATTTGAAAGGAAATGTTTTTTACAACGGGTATTAAATTATCTTCTTGCAGGAAGGAAATTTGCAGATTTTTTATTTGTATAAGTGGAAGCATTGTAAAAAATAAAAACGAAGAAATATTTTACGCTTATTCTATCCTAAGAAAAATCGGAAATTCCGGTTTTTCTTAGGATAATATTTTTGATTTAATAGTGGTGTGTAGAAAAATCCCACTTACCACTATTTTTTCTTAATGCATATTCTATGGCACAATAAAAGATGAAAAAAGATTTACTGCTCAGCCTAGCAGGGATAGTAGTGGATATCCTTTTGTGTTTCCGCTTGGCGGACACAAAAGATAGTAACGGATAGCCCTATACATATGCTCAGCATTGTTTCTTATGCTCATGCTCCTACTTTGTTTTCTCCAATTTTTCTTGGCTATTAAAATTGCAGATGCTTTACGGTAAGCCCATTATTTATTAACTGCTTCAAAGAATCTATACCAATTTTTAAATGACGCTCCACATAATTTGATGTTACAGCTTTATCGCTGGCTTCTGTTTTTACACCTTCGGGCACCATTGGGCTATCGCTTACCAATAACAATGCACCGGTAGGAATTTTATTGAAAAAACCAACTGTAAAAATGGTGGCGGTTTCCATATCAATAGCGTATGCACGTACCTTTTTTAGGTACTCTTTAAACACATCATCATGCTCCCAAACCCTGCGGTTGGTGGTGTAACAAACGCCCGTCCAGTAATCTGCCTCATAATCTCTGATGGTTGTAGATATTGCTTTTTGCAATGCAAACGCAGGGAGGGCAGGTACTTCTGCCGGTAGATAATCATTGCTAGTTCCTTCTCCTCTTATGGCTGCTATTGGCAAAATTAAATCGCCGATTTTGTTTCGCTTTTTTAATCCGCCACATTTACCTAAAAATAATACTGCTTCGGGTTTTATTGCTGTTAGCAAATCCATTACGGTGGCTGCACCTGGGCTTCCCATTCCAAAATTTATGATGGTAATGTTACCTGCGGTTGCACATTGCATTGGTCTATCAAGCCCAACAATTTGTACATTGTTCCATTGAGCAAACATGGTTACATAATTACTAAAATTGGTAAGTAAAATATACTCACCAAAGTTTTTTAATGATTGCCCCGTGTAGCGTGGTAACCAGTTTTCTACTATTTCTTCTTTTGATTTCATACTTTTTCTTATTCAGTTAAAAATACGAATTTTATTTTTAAGGGGGATTTGAGATTGAGGAAAATGCATGCAAAAGGCATTAATGAGTATAACTATTTTTTAAAATTTTTAAAAAATGCTTTCGTTATAAAAATAATTTACAAAATTATTCAACGCCTAAATGATATATCACCCCATACGGGGTTCTGGTGTGTAATAGAATCCTTAATTTATAAAAATGTCAGCCCTGGGGGCTTAAAATTTTAAAATACTGTATTATGTAAAACTCACTTTAAATTCATTTCTGGTTTGTTACTTTTACAGTGCATGATTAAAATTATTTATCCAGATATAAAACCCTCAATAAAAACAGAAAATGAGAAGGAGCTTATTTTTTGCACAATAAGAAAACGCTGGTACAATATAACACCTGAAGAATGGGTACGACAAAATTTTTTGCTGTATTTAATTCATGTATTAAAGTATCCTGCATCATTGATTGCAGTTGAAAAACAATTACAAATAAGTGAGGTAAAAAAAAGATTTGATATTGTTGTGTACCAAAATTCTCTTCCATTTTTAATTGTGGAATGTAAAGAAATGAATGTACCACTTACAGAAAGTACATGGAGGCAAGTGCTTAATTATAATGCAACCATACAAGCTCCATTTATGATTATAACAAATGGAAATTACTGTGCTGCTTTTGAGAAAAAAGAAAATGTGTTTGTGGAGGTTTTTGAAATACCCGGAAGTGAATGGTGAAATGTGAATGGTGAATTGGCGTTGTCAAAGAATGCCCAAATTCCTAATTCCTAATTCCCAATTTCTTGTACCCTTATAGCCTCCCACCCTATCATAGCAGTTTTTCTTTTTGCGCCCCACATATACTGTCCAAATAAACCGGTGGCTTGTATAACTCTGTGGCATGGTATTAAAAATGCAACAGGATTATCGCCAATGGCAGAACCTACAGCACGTGCAGCTTTTGGACAATTAATGCTAGTAGCCACATTACCGTAAGTGGCTAAATTACCCATAGGAATTTTTAGCAATGCTTCCCATACCTTTAACTGGAAGGGAGTTCCTTTAAGGTGCAATTTTATTTTATCGATATCTTTTAAATCCCCTGTAAAAATATTTTTAATTTGATGATGAATCTGTTCTTTTGAATGAATAAAATTTGCTTTGGGAAAACTTGCACACAAATTTTTTAAAGCGTTTTCTTCCTCTTCTATAAATGCAATATAACAAATGCCTTTTTGGGTAGATGCAACAATGATATCACCAAAAACAGAAGAAGCAAAACTGTAATGAATGGCAAGATTTTCGCCGCCGTTTTTATATTCCCCCGGTGTCATTCCCTCTATATTTATGAAAAGGTCGTGCAATCTTCCTGTGCCTGATAAGCCTGTTTCAATGGCAGTTTCAAATAATGTGGGTGCTTCATTCTCTTGCAAAGTGCCAAGCATTTTTTTTGCATGGCTAATGGTAATATACTGTATAAATTTTTTTGGACTTACACCTGCCCATTGAGTAAACATTTTTTGAAAATGTGAAGGGCTCATGTTTATTTGTTTGGCTATTTCTTCTAAATTTGGCTGCTGTGTAAAATTGTTTTTTATAATATCTATAGCATCGGCAATTCTATTAAAATCGATATTATTTTGTACCGTCATTATATATATTTTGTAGCAAATGTAGAAGTAAGAAGAGTTATTGGCAACCCGAAAATGGCGGTATTAAAAAAGCCCGAAAAAATTTCCGGGCTTTTTTAATATTTATCACAAAAACGATTAAGGGAAAATTCCTAACTCGCCATAGCTTGTTGCAACTTTATTTATGGCATTTACATATGCTGCTGTACGCATATCTGGTATGGTTGGATTGCTTAACCAAATCTCCATAATTTCTCTTGTAGCTGTTATCATGGTTTCTTCCAAACCACTGTGTACAAGATCTACTTCTTCAGGACCATGCATGATAAAAGCACGTTCACCTTCTTCTACTTTTTTACCTGTAAGCGTTTCCATTTGCCCAAGTATATGAGAGTTTAAGGTTTCTGTAAAGCGCTTTTCCATACGGCCATAACGTACATGGCTAAGATTTTTCAACCACTCAAAATAACTTACTGTTACCCCACCAGCATTTAAATACATATCTGGCACACAAAGAATACCTTTTTGCTGAAACACCTCATCAGCCTCTGGTGTACAAGGACCATTTGCTGCTTCGCCAATTATTTTTGCTTTAATTCTTGGAGCATTTTCGCCGTTAATAACGTTTTCTAATGCTGCAGGTATTAATATGTCACAGTCCAATTCCAACGCATCGGTATTTTTTGCAAGGTTGGTAGCGCCAGGAAAATTAAGAATAGAACCTGTTGCTTTTCTATGTTGAAAAACATCTTCTTCGTTTAACCCTTCGGCATTAAAAATGGCTCCTTCATACTCTGCCAATGCAATAACTTTAGCACCACCTTGTCTGAAATATTTTGCTGAATGATATCCAACATTTCCTAATCCTTGCACCACAACCGTTTTACCTTTTATGCCAACTTCCAGCCCCTGCTTTTTCATAACTTCCGGCATGTTGCATACTTCTCTAATACCAAAGTAAACACCCAAACCAGTTGCTTCTGTACGACCACGCACACCACCCTGCGTTACAGGTTTACCTGTTACACAACCTGCTGCATCAATTTCCCCGGGTTTTAGTGACTGGTAAGTATCTACGATCCAGCTCATTTCTCTGGCGCCGGTTCCGTAATCTGGTGCGGGAACATCAATGCCGGGACCAATAAAATTTTTCTTTACCAATTCTGATGTATAACGACGGGTAATTTTTTCCAGTTCATAAACAGAATAATTACGAGGATTTATTTTTATACCACCTTTACCGCCACCAAAAGGTACGTTTACGATTGCACATTTATATGTCATTAAAGATGCAAGCGCCATCACTTCATCTTGGTTTACTTCATCGCTAAAACGAATACCACCCTTACAAGGAGTTTTATGATGACTATGTTGCACACGGTATGCCTCTATTACTTCAATAGTACCATCATCTCTTTTTATTGGAAAACGCATTTGCAACACACTGTTGCATGCTTTTATTTGCTCTAAAATACCATTATCAACTTTGGTAAATTTTGCTGCTTTGTCAAAGCTTCTTTCAACACTTTGAAAGAAACTGTAATGTTGGTTTGAACTCATAAAATTGTTTTTATTTTGCAATCGTTGTTATAAAAAGTATGCGTATTTAATAAACAAAAAATCTATGTAGAATATTGTTTACTGCTCTTTTTCTATTCTTGAAATTTTTCTATCTAAAGAATATACATATATAAATAATCCTATTAATATAGTTAAGCAAACAGCTACAACTATGTATATTTTTCCATTACTCCTCATGGCATCCGCCATATCTACCTGTTCGGTTTGTGCAAAGCTGTTGGTAGAAATAAGAAGTAAAAAAATATACATACCAGCCTTCATGCTGAATGAATAAAGTCGGTGTAAAAAATGCTGTTTATCCATTAATGATGCTTTTATCTTTAATTAACTGTATTCTTATTTTTATTGTTGCAATCCACACGCCAAGCAATGTCCACCCAATAACTGCAGGGTAAAATATAGCTCTCATACCCATGTCCATATCGTTTTTATCTAATGCCGGGTTGCCACTATCGCTGCCAGGTGCGCCGGGGTGCAGGCTTCCCACCAATCTTGGTATTATCCAAATGGAAGGAAACAGCATGGCAAATGCAAAAATATTATACACAGCACTTACACGGGATCTTTTGTCCATATCAGTAAAAGAACCTCTTAAAACAAAGTAAGCCCCGTATATAAGTAAGGCAATAGCTGCGCCAATAAGTTTGGGTTCTTTTAAAACACTTGCAAATGACTGGTCTTGGTCTGTAACCCATGTAACCGATACCCATTCAGTGCCTGTTATATAACCAAGTACGCCAAACAAACAGCCCAATGAGGCATAAGAAGAAGCGTAAATATCAAATTTGTGATTAAAATTGCGAAGGTATTTAATGCTGTAAATGGCACTTATAATAAAAAGAACCATCATACCAAACCACATACAAACATGAAAATACATGTTGCGAATGGTTTCATTTAAAATAGGAAGGCGGGGAACTTTGCCTAAAAAACCTGCTAAAACAGTGTAAACAAGCAAAAGAAAGGATAATATTTTCCACCAGTTTTTCTTCAAAATATTTCTATTTTTTTATGACGGCGCAAAGATAAGGGTAATGGGTGTGAGGGTATAATTACGGAGCTGTATTTTTTTGAAAAGAATATGGGGAATTTTTTATTAGAATTATATATTAATAATTGAATTACCAAATAAGTACACAAAATCACGTAGGAATGATATTAAATATGGTTATTAAAATATAGACATAACCCCAGCGGGGTGATATTAGTTTTACATTTATAGATCCTTTAATTAAAATATTATTTTAAGGGCTGAAATGTCACCCCCATGGGGTTCTGCAAATCTGAAAATTATTCATGGCTATAGTAATACCATCTCCCGAAAATCGGGACAGGCTCTACGGGATTTAAAAAACTTAATATTTTTTGTGGTTTCTTAAAAATAGTAAATTTCTAATCTTTCCATAAAAATGGAAAAAGTATTACAGCCAACACAAAAACCAGCACATCTAATCCGGCAACGAGCCCTGCAAGTTGCAAAACAGCGCCATCTCTAAAAACTTCTGCAAAGCCGGTTTTGCTTAAACGCATCAATAATAATAGTTGTGGAAGAATAACGGGGAAACCTAAAATGGCAATAAGTGCAGCATTTTGTTGTGCTTTTGCGGCAATGGCACTCATTAAAGTAAACGTAAGACTGATGCTGGTTCCTCCTAATAAAACAATTCCATAAAAGCGAAGGTTGTTTTGAACCGGACTATCTAAAAAGAAGTAAAATAATAATAGACTTACACTACTCATGAGTAACATAAGTATGATGTTAAAAATTAATTTTGCGGTAATAAATTCTACAGGTGAGGCTATGGAATAATAATAAAGCATAAGGCCTTTATTTTCCGACAAGAAACTTTTTGCAACCGTATTTACACAAACAAATAGTTGGATTACCCAAAATAGACTGTTCCAAACATTGGCATCGGGGCTATCAGATAATGATAAATACAATACAAAAACGGTGGATGCAATGTAGAGAATAATGCCGTAAAAGGTATGCTGCTGGCGAAGTTCCAACAAAATATCTTTTTTAACTAAGGAAAATATCCGTTTTTTCACAATTGTAAAATAAGGGGTTTATTTATTGTTCAAATATATGGCTGTAACCTTTTACTTACATTGACTCCTTTAAATACAAAAGCTGAAAAAAGATATCCCGATGAGCCTAGCCCCGATTGAAATGGATCCCGACATGAAATGTCGGGAGTAATGAAAAGCGGGAAACCAATGTTCAATGATGCTTCTATGATAATGCTCCAAAAAAAATCAGTCTTCAGTTTGCAAAGCCCATGATAAAAAAAATAAATCTCAAAAGCACACCAACTCCACAATCAACTATTCAACCAATCAACTAATCCACAACCTGCGCACATTCCCTACACCTAGGCTCATAAATATCTTTTTCTCCCAGCAAAACCTGCCCGCCTGTGGCTATTTTGCGGTACGAAATACTTGCCATGCCACCACAACGCATACAAACTGCGTGTAATTTGGTAATATAATCTGCCACCGCTAGTAAATTCGGCATTTGTCCAAAGGGTTTTCCCAAATAATCCATATCCAATCCGGCCACAATTACACGGATACCTTTTAGCGACAATTGCTCGCATACAAAAGCAATTTCTTCATCAAAAAACTGGGCTTCATCTATGCCAACCACATCTACATCTTGCGCCATTAATAAAATGCTATGCGCATTTTCTACCGGTGTGCTGTGTATAGAATTTGTATCGTGACTTACAATTTTAATTTCGTCGTAACGTATATCTATCGCAGGTTTAAAGATTTCAACTTTTAAATTGGCAATTTTTACCCGCTTTAATCTGCGGATTAATTCTTCGGTTTTACCGCTAAACATGCTGCCGCAAATAACTTCAATCCACCCCTTTCTATCTCCCCTCAAATTCGGTTCTATGAACATTGTATTACTTTTATAATTGTGTTGCGTAACTTTAGCGCAATGTTGCAAAGATTAGAGAATAAAATCTAAGCACAAAACAAAATTTGAAAAGTTGGTTTCAATAAATAATTAAAGCAAATATTATGGAAAGAGTGGAAACACTTATTAATATATTGGTTGAAAAATTGCAAAAAAAGGCATCTGCTAACGAAATGTTGACCACCGTGAAAATGTTGGAGTCAGAATTACAGCATATCAAAACCATCACTCCTCCTGAGGTTGCCAGTAATACTACTGCTATAAATTTTGCAAAGCAAACAATGCCCGAAAAGCCGATAGAGGAAGAACGATTACCTGCAGAAGAAGAAAAAACAGTAGAGGTTTTACAAATAGATGAAGCAGATTTAGAAGCCGAGTTGGAAGAAATAAAAAAAACAACGGAAGAAAGAAATAAATTTACTGTTCAAAACAAACCTGCTCCAAGTTTTGATTATTTGGATGATATTCCTACCCTGGCAAACAGGCAAATGAATGTACCCGTTTCTACAGCGGTTTTACACCCAAAAGAAATTCACGAAATATTGCCGGTAAACAATGCAGCCTCGGTAAATGAAACGTTGCGTACCACTCAAAATGAAGTGAGCGATTCGTTGAAAGATGCGCCCGTGAAGGATTTAAGAAAAGCTATAGGAATTAATGACCGCTTTGTTTTTTTAAAAGAATTGTTTAGAGGAGATGATGCCATGTATGAAAGAAGCATAAAAACGATTAATGCATTTGCTATTTATCCGGAAGCAGAATATTGGATACGAAGAGAACTTAAACTTAAATTAGGTTGGGATGATAAAAATGAAACCGTAAAACAATTTGATCAATTGGTAAGAAGGCGGTTTGCATAGATATAATCCATTATTTTATTAGTAGCACCACGATTTTCATACACATATATTTTGCTTACGGTTGAAGCCGTCTGTAAAAATTCATCATCGTTAAAAAATTTATCGAGCAAGGTTTCCAATTCCAAAGCATTTTCTATTGAAAATGCACCTTTTCTATCTATCAAATCATTTGCTTCTGCAAATTTTTCGTATTCAGGCCCAAAAATAACTGGCTTACCATAAACTGCTGCTTCTAAAATATTGTGAATGCCACTGTCGTTAAAACCACCACCAATATATGCGACGGTAGCTAATTGGTATAGTTTTGAAAGCATACCAATATTGTCGATAATTATTGTTTGTGCTTCATTTTCTCCTTTTATAAATTGAGAATAAAAAATGGAGTTTGGAAATAATTTTTTAATATCATCCAATCTTTCTTTATCAATTTCATGGGGGGCAATAATAAATTTAATAGCTGCATGCGTTTTAGCATAATGTACAATTTCTTCTTCATCTTCTTCCCATGTACTTCCGGCTACCATTACTTTTTTATGGTTACAAAAATTTACCAACACATTGGGTAGAGGTTCGTTATTTTGTATAATGTCCATTACCCTATCAAACCTTGTATCGCCCGTTACGGTTACATTTTCAGC
Source organism: Ferruginibacter sp. (assembly GCA_031398005.1). Lineage (GTDB taxonomy): Bacteria > Bacteroidota > Bacteroidia > Chitinophagales > Chitinophagaceae > Ferruginibacter. The sequence continues at coordinate 102,677 of JANNMO010000011.1, forward strand.
CAAACCAATACGTTTTAATAAAGCCACAGAATCTTCATTTTGCACAAATATTTTTTCAAAGCTTTGCAGTATTTTTTTCCATAAACTTCCATACCATTTAAAAAAAGGCTGGGTTTGTCTAAAAATAGCAGAAACTAAAATAACCGGAATTTTCTTTTCTTTTAAAAGCGTTAAATAGTAAAACCAATATTCATATTTTATCCAAATTACCAAGGAAGGTTTTACAATGCTGATGAATTTTTCTGCAGTGGATTTTCCATCTAACGGTAAATAAAATATTCCATCTGCTCCGCTATAATTTTTTCTTATTTCATACCCACTTGGCGAAAAAAAAGTGAGTAAAATTTTATAAGTAGGATACTGTTGCTTTAGTTTTTCAATAATAGGTCTTCCTTGCTCAAACTCCCCTAAACTGGCACAATGCAGCCAAACAATATTTTCACCAGCATTTTCAGCTTTCCATTGTTTGAGATTATTAAATATATCTTTTCTACCATTTAACCATAAACGAGTTTTTTTATTAAATAAAGAAGCTATTCGAGCACCTATGGCATATAACAATAAAAAGAAGTTGTAAAAGAAAAGTAGCAAGGGCTTTGTTTTGAAGCAAATGTAATATCAAAAGCAATTCTAAACCAATGTTTCGTTTATGGAAATTTCAGCGGTTCAAATTAGTATCTTTGCAGCCGAAAAAAAAACGATATGAAGGAAATACAAATGGTAGATACTAAAACACAGTATCATAAAATAAAAGAAGAAATTGATGCAGCGGTGATTGGTGTAATGGAAAGTTCAAGATTTATAGGTGGCAAAGTTGTTACAGATTTTGCTGAAAACTTAGCCACATATCATAAAAGCAAATTTGTAATTCCTTGCGCCAATGGTACAGATGCTTTACAAATAGCCATGATGGCGTTAGGTTTACAAGCAGGAGATGAAGTAATTACACCATCTTTCACATATATAGCCACAGTAGAAGTAGCAGCCTTATTGGGTATAAAACCCATTTTTATAGATGTAGATAAGGCCACATTTTGTATGGATGTAAATGCCATTGAAGCAGCCATTACTCCCAACACAAAAGCAATTGTGCCAGTGCATTTATACGGACATGCAGCAGATATGGAGCCGATTATGGCAATAGCTAAAAAACATAATCTTTTTGTAATTGAAGATAATGCGCAAGGTATTGGCAACGATTATACCTTTAGCGATGGAAGTATAAAGAAAACCGGAAGCATTGGCGATATTGGTTGCACTTCTTTTTATCCATCAAAAAATTTAGGTGCTTATGGCGATGGTGGTGCCATGTTTACCAATGATGAAAAGCTTGCAGAAAAATTAAAAATGATTGCATCACATGGGCAGAGCAAGCAGTATTACCATGATGTGGTAGGTTGCAACTCTCGTTTAGATGCCATGCAAGCAGCAATCCTGGATATTAAATTAAAAAAACTGGATGAGTATATAGCTGCACGCAGAAAAGCAGCAGATTATTATGATGCAGCATTTGTGGGCAATGAAAAAATATCAGTGCCTTTTAGAGCAGCCAATAACAACCACGTTTTTCATCAGTATACTTTAACATTAGAGGGTGTAGATAGAGATGCGTTGAATAAATTCCTTGCAGAAAAAGGAATACCATCCATGATATACTATCCAATACCGGCACATAAACAAAAAATGTTTGATATTTTTGAAGGTATGGATTACGACTTACCTGTTACAGAATGGCTTACTGAAAGAGTTATCTCTTTGCCGATGCATACTGAATTAGAAGAAGATCAACAGGCATTTATAGTTAGTAAAGTATTAGAATTTGTGAACGGGTAGTTCCTTTTATTATTTATAATTTATCAATCATTCATGAAAATAGCAGTTATAGGTACAGGTTATGTTGGATTAGTTACAGGAACTTGCTTTGCTGAAACCGGTAATATTGTTACCTGTGTTGATGTTGATAAAAATAAAATAGAAAAATTATCTGCAGGCCAAATAACTATTTATGAGCCTGGGCTTGAAAAACTTTTTTTGCGCAATCAAAAAGAGGGAAGGTTAATATTTACTGAATCACTTAAAGAAGCAGTAGAACATGCAGAAATTATTTTTCTGGCATTACCAACTCCGCCGGGTGAAGATGGTGCAGCAGATTTAAGATATGTATTAGGTGTATCAAATGATTTGGGTAAAATTTTAAAACCCACCGATTACAAAGTAATTGTAGATAAAAGCACAGTACCCGTAGGCACTGCAGAAAAAGTAAAACAAGCTATCTTAAAAAGTGGATTGGAAATACTGCCTCAAGGGCAGGATTTAAGCGAGGCCTTTGATGTTGTAAGCAATCCCGAATTTTTGCGTGAAGGAGTGGCTGTAGATGATTTCATGAAACCCGATAGAGTTGTAATTGGAACTACTTCTGCTCGGGCTATAAAAATAATGAACGATTTGTATGCTCCATTTGTAAGGCAGGGAAATCCTGTAATATTTATGGATGAAAATTCTGCTGAGCTTACAAAGTATGCTGCCAATGCATTTTTGGCTGTAAAAATTAGCTTTATGAATGAGATAGCCCAAATGTGTGAGCGCTTGGGTGCAGATGTAGATATGGTACGTAAAGGAATAGGCAGTGATGAAAGAATTGGCAGAAGATTTCTTTTTCCAGGTATAGGGTATGGTGGCAGTTGTTTTCCAAAAGATGTGCAAGCCTTAGCAAAAAGTGCTATAGATTTTGAATATGATTTTAAAATTTTAGATGCAGTAATGCAGGTTAACGAGATTCAAAAACTACACCTTGTTCAAAAAATTAAAAAATATTTTAATAACGAATTGTCGGGTAGGCATTTTGCAATGTGGGGCTTGGCATTTAAACCAAATACAGATGATGTAAGGGATGCACCAGCGTTTGATATTATTAATGCTTTGCTTAGTGAAGGATGCAGTATTAGTGCTTTTGACCCAGAGGCCATGAACAACAGTAAAGCCATTTTTGGCGATAAAATAAAATTTGCTGCAAACCAATATGAAGCTTTAGATAATGCTGATGCGTTAATTATAGCAACAGAATGGAATGAATTTCGCACACCAGATTTTGAAAAAATAAAAGCTACTTTAAAACATAAAATAATATTTGACGGAAGAAATCTTTTTGAGAATACCCAAATGAATAAGTTGGGTTTTTATTATGAAAGTATTGGCAGAAGCACCGTAAAAAATTACTGAATAAATTAAATCATTTTGCAAAAAAGAATTTTAATAACAGGGGCTGCCGGATTTTTAGGTTCCCACTTATGCGATAAGTTTATTGCCGAAAATTATCATGTTATTGGCATGGATAATTTAATTACCGGCGATCTTAAAAACATTGAGCATTTATTTAAACTGCAAAATTTTGAATTTTATCATCACGATATTTCTAAGTTTATACATGTAACCGGTAAGCTAGATTATATTTTACATTTTGCATCTCCTGCCAGCCCAATAGATTATTTAAAAATACCGATACAAACCTTAAAAGTTGGTTCCCTTGGTACACATAATTGCCTTGGTTTAGCAAAGGCAAAAAATGCTCGCATACTTGTTGCTAGTACCAGTGAAGTATATGGCGACCCACAAGTACATCCACAAAATGAAGAATATTGGGGCAATGTAAACCCTGTAGGACCCAGAGGTGTGTATGATGAAGCAAAGAGGTTTCAGGAAGCTATTACAATGGCCTATCATACTTTTCATCATTTAGAAACAAGGATTATAAGAATATTTAATACTTATGGTCCTCGCATGAGGCTGAATGACGGACGTGCATTGCCGGCTTTTATTGGGCAAGCATTGAGAGGGGAAGATTTAACGGTTTTTGGAGATGGAAGCCAGACAAGAAGTTTTTGTTATGTAGATGATTTGGTAGATGGGATTTATAAGTTGCTGATGAGTGATTATGTGCAACCCATCAACATTGGTAACCCAGATGAGATTTCTTTAAAAGATTTTGCAGAAGAGATTATAAAACTTACAGGCACTACACAAAAAATTGTTTACAAACCATTGCCGGTTGATGATCCAAAACAACGTCAACCAGATATAACCAAAGCAAAAGAAATGTTGAATTGGGAACCAAAAGTGAGCAGGGCAGATGGGTTAAAAATTACGTATGAATATTTTAAAAATTTACCAAAAGAAGAACTAAATAAACTGCCAAAAGAATTTACAAAAAGCAATCATTAAACAAGCAGAAAAAATGTATCATCAATTATTAGAGAAGAAAAACAAGTTAGCAGTAATCGGATTAGGGTATGTAGGTTTGCCCATTGCATTGGAATTTGCAAAAAAAATAAAAGTAATAGGGTTCGATATTAATGCAGATCGTGTAAAAATGATGCAGAATAAAATTGACCCAAGTAAAGAATTAGAATCATCTGCATTTGATGGCTGTGATATAGAATTTACAAACGACCTTGATGTATTAAGAGAAGCTACTTTTTTTATTGTGGCAGTTCCTACACCGGTAGATGAACATAATGTACCAGATCTTACACCCGTGTTACGTGCGAGCGAAACCATTGGAAAAGTTATTAAAAAAGGAGATTATGTAGTGTACGAAAGTACCGTTTACCCCGGTTGTACAGAAGAAGATTGCGTACCGGTTATTGAAAAATTATCGGGGTTGCAAATGATTACCGATTATAAAATTGGTTATTCACCAGAAAGAATAAACCCGGGAGATAAAGAACATACTATAACCACCATAACAAAAGTAGTAAGCGGCTGTTGCGATGAAAGCCTGGATGTAATAGCAAAAGTGTATGAGCTAGTTGTAAAAGCTGGTGTACACAGGGCATCATCTATTAAGGTAGCAGAGGCTGCAAAAATTATAGAAAACACACAAAGGGATTTAAACATTGCTTTGATGAATGAGCTTTCTATCATTTTTGACAGAATGAATATTAACACATTTGAAGTGCTAGAAGCAGCTGGAACCAAATGGAATTTTTTACGTTTTCAACCAGGGCTTGTTGGGGGACATTGCATTGGAGTAGATCCATATTACCTTACATATAAATCAAAAGAACTTGGTTATGATAGCCAGGTAATTCTTGCAGGAAGAAATATTAATGATGGTATGGCAGGTTATGTTGCTAAAAAAGTATTGCAGCATATTATTCAACACAACGGTAATATTAAAGATGCAAGAGTGCTGGTTATGGGAGCAACCTTTAAAGAAAATGTAAGTGATATTCGTAATAGTAAAGTGGCCGATGTGGTAAAAGAATTAAAATCATTTTCGTTAAATGTAGATATTACAGATCCTCATGCAAGCAGTGAAGAATTGAAACATGAATATGGATTTGAATTGATAGATAGCATTGGTAAAGATTATGATGCTATCATCATTACAGTGCCTCATGACGAATACAAAAATTTTGATGATGCTTACTTTGCCGGTCTAACCAAACCAGAAGCACTTTTATGTGATTTAAAAGGAACGTATAGAAACATCATTAAGAGCAGGAGTTATAAGAGTTTGTAAAGCCCCCTAAATTCCCCGAAGGGGGACTTTAGTGCTTCAATGATGTGAAATTGTTATCTAATCTGTATTAATGAATTGCTTCGCCCTTTAGGGCGGGGATAAAATAAAAATCAATCATGGGCTTTAGCCCAAAAGCAAAGAATTTAAAAATGGAATTATTTCACGAAGGAAGTTTGACCGATAAAAAATTTTTGGTAACCGGTGGTGGTGGATTTATTGGAGGACACTTGGCAGAATATCTTTTAAAAAATGGAGCAGCAAAAGTGCGTGTGTTAGATAATATGGTAAATGGTTTTGAAAGTAATTTAGCTGTATTAAAACAATACCCTGCATTTGAATTTATACAGGGCGATATTAGAAATTTTGAAGATTGCAATAAAGCTTGTGAAGGAATTGATTATGTAAGTCACCAAGCTGCATTGGGCTCTGTACCTCGTTCTATAAAGGAACCTGTTTATTTTAACGATGTAAACGTTGGTGGTTTTGTAAACATGTTGAAGGCTGCAGTTGATAATAATATTAAGCAGTTTGTTTATGCATCTTCATCGTCTGTTTATGGCGATGAACCAACACTACCAAAAGTAGAATCTAAAATTGGGAATTGCCTTTCTCCGTATGCGGCTACAAAAAAAACAAACGAATTGTATGCTCAGATATTTGCTGATGTGTATGGTTTAAAAATAATGGGCTTTAGATATTTTAATATTTTTGGGCCAAGACAAGATCCTGATGGAGCTTATGCAGCAGTAATACCCTTGTTTGTAAAAGGAATAATGAAAGAAACGCCTGTGTACATAAATGGTGATGGTGAACAAACAAGAGATTTTACTTTTGTAGACAATGCAGTTCAAATTAATGTAAAAGGAATGCTGACTGAAAATATGGAAGCATTAAATAAAGTTTATAATGTTGCCGTGGGTGAAAATTTTTCTGTAAATTATTTATACAACATTTGTAAAGAAAACCTGCAGAGCAATTGGGAAGCTACCTACAGGGAACCAAGAGCTGGAGATATTAGAAATTCATTGGCAGATATTTCTCTTGCAAAAAATTTATTAGGCTACGCTCCTACTAAAAGGTTTGAAGATGGACTTGTGGAGACGATAGAATTTTTTAAGAAGCTTTATGAAAATTAATAATGAATAATTATTAATTAATAATTCTATAAAATAGAAAATTTATTCATCATTATAAAAGTCTTTATTCTTAAAACATTATTAGTTATTCATTATAAAATTATTAATTAACACCAATGTCTTTTATCAAAACCGACTTTCCTGATCTGCTTATTTTTGAACCAAAAGTATTTGCTGACAGCAGAGGTTATTTTTTTGAAAGTTATAATGAAAATACCTGCAAGGCAGAAGGGGTGGATATTAAATTTGTGCAAGACAACCAAGCTAGTTCTCAATACGGGGTTATTCGTGGATTGCATTATCAATTAGCACCATTTGGTCAAACAAAATTTATAAGAGTTCTTACAGGTAAAATATTAGATGTAGTGGTAGATTTAAGAAAAGGTTCCCCAAGTTTTGGTAAAGTATTTACGTTGGAATTATCTGCAGAAAATCATTTACAATTATTGGTGCCAAAGGGGTTTGCACACGGCTATTCTGTACTGAGCGAAACAGCAGAAGTGTTTTATAAATGCGATGAATTTTACAACAAAGAAAACGAAGCAGGTTTATTGTTTAATGATTCTTCTTTAAATATTGATTGGAAAATACCAACAGGAAAAGAAATTATTTCTGAAAAAGATTTAATACAACCAATTTTTGAAAATTGCAAAAACAATTTTGAATATTAATGGAAAATATTTCATCATCGAAAAAAGTAATTTTGGTAACCGGTGCCAACGGACAAGTTGGGCGTGAATTTCAGCAACTAGCAAAACAATTTACAGAATATAAATTTTTGTATGTTACAAAGGATGAATTGTCGATTACAGATGAAAATGCTGTAAACTCTTTCTTTCAAAATAATACAATTGATGTTTGCATAAACTGCGCTGCTTATACTGCAGTAGATAAAGCAGAAACGGAAAAAGAATTGGCAACTTCGGTAAATGTAACTGCCGTTGGATATCTAGCCAAAATATGTAAAATTAACGGTGCGAAATTTATTCATATTTCTACTGATTATGTTTTTGATGGCAAAGGCACCAATCCTTACAAAGAAGATGATCAAACAAATCCTGTAAATTTTTACGGACAAACAAAATTAAATGGTGAATTAAATGCAATAAAAGAAAATGACCAATCAATCATTATTCGTACTGCATGGGTATATAGCAACTTCGGAAATAATTTTGTAAAAACAATGATGAGGTTAATGAGTGAGAGAGAAACTATTGGTGTAGTTAATGACCAATATGGTTGTCCTACTTATGCCGCAGACCTTGCTGCTGCTATTATGCAGATAATTTCATCTGATAATTTTATTGCAGGTATTTATCATTATTCAAATAAAGGAAAAATAAGTTGGTACGATTTTGCAAAAGAAATTGCTGCGCAAATACATAGTATTTGTATTGTTAACGGTATTACGACTACACAATTTCCAAAGCCGGCGGCTAGACCAACTTATTCCGTTTTAGATACGACAAAAATTTCTTCAACATACAATATTGTTATTCCTGCTTGGAAAGAGAGTTTACAAAAATGTTTGGCGGTATTGAAAGTATTGTAGACCAAATAAATTACACCTGTCAGGTTTTCAAAACCTGACAGGTGTAATTTATTTGGCAAGCAAAGTTGAAAAATGAACTTCTGCTCAGCCTAGCCCTGATAGAAACGGTTAGCTTTTTATTGCCTGCATTTGAGGCAAAAAAAACTAAAAGTGGATAGCAGGAAACCGATGCTGGATAAGGCTTACTGATGATGCTTCCATAAAAAATAAAACGATTTATGGATTCAAAAAAAATCTCGATTAAGAAATTAATCGAGATTTTTTGATAAGTATTTCAAATATTTTATTGCTTATCTATTTCAACAATACAGGCAACTACACTTTTTTCATCGCCGGCACTTTTAAAATACATGCTTCCATTTGCACCGCTACCAAACGAAACATTTTTGATGGCATTTGCAGCCACAGCATCATTTAATTTAGAAGCGAAATCTGTTTTAGTGCTAGCATTTATAGAAGCATTTAATGCGTTATAATCAAGCTGCTGCTTGCTTACAACCACTGCCATTATATCTTTATTACCCACTTGATCGGCTGTTATAGATTCTTTTCGAGGAAACAATCTGTAACCGGTAATACCGCAATAAGGCGAATGAATGGGCTTGTAAGGAAACAACACAATGCTTTTTGTGGCATCATCTGCTGGGGTGAAAATATACACATAACATTCCACCGCATTTTTAAATTCAATTTTAAAACGAGATCCTTTTTTAATAGGCGTAACAGTTTTAAAAACATTACCAGAAGATAATTGTAATGGCACTTGTGTTCTTGTATCTGGATTAAACAAACCTACATTACATTCAAATGCTACATTAAGTGCCGCACCTCTTTTTGGCAAGGGATCTAACCCGTAAGCCTCTCTTACAAAATTTTTAAAATCGCCGTAACGTACAAATGCAATTCCATTTTGGCCCCACTCGGGTCCCCAGCTATTCATAATTTGAAAAGCCCCACCTTCTATTCTGTCATCGTAGCCAATAACGCACATTGCATGTCCGCCAAAGCCCGTCATATCCTGATCGTTGTTAGATGGATGCCAAACTTTTTGTCCCATCATTTCCTGCATAAAACTACCTCCTACCATCATACCAATTACTACCGGTGCATCTTTGGCTAAGTGTTCTTTTACTGCTCGAATATTTATTCCGTTTACATCATCGGTTTCTGTTAAGCGATGAAACCCATGAATTTTATTTTGTGTGGCTTGTTGTTGCAACTGTCCACTCGCCTGGCGGCTGCAATCATTTTCGTCATATTGAAAATCTCGATAACTTACTGCACCATTGCGCTGCATAAATTCCATAGCTTTTTGTATGTATGCGCCCTGGCAATCTTCCAATGCAATGTTGTTGTACATAAATGCCGGACTGTAAGCAATGCTATTAGGATCTTGCTTAGTGCTTGCAGCTTCTAATATTGTTCTTGCGGCGTACGTACTGCTCCACGCCACGCAACTACCTTGTTTGCCCTGGTTTTGTCTGCTTGGTGCAAATGCTGCAAGGGATACCATTTCGGGCAAAGGGTTTTTTGAATCATCATCTGCTAAACCTTCATACACTTGTGCTTTCTTAGTTTCGTTGGCATCAAAATTATAACCGCTTTGAGAAAACTGTCCGTTTGATTGTTCTCCGCCGGTAGTGCTGCTCAACATATTGCAACCACCTCTAAAAAAGAGAAAGTATGCAGCTACACCAATTAGTAAAAGAATGATCATACTTTTTCCACCGCACCCGCCGCCACCGCCGCTATTATTACCCCCGCCGGAGTTGCCACCTCTACCCCTAAACAAGCCAATGATGAGAGGAAGAAAACTTAATAGTCCGCCGAGGTTCATACCACCTCCACCACCGCCACCGCCTCTGTTGCCGCCACCACCACTATCAACGTAATCATCTTGTCCATCGGGATCGTCCGTCATGTGTAAAGCCATAGGTTAAAAATTTAGAAAATAAAAGTAGGGAGAAAAGGGGAATGACAATAAAATATTTTAATAATAACCTATAAAACAATAATAGTTATATTAGCAATAAAATATTTTAGCGCATGTACAGAAAATATAATTTTCTTTTTTTAATTGTGTCAGCACTTATGAGTTACGATAGTATAAATGCACAAAAAATTACCTTAACAGAAACCAAGAAAAATATAATTCAAAAGAAATTTAATAATATTTTGATTATTGGTGCAGGATCAACGGCTACAAGATTATTTTTAGATAATCTAACACAGGATTTAATCAAAGAATTAAATAGAAAAAATATAGAAGCTACTTACTATTATGATGGAAAACTAGACAGAAATACACAGATTAATTTTAAAAATTTTATAAATGAAAAATATGATGCATACATCGTTTTTAATTTGTCAGATACCTCATATGTTCATAAAAAAAATAAAAGTTTACCCCTTAACATTCCAATTTCTTCGGGAGGTGGCACAGCACAAATTAATTTGAATTATTCTAAGCTAAGATATGCAGAAGATTTTTTGATAGAATTTTTTGAGTACTCAAATAGTAAAGTGTCTCTTTGGGAAGCTGTACTAAAATTAAATTTTGATTTCTCAAAAGAAAAATTTTATCACAACATCACAAATATGCTGGTTAAAAATTTTAAAGAAAATAAACTTCTTTAAATAAAATGGGAAATAAACAATAAAGAAAATGAAAAATAATATGAAGAATGTAATCCTCCTTTTTCTAATTACCTCCTTTTTTTTAAAACAAAATATTTATGCTCAAAAATTAAATACAGATAGTCTTACAGCAAACAAACTTCCCACAATCCTCCAATTCTTAAACCTTTCCTCTACAGATAAAATTGCAGATGTTGGAACCTCATCTGGCTATTCTCTTATACCAATTGCCAATAAGCATCCTGATATTATTTTTACAGTAGAAGATATAGACAGCAGTTCACTCAACAGAAAAAAACTTTTAAAGCAAATAAAAAGATTTGGCAATATAGCCACCATTGAACAATTTAATATAGTGTATGGTACAGAAACAAGCACTAACTTACCTACAGCCGCTTTTAATAAAGTTTTACTGACTGGAGTTGTTCACGAGTTTTCTGATAAAAAGATTATGCTGCAAGATGTAAAAAGAATTCTAACAAAGAATGGCTCCTTATTTATTGAAGAAGTGCTAGTACATAAGCCCGTAAAGAAAGATAGAATTTGTAATTATCCATTTTTTACAGAAAATGATTTTAAAGTATTGATGATGGAAAATAAATTTACATTAGTAAAAGAGAAAATTACTTTTGATACAGGAAGTAATAGGTACATAAAAATATTTGAATATATGGTTGCATTATAATAATACACTTACAATTTGAAAAATACAATTGATAATAAATCATTCGACAATATCATTACCCACACAACAAACTGGATTAAACAAGTTGTAATAGCCTGCAATTTTTGTCCCTTTGCTGCAAAAGCATTGGCTAAAAAATCAGTAAGGTATGTTGTTATTGAAACAACCGATTTTAAAACTGCTTTAACAACTCTTGCAAATGAATTTGAGTTTTTGAACGGCAATGAAAATATTGAAACAACCTTCATTATTTTCTTAGAAGGCTTTGCAGATTTTTTACAATATTTAGATTTGGTAGATAAAGGAGAAAGGCTGCTTACAAAAGAAAACTACGAGGGTGTTTATCAACTGGCAAGTTTTCATCCACAATATTTATTTGCCGGCAGCAATGAAAATGATGCTGCAAATTATACCAACCGTTCACCTTACCCAATGCTGCATATTTTGCGGGAAGATAGCATTACAAAGGCTTTAGAAAATTTTGATGACCCTGATTCAATTCCAGAAAAAAATATAGATTTTGCAAAAACAAAAGGATTGGAATACATGAAGATGCTGGCGGCATCTTGTATAACTTCATAAATTAAATTACTGATTCTCATCTATTATCTCAAACTTCTTTGTAATTGAAATGCCCTGTTCATCTGTAAGAGTAATGGTATGTTTACCTGTGGCAGGGCTTAGTGCAAGCTGGTGATAGTGCTGTGTAGTTCCAGCAAAAGTATTGTCCAAAGTCCAAAATATTTTAGCTTCATTGGTGCGGTGTGCAGCAGTAAAAATTGTTTTACCTTTTTCGCCACTCATTTCTTTTGGTACAAATATTTTCGAGTCATTTTGTGGGTATATCAATTCAATTTGTTTTTGAGTTTCCGCAAAATTACAGCCTGGTTTAAAGGGAGGCAGAATTTTATAATCTGCATTTCGCTGCTTGTAATAAAACTCCATGGAAGGTGGCAAAATAAACCAACTTTTATGAACCATATGTGCAGGACTTTCGCAACTTTCATTTACCTGCAATAAACCTGCAGCATCTAAATGTATTATTTTATGGTAAGGGCAAAGCGCTGAACGCAATGCATTGGGTGGCATAAATAATGAATCAATATGCTCACAATCTGTATTGGCTCTAAAGCCTGTTTCTCTGCAAACCGGTACATGCACATAATTATAAGTTGGTTTTGCAAACCAGTTGCTAGAAGGCAATAACCTAAAAATATCAAACATGGCAGGTGCAGCCGTTTGAATACCTATTAATCCTGCACGTCCCTCTCCACTTGTATTCCCTACCCATACTGCCACTACATATTTTGGCGTTACACCAATTGCCCACCCATCTCTAAAACCAAAACTGGTTCCTGTTTTCCATGCTATTTTTTTTGAAGAGGAGAACTGTTGCCACAAACCTTCTTCGCCGGGGCGCATTACTTCCTGCATTGCCTGAAAGGTGAAGTAGATGGAAGTGGCATCAAATGGAATTGGTGATTGGGAATTAGGAATTAAAGGTGCAGCCAAATTACCAATTCCAAATTCCTTACTTACATATTTCGGCGCATGAAAATCTTTAACGCCCATTATTCCTTTATTCTTTTGCTGGTGGTTAAGGGCTCTTGCCATAGATGCATATACGCCAGCTAACTCCCACATTTTTACCTCGCAGCCGCCTAGTATAATACTTAACCCATAAAAATCTGCCGGATTTTTTAATGTATTAATACCGCTTTGTTTTAGTGTTTCATAAAACCGTTGGTACTTGTATTGCTGCAATAATTTTACTGCAGGTATATTTAAACTTCTGCTGAGCGCTTTATCTGCAGGCACTGCGCCATCATAATTTAAATCAAAATTTTGTGGATTGTATCCACCAATTTGTGTAGGCACATCGGGCACTAAACTGTTGGGTAATATTAATCCATCGCTTAGCATTGCCGCATACAAAACTGGCTTTAATGCACTGCCCGGGCTTCGTGGCGCATTAATAACATCCACATCGCTTTCCAAATCTTTATTTTGCGGTTGAAAAATATTACCCACATAAGCCAGGGTATTTCCTGTTTGCACATCCAGCACTAATGCGCAAATATTATTGATACCATTGCTTTTTAATTGCTGTTGGTGCCTACTCACAATATCATTTACACTTAACTGCAAATTTCCATTAATGGTAGTTACTACTTTTGTGTAGCCACTTTTATTTTCTTTTTTAAATCGTTGTAATAAGTGAGGTGCATATTGAGGCAATGCCAAAGGTTTATCTGGCAGTACTTCCGTTTTTGCCAACTCACATTCATCTTTTGTTAATTTATTTGCTGCATATAATTTATCAAGTAGCACATTTCTTTTTTGTAATAAAATTGCCCTGTTTTTCCCCGGATGTACCAACGAAGGTGCGTTAGGTAATACTGCAAGCATGGCATTTTCTGCCCAGCTAAGTTTATCTGCACTTCGACCAAAGTACCGCCAAGCAGCAGCATCTAACCCAACAACATTACTACCAAAGGGTGCATTGCTCGCATACAATCCCATGATTTCATTTTTAGAATATGAGAACTCTACACGCAGCGCCAGCAAAGCTTCATTCAATTTATTCCAAATACTTCTGTTGTTATTTTGCTCCGCCATTCGTATCACCTGCATGGTAAGCGTGCTGCCACCTTGTGTAGTTTTTGTATGTTGTAAGTTTGCTCGTAAAGCCCTGCCAACGGCACTCAAATCAATGCCTGCATGGTTGTAAAATCGTTTGTCTTCGTAGGTGGTAATACAATCAATAAAATGTTGAGATACATTTTTATTATAAGGAAACCGCCACTGCCCATCTGCTGCAATTGTTGCATTTAAAAGATTACCATCAGTATCTTCTATTACATAACTCGTAGGTGTTTTAAAAAGTTTGGCGGGTAGTAAAAAATAAAAAAATACCAATGCTAATAAAAAAATACCAGCAATTATTTTTTGCCTGATAGAAGTTTTTTTAATTGTATTAAAAATATTTTGCAAACAAATTTTTATTAAGAATGCTAATATAAGTTTTTAAAAGAAAACTATTTTCTTAAAATGTTTTCTAATTTTTAGGCATAAAATAACCCTTAACAAAAAATTGTTGAGGGTTTCAATTTAAAATTGAATTTTTATTTTACTTCTTCTATCTTTTTCATATCCATCATTTCCATCAATTTCATACCGAGTAATCCGTTTATTCCGCCATCAGTTCCTGCACCCGCACCTATCAAAATATCCGGCATTACTTTTATCTGTCCTTTACCAATTTCCTCTGTTATTTTATATTTGGTAAAGTTATCGCCGCCCATTGCTTTTACCTGTAGTTCGTAAGCCTCTGCGGTGCTTTTACCTATCGCCATTATTTTTTCTGCTTCTGCCAAACCTGTTTTACTGATACGCTCTGCATCTGCACTGGCATTGAGTTTTGTAGCTTCCGCCTGTGCGCCTGCTCTTGCTTTGGTAGCTTCTGCTTCTGCATTTGCACGCATTTTTGTGGCCTGTGCTTCTGCATCTACCTGTAGTTTTAAACTGCTTGCATCACCTTCTGCTTTTTTAATGGTAGCATCTGCAGTACGTTGTGCAATCTCCACACTTTGTTGTGCTTTTACTATTTCTTTTTGCATATCTGCAATGGCTGTTTCCTTCTCCATTCCCTGGCGTTTTTCCTGCGCCATTCTTTGAGTACTATATGTTTTTTCTTCCTCTTGTGCAATCTTTCTATCGGTTAATGTTTTCATCAAACTTTCGGGTGGAACAATATCACCAATCAAAGTATCTACGGCGTTCACATTATACTCATCCAACACTTCTCTCATGTTATCTTTTGCCGCTTGCTGTCTTTCTTTACGAGTGCTTAAAAACGCAATTACATCACTATCCTGTGCAGAGTTTCTAAAGTAGTTGCCAATAGTGGGTTCTAGTACCTGGCTCACCAAATTATTCATGCTACCAAATCGTGCAATTACTTTAGGGGCTTCGGTTGCAGGAATATGTATAATTTGCGATACATCTAAATTAAATGGGAACCCATCTTGACTACGAACAGTAATTGTACTCAAATTTTTATCTAGTTGATGGCTCTCACTTCTTGTATTGGCCCAGTTTAAAACAAGGTTTGTGGTAGGTACCAGTTCCACTTTCATAATGTATTTATTGAAAGGATATTTACCTGGTCCGTAAGGTTCCATCCACACACCACGACTACCTTTACTCACAATATTGCCGTGTTTAAAACTATCACCAGTAAGGTCTTTACCATCTTCACCAATGTAAGAAATTA
Organism: Ferruginibacter sp.; assembly: GCA_031398005.1. Taxonomy (GTDB): domain Bacteria; phylum Bacteroidota; class Bacteroidia; order Chitinophagales; family Chitinophagaceae; genus Ferruginibacter. The sequence goes on from JANNMO010000011.1 coordinate 118,484, forward strand.
CCACACCTACATAACCAATTGGTACATCCGTCATTGGCACTTCTTCAATTTGAATAGCCCATGGGTTTATGTTGTAACTACCTGCAAGTACAATAGAAGGTTGCAAACCTCTGTTACCATTGTTCTTTAAAAAAGTATCGAAGTCCTGAAAATTATTATGCCCGTCAATATATTTACCGGCTATTTGTCCGCTATCAATTGGCTGACCATCCAACGATGTCACAATGCCCACCATGTTTTCATGTATGATAATCATGTCGGCAATGGTAATGGTAAATGCATAATTATTTATACGATAAGTACCGGCTGTTATGTAAGATGTCTGCCTACCTTTTTGCCCGCCATTATCCAAAAACTTTTCAGCATCTTGAAAGTTATCACTGTCCACTCTGCGCCCAAGTATAGCACCCGTAGGTATTTCAGCACCATCATTGCTAAGTATTAAACCAATTTTTCCTTCAGGTATAACTGCAAAAGATTGCATATCTACACCATATTGCCAAGGCCACATTCCCCAGAATAATCCTGGGGCAAGTGTTTTTGCTTGAAAGCCGGCTTCCCCTTTTGTTGCAATAATTCTTCCATCCGGTAAAGATTTGTTTGCGCCAAAGAGTACAAATTTTTTGTTCACAAGGCCGAGTTTATCTTCCGGCACAATTACCATCCCAAAGAAAACTCTTAAAATAAATTTGTAAAAAATAAGTGAAAGTAAAAGTACAAGCACCCACCAGTAGCTTGCCAGTAATGACTGATAATCCATGTTAGTTTTGTTTTAGTAATGATGAAAATAATTAAAATAAATGGGAGAAAGATTTTTATAATAACATTCATATACAGTTATATAAACAGTACAATTTTAAAAAATCTTTGATTTTATTTTTGAAATATTTAAATGATAATTTTTTATCATTTCTCTTTCCTTAGATGCAGGAAGGCGGCTTAACTCTTTGGCGAAAAGTAAAAAGTTTTGCAGCTATAAATTGGTTCATTTGGTTTGGAGCGTACTCCTTTTTATTTGATGGCGTAAAGATATGATGCCATTAAATATTTCATAATAGGATAGCGATGAATGGGACTTGCACATTCATGAATGGTAGAGTATGTGTGATGAATGGCAATTTTAAATTTATAAAAATGCAAAGCAATATTAGAACAATTTGGTGCGGTGAAAATTTATTCATCGTTCATCTTTTGTTCGGTCTCCTTTCCTGTACCGTACCGCTGTGTATGCATACGCAGCCTGCGGCTACATGCATACACAGCGGCACATCGGTCAGTCCACCGCCGCTTTTCAGCGATATATCATTGTTGAACATTACAGCATTAAGTTTGGATATAAATGAACAAAACTATTTATTATGATGTTTCGAGTTGAAGCGTGAGGGATTGCAGCGGCTACCCCGGTGAAGGTTTTGTGCGTGGGGTTTGTGCCGGACTTGCCTACCGGCAGGCAGGGTAATAGCGGAAAGCCCGACCGCTTTTTTTAGCGGGCACGCCCAACTGTTTTTCTTACAAATCTTTCATCATCCATACAGGGCAAGAAGTATGACCGGTATTTCCCAGAGGTTTATCCAGGTAATAAAAACCTGCTTTTTTATATAAATTTTGTGCTGCTTCCATGTAAGGCATTGTTTCTATGTAGCATTGTTTAAAACCAAAACTCATAGCATCTGCCAGAGATTGCTCTAATATTTTTTTGGCAAAACCCAACCCTCTTGCCTCCGGCAAAAAGTACATTTTTTGAAATTCGCAGATATCTGCAGGCCCATTATCTAACTGGGTTACGCCTGCACCACCAACCACTTTTTCTCCATCTACCAACACATAATAAACTGATCTTTCATTATCATACGTTTCAGATAAAGTCTCCAGATTAGGGTCGGCATAGGCTGTACCAACTTTTGGTGCACCCATTTCCATCAATACATTTCTTACAACGGCTGCCATTTGTAAATTATCTGTAGGTTGTATTTTTCTTATTTGCATTAAATAGGTTTTTATAAAAAAGAGGCTGTATCAAAATTCAAAAGATTGTCAAATTGAGCCTGCCTATGTCGGCAGACAGGCTTGTCGAAATTGATGATCTTTTGAATTTTAAATTGTATGTAATGTTTCGACAAGCTGCTAATGACACACTAATCAAACCGTTCTCTTTTAAACTATTACAATGTCAGCCTTAGCCTGTCTAAGGCGGGTTTAAAGAAGCACATCGGCTTCGACAAGCTCAGCCTGACACCCTAACAGATTCGAACTTTTGTCATTTGCAAAGAGCATAATTTTTTTTTATGAGTGCCTCAACATGACATACAATTCAAAATTTTGATATAGCCTCCAGATATTTAATAGTTGTACATTTTATAATTCAAGCAAAGCATCTACCGGGTCTTTGCCAAACAACAGCAATGCAGGGTTTTCTAACAGTTGTTTTACCAATACCAAAAAGCCTACAGATTCTCTGCCATCAATAATACGATGGTCATAACTAAGCGCAACATACATCATCGGACGAATAACTACTTGTCCGTTTATAGCCATCGGGCGCTCTACAATATTGTGCATACCAAGTATGGCACTCTGCGGAATGTTAATGATTGGTGTGCTCATCATGGAGCCAAAAATACCACCGTTTGTTATGGTAAAAGTTCCACCACTCATTTCTTCAATGGTGAGTTTATTATTCTTTGCTTTTGTTGCAAGTTCTACCACTGCTGCTTCTACACCTGCCATGCTTAGGCTTTCTGCATTTCTAATAACGGGTACCACTAACCCTTTGGGTGCACTTACAGCTATGGAAATATCACAATAATCGTGGTACAAAATATTTTCGCCATCCAAATATGCATTCACCGCAGGAAACTTTTGTAAGGCGTAGCAACATGCTTTTGTAAAGAAACTCATAAAGCCAAGGTTTACCCCATGGACCTCTTTAAATTTATCTTTACTTTTTTTTCTGATATCCATTATTGCCGTCATATCTACTTCATTAAAAGTAGTAAGCATGGCAGTAGCGTTTTTTGCTTCTACTAATCTTCTGCTAATTGTTTTACGAAGATTGGTCATTTTTTCTGGTCGCTCATTTCTGCTAAACATTGATGCTGCAGGGTTTCTGCCGGGGTTGTTTAACGCTTCGAGCACATCCTGTTTTACTATTTTACCATTTTCGCCGGTGGCCGTAATTTTATTACTATCCACTTTTTTATCTGCTATAATAGCTGCCGCTACTGGTGTAGCTTTTACATCTGTTTTGGGTTCTTCTTTTGCTGACTCAGCAGGTGCCTCTTTTTCCGGTGCATGTTTTACTACTGCTTCAGCAGCTTTTTCCGGTGCGGCGGCTTTTGCTTCAGTAGTTGCTTCTTCTTTTGCTGCGGGTTTTGCTCCATCGGTATCAATACTGCAAACCACTGCTCCAATAGCAAGCGTATCTCCCTCTTTTGCCACATGCTTTACTATACCGGCTTGTTCTGCATTTACTTCAAAAGTTGCTTTTTCGCTTTCCAGTTCTGCTATTACTTCGTCTCTATCTGCATATTCACCATCATTTTTCAGCCATTTTACAAGCGTAACTTCACTTATACTTTCGCCTACCGTAGGAACTTTAATTTCGATTGCCATTAAAAATCGTTTTAATTTTTGCGAATTTCGGATAAAAAAACCATTCCTTTAATAATGAATTTATTCATATAACAATTTAACCATTACGTTACTATATTGGTAAAATGAGTAAAAGAATTTAAAATAAAAAAATAAAAAAAAATTCACATTAATTTTTTATCTATAATTGCATTATCAAGCATCTAATAAATAAGTAATGAGTAAAAAAGTTTTGTATACATTAGAATACCCAGTTCGTAGTTCGCCTGGTATATTGTATGATTTTTTAAGCAGCGCATCTGCTTTGCAAGAGTGGTTTGCAGACAAAGTAGATGACAGAGATGGTGTTTATACATTTGGATGGAATGGTACAGATGAAAAAGCGGAAGTATTAGAAAAAGAAGAAAATAAATTCATTCGCTTTAGATGGTTAGCCGGTCCAAAAGATGAATATTTTGAATTTAAAATAGAAAAGTCGGAGGTAACCAATCAAACGATTTTAATTATAACTGACTTTGCTGAAAAGAAAGATATTAAAGATCAATCTCAATTGTGGGAGTATCAGGTAAAAGATCTCTTTCATCGTATTGGAAGTTAATGATTAAGTAAACCCGCTATTTGCTTATACCCAATGGGTAATATTGACTGCATCATATTCCAATGATGTAGTTCGTATTTTAGAGCAACTTTTATAAAGCTTTTTGCAGCTACACTTTTTCTTTGCTCAGCAGACAGTAAGGAATATTTACAATAGTTATCTTCTTCAAAGTGATGTTGCCACTCGTCTTCTCCAATAGCCACAAAAAAGTCAGCGGGTGTTTGTAAATTTTCCCACAAATTTTTCTCCCAATAAATTTTATGTTTACCTGATAGATGTAGCGTAATGCTTATGAAATTTCCCCACCAAAACATGGTGCGTACAGCAAAAATATTGTGCTTTTTAAAACTTGCCGGATAATCCATTATTACATAAGGGAAGCCATTATAATTTTCACCTTTATATATTTTAGGAATGTTATTTTTAAAAGCAGGTTGGAGGGCTAACTTTGGTTTAAATATTTCTGTTATTGGAGGAACTAAACTACTAAACAATAAAAATGCTTTATCAATAATAGCTTGTTTCGTTAAAATAATGTTCTTATCGGTAGCCATAGCCAGTTCGCCGGAGGAAAGTATTACTTTTGCTGCATCGCTCATAGTGAAAATATAATTTATAAAATTAAAGTTTCTACATTTTAGTAATGATAAAAAAATTAGATAAACTTATCCTTAAATCCTTTTTTGGACCGTTTATCATTACCTTCTTTATAGCATTTTTTGTATTGATGATGCAGACCTTGTGGAAATACATTGATGACCTGGTGGGTAAAGGTCTGCCATTTATAACCATTATAAAATTTGTAGTGTATGCAAGTGCTACTTTATCTTCTCTTGCTATGCCTATTGCCATTTTAATTTCTTCCATCATGACGTTTGGCAACCTTGGCGAGAGTTTTGAACTTGTTGCTATAAAATCTGCAGGCATATCATTGCTCCGTTTTATGCGCCCGCTTGTGTGGGTTACAGTAGTGCTTTGTATGATTACATTTTTATTTGCCAATTACGTTATACCCTATTCCCAATTAAAATTTGTAACACTTTACAGAGATATCATGGTAAAAAAACCGGCCTTAAATATGAAACCGGGTATTTTTTATAAAGACATAGATAAGTATGCTATAAAAGTGGGGAAAAAAGATAAGGATGGAAAAAAAATAGAAAACGTACTTATTTACGAACAAACCAACCCATTGCAGGAAAATACCATCATTGCTAAATCTGGCAAAATGGAAATTTCTCCTGATAATATGTACCTGGAATTTAACCTGGCAGATGGAAACCGTTATCAAGAAAAAGGTAATTATGGAGATACAAGCACTGAATATGTGAGGCTTCAATTTAAAACTTTTAAAAAATTATTTGACCTAAGTGCTTTTAACCAAAAAGGTGGTGATGAAAGCGATTTGAAAAATAATTCCAGAATGCTGAGTGCTGTACAGCTTAATAAAAACATTGATTCTCTTACAAGATTTAAAGACAGTTTATCAAGAACGCTCACTACTAATATTAGGCAGTCATTAAAATATTTAAATGATACTTCTGCCAAATGGAAAAATATACAGGCTGCAAAATTTGGTAAAAATGAAAAGCTTTTTCCAGATACTGCCAATGATATCCTGTACGACAGATCTATTACCAAAATATCTGAAATGAAAAATATTATGTTTTTCAACAGTTCAGAAGCTGAAAGAAAAAGATTGGATATTATGAACTTTAAAGTGGAGTGGCAACGAAAGTTTGCATTTTCACTTGCATGCATGGTTCTTTTTTTTATTGGCGCTCCACTCGGTTCAATTATAAGAAAAGGTGGTTTGGGTATGCCATTGATTGTAGCTATTATTTTCTTTTTAATATTCCACTTACTGAATATGTTTGGTGAAAAATTTGTAAAAACTGAAGTGCTTTCTCCATTTCTTGGCATGTGGCTTGCCATTATTGTTCTCACGCCGGTAGGTATATTTTTTACTTATAAAGCCATGAATGATTCACAGCTTTTTAATAAAGATTTGTACCTTAATTTTTACAGAAAAACCACTTCACTTTTTAAAAAGAAAAATAATGGATAATAATAACAGCAGAAGAAGTTTTTTAAAAAACAGCGCTACAGCTGCAGCTTTGGTTACGATAAGTAGCGCTACAGCAAGTTCCTTATTACAATCTTGCGCAAGCTCAAAAACGATGGCTATGGGAGCAGGTTTTTCAACCGGATTTGATCAGCAACCTTTACCTTATAGTTACGATGCTTTGGAGAATGTTATAGACGCCAAAACAATGGAAATACATTATAGCAAACATGCAGCGGCATACAGCAAAGCCCTTAAAGAAGCTGCCGCTGCTGAAGGCGTGGATATGGCTAAACCTTTAGAAAATGTATTGGCAAAAATTTCTTCATACTCTACAAAAATGAGAAACAATGCAGGTGGGCATTATAACCACGAAATGTTTTGGAAAAGTATGCAGCCTAAAAAAGTTGGCAATGCAGCAAGTGGCAGTTTGCAAATGGCAATTGAAAAATCATTTGGTTCTTTTGCAAATTTTAAAACTCAATTTGGGGAAGCTGCTAAAACAAGATTTGGAAGTGGCTGGGCTTGGTTATACATAGATTCATCAAATAATTTAAAAATAGGTAGTACTGCAAATCAAGATAACCCATTGATGAACCTGCCTACCGGACAGGCAAGTGTAAGCGATATAAAAGGATTTCCTTTATTAGGTTTAGATGTTTGGGAGCATGCATACTACTTAAAATACCAGAATAAAAGAGCAGACTATATTGAAAATTGGTGGAATGTTGTAAATTGGAATTATGTACAGATGAGGTTTGATAAAAAATGAAACTTTATAAATGAAAATAAATAAAAGCAATAAGGTATGGCTCACCGCATTTACTTTATTGCTTTTTTTTTCAGTTAATATCTTTTTATCCTACCAAACTTTCTTTAAAGCTACAACTGAAACCAGATCTTTTTTTTTGCAAATAGCGGTATCAAGTATTTTTTATACTTTGGCTATTATCACTTGTATTCAATATCTTTTTTTTAAAGAAGCCACTTACTTCTATTATGTTTTATACTTACTTATAAACCTTGCCTACTTCTCTGTTATATTTTCATACACCTCGGGTAACAACGAAATATACCATCCATTCTTTAAAGATATACGCAGTTATTTATCGCTTCCTTTACTTATGCTATCCTACTGCATCTATGCATTTTTTATGATTGCATTTTTGCAGTTAAAATGGAAAGATGATTTTTCTTATAAATGGGCTAGAATATTTGGCAATGTATATTTATTACTCTTTTTACTTACCATTCTCAGCTATTTTATTTTACCAAATGCCACAATAGGCGATATTGTAAGAACTATTTTGTTAGTGCTTTGTATGCCCATAGGAATAGTGGGAATCGTAATAATATTTAAAAGAGTTAAGAATATTATTGTGGTTATTCTTTGCATTGGCACTTTGTTTTTTTATGTAGGTTCTGTAATGGGTTTTCTTTTTTCGTTTGGTATTTTAAATTATCCATCCAACACTTTTCCATTTAATAATTGGGTTTTTTATACAGAACTCGGAGCCGTATTAGAGGCAGTAATGTTTTTCAGCAGTTTTGCCTACCGCAATAAAATATTGGCAGATGAAGAACATATTGCACAACAAAAACTTCAGGTAATAAGAGATGATATAGCAAGAGATTTACATGATGATATTGGAGCATCGCTTAGCAACATTAATATCTTAAACGAACTTGCAAAACGTAATGCAGGCAATGCATACAAGGCCAATGAGTATCTAGAAAAAGCAGGGGAAGATATACAACATATAAGTGAAGGGTTACATGATATTGTATGGAATATCAATCCAAAATATGATGACATTAATAATCTTTTTATAAGAATGAAAAGATATGCTGCCGATATGCTGGATGGAAAAAACATTTCTTATGAAATAAATTTTCCTGACAACCGTATTGACATAAAGCTTGATATGAATAAAAGAAAAGATCTTTATTTTATTTTTAAAGAAGCTGTAAATAATCTTATAAAATACTCATGCGCAACCAATGCAAAAATTTCCATTAATATACAGCACCACAAACTTGTTTTAAATATTGAAGATGATGGAAAAGGTTTTGATATAAATACCACTTTACTAGGAAATGGTATTGAAAATATGAAGCACAGAGCAGAGAATTTAAAAGCAAATTTGATCATGCATAGCAAAGAAGGAAATGGTACAAAAATTTTGCTAACGATGAATATCTCATAATACCCCTAATGGGTTATAGAAAACTGACTAAATCATTTGTATTTTTAACAATGCCTTTTAACTTAATGATTTTTGAAGACAATACACGTCTAAGAAAATCTTTAGAAATTTTATTAAACGATGAAGTTAATTTTAATGTAGTAGGCTCCTTTGCCAACTGCAATGAGGCTTTGTACAATATTGAAAAAACGCCGGTAGATTTAATTGTGATGGATATAGATATGCCTGGCATTGGTGGTGTAGAAGGGGTAAGACAAATAAAAAATTATTTCCCTCATGTAAAAGTCATCATGCATACCATGTTTGATGATGACAATAAAATTTTTGATTCACTCTGTGCAGGCGCAGATGGTTATCTGCTTAAAAACACCTCTCCTACCTTATTAATACATGCCCTACAAGACAGCATGGTTGGAGGCTCTCCTATGAGTCCGTTTGTAGCAAAAAAGGTCTTCCAGCATTTTAGAAACCAACCTGTAAAAATCAATGAGGAATTTAACTTAAGTGAAAGAGAAAAAGAAATTTTAGAATTATTAGTAGAAGGTAACTCGTACAAGATGATAGCAAGCAAATGTATGATAGCGCACGACACCGTAAAAAAACATTTGCATAATATTTATGCCAAGCTGCATGTAAACAGCGGTACAGAAGCTGTAGCCAAGGCACTAAAAAATAACATATCTACACACACCAACAAATAGGTTTCATTTCCTACTTCTTATAATAGACTCAGCCTTTGCAAAGCAAAATTTCATTAAGAAAAGAAGCTAAACAAAGGCTGATGAATTGACATTGCAATCGTGGCACAAATGTAAAGATGCAACCCTTTGTAAAGTATATTTGACTCTCTATTTTTTTCACAATATCTTGTTAAAAAGGCTAACTATTTTTCTTCTAAAATATTCTACATTCGTGTAATAAATTTATAAACAAAAAAAATCTCTTGTACATGAATGCGTGGAAAGAATATCAAGAACAAAACAAAGATCGTTTCTTAAATGAATTATTAGATTTATTGCGCATACCAAGTGTAAGCGCTAAAGGCGAGCACAAAGATGATATGATAAATTGTGCAGAAGCAGTAAAAGCAAGGTTGGAAGAAGCCGGGGCAGATAAAGTTGTTATTTATCAAACAGAAGGGCATCCAATTGTATATGGTGAGAAAATTATTGACCCTTCAAAACCAACTGTATTGGTGTATGGTCATTATGATGTGCAACCTGCAGAACCTTTGGAACTTTGGAACAGTCCTGCATTTGAACCAACAATTATTGATGGTAAAATTTTTGCCCGGGGAAGTTGCGATGATAAGGGACAGTTTTATATGCACGTAAAAGCATTGGAAACATTGGTAAAAACAAATACGCTTGAAAATAATATTAAGTTTTGTATTGAAGGGGAGGAAGAAATTGGTTCTCCAAACTTAGGCAAATTTGTAGCTGCAAATACTGAATTATTAAAGGCAGATTGTGTACTTATTAGTGATACAGCCATGCTTAGTTTAGATACGCCTAGTATGGATGTGGGTGTGCGTGGGTTAAGTTATATTGAAGTAGAAGTAACAGGGCCAAACAGAGATTTACACAGTGGCGTTTATGGTGGTGCCGTTGCAAACCCTATCACCATTTTGGCACAAATGATTGCATCTATGCACGATGAAAATAACCACATTACCATTCCTGGTTTTTATGATGATGTAGTAAATTCTACTGATGAAGAAAGAGCATTAATGGCAAAAGCTCCTTTTAACGAAGCGGAGTATAAAGAAGAGTTAGGCGTAAAAGAATTATGGGGCGAAAAAGGGTATACCACCAACGAAAGAACTGGTATTCGTCCTACGATAGAAGTAAACGGAATATGGGGAGGCTACACGGGCGAAGGTGCAAAAACTGTTTTGCCAAGTAAGGCATTTGCAAAAATTTCTGCAAGACTTGTACCCAACCAAACCTCCGATAAAATCACAGAAATACTGATCAATTATTTACAAAAAATTGCCCCTGCAAATGTTACAGTAAAAGCTTCATTGCATCATGGTGGCGAGCCCTACATGACACCTATTGACAGCAAAGGATACATGGCTGCAGCAAAAGCCATTGAAACTACTTTTGGCAAACAACCAATACCAGTCCGTGGCGGCGGCAGCATACCTATTTGCGCTTTATTCGAAAAAGAATTAGGAATTAAAATTATATTTATGGGCTTCGGGTTAGATAGCGACAACCTACACAGTCCTAATGAAAAATTTAATATAGAAAATTATTACAAAGGCATAGAGACCATTCCTTATTTTCATAAATATTTTACTGAAATGGCATAGCACATACATCAAAAATTTAAAAGCCCTGCAAATATTTGTAGGGCTTTTTTGTGGAAGAAAAAATAGAAAACTTGGGGCTGTGAAAACGAAAGCATTGTGGAGCAGTTGTTCTTGCTGTCTGTAGTAGTGCCGCCGCAATTTCATTATGCTGCAAATTTTGTTCTGGCGGCAGCTACTACTGCCCAAGCGCACCGTGTCCCGTACATTTTTGTCGGGAGCCCTTCATCTTTAAAACATTTTTCAACTTTTATTATAGCGTAGATATACAAAGTTTTTTATTTAATCCTTTTTCGCAATGAAGATGTAACCCATTCATCATTTTCACATACAGGACAAACATAGGTAGGTGTTGGAGCTAATTCTTTTGTGTAGCCACAAAAAATACAGGAATAATGTCCCTCTTTTTCTATTTTTTTAGTTTTATCATTTAGCGAATCGGGCATAATTGGTAAACCATATTTCACATTTTCATCTTCAAAATAAAAAATACTAATTCCACCATTTGTTTCCACAATGGCTTGTTCTACCTGCCCCAATTGTGATACACCCAATATTCTTAATTCAGAAAAAAATTCATCTTCCCCCAATGCTTCTTTTCTAAAATTATCTACCAAAAATTTTCCATTTTTTATTAAACAAACGGGTTTGCCTTCTACCAAATGTTCAAAAGATTTATTTTTACCAATCAAATAAGTAATGAAAGAGTACAAAGAAATGACCATAATAAAAACTACAATAGCAGGTAATATGCCCACATCTTTATAAAACATTGGGTCACCGGCAGCAGAGCCCAATCCAATTATTACTACCAGCTCAAACACTGATAATTGTTTTACGCCTCGTTTACCAAGCAATCTAAGCGCTATTACAATTATGATGAACATGATGGATGTTCGTAAAATTGTTTCCAATATAAAATGCCAGTTTTCGCTGCCAAGTAATAATTCCTTCCAGCTAAATCCTTCTGTTTGTAAAAAAATCATGGATAAATTTTTTAAAAAATTTGAACCTTATTTATTTTTATATTTTATAATAAGAATCACCAAAAAAATATTGATCAGTATAGAAAAGGCATTGGAAGCAAATAAAACCCAATCTTCTTTTAATAGCGAATACCAAAGCCAAGTACCTAAGCCTGCAATTAAAAGTAAATACATACCTATAGATAAATCGTCTGCATTTTTTTCTTTAACCAGCTTATTAATTGAGGTATTTGTGCCATACCGGTAAGCACACTTGCTGCAATCCCAATCATTGTAATTGAATCCATATATTTTTTAAAGCCTATCCAGCGTTTTAAAAGTGGCGCTGTTACTTTATTTTAATAAAACAAAGATCATGCGGAAAGCCCTAAAATATTTTTAGAAATTGAAATCTACCTTTCAGTACCATTCTAAATACTCAGCTATTTAATTAGAAGAAGTTTTACTGTATTGCTAAACCAACTTCTATCTTCTGTAAAAATTTTTACAAAATAAACTCCCTTTGCCAAATACTGAGGCTTCTTAAAATTATAATAATTTAATCCCGCATTTATAACAATGCCCTTTTTTAAGTACTGTCTTCCTATGGCATCTACAAATATTAATACAGCATTTCCTCTCCCAATAGAACTAAATAATTGTAAAGAAATGTTTCCAGATCCGGGATTGTTATCAGTAGTTAAGATATCTACTTCTTCTTTTATTGGGCATAAAATATTTACAGTAACCACATTTGAATATTTAAATGTAGCATTTACATTTACCTGCTTTATCCGATAATAAACATTGGAAACGCTTGGAACAATTTCAACTGAGTATTGTTGTGTTGTATTACTGTTGCCTGCTGCTAATTTTGTAGATACCACCCGCCATGTAATATTATCTATGCTTTCTTCAATATCAAATCTTACACTATTTACCTCCGTAATGGTAGTCCAATTTAAAATTACTTTACAAAAATTTGTGACTGCATTTAATGATATAGGATGGTCAATTGGCGGAGGCGGAGGTGGTGGCCCTATGCCACATGCAACTGTTGTAAATGTATTTACTAGTACTGATGTACAAGGGCCAGATTGAACTGTTGTAGTCAACGTCCATACACCTGTTTGTGAAGGTATAACCAGGGGTGGATTGTTACCTGTAAAAACAGCGCCGTTGGGAGCAGTCCAGTTATACGTTGCACCATTTATGAAATCTGCATATAAAGAATCGGATGATGAGGTGGTTCCAATTGGTTTACACACTATACCGCCTGTTATAGTAGTAGAGCTAGTTATAGTGAAAGGAACTATACTGCTTTGTCCACAGGGATCAATTGCTTTAATAATAAGGTTGGTACCAGCATTAGCAGTGATATTGGAGAAAGTATTGCTTACTTGAGGCCCAGCTAACACTGTGGTACCATTGGCAGCAAACAGGGTGTAAGTTGTTCCGGTAACTGCATTGGGTGCTATTGGTACAATTGAATAAGCGCCACCTGTACAAGGCAGTGTATAAATTCTTACTATGGTAGGGATAGTATTAAAAGCTACCGTAAAAGTATCTCTTGCCGTTTGAAAACATGAAGAAACCGAATTATTAATACCCGGTAATCCCTGCGAATAGGCAATGATGGCTACATAAGTTCCAGGGGTTGTTACATTTACTGTGTACCCATCGGTAAGATTATTTACCAATATGTTGTTAGACCCAGGCAAAGAAGCACCTCCAGAAATTTGACCAAAAATTATATTTGCATAATAAGCTACACCCGCAGCCGTGTGGCAACCAGGCGTTGTATGATATGCCAACATTTGGCCTGTAGCACTTACACGTGGCTTTACATTTACTGAAGAACTACCACAACCCGTTGGTGTAATAGTTACTAAAGGCTGGGCAGTTAAATTACCTTGGGTTACAGTTAATGAGGCATTGGCTGTTTCGCCACATTTTGTTGTAAATGCTACATTATAAGTACCAGTTGTTAATCCAGAAATTGATCCTTCACCTGCCACATTACTAGCAGAGCCCGCTGTAAAATTAACGGGTCTAGGATAAGGACCTGAACTTGCCGGCCCCGCAGTAGCTACCACACTGTTGGGATACAAACCGGTAAAAGTAAATCCTGATGTGGTTAAACCATTACAAAAAGTATTACAATTATTTATCGTAACAGTAAATGCAGGTAAAGGTTGCCCCGTAACGCCAGAAGTAATGGTGTCTTTGTTGAGACAAGGATCAAACACTTTAAAATAATATGTAGTATTAAAATTTAATCCACAAAAACTACTCTGATTAGGATATGATATGGTTTGCAAAGCTGCACCAGTAGCCGCCGCATTCGTATATAAGCCAATTGAATAATTATTACCTGCTATAAAATTCCCACCTACTCCTACAATTAAACAACTTTTTATGGGGCAAACATTTGTATCTAACGATGCACCTATACTTGTAACAAACGCTGCTTTTGCTAATTGTGCAGGATAAGTTTGTACAACACTTGCAGCCGAACCACATGCATCTGTATATGAAAAAGTTATTGGAAACAATGCAGGATTATTTGGAATCTTAGGAGACCAAATAGCATTTAATCCAATATTTGGATTTGTACTCGGTCCCCAACCGGCAGAGCTGCTTCCTATAAGTGTATATGGATAGCCAGTAATTAATCCGCCCGCAATATTTCTAGCTGTTATTACAATTGGGAATTTTAATCCGGCATTTGCTGCAGAACTAAAATCATTGTTTTGAAAATCTTCCCCACCATATATTCCGTTTAAAAAAATAACTTCTCTTATTGATGTGCAAGATTCTAAAATGTATTCGGAAATAGCAATGGTACGCTGCTTAAAAGGTCCGGTATTTTTGGTAGCAACAATAGATTGCCCACATGCATCAGTTACTCGAATTGTATAAAAAACTGACGGATTAATATTTAAAAATTGATTAGAACTTTGTGGTCCTTGAATGGGAGTTCCGGTAGCGGTAGTGCCATTAAATAATTCATAGCTGTAGGGAGCTCTACCACCACTTACAAAAGCTGTTAGTCTTGAACAAGGGGCACTCGTATACATCGAGTCATTAATTACCAATCCTGTTATTAATACATAATTATTATTAACGGTTGCTGTTCTTGAGATTATATTTCCACCTGCATCACTTATGCAAACAGTGTAAGTGCAACTACCTTGCAATGAATTAAAAGTATAATTAGGAGTTGATTGGCTTTGAGTAATTGGAACCGTTAAACAACTACTGGTAAGTGTGAAAGTATAAGGGGCTCCAGCTGTTGAAGAAGTAACCGCAATTGCAATAGAACCATTTAACGGGCAAGTAGCTGCTGAAGGAGTAATTGTTGCTGATAAGCCTGTACCTGTAACACTACATTGTGCAAAAAGGTTATTTATGACAGATAATAGAATAAAAAAAAGTATAATTCTTCTCATGAAAAACTTTTAGTATTTGGAAAGACCTGTCTTAAAAGTAAATCATTTTGGTTAGCAAACCATTTAAAAGCTTGAATTTGTGGATAATAAAAAAGCCGCTTCCAATTAAGAAAACGGCTTTGAATATAAATTTTAAGATTAAACTCTAAAGTGAGCAAAAGCTTTGTTAGCTTCAGCCATACGATGGGTATCTTCTTTTTTCTTGTATGATGCACCTTCACCTTTGCTTGCTGCAACTATTTCGTTCGCTAATTTATCTGCCATGCTACGTCCGTTTCTTTCACGACTGTAACGTACCATCCATTTAATGCTAAGAGATATTTTTCTATCAGGTCTAACCTCAGCAGGTATTTGAAAAGTAGCACCACCAATACGGCGACTTCTTACTTCCACACCTGGTGTAATGTTGGTTAATGCTCTTTTCCAAACCTCGTATCCATCTTCACCTGTAGTTTTAGCTACTTTATCTAGGGCATTGTAGAAAATATTGTAAGCTCCACTTTTCTTTCCTTCCCACATTAGGTTATTTACAAAACGAGTAACCAATTTATCATTAAATTTTGGGTCTGGTGCTAAGGGTAATTTCTTTGCTTGTGCTTTACGCATTGTTATTTAATTTTTAGTTGATGGGCTGAATTTCTTCAAGATTTAAAACTTTACTCAACCCTGTTTGTATATATATTGTCTTGTATCTAAAATCTAATATCTAGATTCTATTTTTTAGCTCTCTTGGTTCCGTATTTACTACGGCTTTGCTTACGGTCTTTTACACCAGCAGTATCTAACGAACCACGAACGATGTGATAACGTACACCCGGTAAATCTTTTACTCTTCCACCACGTATTAAAACAATACTGTGTTCCTGTAAATTATGACCTTCACCCGGTATGTATGCAATAACCTCAATCTTATTAGTAAGACGAACTTTTGCTACTTTACGTAGTGCAGAGTTTGGTTTTTTAGGAGTTGTAGTATATACTCTTGTACATACACCACGGCGTTGAGGACAAGCATCCAAAGCTCTTGATTTACTCTTTGCTTTGATAATCTCTCTTCCTTTTCTTACAAGTTGATTTATTGTTGGCATTTATATAACCTTTTTTTTCGGACGGCAAAGGTAGGAATTTATGTTTTAAAAAAACTCAAAATTTTAAAAAATGTAATTTTTCTTATTTTCCTATTAAACTCAGTATAAAATTCCTGCTTTTTACTTTGCTACCTTTTAATTAATTAAAAAATCTGTTGCTATTATTTATGGTTTAAATTAGTCATCATTTATTCTGTTCAGCGAACTTCGCAAAACCAACCAACAACAGTCGTCTGTGGTCTGCCGTCCATAGTCTGTCGTCCATCATCCGTGGTCTGTCGTCTGTTGTCCGTCGTCTGGCCTCTTCTACAATTTCATCATCCACTCATGTGTATCAGCCGTTTTGCCATAACGTATATCGTTTAGCATTTTCTTTACAGTAGGCGCAACTGTCCAAGTATCTACATCAAATTCCATTATATAATCTTTGTAACGCAATTCTTTTATAATTGATATAGTAGCCGCTGTGCCTGTACCAAACACTTCTTTTAAAGTACCTGCTTTATGTGCGTCTATTACTTCATCAATATTTAATGCACGCTCTTCTACCGTTAATCCCATTTCTTTCAACAATACTATAACGCTATCTCGTGTAACACCATCTAAAATAGTACCGCTTGCTAAATCAGGCGTTATGGCTGTATTTCCAATTACAAAAATTACATTCATGGTACCACATTCCTGTACATATTTGTGTTCATAAGCATCGGTCCACAAAACCTGGTCGTATCCTTTTAATTTTGCCTGAGCTGTTGGAAACATAGATCCACCATAATTTCCTGCGGCTTTTGCAAAACCAATGCCACCCGGCACTGCACGTACATATTGCTCCTCTACATAAATACGCATTGGTGTGGCATAATATGGACCTGTAGGGCTAAGAATGATCATAAATTTGTACTTATCACTTGGTTTTACACCAATGGTTTCATCGGTACTAAACATAAATGGACGAATGTATAGAGAATGATCTGCTTTTGCAGGTATCCAATTACTGTCCAGTTTTATCAACTGTCTCATGCCTTCTATAAAAATTTCTTCAGGTACTGTGGGCATTTGCATTCTTTCGGCAGACTTATTAAACCGGCGAAAATTATCATGTGGCCTAAATATATAAGCTTCACCTTCAGCGTTTTTGTAAGCTTTTACTCCTTCAAAAATCGATTGCCCATAATGTATAGCTGCTAGTGAGGGTTGCATAAGCAATGGTTGATATGGCTTTATTTCTGGGGTTTGCCATTTTCCATCTTCATAATCTACTTCAAGCATATAATCCGTCATGTATTTTCCGAACGGTATATTCTCAAGGTTTATATCATTGAGCTTACTTCTGTCAATTTTCGTAATATTAAAATCTGCAACAGCAATCATAATCGTTTATTTTTGCTGCAAAGAAACGAAAAATTAGCAGCAAAATTCCTTTTTATGAGTCTAGATGACATAAAACTTTCTCCTTTTTTGGTAAAGAAATTATTTGTAAAATCTATGATAGATTCATCCTTCGCTGAAAAAAAATCTGTGCCAGATAAAAGCATATTAGATGATGAAAAGATAACATTTAATAAAGAAAATATATTAACCGAAAATTTTGATCTCTTAAAGTATTTAGGGAAAAATGCTAAAAATATTTTGGTACTTATAAATGAGAAAGAACATGCTTTTTTAGGTGATGATGAACTCAGCTTTTTAATGAACATTTTAAATGCATGCAATGTATCTATGACAGATGCAGCTTTGGTAAATGTGAGTAATGATGAATCAATTAACTATGAAAAATTAACCAAACAATTTTTGCCGGAAGTAATTTTATTTTTAGGTACCGAACCTCAATTACTTGGCTTTCCTGTGCAAATACCCATGTATCAAGTACAGCAATATAATAAGCAACAATATTTATGTGCGCCAGCATTGCAAAAATTATCTACAGATAAAGAAGAAAAAAAACAGTTGTGGTTGTGTTTGAAAAAAATATTTTCTATTTAATAAAACAAAAAATGAATTTAATATTTGCTACAAATAATGCAAACAAAGTAGCTGAAATAAAATCAGCGCTTTCAACAGGATTAGAGATTATAACCTTACAAGAAGCGGGGATAAACATTGACATACCGGAACCTTATGAAACCCTTGAAGAAAATGCAAGAGAAAAAGCAACGGTAATAAATAATCTTACAAAACAAAATTGTTTTAGTGAAGATACAGGGCTAGAAGTAACTGCTTTAAACAATGAACCCGGCGTAAGAAGTGCACGATATGCAGGAGATGAAGCGGATAACAAAAAAAATATTGCATTACTTTTAAAAAATTTGAATAATGTAGATGATAGAAGGGCGCAATTTAAAACGGTGATTTGCCTTTTAATTGAAGGAAAAGAATATTTTTTTACAGGTATATGCAAGGGCAAAATTATAGAAGAACAAAGAGGTGAAATGGGGTTTGGGTATGATGCAGTTTTTATACCCGATGGTGATAATAAAACTTTTGCTGAGATGAACATGGAGCAAAAAAACAATTACAGTCACAGAAAAAAAGCATTGGTAAAACTGACAGATTTTTTAAACAACTATAATGGCAAGAATTAAACTGACTATACCGGAGCAAAAAATATTTTCAACAGAAATTGCTGTTAGAATTACTGATATAAATTATGGCAACCATGTGGGAAATGATGCACTTGTAAGCATGGTACACGAAGTAAGAATGCAATGGCTTACTTCTTTAAATTATACTGAACTCAAAATTGAAAACGCTTCACTAATCATGGCTGACCTTGCTGTGGAATATAAAGCCGAATCATTTTATGGTGATGTGCTTTTAATAGGAATTTCTATTGGGGAAATAACGAAAGTAAGTTTTGAAATATTTTATGAAGTGATAACCAATCGTAATGATAAAAAGATATTAATTGCCAGAGCAAAAACAGGAATGGTTTGTTATGATTATGACGCTAAAAAAGTTACATCTATACCTGCAACATTTGAAAAAATAATAAATAATAAATGATAAATTATTCTTTGTTATTCCATATTTTCCAATTTCCTTCTGCTTGTAAAACCAGCATCTCAAAACCATTTTTTATAGTTGCTCCACGGTTTTCTCCTTCTTTTAAAAACATCGTTTTTTCGGGCTTGTAAATAAGATCGTAGATTAAATGATTGGCATTAATAAATTGATATGGCAGATTTGGTAATTCATGTTCGTTAGGGCTCATGCCCAAAGGTGTACAATTAATAATGATCAAATAATCATTCATCATGGGTTGATCAATTTCATGGTAAGAAATAATATTTTTTTCAGCATTGCTATTTCTGCTTACCAATAAAAATTCTATCTGTAATTTTTTTAAAACAAACTGTACTGCTTTTGAAGCGCCACCTGTACCAAGCACCAATGCTTTTGTATGATGTGGTTTTAAGAATGGAGTAAATGATTGTTCAAAACCTATAACATCTGTATTATAACCTACAGTACCATTTTCAGTAAAGTTTATACAATTTACTGCGCCAATTTCTTTTGCGGTATCACTAATATTTGTAAGAAAAGGAATAACCGTTTCTTTGTAGGGAATGGTAACTGCAAGCCCATGTAGATTTGTATTTTTAAATAAGTATGCAGCTTCCACAATATCTTCTAAAGGAAATAATTCAAACTCACAATCATTTAAGTTTTCTTTCAAAAACTTTTCTTCAAAATATTTTTTTGAAAACGAGTGACCAAGTGGGAAACCTATAAGACCGAATAAATGCATGGGTGATGTATGAAAATATTTTACACCTCACAGGTTTTTAAAAACCTGTCAGGTGTAAAATATTATTTCTTATCTAAGTAAAATTCAAACGTATCCCCTCTTAATCCAATCCTCATTGCCTCCAATGCAATCATTTCAGATGGAGCAATATTACCAAGGTTTACATTGCAACCTATCAATTCTAAAAAGTATAATTGTTGTGCTTTTTGTGGTGCTTCCCACAATATTTTTTCTGCAGGTATTTGCGTAAGAATTTCCTGTACCAACCCTTCACGTACTTCACCACTACCTCTGTAAATACCTACATTACCTGCTTCTCTTGCTTCAGCAATTACATATGTAGCTCCTGCACTTAACTCTGCACTCATCAATTCAATCCATTTGTATGGCGGTATAATGTGCGCTGCATCTTTACTGCCTACTTCACTAAATATTTTAAAATGCTTTGCAAGTTTTTCAATGTAACCACATTTTTCTGTGTGTGGTATTGTGATAGACCCATCACTTACTTCCATGGTTGTAACCCCAAATTCCTTGCATAAACTTATATAATCATCAAACTGGTTGCGTATTAAAAATGCTTCAAATAAAGTACCTCCAAAATATACCGGCACATTGTATTCTGCATATACCGCTAATTTTTCCTTTAAGTTAGGTGTAACGAATGCAGTACCAAAACCTAGTTTTACAATATCAGTATGGGGTGCCGCTACGCTCATAAAATTCTTAGCCTCCTGCACACTTAAACCTTTATCCATTACCATCGTAAGCCCGTTTGTACGTGGTTGTGCCGTACGCTCCGGCATCTGCGAAAGATTAAAATTCATCTATAGTTTTTTGTAAGTTCAAATAAATTAAGCCGCAAATATATTCAAAGAAAAATAAACAGGAATTTGTACCGTTTATCTATTCCCCTTTTTCTTATACTTTGCTATAATTTCAACTACTTTGCGGTGTTTTAAAATACGTGGATCTAATTGTATAAACTTCTTAATTAATTTAGGATTTTCAGCCATGGCATTTTCCAATTGTAATATGGCTTCTTTGGCTTGTCCGTCTGCAAATAAGAACATGCTTTTATAAAAAAGAAATATTGTTTTACCGTCTGTTTGCTCATAAGCAAACTGTGCATATTCAATTCCTTCTGTAAAAAAATCTGCATGCAAAAGGCATTTAAGTAACTCCGTCCAGCCACTTATATTTTTAGGACGCATGCGCACCACATTGCCAAAACAAGCAAGCGCTTCATCAATATTATTAAGTTGCATATAGCATTGCCCCAAAGCTAAATTATAATCTGGTTGCATACGCTGGCTGCGCAATGCTGTATTCAAACATTTAATGGCACTTTGCCATGCAGCCTCATTCATATAAGTACACGCTATACGGTAATGCATGCGACTGTCTTCTGCATCCATATGGCTTGCCTTTTTGTAGTAAAACCTAGCTTGGGCATAGTTTTCCAGCCTATCATAACAGTGACCTATGGCTTCGTACAAAACAGGCTCCGGCATTGTTAATTCCAATACTTTTTCCAACGATTCAATGGCTTCTTTGTATTGACGTAAGCGTAGATGTGCATCTCCCATATTCCGATAAGCATTTTCAAACTTTTCATTTATGGCCACTACATATCCGTAAGCATCCAATGCTTTTTCGTGCAATTTTATACCTTGATAAGCTGCTCCAAGGTTAAACCAAGCCAGTTCATTAAAAGGTTGTTCTTCTATTATTTGTTTGTGAAGTGTTATGCTTTCTTCATTTCTACCGGTAAAATCTGTCCAAAAGCAAATTTTGTATAATGCTTCTTCATTTGCAGGGTCTTGGTTTAATATAAGCACAAGGCAATCAAATACCTTTTCAAAGTTTTCATAATCATCATACACATCGCATAACTCAAACAATAAATCTATTTTTTCTTCTCCCTCAAATAGTTCAATTGCGTCTTCTAATATTGTGGCGGCTTTTGCCTGCATATCTAATGCTAAATACGCATCCGTTTTAAGAATATATAAATTGCTATCTAAATTATCTAATTGTTCAGATTCATCTAATAATTCCAGGGCGTCTTTATATTTTTTTGTAACAATGAGCAAATTTGCTTTCAGTAATAATAATGCAGCAGTATTAGGATATTGATTAATGGCATATTCGCAAACCGTAATAGCATCATCAAATCTATCTTTTTCATCATAATATTCTACCAGTCTTTCAAAACCCTCCTGTTCTATGAAAGAATTAGCTCTGCCTGCACGAAGATTATCATACTGTTGTAGTAATTCCTTCATTTCCTCCCGTTCTTGCCTGTATCTATCATTTCTCATATAGTAACGATTAAGGAATGTAATTTAATGATTTGTAGATAATATTTTAGTGTGAAACAAAATTTTATTAACTAAAAAACAACAATTGTATAATAATATGTACAATATTTCGTTAATAGTATTATATTTGTTAAGATTAAGCAATGAAAAAAACAGCCCGCATATTATTTTTAATGTCAATACTTACAGCTCAAATGTTTGTATCATTTGCTGATAGAGGTATTGGTAAGAAAAAAGCAAAGGTTGTGCTTAATATTAAAACCCCTAATAATTTTTCAAGTTCACTCAATTTTAATTTGAAAAATGGTATGAAATATACCGGTTCAATTACAACTACAAGTGTTTCTGTTCCCACTACAAAATTTAATACTTTAATTACCTATCAAAAAGGTAACAGTGTATATATTCTGCCAATTAAACAAAAAGTTGTAGTTGCAGATGTTCGTAAAGGATATACCGGAACGAAATTGATTATTAAATTACATTAATAGTTATTCTCCCTTTTTTAATTGTTGGTTTTCTTCGTAAGTCATTACCCTAAAACCTGATTTTGGTGCTTCAAATTTTGATAAACTAATAGCTTCATTGCTAAGTTTAGTAAGCAAATACTTGAATATTAAATTGCCAGATGCCAACTCATATTGTACAGGTAAACCTTGTAATTGAGGGAAGGCATTGTTGTAAGATTTATTCATGATTGTATAAGAAGGATCGAAATAAACGGTGTAGTTTTTACCATCAGCACTTACTGCAGTAGCTTTTTTACAATTATACCCGGCAATTACCACGGTGGTATTATCAATATCAAAATTAAGCTTACTATTTATTAAATTTTTTTGTGCCCAGTTATCACCTGTTGTTGTAATCATTAATTTTTGCCCGCTATATTCTTTTAATATAAAACCTTTGGCAAGTTTATTATCAAATACATTTGACTCTGTACCAATCGAACTAATCATATCCGATCTGCTTTTATCTTTTGATAGAAATAATGATAAGGTTGCTCCATTTAAACCTCCTGCAACTTGCTTTTCACCCTTGGTGCTCTCTATCGAAATATTGTAAGTAAGTACAACTTCGCTTAAAGTTTTTTGCGCATAAATTTCAGTACCAAATAGAGATAAAATAGTTATTATAAGAGTAATAAATGGTTTCATTGTGAGTATTTGCACTAAGATAGTAAAATGTATGCCGAAATATAATGTTTGCGTTAAATAACGAAGCTGCACCTTTAAAAGTGCAGCTTCGTAACATATTTTTAACGTCTGGTGAATTGTCAATTGTGAATATTGAAAATATTTTCAATTTTAAATGACAATTCACAACTGACAATTCACGATTGACAACTAATTCTTGCTTGTCTTATTTTTTAACTCCTGCAGCTTGCGTTGGCTTTCCTGCATGGCCTCTACCTTTTCTGCAATTTTAGATTTTTTTACAGGCTTTTTTCGGTTCTCATTTATTTGTACTAAAATCTTTTCATGGTTAATTACATACTTCTGAATTATAATTTGCAATATCAATGTAATGGCATTGGATACGGTGTAGTACCACGTAAGCGCAGCGGGTAAATTATTAAATACTCCTAATAATAAAACAGGAAATATATAAGGCATATACTTCATTACCGGGTTACTATTATCCTGCATGCTACTCATACTATAAATAGAAATAAGCATACTGGTGGCAGTTGCAGTAAGTGTAAATAAACTTACATGGTCGCCATAAAAAGGAATACTAAAAGGTAATTTAAGTATTGAATCGTAAGATGCTAAATCAGTTGCCCAAAGAAAACTTTTACCTCTTAAATCTATATTACTTTGAAAGAAATAATATAATGACATAAAGATGGGTATCTGTAGCAAAGCTGGTAAACAACCACCGAGTGGACTTACGCCTGCAGTACGCCATAGCTTCATTTGCTCCATGCTAAACGCCTGTTGATCTAGCTGACCAGACTTATCGGTAAATTTTGCTTTTAATGCATCTACCTCTGGTTTCAACACTTTCATTTTTGCACCACTTAAATAACTTTTATATAAAATGGGTGATGTAATAAGGCGGATAAGCAAGGTTACCAACAAAATAACGATACCCATACTTGCAATATTTTTTTGCAAGAAATCAAATACCGGTAATAAGAAATACCTGTTTATATATTTTACAAAAGAGAAAATACCGGAACCATAAGGAACCATATTCTCCATTTTGTTATTGTAGTTTTTTAAAATATTGTAATCGCTTGGTCCATAATAAAATTGTAATGCAGTATTGGAAGTAGCACCAGGCTGTGTTTTCAATTTTAAGTTGGCGGTGGAGCGAAATACAAACGAATTGCTATCTGCAGGTATTTTCCATTCCAACGAGCCTGATTCAAATTTTTCTTTTGCTACTAAAGCTGCAATAAAAAACTGCTGCTTTACACCAACAAAGTTTACAGGTTTACTAAATGCTTTTGAATCATCGCTTGTTACAGTTTCAAAATCAAAATCATTGTCTTCTACAAAACCTACTTGAGATTGGGTAAGTTCATATTTATGGTCTTTTTCTATTTGAGAAGCTTCTGACTGCCACAATACATTTATCACATTTTGTGTAAACATAGCGGCACCTTTGGTAATAATATTAAAGTCCATCATATACTCACCCGGGCGAATGGTATATTGGTGAACGATTTCTCTGCCACCAGTACTGTCGCCAGTTCTAAAAGAAATGGTTTTACTCTTATCACTATTTACAACTTCAGGCAAAACCGAAAAATTTAAATTTTCGGTTTGCACAGTTCCATCAGTCCCTTTATTTATTCCGTAAGAAAATTTATTGTAACTACCGCTTTGCAATAAAACCTGGGTACTATCAAACTTTTTGTATTTTTTTAATAATACTTCAGCAGGTTGTGCACCTTTACTATTAAATGTAACTTTCATTACATCGTTTTCAAAAGAAACCATTTGAGGTTTCACCGTATCCTGCACAAAACCTTGGGTTTGTTTTGCCACTCTTTGAGAATCGGCTTTTTGCGCATCTAATTTTACAAGGTTAGAATCAACCTTTGGTTTTAAAGCAGCTATAGAATCGCTTTTTCGCTTTTCAGTTATTCTTTGTTGTTCGTCATAAGCAAGTTTACTTTTATTGTTTATTACAAACATACCTATTAGTAGTACTCCAATAAGTGCAAAACCAATAAGCGTATTCCTATCCATTCCCATTACAATTAGTTTATGTGTTCAATTTATATTGCATTGCTGCAAAATTTTCGTTTTAATGCTTCAAACTATATTCCGTAAAACCTTTTATGCCTTATTGGCATTGTGGTTGCAAATGTAATTAAGTTTAAACTGTGTATTTATTATAAAAAATGCCTCCATGAAGAAGGCATTTTTTTATTCAATTTAAAAAGTTATTATTTTTTTGGTGCAGCGGCAGCAGCCGGAGCAGCTTTACCAGCCGGAGCTTTTGCAGCAGCAGTTTCTTCTTGCTTAAGCTGACGAGTCATTGTTACCGAAGCAATAGGAATACGTGGAGAGTTCATAATCTCCATATTTTCTGCTTTAATGTTTTCTATACGGATGTTCTCGTTTAATTCTAAACCGCTAATGTCCACTTCAATATTTTCTTTAAGATATTTTGGAAGGGTTTTCACCTTTACAGACTTAATTTTTAATACAAGCTTACCACCGGCTTTAACACCTGTAGGAGTACCTGTATATTTTAAAGGCAAAGTAGCAATTACTTTTTTATCTTCTACCAATTCCAAAAAGTCAAGATGGATAAGTACATCTGTAACTTTATTAAACTGTAGATCTTTTAAAATACAGTTATACGTTTTGCCATCTACTTTAATTTCTGCAAACATAAACTCAGAAGTATAAACGATACTTTTGAATGCAGATGCAGGTGCAGAAAAATTTACTTCAGTTTTACCACCGTAAATTACAGCTGGCACAAGTTGCTGAGAGCGAAGTTGGCGGGTGGATTTTTTTCCGCTGTCGGTCCTCAGTTGTCCTTCGATTGTAATTGTTTTCATTATTATTTTTTTTATGAGGTGCAAAAGTAAGGGAATTAACTCAGTTTACACCCATAAAATCTCTTTATCTACCTTCATTTAGCTGCAGGAATACTGCCCCAGTTTTCTCCTCGGCGTATTCTTATTATCTGCATATCGCTCACTTTAAACTGCTTCACCATTTGCTTCACCGTTTTACCCTCATTTAATAGCTTTTTTAAAAGCATAACCTTTGTAATGGTAAGTTTGGTAGGATGGTTAGAGTCTTTACCATTGTACATCCTTTTTTCCTTTTCTTCTATCACATAAGGACTAAGTTGCTGGTGCACATTGCTTTCTTCCTGTGTCATCCATTTTAAATTGTTTACATCATTGTTGAATTTATCGAAATCTAAATGAGCAACAATGGTTTTATTAGAGGGAGGTTTTGGCAAAAAATATTTAACTACAAGCCTGTGAATGAGAGAATGATAGTTGATGGTTCTTTTCTTAGTGTTTATGGCAAGCGCTTTTGACAATGTTTTTTGTAGCTTTAGCAGTTCTTTTTCTTCTTCTTTTATAAAAGATGTTTTAGCACCTTTTTCTTTTAAAAATTTTAGTTGCTTCCGCTGCACTGCTATTTGTTTTTGAAGCTTTAGCAGCTTTTTTGCATCGGCGGGCTCAGTGGGTTTAAAAAATTTTAGCCTAATTATTTTGTAACCCTCCGTAATAGATCCATTTAAAATATTACCATCCGATAGCTTATTAAAAGAGCGAATTCGTCCGAAATTTGAAATTTCTAAACGGTAATCATTTGTGTATTCAAAATCAAAAACTACATTTTTCCATTTTTCGCCGTACAGGCTTTTATTTGTATTTGCCAAAATGAAAAGTTTTAATGAATAATGAAATGTGAATGGTGAAATGTCAATAGTAAAATGTTGGTGCGTAAATCAAATCTCAAATTCTATTATATCCAAAATGCTAAATATTAATTATTGTTTTCCTCTTAATCTGCCTCTTATAAATAAACTGTTTATACTTTTGTTTTCGTACGCATTTCTTAATGCTACAGCAAAAAGTTCGTCAACCGACAACACTTTAATTTTTTCAGATAAGTTTTTTACCGGTATAGTATCACAAACCACCAATTCTTCCAACTCACTGCTTTGTATATTTTCGTAAGCTTTGCCACTTAAAACAGGGTGTGTGCACAAAGCTCTTACACTTCTTGCTCCTTTTTCTTTCATTAAACCTGCACTTTTAGCAAGTGTGCCGCCGGTATCACAAATATCATCAATTAATACTATATCTCGGTCAGTAACATCGCCAATTACAACCATACTCGCTATTTCGTTTGCACGTTTGCGGTGTTTATCGCATATTACCATTTCGCATTCAAAATAAGTAGAAATTTCTCTGATTCTGTTTGCGCTTCCCACATCTGGCGCAGCAAAAGTTAGGTTTTTAAGGTTTAAACTTTCTATGTATGGTATGAAGATGGCAGATGAATCTAAGTGATCTACCGGTATATCAAAATAACCTTGTATTTGCGGTGCATGAAGATCCATGGTTACTACTCTATCTGCACCGGCAGCAGTAAGCATATTTGCTACCAATTTAGAACCAATTGCTACACGAGGTCTGTCTTTTCTATCTTGCCTTGCATAGCCATAATAGGGCATTACAGCAATTACTTTATAAGCAGAAGCTCTTTTTGCAGCATCAATCATCAATAACAATTCCATTAAGTTATCTGTAGGCGAATAAGTACTTTGCACTAAAAAAACGGATCTACCTCTTATGCTTTCCTGAAATTCTACTCCTATTTCTCCATCGCTAAATCGTTGAATATTTACTTTGCCAAGAGGTTCTCCAAATTTTTTTGCTATTTTTTCTGCCAAATACTGAGACCCTGTTCCGGAAAATATTTTTACGTTGGATTGCATGAGTTAGATTATGATATGATGAATTTTGTGCGAAAATACATTTAGTTTGCATCAATAATTGTACAATCAATGGAAAATTCTGAAAACATCAAAACTTCTATAAAAAACTGGGCAGAAGATGACAGGCCAAGAGAAAAGATGGCCAGGCATGGTGCAGAAATGCTTAGCAATTCAGAATTACTGGGTATTATTATAAACAATGGCAGCAAAGAAAAATCGGCTGTGGAACTGGCAAAGGAAATTTTAAAACTAGGTCACGATAATTTGGATGAATTAGGGAAATTATCTTTAAAAGAACTGCAAAAAATAAAAGGGATTGGCAGTGCAAAAGCCATTACAATTGCTGCAGCTTTAGAACTTGGGCGTAGGCGAAGCAGTGGAGAATTATTGCAGCGCCAAAAAGTGTCTTCCAGTAAAGAGATCGCACAATACTTACGTTCTATTTTAAAAGATCATTCACACGAAGTATTTGCCGTGTTGTTTTTAAACCAAGCAAATAAAATAAAGAATTTTAAAATAATGAGTAGAGGTGGCATTACCGGAACGGTGGCTGACCCCAGAATTATTTTGAAACAAGCATTGGATGAAGGTGCTACATCATTAGTGCTAAGTCACAATCACCCATCTGGCAATTTAAGACCGAGCCAAGCAGATATGGAATTAACCCACAAAATAAAAACGGCCGCCTCTTTTTTTGATATCAAAGTAATGGACCATATAATTGTAAGTGATGAAGGGCATTATAGTTTTGCTGATGAGGGAATGTTGTAAATGTGGTATATGATTTATCTTATCAAAATCACCGTCCCTTTTCTAAATATTTTTTTGTTTTTATAATCCGTAGCATTTGCCTGCCATACATAAGTGCCAGGGTCTTGATTGGTTCCTTTATATTTTCCATCCCAGCCATCTCCTATTTTACTAGTTCTATACAAAAGCACTCCCCACCGGTTATATACACTAAACGATTCCAACGATTTTATGCCCAGGGCAATGGGCCTAAATAAATCATTGTTTTTATCGCCTGTTGGCGAAAATGCTGATGGCACATATAAATCTGGCGGTAAAAAAAATACTTTTACCTTAATGGTATCTGTAGCCTCGCAGCCAATATTATTGCTTACGGTTAGTGTATATTTTATATCAGTTTGTGGCGTAGATAATGGCGTACGAATATTTGGATTATCTAAATAAGTAGCAGGGGACCAAGAATAGTTGGTACTGCCGCTTCCTGTAAGTTGCAGTGGCTGGCCTAATACTACAGAAGTATCTTGTGGACCTGCATCTGCAAATAATCTAATAACATTTACCCTAAAATCTTTTAAAACAGGTTTAGGGCAACCAAAAGTATCTCTAACAGAAAGGGTATATGTTACCGACTGCTTTGGAAAAACAGCTAATGGATTTGCAATATTAATATTGTTTAAAAATGCAGGAGGCGACCATAAATAAATACTACCACCACTTGCAGATAATTGTGCATTGCTGCCGTAGCACACAGGATCTTGCCCGCTAACCGTTGCTACTGGATATGGGACTGTACGCACATTAACCGTATCGTTTTTAAAACACTTTTTTGATATGGAAG
The DNA here is from genome assembly GCA_031398005.1 of Ferruginibacter sp. Taxonomy (GTDB): domain Bacteria; phylum Bacteroidota; class Bacteroidia; order Chitinophagales; family Chitinophagaceae; genus Ferruginibacter. The sequence continues at coordinate 148,358 of JANNMO010000011.1, forward strand.
CCAATACAAAATAGGTTGTAATTGGATTAGTAGGAAATACAATAGGATTTTTAACAGTTGAATCTACTATGGTAGCAGCAGGTGACCATGCAAAATAAAGCGCATCGGTTCTCAGATTTATTCGGGCACTATCCGTTCTGCAAATAGTGGTATCATTGGCAGATAATAATGTTACTTCATTTACAACACTCACCAATACACTTGCAGTAGCACTACAGCCCACAGGGTTTTCGTAAAAGGCATTGTAACGAGTAGTAACATCTGGGCTTACCAATGGGTTGTAACTGCTGGTATTGTTTATCATATAATTGGGCGACCAAGTAACGGTCCCACCTGTAGCACTGCTGCGAAGTTGAAGCGTATCTACTACACAAATAAGGGTATCTTTTGAAATACTAAAATCAGGGACATCTACAATTTTTACATTTACCGGTAGCGTATCTCTACACCCTTTTGCAGTGCCTACAATTAATTGAGCCGTATAGTTTCCTGCAGTAGTATAGGTGTACTGTGGATTTTTAATTATTGCAGTATCTCCATTGGTTGTTAGATCTCCAAAATCCCAACGCCAAAAATTTACTGGCGGAAAATTGGTAGTAGTAATATCATTAAACTGAGCAGGTACTCCTTTACAAGTAGTTGTTACCGTATCTGTAGCAGGAAAAAAACCTGGGTAAACGCTTACAATGGCAGTATCAGTAGCTGCACAAGGCGTACCTGCATTTACTGTTAATATGAGTTGATAATCTCCGGGGGCGGAATAAATATGTACAGGAAACTCATCGGTTGAAGTATTGAGTGCTCCGGTGGATGGGTCACCGAAATTCCAATCGAATGTAAGGTTCAATAAAGAAGTACTTTCATTTCTAAAACTTACTTTTAAGCTATCGCAGAAAGTGTAATTGGTTTTTAAATCTGAACTGGCAAAGTCGCAAGGGGCAACAGTTACAATAAAATCTTTGCGATGGTCTGCAACAAAAACGCCGTTGCGGTAAGATTTTACTAAAACACAAACTATGTATTTACCACTTGCCGGAGCTATGCCCGAAATAATACCTGTTCCTGTATTTATAGTGGCTTGCGGGCCCAAGGGTTGAAACCCTGAAAAGGGAGATGAATATGGTACAGAGCCGTATGGCGGAGGAGCAGGACTTGCAAAACCGGCATCCATTGCTGCTCCACCATTGTATGCATTTACAAGGCTATAAACCAGAGAATCGTTGTCTGCATCTGTTGCGCTAAAATCAAGTATAAATCTATTGTCTTTACAAATAACCGAAATACCAGTTTGAAAAGCAGCACTGTTATCAAAACCACTTGTTAAGGTGTTAGTGCCGGGTATTGACCCTATATATGTTGACCCCACACTTCCCGCATTTCCAATATTTGTAATATTGGCCACCCTGCAACAAGTTTGATATGTAATGGTGTAACCTGCTGCATTATCAGTTAATTCTACATCAAATATATAAGTACCCACACTGTAATTAAATACAGGTGGATTGGTTAGGCAAGCAGGAGAAGCAACAGTCGCTACCTGATTTTCTGAATTTTTTGGGATACTTCTAATACTTCCAATTAAAGCACTATTATCATTGTTGTAAATGGCAATAGGTGCAAAAGCAGGCATACCTGCACAAGGTGGAGGACAGTTGTTATCTCTAAAAAGTCTTAAAGTAATAGTATAGATTTTTGAATTTGGCGAACCTCCTACACCTACATAAGCATAAATTATTTCACCTCCAGTAATATGAGCAGCAAATACAGGAAGAAAACTGCAAAATAAAAATATGATAAGTAACAGTTTCCTCATGGCTATAAGTAAGATACTAAATTACGTAATAATGCTGTATTGCTATGACGATGGATTAAATGGATTGTAAAAATTCAGCCAAAATTTTATTTACTTTTTCTGTTTCTTCTTTCATTCCCATATGAGCGCTGTTTCGCAATATATGTATGTACGCAATTTTTGGTAAATGTGATTGCTCTAGGCTTTGTGCAAATGGTACGGCTTTGTCATGCTCACCCATAACCATTAAAATTGGCTGCTGAAAATTTTTAAGAACGGATGTGGTATCTGGTCTTGCAATCATGGCATTGTACTGCTGAATGAGTGCATTTGGGTTAAAAGTATTTCCTATTTCGATAAGGTGATCAATATCCTTTTTACTTTTTTCTGCATCTAAAAATAATCCTGGAATGCTTGTTTTTAAAAACTCGCCGCTTCCATTTTCTGTAATAAATTGAATAGCTTTTTTTCGAGTAGCTATTTTTGCTTCATCATCTGCATAAGCGCTTGAATGTAAAAGTCCAAATGCATTCAAGGTTTTGCCATATTTTTCTGCGTATGCAAGCGTTATATAACCACCCAAACTATGGCCTAACATGGTGTAACTGTCAATTTTTTCTTCATCAATGATGGCTTTTAAAATGTCGGCATAATCTGATATCTGTACATTTTCTTTTTGTAACATTTCAGATTTGCCAATGCCTGGTAAATCGGGTACAATAATCAAGTAATTTTCTTTGAGATAATTTACCTGATCTTTAAAAATGCTAATGTCTTCTGCAAAACCGTGCACCATCATCACAGGTTTACCACTGCCATAAATTGTATAATGAATAGCTGTATTTTGAAAAGAAATCTTTTTATGCTGTTCCATAATTACTTAAAATAATTTTAAAAAAAAGTATTGCCACCAATTACACCAATGTGGAATCATTAAAATTTTAAGTTGCTTTAATGACCGGGATATTTATAAATCTATTCTTCTTATTAATTGATGAACCCGCACGCCAAATCATTAATACGATTAATGGTAACAATGCATTGTTCATCTTTTGTGCTACAAAAAACCAACAACATAAAAACAATAAAAGAAATACCGTTACCAGCATTGAATAGGCTTTTACTCTTTTACCATTTTTATGGATAAAAAATGCATAAACAATATGCAATGGCCATGCCCATAAAAGATTGTAATTGTTTTTTGTCATTATATGATCTGTAGCTACCCACATTAATACCAAAATCAATCCAAGTAACCCCACCATAAAAAACAGCAAAGCATCTAACTTATGCAAAATATTTTGGGCCATATTATTTTTAAGAAAACTTAATAATATAAAAACTAATAAAACAACGCTGAACAAAACCAACGGTGTAAACAAAGAGGGTTTATTATTTGTTTCGCCCAATGCATAAAGATTTTGAGAAGATAATACAATGGGAGTATTTTTTGTAGAATCTAATGCCTTCATTAAATTTTCGGGAAGAAATTGCTGGTGAGTAGTTTTCATTACAGCATCTGTAGGTGCTCCTAATAAAATATCGATACCAAATTTGCTCCAATACATATTGTTGTAATCTAAACATTGGTGTATGGCATTGCGAAAAGTATAAGTGGTGGGCATTACAGCGGGAAGATTGGGTGTGGGTGCATGATATTTTACAATGATATCTCTCAACCTTGTAGTACAATTATCGTAAAAGAAATCGTACATGTAAAACTTATTTTCTTCTTTTATATTTTCTATTAGCGCACGATGAATATTTATTTTTTCGTCTTCAGTAAAATTTAAAACCTGTTCTGTTATTCCTCTGTTTTCAGCTATATAATCAGATTTAAAACTTTCAAACTCATCTACATTTACATAATATCTTAACTGTCCTTTTATGAATTTTAAATAGAAACCGGGATCATTAAAATCAAATGTTCCGAAATTATATACATGATCAGTTCGACTAATGTCATCCCTAATTCTTAATGCGCTGTGCCCAAATGTGGAGTACAATTCTTGCCCCGGTGTGCAGGTAAGTAATGATATGCGAATACGGGAACTATCTTGGGCAGTAACATTTGTTATCTGCAAAATCGCTATTAGGCTTACAAGTAAAAAGTGGGGATATGTTTTTTTCAAAATATTCTTAAAAATAAAATTGGTATTCAAAATTGCACAATCTATTGCATAATTAAAGATGAATAAAGGTATGCCGTACAAGTGAGTGACACAACGATGTTGAACATAGCTGCTTCTTTGTTTGGACAAAAAAATATTATATCTATCAACAATTAAGCAATAAAAGCAATGCAACAATTTATTTACCTACTATAATTCGGCGCTTCTTTTGTAATGGCAATATCGTGTGCATGGCTTTCCTTCATGCCGGCATTGGTAATTTTTACAAACTTTCCATTTGCCTGCAATGTTTTTATATCTGCCGCTCCGCAATAACCCATACCAGCTTTTAACCCGCCTGTATATTGATGCACCACTTCCTGCAAATTTCCTTTAAATGCCACTCGCCCTTCAATGCCTTCGGGTACAAACTTTTTTATATCATCTTCCACATCTTGAAAATAACGATCGCTGCTGCCCTGCGCCATTGCACCAAGCGAGCCCATGCCTCTATACTGTTTAAATTTTCTGCCCTCGTAAATGATTGTTTCGCCTGGGCTTTCTTCTGTGCCTGCAAAAACATTGCCCATCATTACACAAGTTGCACCTGCGGCTATGGCTTTTACCATATCGCCGGTGTAACGAATTCCACCATCGCTAATGATGCCAATATTTTTATTTTTTAATGCTGAAGCAGCTTCCATAACGGCAGTAATTTGTGGCACACCTGTACCGGCTACTACTCTTGTGGTACAAATAGAACCTGGGCCAATGCCCACTTTCACAGCATCTGCACCAGCATCGGCCAAAGCTTTTGCACCTGAAGCAGTGGCAATATTGCCTGCAATAACATCTAAATTTTTGTATGATTTTTTTATAGCTTTCAACATATCAATCACACCTTTTGTATGACCGTGAGCACTGTCTAAACAAATAACATCTACTCCTTCTTTGTTTAATGCTTCTACACGCTGCATGGTATCGGATGTAATGCCTACACCTGCTCCCACCAATAATCTTCCAAAAGAATCTTTAATGGCATTGGGGTGACTTTTTAATTTTAAAATATCACCAAAAGTTACCAATCCAATTAATTTGCCTTGCTTATTTACTACCGGTAATTTTTCAATTTTGTTTTTCCTAAAAATGAGTTCTGCCTTTTTTAAATCGGTTCCTTCAGGTGCAGTAATGAGGTTATCTTTCGTCATTACCTCACTTACTTTTAATTTTTTATTTATATCGAAACGAAGGTCTCTGTTGGTTAAAATTCCGACCAGTTTATGTTGTGCATCTACAATGGGAATGCCACCTATTTTATTTTCTCTCATTAGGCGTAAAGCTTCGCCAATGGTAGCATCGGGCAATAATGTTACGGGGTCAAGTATCAATCCATTTTCACTTCTTTTTACTTTTCTTACTTGCTCTGCCTGTTGCTCAATACTCATGTTTTTATGCAATATTCCTAAGCCTCCTTCTCTAGCCAGCGCTATGGCAAGGTTAGCTTCAGTAACTGTATCCATTGCTGCGCTAAGCATAGGAACATGCAACGTTATTTTTTTTGTGAGCATTGTTTTTATGTTCACATCTCTTGGGAGTATTTGTGAGTAGGCGGGTACAAGAAGTACATCATCAAAAGTGAGTCCTTCGCCAAAAAATTTACTAGAAATAGCTGTAGTGGGAGATTTTTTTATTGCCATAGGCAAAGATAGAGAAAAATATATTTAGAAGAGAGGAAGGACGACAGACCACAGATGACGGACGAAGGACCACGGATAACAGACTACCGACGACGGACGACAGACTACAGACCACGGACCACAGACTACGGACCAAATACTACTGTGGTCTGTGGTCTGTCGTCTGTCGTCTATGTCTCACGACAATTTAAAAACCTTACCCGGCATCATTGTTACCACTCCCTGCATTTCAAGCATTAATAAAGCATTGGCTACTGCGCTGCTGCTTAAGCCACTTTTAAAATATAGCTGGTCTATTTGTATCGTTTCTTGCTGCGCAAGAATATCTGTAATAATTTTTTCATCTGCTGTTAGTTCAATAAAAAGCTCACGCTGCTTTTTTACTTTCTTAGGTTCGTCTTTCCAATTCATAATATGCAGCAAATCATCTGCACAAGTAATAAGTAACGATTTATTATTTTTTATAAGATAATTGCAGCCCTCGCTTCTTAAATCATTTACTCTACCTGGTATTGCAAATACATCTTTATTGTAACTATTTGCCAGCTCCGCAGTTATTAATGAACCACCTTTTTTACTGCTTTCAATTACTATTAATGCGTCGCAAATGCCTGCAACTATTCTGTTTCTTCGTGGGAAATTTTGCCGATCGGGGTTGGTGCCACTCATAAAATCTGTAAGCAAACCACCTTGTGCAAGCATTTCTTTTGCCAATATTATATTTTGTGCAGGGTAAATTTTATCGAGCCCATGCGCTACCACCCCTACCGTTTTTAATTTATTTTTTAATGATGCTTTATGCGCAATTGAATCTATCCCAAATGCAAGCCCGCTCATTACCAGTACATTTTGTTCAGCAATATCTTCCAGTAATTTTTCGCAAATTATTTTACCATAATCTGAATTATTTCTGGTGCCAACAATAGAAATTATTTTTGTAGTATTTAGGTCTGCATTGCCTTTGTAATAAAGTAAAGTAGGACTATCGTAGCAATTGAGCAAGCGCTGCGGATAATTTTCATCAGCAATAAAAAGAGGAGTTATTTTATTTTTTTCTATGAATTCAATTTCTTCTTCACAAATTTTAAAATCGGAAAATAGTTTAATCGAATTTGCTGCAATGGTTCCAATGCCATCAATTGCTTCCAGCTGCTTTTTAGGTGCTTTAAATATGCTTTCTGCATCACCCAAAGTTTCTATCAAAGCCTTTGCACGTACATCTCCAATATTTGGAACAAGGGTAATTGCTATTTGGTAAAGCAGGTCGTTTGGCATGAAAATTTTTGTGATCAGGGTTTTGCGATTTCCAATTGTTTACAAATTAATTCGCATAGCCTTTTATCTAATTGAGGATGTCGAGGAAGGGTGGTTTTCTTTTTTGTTTTTTCATTTTGAAAAATATCATGTTTGCTTCCATGGCGTGTTAGGAAACAATTATGATCTTGAAGATGCTTTATGAATGCAGCTCGTTTTATTGACATTAAGCTATGATTAAATCTTCTTCAAACACCTCGTTTTCTTCATTTTTTTCAGCCTGCATGTCTTCTAGATATAATTGTAACGCATCTAATACATTCGTTTTTGTTTCTTCAATACTTTCTCCCTGTGTAAGAACCGCAGGAATTTCTTTAATTTTTCCAATAAAAAAATCTTCTGATTTTGATATCACCATTGTAAGTTTCATAAACAAAATTTATAAAGTAAAATTAAGAAAATCCATTATATTTTTAAAATTAACTGTGTAGCATAAATTTTTTATTAAAATAAATAATTACTGATAATCATCAACTCAGTTCTTCTATTTTCTGCTTTACCTACGTCTGTTGTATTGGGAGCAATCGGTTTATTTTCACCAAAACCTTTACCCAATAATCTTTTTGCATCTACTCCATTTCTTTGCAAATATACAATTACTGCTTTTGCTCTATTTACACTTAGCAGCAGGTTATCTGCAGGCTTACCTACATTATCAGTGTATCCGCTTATTTGAATATTTAAAGAGGGGTTTTCTTTCATAAGTGCTGCTACTTTATCTAATTCATTAAAAGAAGTATTTTGCAATGCTGCACTTTTAGATTCGAAGAAGATATTCTTCAAAATTATTGAAGCGCCTTTTTCTAAAGGTTGTAATCCAATATTTATTACCTGTGGCGAATCGGAAACATTTCCCTGCATGGTAAAATTTTCAGAGAAAAACAAATATCCTTTTCTATTTACAGTGAATGCATAATTTTTTCCCTCGGGTAAAGTGGTAAGATAATTTCCATCTTCATCTGTTTGTAGTTTTGATAATACATAACCGGAATCTATGGTAGTTAATTCTACTGAGGAAGGTAAACCGGCGTTGGTTTTTTTATCATAAATTTTACCCTTTACCCAGAATGTTTTCTGCGCCCTTATATCATCTCTCAATTCAAAACTATACAAATCCAATCCGTTTTTAAAATCACCTTTATCGCTTGCATAAAAAGCTGTTTTTCCATCGGCAGCCACTATTAAAGAGCCTTCATCGTCAATGGTATTTATTGGGTAACCAAGGTTGGTTGGTTTTTGCCATTCTCCACTTTCATTTTTTCTGCTTACAAATAAATCGCTCATGCCATATCCTTGTTGACCATTGCTATTAAAATACAATGTTTGGTTATCTGCATGTATAAATGGACAACCATCATCGCCACTTGTATTTATAGTACTGCCAAGGTTTTCAGGCTTTTGCCATTGCCCGGTGGCAGACCTATGACTTACCCAAATATCTGAACCTCCAAGCCCACCTGCTCTTGTACTGGAAAAATAAAGATCTCTTTTATCTGGAGATAATGATGGTGCCGTTTCCCATACATCTGTATTTATATTTCTACCAATATTTTCTGCTTCGCTCCACTCCCCATTTTTATTTTTGTAAGAAATATATAAGTCACAACTTCCAAAACCCTCGGGGTAATTACAGCCTGTAAAAATGAGCCACTCACCATCTTGCGAAATGTTTTGTGCTCCTTCATTAAAATTGGTATTAAGCTTTCCTGCTATCGGTTTTGCAGGCTGCCATTTACCATCTTTTTTGTCGCTTTCATAAAAATCTTCATCGCCATTTATACGCCTGTTAAAAATCATTTTATTACCATCAACTGTAAGGGATGGAAGATATTCCAGTGCACCGCTATTAATACTATCACCCATATTTAAAGGATTGAAAAAATAGGGTTTCATCCCTTTAGATTTTACATATTGCAAAGCAAATTCGTAGTTACTTTTTCTATAATTACCTGCCTTAACACTTTGCTGGTTTAATTTTGGTGTAGCTAAAAACTGATTAACGGTGTTTAATGCTTTTTCGAAATTACCCGTACCTGCCAGTGAGATAGAATAAGGAAGTAAAAATGTATTGGAATAGACTGAATCTTTTAAAAAAGCCGTTTCAAAATCAGCTACAGATGCTGCATAATTTTTCATGTTAGCATAAATACCTGCACGAGAAAGATACACATCTAAATATTTTGGATCTGCTTTTAATGCATCTGCAAGGTGAGATATAGATGCTACATATTTTCCTTCAGTAGCTTCTTGATAAGCAGTTTCATAAAACACAATGGCTTTTTTATTTACTTTTTCAGGATCATACCATTGTGCTTTTAAAATGCCGGTAAATAAAAACAACATTACTGCTAGTATATATGTGGGATATTTTTTTGTTTGCATCATTTTCATAATATGGTTGAAGATAATTTTTATAATAATAATGGAATGTGAAAATTTTTATGTCTCTTTTTTTCTATATAAATTACTTTTAAAAATCATTTCTTTGTAGCGTGTATAAAACTTTATCAAACATGAATAAAACAGTTTTCATTACGGGAGCTACATCAGGCATTGGCAAAGCTTGCGCAGAAAAGTTTGCTGCCAATAATTATGACATCATTATTACAGGAAGACGTGAAGCGCTTTTACAAGAAGTGAAAAAAAACCTGGAGAGTAAATATTCAATAGCAGTAATGACAATGTGTTTTGATGTTCAAAATAAAGATGCTGTTGCTAATGCCATCAATCAATTATCTGCAGATAAACACATCGATATTTTAATAAATAATGCAGGTTTAGCATTGGGTAAAGAACCTTTTGATGAAGCTGACATTACAGATTGGGAAACCATGATGCAAACCAATGTAAATGGGCTTTTATATGTAAGCAGGGCTTTAATGCCATTTATTAAAAAAAGTAAAGGACATATTGTAAATATTGGGTCTATTGCGGGCAAAGAAGTGTATGAAAACGGCAATGGATATTGTGCCAGTAAATTTGCGGTAGATGCTATTTCGAAGGCTATGAGAATTGACCTTGTTAAGCACGGCATAAAAGTTACCTCCATAAACCCTGGTGCCGTAGAAACTGATTTTTCTCTGGTTCGTTTTAAAGGAAATGAGGAAAAAGCCAGTGCTGCATATAAAAATTACATTCCTTTAACAGCAAATGATATAGCTGAAACAATATTTTTTTGTTGTTCTACTCCCCAACACGTATGCATTAATGACCTAACAATCACATGTTTACAACAAGCTAATGCAACAGTTTTTTTTAAAGATGCATAATGTAGTACAATGCCTACAAACAATTGTGAAATTGTTTACTTTGGTTACACAATAAGTTATATAATTTACCGTTTAGAATTATAATTAGAGATTATAAAAATTCCGAATATCCATTGTACTTTAAGAAAAGCTGTAATCCAATGAAAAATCTTTTACGAATTTGTGTGTTCATATATTGCATTTGTGGCAGCTCTAATGCTTTTGCCCAACCTTTGGCCAAACAGGTAAATGCCTGCGATAACATGGCCATTCTACAACAAGTTGACAGCCTAAAAAAAGAATTTGAAAAGCAGGGCTTTATTGTAGCTAAAGAAGCTAGTATGCCTATGGAAAGTGAATATGAAATTCCTGTAGTGCTTCCGCTTAGAGAAGGTACATGGTACAGAGTCATATTTATTGGAGATATTACATCAAGAGTATATGAAGTAAGAATGTATGACTGGAATGAGAAAGAAGTTGTGTATCAGAAAAAAATGTGGGGAGATGTAGATGGAAATATTATTAACTACGATTATATTCCACGTTTTACTGAATATCATGTTATAAAACCTGTACAGGTAAATAAAAAGAAAAAAAGCCTTTGTGGTTACATTATGATTTTTAAAAAGGTGGTAAAGCCTTGATAAAAATTTAGCATATCTAAACTAAAATTTTTTTATTTAATTATAGATTTTAGAATTGCTAGAACCTAGTCTCTCCTCACCGCCACCTATCTTATTAAAAGAGGCTGTCTCCTAATTTTGAGACAGCCTCTTTTTTACTTTAGCTAAAAACTTGTATTAGAATCATATTAGAAAATACATGAAGATTAAAAAAGTGAAAAATATTTGAGAATTTTGTGCATAAACAAATTCTTAAAGTAATTTTAATACTTTGGATCAAAATGTGCCATATATTGGTTTTAAGGTTTATCTAGAAATCTAGAATTTATTTAATTGAGTAATAAAAAACTTACCAATTATTTAAATTGAAAACAATTATTTATGCTATAAACTATTAGGACTTTATAAACAACAGACCTAATTTCAACATTACATCATATGCTATTAGATACTAACTCCAATTCCTCATCTGGCCAAGGAAAGTATTCAAATTTGAAAAATAACAAAATAATTGATGTCAGATTAAATCAACATGATGCTTGGGATACATCCTTAAGTGCTCAGATAAAAATTATGTTGAGTTCTAACCTGCCAATGTTTTTATTTTGGGGAAATGAATATTTATGTTTTTATAACGAAGCATTTCAATTAAACAATAATGTAACTGAAACATTAATAAAAAATGGTTCTCCAGCTGAAGTTATTTGGCAAACAAAATGGTCAGATGTAAAATATGCAGTAGATAAAATTTGTTCAACAGACAAATCAGATTCATATATAAAAAAGTTTTTTAAGAATGTAGAGATTTGTTCTTTGATCTACAATGATCAAGGAAATTTAGATGGCACATTAATTATTTGTAATAATACATCGGACATTAATATTTTTGATAAAATTGAAAATAATGAACCTTTTACCAAAACAATTTTAGAAAATAGCCCTGACTGCATAAAAGTTATTGACAAAGCCGGAACTATAATTTACATGAATGATAATGGTGTAAATATTTTAGAAGCAAATAGCAAAGGAGACTTTCTATATAAAGGATGGGCTAATCTTTGGGAAGAAGAATATGTTCCTTTATTAGACAATGCGATTTTAAATGGCTTTAACGGGTTTGTTACCAATTTTCAAGCCCCGGCTTCTACGGTAAAAGGCACTTCAAAATGGTGGGAAATAACAGTGTCTCCTATAAGAAATAACACAAAAGAAATTGATTATTTACTTGTTACCTCTAGAGATATAACTGAATACAAAACTGCTTTATCGAAGGCAACGGATAGCGATAAGCGTTTTGAAACTTTAGCTGATAATATACCTAATCTTGCATGGATGGCTGATGCGAATGGCTGGATATTTTGGTACAATAAACAATGGTACGAATATACAGGTACAATAGAAGAAGATATGAAAGGATGGGGTTGGCAATCTGTACATGATGAAATAGAATTACCAAAAGTAATGGAGAAGTGGACGTACGCTATTTCGGTGGGAGAACCCTTTGAAATGATTTTTCCATTAAAAGCTGCTGATGGTAGTTTCAACCATTTTTTAACAAGAGTATTACCTATTAAGAATAAGGATGGCATAATTGATAAATGGTTTGGTACTAATACAAATATTAGTAATCAAATAAATATAGAAAATGCTTTAAAAGATAGTGAAGAACGTTTTAGAAATCTCGCAGATCAATCACCTGTTTGGATTTGGCTTACAGATACTGATGTAAACATTTTATATGCAAATTTAAACCTCCTTAAGTTTGTTGGACTAAAACATACAAATGAATTTACCGGTAAAGTTTGGGAAGATGTTGTGCACCCAAATGACATTGAAAAGGTTTACAAAAACTACCATGAAGGAGCTGTAAATCAAACGTCCTTTAGTTTTGAATGCCGAATAAAAAATTCCGAAAATGGAATTTATGAATGGATATTTCTTCAAGTAGTGGCTAGATACGAAGCTGGAATATTTGCGGGTTTTATAGGAACAGCAATTAACGTGCATCAAAAAAAAGAATAGGAATTTGCTTTACAACAAAGCTTATTAAAACAAGATGAAACATTAGCTCAATTAAATTCTCTGTTAGAAAATGCACCAGTAGGGTTTGCCTTTTTTGATAAAGAAAATAGATACGTTCAAATTAACGAATGCCTTGCTGATATAAATGGGGTATCAGTAGATGATCATATTGGCAAAAATATTACAGAAGTATTGGGAGATATGGCCAAAGATGTAAAAGAAATTTTGGAGAAAATTGCGATAACAAAAGAGCCAATTCTTAATTTAGAAATGAAAGGCCAAACGCCAAGAGAACCCGGTGTTGATAGATATTGGATTGCAGGCTTCTATCCAATTTTAAACAAAAAAAAGGATGAAGTAGATTTTATTGGTGCTGTTGTAATTGAAATAACAGAGCGTAAAAAAACAGAAGAAAAAATAAAAGAAAGTGAAGCTAGGTTTAGAGCTCTTGCTGAAACTATTCCACAATTGGTTTGGGAAACCGATGCAAAAGGAAACCCGTTATACGCTTCATTAAACTGGAATGAGTATAGTAGTCCACAATTAACGCCAGAAGAATCATGGAAAGCAATGGTACATCCAGATGATTATGACAATATAAACAATATCTGGATGCAAAGCCTTCAAACAGGTATAACTTACACAGGGGAAGTAAGGTTAAGAAATAAAATGGGGCAATATTTATGGCATACAGTGTATGGTAATCCTGTACTTGACAACAATGATAAAATTGTAAAATGGATAGGTGCTTTTACCAATATCAATACTGAAAAAGAATTTGCTAACAGTTTAAAAAAACAGGTAGAAGACAAAACTAATGATCTTGCAAAAGCCAATGATTTTTTAGAAGAAAAAAATGAGGAGCTGGAAAAGATGAATAAAGAACTACAATCATTCGCATATATATCTAGCCACGATTTGCAGGAACCCCTAAGAAAAATTCAGATATTTTCGGCTCAGATTATGGATAAAGAGTATGAATATTTATCTGAGGATGGAAAGAATAAATTTAATAGGATTGAAAATGCTGCTAAAAGAATGAAAACGTTGATTGAAGATTTATTGGCATATTCTCGTACAAGTATAGCAGAACGAAAATTTGAAAAAATTGATTTAAGTGACATAGTTGATCAAGTAAAAGAAGATTTGAATGAAGAAATTATAAACAAAAGCGCTACAATTAAATCTTTTACCAAACATAACATTTCTGTCATTCCTTTTCAGTTTAGGCAACTAATATATAATCTTATAAGTAATGCTTTAAAATTTACAAAACCTGATATTGCACCAGAAATTGAGATTAATAGCGAAATAGTAAATGGAAAAAGTTTGCAAAATAAATTGGCTGCTAAAAACATAGATTATTGCCATATTAGTGTAGCTGACAATGGAATAGGATTTGATCAAAAATACAGCAGTAAAATTTTTGAAGTATTTCAACGATTACATGGTAAAATTGAGTTTACAGGTACAGGTATTGGCTTGGCAATTGTAAAAAAAATAGTGGATAATCACAACGGTTTTATAATAGCAGAAGGGGCATTAGAAAAGGGTGCAACTTTTAATATTTATTTACCTGTGATTAATTAGTATTTGTTTAAGAGATTACAAAGGATATAAAATACGTAAAACAATTTTGGGGGCAATAATTTTTAATTAAATAAAAGATTATTTGTTTTCGGTTTTCTTTGCTTCAGCATCCATCATACGCATACTTTTTGCATCCTGCAAAAATTCTGAGGCAAAAATAAATTCGTTCAATTGCTTGTTATCCGAAAAAATAATGTCTTTGCTGTTGCCGGTCCATTCTTTTTTTCCTTGAACCATGTAAAGAATATTGTCTCCAATTTCCATTACGCTATTCATATCATGCGTATTAATAATGGTAGTAATATTGTATTCAATGGTAAGCTCTTTAATTAGCTTATCTATTACCATGGAGGTTACAGGGTCTAAACCAGAGTTTGGTTCATCGCAAAAAAGATATTTAGGGTTTAGTACAATAGCTCTTGCTATACCTACCCTTTTTTTCATACCACCACTTATTTCGGAAGGAAATTTTTTATTGGCATCTTTTAAATTCACTCTGTCCAATACCTCATTTACCCTTTTCATTTTTTTAGAATGATTGTCATTGGTAAACATATTTAAAGGGAATTTTATATTTTCTTCAACGGTCATACTATCAAATAATGCAGACCCTTGAAATAACATCCCTATTTCTCTTCTTAAAATGGTGCGTTCTTCTGCGGTCATTTCAGTAAAGCTTTTTCCGTCGTAGATAATCTCACCTTCATCTGGCTCAAATAAACCTACCAAACATTTTTGCAATACTGTTTTACCACTTCCACTAGTGCCTATTATTAAATTTGTTTTACCAGTTTCCATTGTGTGGCTCACACCATCCAGCACCACCTTATCTCCAAAAGATTTTTTTAAGTTTTTAAATTCTATCATAATAAAAACATGTAATTATTTATAGTAGCAAAGCAGCCAAAGCATAATCTGCCAGCAAAATCATAATACAACTTACCACAACTGCTTTTGTGCTCGACCTTCCAATTTCCAATGCTCCGCCCTGTACATAATACCCATAATAGGCAGGAATTGAACTGATAATAAATGCAAATGTGTAAGCTTTTATTAAAGCAAACCAAACATTAAATGCAGTAAAGTTTTCCATCAAACCTCTATCAAATGTATCGTTAGATAAAATACCCGATGCATTTCCGGCAAGCCTTCCTCCTAAAATACCCAACCCCATAGATATGATAACAAGCAGAGGAATCATAATTAATGCCGCCGCTATTTTTGGCATTATCAAATATGTTTTTGTATTAATGCCCATTATTTCCAATGCATCTATTTGTTCGCTTACCCGCATGTTTCCAAGCTCACTTGCTATTCTGCTACCTACAACACCTGCCAAAACTATACATACAAGTGTGGGAGAAAATTCAAGTATTACGGTATCTCGTACAATTTGTGCAATGGTACTTTTGGGTATAAGGGGGCTTACGAGCTGGTAAGCAGTTTGCACCGCACTTACTGCTCCCATAAAAATAGAAACGATGGAAACAATGCCAATAGATCCAATGCCTATGTCGTTGCATTGCAACATAAACTCCTTCCAGTAAACTTTGGCATTTTCAGGTTTAGCTATCATGCCTTTCAGCATAAGTGTGTACCTGCCTAAGTGTGTAATAAAATTCATTCAATCAAATATTATTTTTGCCTATCTGTTACCTTTTACCATTAATTATGCCGAAGTCTTAGTTTTACTTTTCCACCATTTGCTTCGTTTCATCTCATCTTGCGTTACGGGCATGGTGCTGGTTCTATTTTTACTTTTAGATTGTGCATCTACTACAGCTATAACCACCATATTAAAAATACTTCTTATGCTACTACCAAGCTGTAAAACGTGTACAGGCTTGTTTAAACCAAGTAAAATTGGGCCTATACTATCTGCACCCCCTACTTCTTGCAATAAATTGTATGCAATGTTACCAGCCGCCAAATTTGGGAAAATTAGCGTATTTACTTCCCCGTTTATTAGTTCTGAAAATGGGTAATTATCTTTTAAAATTTCTTTGTTAAAAGCAAGTATGCCTTGCATTTCCCCATCGCATATTAAATTGGGCTCTTTTTTCTTTACAATAGCATGAGCTTCCTGCACCAATCTAGCTTCAGGCGAATCGCTGCTTCCAAAATTAGAATAGGAAAGCATGGCAATTTTTGGTACCACATTAAACTGTTTTACTTCTCTTGCAACCAGTAAAGTTATTTCTGCCAACTCCTCTGCAGTAGGGTTAAAATTAACCGTAGTATCTGCTAAAAATAATGGCCCTCTTTTGGTGAACAATAAATACATTCCAGCAATTTTTTTAATGCCGGGTTCTGTACCTATAATTTGTAATGCAGGCTTAATGGTATCAGGGTAATTTCGGCTCAAACCACTTATCATACAATCTGCCACACCGGTTTCTACCATCATACATCCAAAATGGTTACGTTCTTTCATGGCCTTATTTGCCTCATACCTATTCACTCCTTTTCTATGTCTCTTTTCAAAAAATATTTCTCCAAAAGATTTACGCATCTCATCGGTATCTTCATCCTTCGGGTTTATAATTGGCATGCCTTCAAGATCTACAGAATTTTCAGCAGCAATTTTGCGAATTTTCTTTTCATCTCCCAGCAAAATAGGGTAGCCTATTTTTTCTTCTAAAACAAGTTGTGCCGTTTTTAAAACTTTTGAATTTTCTGCGTCAGCAAAAACTACTCGTTTAGGATTTTGTCGTGCTTTGTTTCCAATGGCACGGCTCAATTGATTATCTAACCCTAACCTACTATTCATTTCTATTTTATAGGCTTCCCAATCTGTAATTATTTTTCGGGCAACACCGCTATCAATAGCTGCTTTGGCTACGGCAGGTGCTATGGCTGCAAGTAATCTTGGGTCCAGTGGTTTTGGTATGATATAATCTTCTCCAAACGAAAGTGCTTTTTCATTGTACGCAAGGTTTACAATATCTGGCACAGGCGTTTTGGCCAATTCAGCCAATGCCTTTACTGCGGCAAGTTTCATGGCTTCATTAATACCAGTTGCTCTTACATCTAATGCTCCTCTAAATATGTATGGAAATCCCAAAACATTGTTTACCTGGTTGGGTGTATCACTTCTACCGGTAGCCATTATTAAATCTTTCCTGCTGTTTTTTGCCACATCATACATAATCTCCGGTTCAGGGTTTGCCATTGCAAATACGATCGGATTTTTTGCCATCGATTTCACCATGTCGGCAGTAACTACATTACCCACACTCAACCCGAGAAAAACATCAGCATCCTTCATTGCTCTTGCAAGGTTCCATTCGCTAAATTTTTTATCTCTAGTAAAAGGTTGTTGTACTTCAGGGATATCTGTACGTTCGTTGTGTAAAATTCCATCTTTATCAAACACAAAAAAGTTTTCGGGCTTTGCACCTAAAGATGCATATAATCGCATACAGGCTGTAGCCGCGGCTCCTGCTCCGTTTACTACAAAATGTACCTTTTCTATTTTCTTTTTTTGAATTTCCAATGCATTCAATAGTGCTGCCGCAGATATGATAGCGGTACCATGCTGGTCATCATGCATCACAGGAATTTTACAACGCTTCTTCAATTCCTGTTCTATGAAAAAGCACTCCGGAGCTTTTATATCTTCTAGATTAATACCACCAAAAGTTGGTTCTAAGGATGCTACAATATCAACAAATTTTTGTGGATCAGTTTCGTTTATTTCTATATCAAAAACATCAATATCTGCAAATATTTTAAAGAGTACTGCTTTTCCTTCCATTACAGGTTTGCTGGCCTCGGGCCCAATATTACCTAGCCCTAAAACAGCAGTACCATTGGTTATAACGCCTACCAGATTACCCTTAGCAGTGTATTTAAAAATATCATCGGGGTTATTTACAATTTCTTTACAAGGCTCTGCAACACCTGGGGAGTAAGCCAGAGAAAGATCTCTTTGTGTTTTTGCTTCTTTAGTGGGAATGACCTCTATTTTTCCAGGCCTTCCTTTGGAGTGGTATTCTAGTGCTAATTGTTTTCGAAGTTCTTTTGCCATAATATTTCCTGTTATGATCGGTGGTAATGTTATGTTCAAATAACATAGTAAAATAAGTAATAAAGTTTTTGCTGGTTATTTTTAGCAACTTTAATTACCTCGTTTTCCAATCAATTAATTGCAATTTACACAATTAAAAACAAGCTATATTATTGTGATGAAGAAGCCTTGGGAGATTTTGTCTTAAATGACCATGTAATAACAAATTCGGCTACTGTATCGCCATCTTTATCTTTACCAGATGCGTAGCAGTTTAGTGTTGCACTTTTACCAGATGACATGGCTTCTTTTATCATGGAGGCCAATCTTCTTCCATCTTCTGAAATGAAGGTTACAGTGCCCGTTGCTTTTTTAAAAAAACTACCTTCCACTTTTGTAACCAACATGCTTAGTGAAGGATCTTTTTTATAAATATGTCCCATTGCCAATACACCTGTGCTCATTTCTGCCGCCATACTTAAGCAAGCAAAATAAGTGCTTTTGAAAGGGTTTTTGGTAAACCATTTAAATGGAACAGTAACGGCACATTTAAATTCATCAATATATCTAACCCTTACCCCACTAAAAAAAGCTGCTGGTAATTTTGATAATAAAAACAAACGTACTCCAATAGGATTATTTATTTTGTTTACAAATTTGTCGAATATTATGAGTGAATCTTTAGTGATGGCTGTAAGTTTATGGTTTTATATAAAACGGAGAGGAATTATATTTATTATTTTTTAAATATAGATTGAGTGTTTGTACTCGTTTTCTGCATAAAATACTACATAATTAACTGCATATGCCTACATTTCATTTATTTATCTCCCCAAATAGCAGGTTTTAATACTCTTGGGCTCCATTGTTCTAAAAAGCTCTGAACTTTCCTTTTATCATAACTACCTTTTCCATCTTCTAAATACTCACTGTTTTGGGTATGAATTCTTTCCCCTTTTTCATTCAAAATAATAAATGTGGGGTAGCCAAAACGCTGTGGGTAGCCAAGTTTACGAAACATTGGTTTGTTTTCGTTTTCTTTACTATAGTTAAGGTGATACCAAACAAAGGAAGATTTAATAACAGAGTCTATTTGATGATCTGCTTGAGCAAAGCGTGCAAATTCAATACACCATTTGCACCAATTACCACCACCTTGAATTAGTACAAACTTGTTAGAAGATTTTGCAAGTTTTATGGCAGCAGCAATATCTTTGAATGCGTTATCTTCTGGATGATAAAGTTTGGTGTTCTGTGAAATTGCATTAGTAGAAAATAAAACAAATAAAACAATAATGAAATTCTTCATTAATAAAAATTAAGGCGTTAGTGGTAAGTAAATGGATAAACAAAAAGCAAACCAACTTTTTATCTAAAAAAAATTTAAAATAAGTAAATGCTTAATTGAATAGAATGGAATTTTGATTGCCAGCTATGATTTTCTTTTATAGTCTCCCCGCTTCCATGCTTTAATAAATTCATTCCATGCAAAGGGATTAAAAATATTTTGAGGTGCTATTTGCCCTGCGTATGACAGTTTGTTGGAATACTGTCTTAAATATTGATTGGATGCTTCTCTTCCATCTGTAGTAAGTGTAGCGGCTAAAAAACGACGAGTGGCTGCATTGGTATTTCGTTGGGCTGTGGCTATTTCGTCATCCGGCACAGGATTGTTTATAAAGTCCCTTTCAAATTGCTGCCTCGTGAGCCTTGGTCTAATAATAGTGGCAGGTAAATAAACAGTATCCGTAACCATTAATTGAATTAAACTATGCTGGTTACCTTTTAAATCTTTTGAAATATTTACAGTAATAGGTTTATAACCAATGCTACTAAATTCAATATTATCTCCTTTTAAAACAACAATACTAAATACACCTTCACTATTAGAAATTGTACCCCTGTTTTGTCCTTTTACCACAATGCTGGCAGCAGGCACACCTTTCAAACTATCGGCCGTCATCACTACTCCATATAATTGTACAACAGAATCTTTAAAAGTTTCAAATTGTGCTTTTGCTGCTGAAGGAATAAATAAACCAATAAAAAATGCGTATCGTAAAAGTTTTTTCATGAGTAAATTTCCATTTGTTTATTTTTTACAGCAAAACAATATGCAGTTTATAATATTGATAAACAAAGTACGGGCTTCAATGTTTAATTTTGCAAATCAAAGTTTTTTTTAACAATTAATTGCGGCAACGCTGTAATTTACGAAAAAAGTACTCCTCATAGATGATGGGTTGTATTAGAAAATAAAAGCAATATGACAAAAGAAGATATTTTAAAAGCATTGGGTAATGTACAAGAGCCCGATCTTGGAAAAGATTTAGTAACCCTTAACATGATTAAAGATTTAGTGGTAGATGGAGTGAATGTTTCATTTACCATTGTACTTACTACCCCTGCATGCCCTATGAAAGAGCACATGCAAAATGCCTGTATAAATGCCATAAAAATATTGGTAAATAAAGATGCCATTGTCACCGTAAATTTTACCAGTAATACAACGAGCAATCGTACCGATCCAAAAACAATTTTACAGGGAGTTAGAAATATTATTGCAGTAGTTAGTGGAAAAGGCGGCGTTGGAAAAAGTACAGTATCTGCAAATCTGGCACTTGCTCTTGCGGCAGATGGAGCCAAAGTTGGTTTAATGGATGCAGATATTTATGGCCCAAGCCAACACATTATGTTTGGCATAAGAGGCGAGCGACCAATGATGAAAGACAATGGTGGAAAGGGTTTAATAGTACCTATTGAAAAGTTTGGTATAAAAGTAATGAGCATTGGTTTGTTGATAGACGAAAAACAAGCGGTGGTTTGGCGTGGCCCAATGGTAAGCAGTGCCATAAGGCAATTTGTAACAGAAGTAGATTGGGGTGAACTTGATTATTTAATCATTGATATGCCACCAGGTACCGGAGATATTCATCTGACCATTGTACAAACTGTACCCGTTACTGGCGTTATTGTTGTAACTACTCCGCAATTGGTAGCATTGGCAGATGCAAAAAAAGGTATCGCTATGTTTTCTCAAGCGCAACTTAAAGTACCTGTAATTGGGTTGGTAGAAAACATGAGTTATTTTACCCCCGAAGAATTGCCAGACAATAAATATTATCTTTTTGGAAAGGATGGTGGTAAACACCTTTCAGAAGAATTTGATATTCCTTTTCTGGGACAAATACCCATTGTGCAAAGCATAAGAGAAGGTGGAGATATTGGTGTACCTGTAATGGTGAGTGATGATAAAATTAGCAAAAAAGCATTTGAAGAATTCGCTTCAAATGCTGTAAGAGGTATAGCAATGCGGAATGCAAATATGCCTGCTACGGAAATACAGGAGGTGTTGGTGGATTAGCTGGTTGGTTGGGGTAGTTGATTGGTTGATTATGGAGTTTTTTAATTGGAATTAGTAATTAGGGATTTGGAATTAGTAATAAAGTAAAAACGAGTATCGATTAAATGACTGGGGTCGGTGGTCGGTCGTCCGTCGTCCGTCGTCCGTCCTCAATTATCATTAACTTAAACAAAAAAAACAAAAATGAAAATAGCATTTCACGGTGCCGCCCAAACGGTAACAGGTTCTAAGCACCTTATTACCTTAGATAATGGTAAAAAACTTTTGTTGGATTGTGGTCTTTTTCAAGGCATGGGCGATAGAACTGATGAGATGAATGCAGATTTCGGTTTTGATGCCAGAGAGGTAGATTACGTAATACTTTCTCATGCGCATATAGATCATTGTGGATTGTTGCCTAAATTGGTAAAGGAAGGATACAAAGGTGTTATATATGCAACGCCGGCTACCAAAGATCTTGCAAGTATTTTAATGGAAGATAGTGCAGGTATACAGGAGAGTGAAGCAAAATACACCAACAAAAGGCTTGCTTTAGAAGGTAAACCTTATGTATCGCCGTTATATACAACTTTAGATGCAATGGCTGCTACAGATCAGTTTGAACAAGTAGATTACGATACCTGGCATAGAATAGATGAATCAATAGAATTTTGTTTTACAGAAGCAGGACATATTATTGGGAGTGCGGTTGTAAGTGTAAGAATAAATGAAAACGGCAAAAAAACTGCTATAGCTTTTAGTGGAGATGTTGGTCGTTATAGAGACATCATTTTGCGTGCACCTGCAGTGTTTAATCAGGCAGATTATATTTTAATTGAATCTACGTATGGCAATTCATTACACGAAGAATTTACACCCTCCACAGATATCTTATTAGACTGGATTGAAAAAACCTGTATTCAAAAAAAGGGTAAACTTATTTTGCCCGCATTTAGCGTAGGTCGCACACAGGAAATTTTATATGCCCTTAATCAGTTAAGCAATGAGAATAGACTTCCTGAACTAGATTATTTTGTAGATAGTCCATTAAGCATGGAAGCCACTGCTGTTATCAAAAGCCATCCACGTTATTTTAACGAAAGCATTCAGCAGGTAATGCGTACAGATAAAGATCCATTTGGTTTCCCAGGTTTAATTTTTACTAAATCTGTTGATGATTCTAAACGATTAAATTATCGTAAAGAACCCTGCGTTATTATTTCTGCAAGTGGTATGGCAGAAGCCGGACGAGTAAAACATCACATTAGTAATAACATAGAAAACAGCAGAAACAGTATTTTGCTTACTGGGTATTGCGAGCCTCGTTCACTAGGTGGGAGATTAAAAAATGGTGATAAAGAAGTGCGGATATTTGGCCAATGGCATGAAGTAAATGCCGAAGTAGGACAAATACGCAGCATGAGTGCTCATGGAGATTACAACGATCTGTTACATTTTTTAGACTGCCAAGATCCATCAAAAGTTAAAAAGGTTTTCTTAGTACACGGAGAAATAGATGTGCAGCAAGATTTCAAAAATAAATTAATACAAAAAGGATTTCAGCACATAGAAATACCTGAACGACATCAAGAAATACTGCTCTCCTAAAATTTTAATTTTTGCAGAACCTTAAAATATTTGGTTAACAAAAATGAAGTCTTTATATTTGCAATCCGAAAACGGAACGCCGCGTTGGTCAAGGGGTTAAGACGCTTCCCTTTCACGGAAGAGTCACGGGTTCGATTCCCGTACGTGGTACAACTAAGAGGATGTCTCAATAAGATGAGTCATCCTCTTTTCTATTATAACAATCACAAAATTTGAACGTGGCATTTTTTTTGGATTTCACTTTAAGGTTTATTTGTATTTACAATTATAAAAAATATAATAGTTTTTAAAATACAAATTGCGGGATATTTAAAAATGAAATTTTGTAACTTTATATTATTAACATTCTTTCTCAAATAATGATCAGAATCAAATATTTATATACATTCATTTTTCTTCTATCTTCCTCATATTTGTTTTCACAAAGTCAAAATAATATTTGGTATTTTGGGGATAGAGCAGGTTTAAATTTTAATACAAATCCACCCACAGTTTTAAATGATGGCGTATTTACTCATGCTGAGGGTATTAGTTCCGTAAGCGACATAAATGGAGATTTACTTTTTTTTACTAATGGAATATCTGTTTGGAATTCAAACAGACAAACAATGCCAAATGGATTTGGTCTTTTAGGAGACAATTCCTCCTCACAAATTTTAATAGTACCAAAATCTGGTGATTGCAACATTTATTACATTATTACAACACCGTCTCAAACATTTTCAGGTACGTCTACATATTCAATAGTTGACATGCGACTTGATAATGGAAATGGTGATGTTATTACTAAAAACATCTACTTATCTGAACTTGTTACGGAACGCATAAGCGCTACATTACACAATAACGGCGTAGATTATTGGATTGCATTACAAGAATTGGGAAGCAATAATTTCTTAACATTTAAACTATCTTCTACAGGTATTGATCCAATTCCTATTATTTCAACCACAGGCCTTGTAAATTCTTCTATTGATGATGCAATTGGGTGTATGAAATTTTCTAGTAATGGCAAAAAACTTTGCACGGCTAATGAATTAGGTAACAAAAAATGCCAAATGTTCGATTTTAATAATCAAACGGGAATTATTTCAAATGGGTTTGTAATTTCTGATAATGAGGGATATGGAGTTGAATTTTCGAGAGATAATTCGAAGTTATATATTTCTAGCTATCGAAATTTTAAGTTAACACAATATGATTTATCATCAAATAACCCCGTGGTTATTAAAAACTCTGCAATTGTGTTAGCAGATTTTAGTAGTATTCCAAATGAATTCGGTGGCTCACTACAACTAGCATCAAACAATTCAATTTATGTAGCAAGAAACGGGAAATCATTTATAGCCGAAATAAAAAACCCAAATACGATGGGTTTAGGCAGCACTTTTACAAATAATGCTATAAGCTTAAATGGAAAAATATCGTATGCCGGACTTCCCAATTTCATACAAAATTATTCAGGTCAGTTTTGCGGTAATTTAAAGGCTAATTTCACAAGGGCAACTTTGTGTGGAGGTAATGATATATCTATAATTATAACTGCAACTTTTGGTACAGGCCCTTATCAATATTCTTTAGATGGGTTAACTTTTCAAACTTTAAACATATATTCAAACGTTGCAGCAAATGATTATATAATAACAGTAAAAGATGCATTAGCTGCAACAAGAAAAATAACTTTGAAAATACCGCCAGTTTTACGCCTAAACCTTAATGCTTCCAATATAATTGATAGCGAGTGCGGTTTTTCTAATGGGGTTGTATCACTTTCACAAGTAAATGGAAATGCTCCTTTTGAATATTCCCGAGATGGATTAAACTTTCAACCCAGCAATATTTTTAATAATTTACCTGCTTCTACAATTATTTTCTTTATAAGAGATAATAATGGGTGCATTGCTAATAAATCAGTTATAATTGGCAATAAAACTAAATTAAAGGTATTTGCAGGTAGAGATACGGGGATTTTCATTAACCAAACTATTGCATTATTTGCAAAGGATTTAACAAATAGTAGCTTTATTAGTTTTAAATGGAAGCCCACAGAAGGCTTGGATAATGCAGCAATACAAAATCCTACAGCTACAATTATTAAAAATATAGATTATGAAGTGGAGGCCACAGATGCATTAGGTTGCACAGTTAAAGATACAGTTCATATAGATGTTTATAAAGATATTGATATATTTGTTCCAACAGCTTTTACCCCTAATAATGACTATAATAATGATTTTTTAAAACCAATTACACGTGGCATAAAATCATTAAAATATTTTCGAATTTACAACCGATATGGAAATATGGTTTTCTCAGCTCATAACTTCACCAATGGATGGGACGGTAAAATAAATGGTATACTTCAAAATACAGGATCTTATATTTGGATGTCAGAAGGTATAGATGTTAAGAATAATATGATATTTAGAAAAGGTATTTTTACATTAATACGATAAATTAACTACGCCTGCCCCGCCGGTCCACCAAAATTAAAAGGGATTTCCACTGCTTCTAAATCTTGTATAGTTCCATTTACAGCTTCAAATTTCTGTACATTTTCTACTATCGCTTTCATAAAACGCTTAGCATGAAAAGGCGTCATAATAATTCTGCTTTTAACCTTACTCTTAGGCGCACCAGGCATTACATTCACAAAATCGAATACAAACTCTGCATGGCTATGGGTGATGATAGCAAGGTTTATATAACTTCCTTCTGAGGTTTCTTCAGAAATTTCTATGTTTATTTGATTAGGTTGATTATTTTCAGACATGATAGATATTTTAAAATAAATAAGCCCCAAATGGAGCTTATTTATATTTTTTATACTGTATTAAATTATGGTCTTGGCCCTGTATATGTTAATGTATCAGTAAATGCACGCTGATCGTTGGCATTGTATCTAAAATACACATATATCTTTTTAGCAGCTGGATCAAATCTTCCTACTCCTGATAATACTCCTGAATAAATAGAGATTGGAGGACCTGCAGGATCTGCATTGTTAACGTTGGTTACAAGATTTGTAACAGGATCAAATGTAATATTTGGAGAAACAGTAGGACCATACCAACCAATTACACCTGGTGCGGTACCAATAGGATGACCAAAACTATTAAAGCCAGTTACAGGAATGTAAAATCTAACAGAACTTGGTCCTGAAGTATACATATCCATTGTGATATCTGTATATGGAAATTGATTATATGGAGGTCTATTATGCAATCCGTTTAATTTATAACGACCATCATACTTATTCTTGATGTTGATAGTTACATAAAAGGTATTGGTATTTGCACCTACCACATAACCAGGGTCAGTAGATACGATCTTAAAACCTACACCGTAAGTTTTATTAGGATCTAAAAGTGAAGCATTGGTAACAACTACATTAAAATTACCAAAGTTCTTCCCTGCAGGAATAACATTATTCGGTGAAAATGTAAAAGATCCTGCCGGCAAGTTTGTAATGTCAACAACATCTATTGAATCAGGAACTACAGAAAAATCTACCGCAACTGTATATTTAACATCTACAGCAGAAACTTCTAAAGAGTTTAAACCAACATTAATGTTTACTAGATTTTGTGGTACTGCATCTGCATTTAAAGGAGAAACGTAAGAACTTTGTACAAAACCAATACCTTTTACTTCGGTATTACGAATGCCATATTTTTCTGCTTCAAATTCTTCGTCTTTAAGACAGCCAGTACTAAGCAAGGCAAGACCTAAAGTGCATGCTAATAATAATTTTTTCATATTTATTTTTTTATTGTGTTGATAGACTGTTAATTAAAGCTAAGCTTTTATTTTCAGAAAATTAGTTTTGATCCCAGAAAATTCTGTTTCTTCCTGTTGTACCACCACCTGTAAATACATTAATAGTTCCTTCACCTAATGCATTAGCAGGGTTAAAGCTATACTCATTTTGAGGATAGAACAATCTGATAGGAATTTTTGTAATGGCTACTGGTCTAGCAGGGTTTACAGAAATTGCCGGACCTGGTAAAAAACCACTACCTACACCATAAACGATGTCTGTTCTTCTGTAATCAGTATATACTTCTAAAGGTGAAATTGCATTTAATGCAAACCATTTTTGAGAAATTATTGTGTACATACCACCGGCCGGTAAGCCAGGCCCTTGAGAAACACCATTAAAATCAACATCAGGATAAGTAAGATTAGTACCACCAAGATAAGCATCCGCTTGTGCTGAAGTAAGGCCTAAAAACACAAATGATTCTCTTACTGCTGCTGTATATAACGTTTGTGCACTTCCTATTAATAAACCTCTTCTTGCAGCTTCAGCCTGTAAGAATAAACTTTCTACTGAAGTAAAAATCCATGCTCTTGATGCAGCACCATTAGGTACTAAGCCTGGACCATTTAATGTAGACAACTTAGAACCAATGTTAGGGCTACCTGCAACTGCCAATTCACCATATTTAATTCCTCTATGCACCGTTCCTCCCACAGGGTCTGCAGGAAAACCATAAAAACGATCAACTCTTGGATCTCCATTCCACTGATAATACCCTTGAGAAGGACCGCCAGGGTTTGGACCAACAGCATAAGCATTTGCTTTAGTTTGATCACCTATACCCGGTTGTGTACCTAACTCATTTATTATATACGCACGATAATAGGGATTTGGTTTTGTAGCATCATAACCAGGGTTAATCTGAGCAGAAAGACCTGCTCCTAAAAAGCCCGAACCTTCAGCCGTAATAATTGCCATTTCTGCTACTTGATTGGCACCTGGAATGAAAGTGTTAACTTCAGTACCTCCTGCAAAACTAGTGTTACCCATATGCATAAGCATTCTAAGTTTCAAAGTATTTGCAAACTTTTTCCAGTTTAATTTATTGCCTTTAAATATCAAATCATTAGTGGCTATTTCTAGGTTATTATCTGCAGATGTTGCATTTGCATCATTTAATAAAGCAATTGCCTTATCTAATTCTCTGAAAAGGTCCGCATAAATTGCTTTATCATCATCGTATTTAGGTGTTCTAATGGTACCACCTTTAAATGCTTCAGAATAAGGTACATTACCGTAAACATCTACTAACATTTGAAAATTTTGAGCTTTCATAATTCTAGCAATTGCTTCGTAAAAACCTGCATTTTTATCTTTTGCATTTGTTATGATAAAATCATAGTTTGTTGCGTTAGAATAAAGATTATTCCAAATGTTAACACCAAAATCATTGGTGAAAGAATATGTTTCTTCATCTGTAATATCTTGATAACTACCAGATCGAGCCCAGAATCCCATCCATTTTTGCAAAACTGTCCAAGAGTTAGCTTGCAAATTTGCCGTAGCAGATATTGTTGCTGGTAAAACTGATTTAAAATCAACCGTAGATGCAGTAACTGCATTCGGATTTGTATTGATAGCGAACTTTTCTTTTTTACACCCTATCGTAGAGATAACTAAGAGTGAGGTAAAAAGTAACGCATTTTTATAATTTATTATTCTCATTTTCCTAAAGTTTTTTATTTAAATTAAAATTGGAAAGTAATATTAGCACCCATAAATCTTGTAGGAGGTATGTTAAATGCTGTACTTCTTCCTACTGCATTTCCTGTAAATGCGTTATTACCGTTTGAAGTAAACTCAGGATCTGTCCATTGGTTAGAAGCTGGTAACCACATTAACAAGTTACGACCAGAAAAACCTGCAGTAATTCCTTTCAAACCATTGCCTTTAAACAATGAAGATGGGAAAGAATAAGTTAAAGAAACTTCTCTTAATTTGAAGAAAGCACCACTTGCAAGATAATTGGTTATTGCTCCTGTATTTAAATCTGTATTGTAGAACAAACGACCGTAAGACTTGGTAAATACATTGGTGTTTGGAACAAGCTTACCTGATCCATCATCCACAACAGAATTAGGGAAAACAAAAGCCCTTCTTCCAAAATCACCACTTCTTTGAGAAATTCCATTATCATCCATAAACTGTCCTAGCTGATCTGCAACAATTGAATTACCTGTACTGTATTGACCAACAACAGATAAATTAATGTTTTTCCAATCAAAACTTAAATTTAACCCTAAGATATGCTGAGGCAATGTTTTACCGTGCTGTGTTTCCTTGTTATTTAAGCTTGGCATACCAGAAACTCTATCAACAATAACTTTGCCATTTGCATCTCTTACATAATCTGTAAGTTTAAATACAAATGCAGGTGAATTAACCACAGCAAAGTTATAATTGCCTATACCTAGTTCGTTAACTCCATCAATTAAGCTTGTAATTTTACTTGTTTGATTAGCATAGTTTACTTTAACATCTACACTAAAATCTCCACTTTTAATTATTTGAGGTAGTTTTAAATCAAGCTCTAAACCTTTGTTGGTAAAAGCTCCAGCATTTAATAAAGCTGTTGTTGAACCTGTGGTGTTAGACAATTGAACACTTAACACTTGGTCAGTATTATTTTGGTTGTAATAATTTGCTTCAAAAATTACTTTATTTTTAAAGAAACCTAATTCAATACCAACTTCTTTTGTGTTTACAAATTCAGGTTTTAAACCTTGAGCAGGAAAAACTGTACCACCAATTTGATAACCCGGAGTTGTTCCAAAAGGAAAGAATAATCCTGAACCGAAACTAGTTTCATTTTGGTATGGTGCCACGTTCACATTACCAGTTTTAGCTATACCACCTCTAATTTTGAAGAAATTAAATACCTTGTTATCTTTCATACTAGGAATCATTTCATGAATTAATATAGACGTATTAACTCCAGGATAGAAAAATGCAATATTCTTATTTTCAAAAATTTTGTTAGCAGGAACTAATCTACTGTCTTTATCATAACTTCCGGTAGCTTGAACATAGACCATTTTGTTGTAGTTAAATTCTACACGACCGAATACTCTTTCTAGTCTAGCCAAAGAACTTGTAACTCCTACAGTAGGTTCACCAAGTCTTGTGCTGATAGACAAAAAGGGTGATTGACCTAGATTGTTACTTCCTGCAGAAATAAACTTAGTTCTTGATTCACGGAATGAATGACCCGCAGTTGCAGACAATCCAACTTTTCCAAACGTTTTGTCATAGTTAATAAACGCTTCAGAGGTTAAACGATTGCTGTAATTATTTTGATCAGTAACAGCTCCAGAAATAATTCTGTTTGTAGGACCTGAAGGTCTTGTAGTATAGAATGAAGTATGGGTAAATGCTCCTCTTGTAGCAGTAGCATCATTATTAGCTACAGATAATCCGACTCTATATACTAAATTCAATGATTTTGACACTTTGTAATTAAATTCTACGTTACCAAATACATCATCACTTTTACCTGTTTGACGGTTATTATCTTTCGCAAAATAAGGAGTAAAGTCAAAGTTGGTTAGATATGTTGTATAGTACCCACTAGGGCTAGAAAAATAATCATTCCTCCAATCAGCAAATTTTGTTAATGGAACATTACCCGGTGCACTAGTTACACCATAATAAACTGTTGAATTTGCAGTTGTAAGATTGGTTTTCGTTTGAGTATATCTTATATTCATAATAGCCTTAAATCTATTATATTCTTTTTCAGCTTTAAAAGTAGCTGTACGTCTAGTCAACTCATCACCAGGCATAATTCCTTTAATACTAACATTCTGTCCGCTCAAATAGAAATCACCAGTAGAATATGATATATCAGTTTGATTGGTTACACCAGTATTAAAGAAATTTTTTCTTTCATTTGGTATATTAGAATATTTTTGTTTTAGCAATTGACCCTGTGGTCCCACTTCACCTAAAGTTCTGATTGATCCATCAAATGCATCACCCCAACTTTGTTGTTCGTATGCAGTATAAGTACCTTCACCAGTATTAGCATCTTGATCATAGCCAGATCCCCATTTGTCTTGAAACTTTGGCATATAATTAATTCTCTCAAATTGAGTAGAATGACTTAAGCTTACCATAGGTTTTGCTTTAGAGCCCTTCTTTGTAGTAACTATAATTGCACCATTTACTCCATCAGGTCCGTAGATACTAGTTGATGTAGCAGATTTTAAAATAGTTACGTCAGCAATATCATTGGGGTTAATAGAAGAGAAAAAACCTAATGCAATAGGCACACCATCCAAAACCAACATTGGTTGGTTATTACCAGTTAAAGAACGAATACCTCTTAAGGTAATTCTTGTATCTTGGTTAACACCACTATTGGTTTGTTGTATATTAACACCCGCCACTTTTGCAGTAAGACCTTGAGCTATATTTGTTGAACGCCCTTGAGTCAATTCTTTACTCTTAACGCTGGCTGTAGCTACACCAAGAGAACTTCTACCTCTTTGTTGTCCCAATGTTGTATTTACAAAAATTTCTTGAAGATTTGTATTAGTAGTTTTTAAGGTTGTACCTACAAATGATTGGTCTCCAACATTAATTGATGTGGTTTCGAAACCGGTAGAAGAAACATTTAATTTGGCATTGTTGCCTACTCTAATAGAAAAACTGCCATCAGCATCAGTAGAAGTTCCTGTTGAACTACCATCTAATCTAACAGATGCAGCAGGGACGCCATTTCCTTTGTCGTCCACTATTTTTCCGGTCACCACCCGGGTTTGAGCGAATGCTAATACTCCAAAGAGCATAAACATCACAAACAGTGATAAGATTCTTGTCATGAGCAAATAATTGAGGTTTAATTGAATTGTAAAAATAGGGATATTTTTTAAACGTAAAAAAATTGTTAATTAAAAATTATAAATCACCCTAACATTACTAATGACAATAACATAATTGTTAACGCTGCTTAAATTTTTAAAAAAGTTAAAATTTATACAATGCCTGAAATTTGATCTCTGTTTTGTGATTTTTGGGAACTTCATCAAGGGAGGATCCAATTGTAGAAGTATTTGGATAAAGAGATTGAGCTAGTCTTGCCCATACTGAAATTTTTCTATTTACATCGTAACTGGTATTAATGTAGTAGCGGTAACCTTTTCCGTAAAAGGTTGGTATAGAAAAACTGTACAATACATCGTTTTCGTATGCATATAACCTGCTGTTATATCCCTCTGTTTCAAAATACTGGAACCTAATATTTGCTGTAAAAGGTTTAAGTACAGGATTATACAAAACATCTGCATACAATAAAAACCCTTTTTCAATTCCTTTTCCATTTTTATCAAACCAAACTGATTCTGTTCTGCTTCTAATAGTGAAAGATGGGTTTAATTTATATGAAAATTGCGTTCGCCAGTTTTGGCGAGGCTTGGGCATTACAGGACTTACGATAAATTCATCAGGATTGTAATTAATAAATTTCTTTTCCGTTTTATAACGAGTATATATTTCAAGGAGTTTGTTTGGCTTATAAGTTAATTGAACGAAATAATCTGACCCAGTGGTGGGTGCATTTACCCTAAATTTTAGCCAAGGAAACCGATACATATCCGCATATGCATCTACACGCCATGCATCTGTAGGCTTAATAGTGATGCCCGAAAAGAGCCCTTTTTCATTGGTGGGGTAAGTGTTTTCTGTAAATGCATTGCTGTAAAGTGATTGATAACCTTTTGAAATATTTCGATATACAAAACTCATATCTATATTAGAAGCCGTACTTATAAGCAAACCATTTATAAACCCAGGGTATTTTTTATCAGTAAAGGCGGCTTCACCAAAAAAATGTAGATTTTTATAAGTGTAACTATAGTCTGTACTGTAGTTGCCAAAACTTTTACCCGAAAGGGCATATAGATTATAGGGTTCTGCCTGTTTTTGTAAAGGATATTTAAAATAGTATTGGATGGCGTTTATACCAACATGAAGATTTTTTAAATGATAAGCAAGATTGCCACCAAATGCCAATTGTTTTTGCACGCCCTTATCTGCCATTTCGCTTTTTGTACGATGAAACCCAGATATTTGAAGAGACGTTACATAATCATCCTGGGTTTGTGTGGTATCTCCTGCAGCAAAATTTGCATCTATAACTTTATATGAAGCAAATAATGTTGCTTCCCAGTTATTTTTTGCGACAGTAATTCCTACACCCCTATGAAAATTAATTTCTCCGGCTGAATTGTATGGACGTAAAACATCTGCTTGCCTTTTTGTTGATAATATGTCTGGTCCTTTTTTAAAAGCCAGGCTCATCCATTGCGTAAGACCTTGCCCCATGTTTACGGTATAATCTCCAATGGCAATAGATTTTATAATACCAACATTTTTTGCAAAGAAATGGGCAGAATAAAAATCAAACCCCTGTTTTTGATTGCCTTTAAAAAATTGCTCACCAGCATCTTTTTCGCCTAACAAACCATACTGCAAATTGTTTTTATAATTGTATCTATAACGTAATAATAATCTCTGTGGTGAACCTGCATAATAATTTTTATTTGCCGAAGGTTCTATTGCATATCCTTTAGATTGCTCTAGTATTTGTGCAGCTCTTATGAGCAATGTTTTATCACCATTTTTGAATCTACTTTTTAATGATGAAACAATGTTTTCCTTTTCGGTAATAGTGATGTACGGTCTTATTTTTTGAATGGTAGCAATATCCCAACCGGGAATAGATTGCAGCTCGTAAATATTTATTAATTTTCCCAAATAATTTCTATAATTAAGAAGATATTGAATTTGCATAGGAGTTAACACCCGAAACGCTTTCAACAAATTTTCGTTTGCAGTATTTAAGTTAATAGGATCTTTTTGATATTGCAACATTTCCTGCAAATAGGAGTCATCTTCTGTTTCTGCATCTTCACTATTTTCAGTAATATTTTCTAATACCTGTTCGTTGTTGGAACTTGTTTGTATGGTTTGCTTTTCCAATTTTTCAGGCACTTGGGCAGTAGAAAGATTTGCTACAAATACGCAGTATAAAAATGATATTATTTTGGTCATTTTTCTGCTCCTTTGAAATTATAAATTAATAATATTCCCGGGGAAATACCCAATTGAGGATGATAACTTGCAGCCACATGTATCCTAATATTATTGAATAAAAAACCAGCGCCTGCAAAGCCGGTATTGTTATCTGTTTTAAAACCAGCTCTGGCAAAAAATTGCTTTTTAAACCAGTACTGAAATGATCCAGTAACATTTAAAGGTTGCTCTTCTTCTTTCACAATCTCGCTACTTACATAAAAATTTTCCGAAGCATCATAGCCCCAACCGAATTTATACACAGCAGCAATTTTTTCCTCGTTTGTTTTACCTAAACTTCCACCAACCGGATTGTAAAAATGTAACCCTGCATTTAGCTTTTCTGAAAAATGTATGATAGCTCCACCTTCAAAATTGATGGCGAATGCATTTGAATAGGCAGGAATTTTATATCCATAATAATTAAACTGCACACCAACATCTATTTTTTTGCCAAGCGATTTAGCATATGCCAACCCGGCTTTTTGCTCATTAAAATTTTGAAATCCGGCATAATTTATCTGCACACCAAAATTGCCAAGCTTTGTAGGTATAGCTGCAGCAACTGCATACACACTGTTTTCAACCAACAAAAATCTACGCTCCCCATAAATACCCACGCCTGCATTTTTCACTTGAGTGAGGGCTGCTTGGTTTCCGGTAAAAGAAAATGGGTCTGTTTGTTTTGTAGAATAAGCACCCAAGCCAACATAGGGCATACTAATAGATGATCTTAATGATTGTGAAATAGCCACAAAATTTAATAGGATGCCAAATAATGACATCATAGGTACGATCAATAATTTATGCAAAGCAGTTAGTTGGTTTATAGTTTGCCTAAGTTAAAGCAAATTAGTTATAACTTATATATGTGTTGCTAAATTTTAAGTGCAGATAGTTTTATACTTTTGCAGCATGCAAATTTTAGATGGTAAAACAGTAGCAAGTGCTGTAAAAGAGCAAATAATAGCTCGTACAATTTTACATAAAAACAATGCAGGAAAAACTCCCCACCTTGCCGCCATTTTAATTGGAAGCGATGGTGCAAGTGAAACCTATGTAGCAAGTAAAATAAAAAATTGTGCAGATGTTGGTTTTGTAAGTACCCTTATTAGGTTTGATGAAACTGCTACTGAACAGGAAATTTTTGATGCAATAATCAGTTTGAATAATGATGAGAATGTGCATGGTATTTTAGTGCAATTGCCGCTACCAAAACATATTAATGAAGCGTCCATTATTAACTTAATTAATCCTGCAAAAGATGTAGATGGGTTTCACCCCATTAGTGTAGGTAAATTGGTGCAGGGTTTAGAAACTTTTGTACCCGCAACCCCTTACGGAATAATGTTAATGCTACAACATTACAATATTGAAACATCGGGCAAAAATGCAGTAGTAATTGGGCGGAGTAATATTGTAGGAAG
The DNA here is from genome assembly GCA_031398005.1 of Ferruginibacter sp. Lineage (GTDB taxonomy): Bacteria > Bacteroidota > Bacteroidia > Chitinophagales > Chitinophagaceae > Ferruginibacter. The sequence continues at coordinate 184,039 of JANNMO010000011.1, forward strand.
ACCTATGAGTATTTTGCTCAGCCAAAATAATAAATATGGAAATTGTACGGTTACACTTTGCCATAGCCGTACCAATAATTTAGAAAAAATTTGCAGAGAAGCAGATATCATTGTAGCTGCTTTGGGCATACCTGGTTTTCTTACAGCAGAAATGGTAAAAGAAGGCGCTGTGGTGATAGATGTAGGAATAACAAGGGTTGCAGACCCATCAAAAAAAACAGGCTTTGCTATAAAAGGAGATGTGGACTTTGAAAACGTAGCACCAAAATGCAGTTACATTACTCCCGTACCAGGTGGTGTAGGATTAATGACGATAGCTGCACTTTTACAAAATACATTGGCTGCTGCAGAGCTTAAAAATTAAATAATTGCTTTGGAAATTTTAGAACAAATACAAATATCATTGCCTGTAATGGAAAGTTTTTATACCATACAGGGAGAAGGTTTTCACCAGGGAAGAGCTGCCTATTTTATACGACTTGGCGGCTGCGATGTAGGTTGTGTATGGTGCGATGTAAAAGAGAGTTGGGATGCAAGTAAACATCCTTTAATAGCTATTGAAACATTGGTGCAACAAGTACAACAAACCCCAGCAAAACTGGTGGTAATAACAGGCGGCGAACCGTTGATGCACGACCTCGGTTTTCTTACACAAAAATTGCAACAAGCCGGCTTTGAAACCAACATAGAAACATCGGGCTCCTCTCCTCTTTCCGGTTCATGGAACTGGATTTGTTTATCGCCTAAAAAATTTAAAGCACCCTTGCCCGAAGTTGCACCATTTGCAAACGAATTGAAGATTATTATTTTTAATAAAACAGATTTTAAGTGGGCAGAAGAATATGCGGCACAAGTTTCCAACACCTGCAAATTATATTTACAACCAGAGTGGAGCAAAGCCGCAGAAATGACACCGCTTATTGTAGATTATATTATGGCAAATCCTCAATGGGAATTAAGTTTGCAAATTCATAAATACATTGGGGTAGAATGATTGCCCTCCCACGAGGAGTGCCCGTAGGGCGGGGTGGTTTTTGGGGCTTTCGGCAGAAAATATATTTCAGCATTTGTTCGGGCTTCTCCGGCTACGGTATTTTTTATACAAATATGCCTACGGCATTTGTATAAAAAATACTCCCCTTCGTCATCCGCAGCCCTTCACCATTTTCTCTTTCTTCAACTTTTATTACGAAGTAGATTTTAGCGAATGTTGCTGGAGACATAAAGCTAGGTTTATTGTATGAGAGGTGAAAAAACGCCATGACGGAATGCAAAATGTTATTCAAAAAGAAAGCCCTAAAATTTCAACATTTTAGGGCTTTCTATTTATTTACATGCTGTATATTCTTTACACATTTCAATAAATTTACCAAGTCGATCTTTAGCACCACCGCCATAAATACTTCCGCCATAATCTCCATCTTTTGCTTTATCTGCTACAGCAGGACAATCAGCAAAATATTTACTCATATTTTTCTTTACACTAAGGCCTAATAAAATATTTACCAGGTCTTCTTTTGGTCTTATTAAACCTAAGTAATCTTGCACAACCGTTAAATCTGCTTTCATTAATTGGAGCAATTGTATTTTATCTGACTTAAATTCTACTCTAAAAAAATATTTTTGTAAAGCCCCGTCCACACTTGCTTTTGCTGCGGTGTATTGTACATCACCCATTTTTAAGGAGTTACAGTTCATGGCTGTAAGCATTACGGGCACTTCATTTTTCTCTGTAGGAATTAATTTTAGCTGACCATTTTCTTTGTCAAAAAATATTTTACCTGTCAATGTTTTACCCTCAGATGTCAGCACTTCATCCACAGCCTCTATTGCACCACCTGTTACAGATTGTGTCATGGCTTCGGTGCTACTCATAGCATCGCTTGTAAATTTTTTATCTGCCAATCTGTAATCAGTTACAGGGTTATAGTTTAAATGCTGGCTAGTTATAAAATGGCGACCAGTTCTTCTTTTAGATCTTTCAATGATTGTTTTTAAGCTTGATTTAAAACCTTTTTCTTTATCGCTCGAATCTAATTTTTGTAGATAATAAGTTGCCTTTTCATAATCATCTAAGGCATTATATATAACAGCTAAGTTGTAATAATTTCCGAAATATAAAATGTCTTCATCTTTATCATCGGGTTTAAATTTTCCTTCAAAAGCTTTAAAATAATTAAGATCGTCTTTAATTCTTTCTGTGTAAGCATTTGCATTTTCATCTGCCGTCATTACAGCAAAAGCTTTTACCACATTTTTTACATGCGCATTGTATTCATCATCTTTATCCGACTTTTTAAATTGAAATATAGTCATGTAAGAACCCGTTGGATAAAAGTCATATAAATCTCTAGCTGCTACATTGCTGCCATTGCAAAAAGATTGTACAAAAGTATTTATGTCGTTCTGCAAATTAACAGCCCTACCGCTATTCATAGTATTTACAGCTTCTTGCTCTGTTTTAAAATCAGCCGTTTCTACAGTTCTTACATTGCCATTGCTGTATTCATTGTAATAAAGCTTTACACCGTTTTTTCTGTTGGTAATAGTATAGGTTACCGGAAACCTAAAACTATGTACTCTCTTATAATAAGTAACAGAAGTTTTCACTTTATTAATTTCTTCTATAACAGCTTTAGAAGATGTTTTTTCTTCTAAAGCAGTGTATGGACCATAAACAACTTTCAATTGCATGTCTGCATTTTCGTAGGGCACTTTACTGTATGCTTTAAATACACCAGCGCTGTTTGTAGCAAAGGTATAGTCCAAATTAAAGCCGGTGGAAGGCACAACGTTTACATCTACACCATAGGTTTTTATTTGGTCGTAAATAAGTCTTTCAGGGATGTGTGTGAGCCCGTACTGAAGTGATTCGTTTTTAATTTTTTGAGCAAAGCCAAAAATAAAAACAGGCATAGCAATAAATAACAGGAAAGTTTTTTTCATGTGGTAGTTTTGGTTGTTGGGTTCAATATTTGCATATTGAGATTAAAAGAATAAAAATAGTAAAATTTTATTCTAAACATTATTAAGAAATGTTTATTGTGCAACTAAATAAAATAAGTTGATTTAATATTCCAATTGTGAGTTTTTTTTTAAAAATAAAAGTTGTAAACTTAAACTCTTCAAATTTTCACAGGGTGGCTTTTCTATATTTAAAATTCTCTTGTTTCCGCCTCGTTGCTTGTCTCACGCTACGTTCGCTAAAAATCTAAAATCATAATCTCCGCTCCAATCTACTTCATAATAAAAGTTGAAAAAAGCTCTTCTGCTCAAGGGCTGGCGGATGGGCAGTAGTACCCCACAACGTAGCGAAGCGGAGAGAGGAGTGCTACAGACAGCCGCTGCAAATGTTGAATAAAGTTTTTCTGGTTACAGCCCCAAGGAAAACCACCCCGTCCGCCTTTGGCGGACACCCCTCCGGTGGAGGGGAATTACCACCCCGCCTTTTAGGCACCCCTCCGTGGGAGGGGAATTAAATGCAGGAAATTACTTCACCCCATATTTATCAGAATATTTTTTATTTAACTGCTTGTGTTTATCATCTAAATTAATATCTCTGCCTTGTATAAATGCTCTTACAATATTGTTGGTGCGCATGTCCAACGCATCGCCGGTGCTGATGATGATGTTGGCATCTTTGCCTACTTCTATGCTGCCGCTTTTATCTGCAATGCCGAGTATTTTTGCAGCATTCAATGTAATGGTTTGTAGCGCCTCTTCTTTGGTAAGACCATAAGCCGCAGCGGTGCCTGCGTTAAACATTAAATTGCGACCGGTGGTGGTTTCATCTTCGTCGGTTATGGCAAACAACACACCTGCTTTTTGTAACACAGCAGGCGTTTTATAAGGTTGGTCTATATCATCATCTACCGTGGTGGGCAACGAATGGTTTTGCCCGAGTATAATGGAGATATTATTTTGTTTTAGCAAGGGTGCTATTTGCCAGCTTTCGCTTGCGCCTACAAGGGTTACATCAAACCCAAACTCTTTTACAAAATCAATAGCGGTAAGCATTTCTTTAACAATATTGCAATGGATAAATAGTTTTTGCTGCTTGGTAAACAAGCCTTTTACTGCTGCTAATTTTAAATTGGTTGTGCCTGTTTGTGCAGTAGTATTGTATGCTTTTGCTTGCCTAAAAAACTGCTTCACCATTTCTATTCTGTCCCTCGAAATTTTTAAAGGATCACCTGCGGGCATTTCGCCAAAACGGTTTGGTCGTACAAATAAAGATGGCATGTAAAAATGCAAGGCATTGTCTTTATTGTACACGGCATCTTCCCAGTTCCATGCATCAAATTGTACTACAGATGATGTGCCTGCAATGAGTGAACCTTGTGGCGCCACGCTTGCAAATAAAATACCATTGCTACGCAAAGTATTGGTTATTTTCGATTCAGTATTATAGGCCACAATGCTTCTTACATTTGGGTTAAGTTCGCCCAATTCATTGTAATCGTTTGTGCCTTTTACCTGGCTGGCTATTTCTCGCAAACCTATGGTGGTATTGCTCATAATAAAGCCCGGGTACACATGCATGCCGGTAGCATCTATTATTTTTGCAGCCGCAAAATCTCCTGAAATATCGTTTCCTACTTTTTCTATTTTACCATTTGTTATTTGGATAGAGCTGTTGTTTAAAACGGCTCCTGTACCAATATGCACTGTTGCATTTTTTATAATGATGGTGCCGGCATAAGGTTTTGCAGGTGAAATATTATCCTGTGCTTTTAGCAAAAATGAACTGCTGATGGCAAAAATTATTAAGAGGTATTTTTTCATTTATTATATTTTATGGAAATGATTTTATTATATTTTTTAAATAGTTCTTTTATTAATAGGATTCCTTGTATTTACTTTTTTTGCTTGATCAAAAAAAGTAACAAAAAAAATCAAGACTTAAGAAAAAAAGCTAAAAATTTGACTGTATGCCTAAAATGAAATCAGTTACAGCAATAGTGCAAAGCCAGGCATTTGTAGGACTTACCAACATTAATTCTTTTCCTAACATTGGTAACATTGATTTCATTTCTTTATCCCGAAAAAATATCGGGACAGGCTAAAATACATTCAAATTTTCTTAACGCTTTTTTTCTAAGGTCGGTGTTTAATTCGTTGAAAATTATTAATCATTATTTTCAATTTCCAACAAGCCATGTTTGCGTTCAATGATTTCGCATTCGTTTACCGTACGCATACTTGGGCGGGCAGGTGTGGTAGTTCCACCATCTTTTTTCTCCTCCAATAATTTTTGTATAAGTCTTGTTCTTTCTGCAAAAATTTCTTTGCGCATGGCTGCATCTTTTTCCAGGTCGTAATACATAATGCCATCTACAAAAGTTTTTTCGGCTTTTGCGTAAACGCTTAATGGATGTTCGCTCCATAAAACAAGGTCAGCATCTTTTCCTTTTTTAATACTACCCGTTTGTTTATCTATATGCAACATTTTTGCAGGGTTAATGGTAACCAAATTAAAAGCTTGCTCTTCTGTGAGCCCGCCGTACATAACAGTTTTAGCAGCTTCCTGGTTTAATCTTCTTGCCATTTCTCCATCATCGCTGTTGATGGCTACATTTAAACCAACCTTGCTCATAATGGCTGCATTGTAAGGAATAGCATCTTGTACTTCCATTTTATAAGCCCACCAATCGCTGAATGTAGAAGCGTTTGCACCATGGGTTTTCATTTTATCTGCTACTTTATAGCCTTCTAAAATATGGGTGAAAGTATTTACTGTAAAACCAAACTGTTCTGCTGTTCTTATCATTTGCACAATTTCGCTTTGTATATAACTATGGCAAGTAATAAACCTTTTCTTGTTCATTATTTCTACCAATGCATCCAATTCTAAATCTCGTCTTACCGTTTTTGCACTTGTACCTTTCATAGCATTTTCATAATCTTTTGCACGGGTAAAACCATCCATCAATACTTGCTCCACTCCCATTCTACTATCTGGAAAACGATTGTTGTTTTGAGATGGTGTTCGTTTTACATTTTCTCCCAAGGCAAATTTTATAAATCCATCTGCACCTGCAAATTTTAATTCACTGTCATTAGCTCCCCAGCGGAGTTTAATTAATTGCGTTTGTCCGCCGATGGTATTTGCACTGCCATGTAAAATATGGGAAGTTGTAACACCGCCACCAAGCTGTCTATAAATATCTACATCATCGGGGTCTAAATTATCTCCAATGCGCACTTCTGAGGTTATTGATTGTCCACCTTCATTTATAGAAGCTGCTGCAATATGAGAGTGTTCATCTATAATACCTGCCGTTAAAAACTTACCCATACCATCAATTATTTTTGCATTGCCTGCATTTAAATTTTTGCCGATGGATGCTATTTTTCCATTCTCCACTAATACATCTGTATTGTTTAAAATGCCTTCTGCTTCGCTTGTAAATACGGTTGCGTTTTTTATGAGTATATTTTCAGCTTTTGGCATTTCCTTAAAGCCATACCCCATGTTTGGAAAAGTAAGCGAACCCATTTGCACTGGTTTATCTTTTTTTGTACTGTCGGTTTTTGCAGCCAAATCGCTAATAAAATTTGCTGTCCAAATAATTGCTGCACCAGTGCTATCTGTACCGGTACCGTTCCATTGTTTTCCATTATTTACGCCACTTAATCTATATCCTTTTTTTGATTTTTTATTTTCGGCAAAATTTAATTTTACACTCTTGCCATCGTTGCTGTATTTGGTAGTTACGGTATCAATATTTATTAAATCTGCTACTACATTGTCTTTTACATCCAGCATAAAAGTTTTATTGCCTGTAGGCGAAGAAATACTGATATTATATTTGCCTTTCGTCATAACTCCTACATCATCCTTCACAGTATTTTTTTCACCCTGTATCCAGTTTTGAAGTATCATTGTTTTCTCAGCAAATACTGGTCCGTTGGTTACTATAAAATTGGCAAGTTTTCCAGCTTCAATGCTACCTGTTTCGTTGTAAATGTTTAATAACTGTGCAGGGTTTTTGGTAAGTGCATCCATGGCTGCTTTTTCTGTAAGCCCGTACCGCATTGCTTTACGTAGGTTTGGTAAAAATTGTTTGGCTTCTTTTAAATCTGCCATGGTAAGGCAAAAATTAATTCCTGCTTTTTCAAAAGCGGCAGGGTTTGATGGGGCCATTTCCCATTGCTTTAAATCTGCAAGCGAAACAAATCTTGCATCATTGTTATCTTCTACATCAATAGCTACCGGAAAATTTAAAGGCAAAATATAACTTGCTTTAGTGCTCTTTATTTCGGCCATTCGCTGGTATTCATTTTGGCCTGCTTTAATAATAAACTGCATTCCAAATTCATCACCAATTCTATCTGCACGCAAATCATTCCATTTATCATTTGCCTCAAAAATCATTGGCAATTGCAGGTTGTTGTTCCATGCCATCAAACTTAAATTTGTACCTTCTTCTACCGGCTTATTTTTATACCATTGTCCGTCTAAAAAACTCTGGCGCAACAATGCTATAGAACCCATCAAACTACCAGGGTAACTTTGGCTAGATGTACCCTTGTTAAAGGAAAAAAATGAAGCTGCTTTATCTTTCAGCATGGCAAGATTTTCTTTTCTATCGCTTAGATCTACAACGGAGCCGGTACCTCTTGCTATACCATCTTTCTGGTGAGTAAGTACCACTCCAAAACCATTGTCTCTGAGGGTTTTTGCTTTTGCTTCATCTGCATTAAAAAGACTGGCTGCGTTTACTTCGGGTTTTATAGCCTGGTTCCAGTTAAACGCACCTTTTGTATTACTGTTTAATTGTGCTGCTGCAAAAAAGTTAAAACCACCTGACGGTCGTGCAGGTATTGCTATTCCATAATCGCTGTAAATATCTATAAACGATGGATAAATGTATTTGCCTTTACAGTCTGTAACTACAGCATCTGCAGGAATATTTACATTGTTGCCTACAGCTATAATTTTTTCATTTTTTATAACCAGGGTTGCATTACTTAAGGTGGTCTGTGCATCTTTTACAATAGTTGCATTGGTAAAAGCATATACTGTATTTCTTACATCAGCTACGCCATTAATTGGATTTGTAACTTGGCTTTGAGCATTAAATAAAGAAATAGTACATACACAAAACAGCAAAGCTGTTCTTAAAAATATCATAAACAGTTTTTTTTGGTGAATGAATTAATATTGATTTGTAAATTAACAAAAGAATAATAAAGTAATTCAGTTAATTGTTAAATGGTTTTGAAGACTATTTACATATTGAAAAAAAATAATACCAACTCTTCTTTAACCTATTGCCTTAAATTAGTTTCATTATTTTTGCCCCATGAATATTGCTTCCTATATAGACCATACCATACTTAAACCTACAACTCTAATTGCTGATGTAGAAAAGTTGTGTAATGAAGCTTTAGAATATAAAGTAGCAGCAGTTTGTGTACCGCCACTTTTTGTGAAGCAGGCAAAAATGCTGTTGCAAAACAGTGATGTAAAAGTAGCCACGGTAATTGGGTTCCCTTTTGGATACAGTGCTATAGAAGCAAAATTGGCAGAAATTTTATTGGCCATTGTAGATGGCGCAGATGAACTGGATGTGGTAATAAATATTGCTGCTTTAAAAAACAACGACTGGCAATATCTAGCAAAAGAATTAAATACCATTTTACCTATCATTAGAGGAAAACAAAAAGTACTTAAAGTTATTATTGAAAGTGGTGTTTTAACCGAAGATGAAATAAAAAAGTGCTGCGACTTATACGGCATTGCCGGGGTAGATTTTATGAAAACATCTACAGGTTATGCGGAAGTAGGCGCCACTGTAGAAGCTGTACAATTGATGAGGAAACATTTGGCAGATGCTGTGAAAATTAAAGCGAGTGGGGGTATTAGAACATATGCCTTTGCTAAACAACTGATTGATGCAGGTGCAGATAGAATTGGTTGCAGCAGTAGTGTTTCCATTATTAATGAAAGTAATATTAATCCCTAAACCCTAGAAATAAAAACAACAACATGAAAATTTTATTGTTAATCATTGCCATCGTTTTTTCTATTGAAATGAATGCGCAGAAAATTACTGATTCCACTATAATGGGAACTGCAACTGTAATAAAAGACCCCCGGATTGAAATTCTTGGAAAAAAGATGGCGGAGTACAACAGCGGCCTTAGTGTGGTAACTTATACAAATGGACTTACCTCTGCAAAAGGTTACAGGCTTATGGTTATAAGCACAAGCGACAGAGAACTGGCAATGAAAATTCGTGCGCAATTGTACCAAATGTTTCCAGATCAAAAACAATATATGAGTTACCAAATGCCTAATATTAAAATAAAATTTGGTAATTTTTTAGATAGAGCTGATGCGGAACGTGCAAGAAAACAAATTTTGGGTACCAAAGTAGTATCTAATAATATTTATCTTTTGCCTGAAACAATTGAAGTGAAACCAAGTAAGGAAGATAAGGAGAAGGAGTAGCTGGGAATGGTCAATTGTGAATTGTGAATAGATGAGATTAACGGACTAAACTTTAAACATCAAATTTTATAAAAATTGATTTTTTAATTAAGGTCCAACCTTGAACTTTGAACCTTAAACATTAAAACTTTCAACTTGTTAGAAAAAATAAAAGCGCTTTCAGCAAAATATAAAGATGAATTTATTGCTGTACGCAGGCATATACATCAAAACCCTGAATTGAGTTATGTTGAATTTGAAACCTCTACCTATATACAAAGTAAACTGACGGAATGGGGAATACCTTTTGAAGTGAAAGCAACAACTGGTGTGGTAGGAATTATAAAAGGAAAAAATGCAGAAGAAAGAGTTGTGGCACTTCGTGCAGATATGGATGCACTGCCGATTGTAGAGAAAAATAATGTGGAATACAAATCGAAAAATGATGGTGTTATGCATGCCTGCGGCCATGATGTACATACTACTTGTTTACTGGGCGCTGCAAAAATATTAGCAGAAACAAAAGACGAATGGACGGGTACTGTAAAATTAATATTTCAACCGGGAGAAGAGAAAAACCCTGGTGGTGCAAGTCTTTTAATAGCTGAAGGTGTTTTAGAAAACCCTGCGCCACAAAAAATATTTGCCTTGCATGTACACCCGGGCTTAGAGGTAGGTGAATTTAGTTTTAGAGGTGGAATGGTTATGGCAAGTGCAGATGAAATTTACATTACCATTAAAGTAAAGGGTGGTCATGCGGCAGCTCCACATGCTACTGCAGATTCAATTTTAATTGCATCGCAACTGGTAGTTTCTCTTCAACAAATTATCAGTAGAAATAATAATCCGTTTAACCCTTCAGTGCTTTCAATTACCTCTATACAAGGCGGCAATACTACCAACGTAATACCTAGCGAAGTAAAAATGATGGGTACGTTTAGAGCTATGAATGAAGAGTGGCGTTTTAAGGCACATGAGCTTATTAAAAACCAGACTGAATTATTGGTAAAGTCCATGGGTGGAGAAGTAGATTTAAAAATTGACGTGGGCTACCCTTTTGTAAAAAACAATGAAGCATTAAGTGCAAGTGCACGACTACTTGCTGAAGAATTTGCTGGCAAAGAAAATGTAACGGAGACTGAACTGAGAATGGGTGCAGAAGATTTTGCCTACTACTCTCAATTAATTCCTGCATGTTTTTTTAGGTTGGGTGCTGGTAACAAAGCACAGGGTATAACTAACATGGTACACACACCTATTTTTAATGTAGATGAAAATTGCATTGAACAAGGTATGGGAATGATGGCTTGGTTGGCGGCCTCCGCTAACCCCTCCGAAGGAGAGAGCCTGCCCTAACCCATCCCGAGGAGGGGGATGAGCGAAGATGGAAATTGAATATTGCTTTACATCTGTGGAAGATTAGTGGCAATAAAATTGCACTGTTATTTGCTGTGAATATTTTAAAGTGTAATAAATTATTTTATATCATCCATTATTTTTATTCTATGAATAATAAATTTTTCATTTTTATAATCCTTGTCTCAACATTTTTATTTGCATGCAATTCTACAAAAGTGACAGATACAGAAAACAATAAAGATAACAAACCTATTATTGCAAACTTCGACTATCAAGGACATAGAGGCAGCCGTGGGTTGATGCCTGAGAATACCATCCCTGCAATGTTAAAAGCGATTGACCTTGGTGTAACAACTCTAGAAACGGATGTAGTTTTTACAAAAGATAATGTAGCTATTCTTTCTCACGAGCCATTTTTTAACCATGAAATAACTACCAAGCCAAATGGTGAAGTGGTTACCGATCTGGAAGAAAAACAATTGAATATTTATAAAATGACTTTTGCTGAAACACAGAAATATGATGTAGGTTTAAAGCAACATTCAAAGTTTTTAAAACAACAGAAGATGGCCGTTAGAAAGCCTTCTCTTGCAGCAATGATAGATAGTGCAGAAGCATATACTGCTAAAAATAACTTGCCTAAAATTTCTTATAATATAGAAACAAAAACAAAACCATCAACTGATAAAATTTACCATCCTGCCCCTGCAGCATTTGTAGATATGTTGATGAAAGTTGTATTAGCAAAAAAGATTGAAGACCGGGTAACCATACAATCATTTGACAGGAGAACATTACAATATTTGCATAAAAAATATCCTGCAATAAAAACCGCATTATTAGTAGAAGCATTGGATAGAAATAGCTTTAGAAAGCAATTGAAAGACCTTAGTTTTTCACCTACCATTTATAGCCCTAACCAGGCACTGGTAAATGCTAATTTAATTACCGAATGCCACCAAAGAGGTATACAAATAATACCTTGGACGGTTAATGATAAAAAACAAATTGCAAAATTAAAAGGCTTAGGTGTAGATGGTATTATAAGTGATTATCCGGATTATTTTAAATAGAAATATTATTTTAATCCCAACCAATCATTCGCATTTTTAAACAATAATTTTTCTCTCAACTCATTATTAAAATTCATTTCTTCAATTAATTTTCCCGGATGATGTTCGCCTAACGGAAAAGGATAATCGCTGCCTAAGCAAATTTTATCTTCCCCCATTACGTCAACAATATATTTCATTGCATGTGCATCGTGTACTAAACTATCTATCCAAAATTTACCGATATAGTCTCTTGGGTTTATAGCATTATCTACTGCAACCAAGTCGGGGCGTACATTGTAGCCATGTTCTATTCTCCCAATAGTTAAAGGAAAACTTCCGCCGCCATGGGCAAATGCAATTCTTAGTTTTGGAAAGGCCTCCATCACACCACCAAAAATTAAACTACAAATTGCTCTGCTTGTTTCTGCGGGCATACCTACCAACCATGGTAACCAATATTTTTGCATTTGGTTTTCGCCCATCATTTCCCATGGGTGTACAAATATTGCACAGCCCAATTCTTCCGCTCGTTTGTAAAAAGGAAAAAATATTTTATCGCCTAAATTTATACCATTAATATTACTACCAATTTGCAAACCTGGCATTTTTAATTCAACAATACAACGTTCCATTTCTTGTATTGCAAAATCAATATCCTGCAAAGGCACGGTTCCAATTCCTAAAAAACGCTTATCATTTTTGCTAACGGTATCTGCAATATGATCATTAAAAAAACGGCTAGTTTCCAGTCCATCTTTTGGCTTTGCCCAATAATTAAATAGAACAGGTATGGTTGATAAAACCTGCATGGTAACAGCAGTTTCATCCATCTCTTTCATCCTTACGGTTGCATCAAAACAATTATCTTCTACTTCTCTAAAAAGTTTATCGCCCTTCATCATACAGGCTTTGCAGTTGCGGTGCTCTAAATGTATAAATTCTCCATAGCCAAATTTTTGTACCCAGTTGGGCATGGTATCGGGCATTATGTGGGTGTGGATATCGATTTTCATTTATTTATTTCAGATTGATTCAATGTTTATCATTTATTATTTATCATTTACTATTTTAAATTTTAAGTTTTGAAAAAAACCTTGAGTTTTAAACAATGGTAAATAGTAAATGATAAACCACTAAATAGTTGCTGTTACTTTATTATTTATCATTTTTTGGAGATTGCACCCTTTCCTTAAACTTAGTTCCTTTTATTATTGTACCATTCAGGTATTTTATAAATCCATTTGTCTTTTTATATACTGCATTTGTTTTTTCGGCTAAATCATTGAAGAAAAGTTCATCCATATATTCTTTATCACTGCACCTATAAATTTGAGATTGTAATTCTGCTGCAGAGCCTGTTGAAATACTTAAAAATTGAATAAATTCTAACCTGCTCGCTCTACCAAATCCTTCAGCAATGTTATCCATAATAGATCCTGCACTTCTGTTCATTTGATCCTTCAATGCAAAATCTTTTGAGAGTTTTTCTGATTTTGAAAAGAGATAAATCTCTTTAGCAAGCTGTCTTGACAATTGCCATATTTCCAAATCTTCAAATCGTTGTATTGTTGCCATAATGATAAATAATAAATAGTAAATATTATATAACCTTACCCCTTTTTAATAGGCAACCCCATTAAACTTCCACATTTATTACATGTTCTTTTATTTTCATCGGCATAAAAGTTTTCCATAACAGGTGGGAGCTGGGTTACAATATCATTTATCACTTTATATTCTTCATATAATTTATTCCCACAGTTTTCGCAGTACCATAAAAAACCATCTTCTTCGGTTTCTCTTACTTTTTCAATTACAAGCCCTACTGTATTTGGTCCTCTTTGTGGTGAATGCGGCGTTTTGGGTGGCAATAAAAAAATATCTCCTTCATTTATTTCAATATCTTTTTGTACACCTTCATCAATTATTTTTACAACAATATTACCCTCCAATTGGTAGTACAATTCCTCCGATTCGTTGTAGTGATAATCTTTACGGGCATTAGGGCCGCCAACAATCATTACAATAAAGTTTTCGGCATTTACATAAATACACTTATTACCCACCGGTGGTTTTAGTAGATCTCTGTTATCGTCAATCCACTTTTTTAAATTGAAAGGAGAAAGTACAGCCATGATATATTATTTAATTTAGCTAAAAGAATGAACGACATTCATTGTTCTGAAAAGTACAACTTTTTAACTAAGTTTACCGTTCAATTTTATATGCATAATGAATTTATCTCTTACAAATAAAACAGCATTGGTTTGTGGCGCATCACAAGGCATAGGGCTAGCTACTGCACAAGAAGTTGCAAAGCTTGGCGCCACCTGTATTTTGCTTGCACGCAATGAAGAAAGTTTACAAAAAGCTGTTGAAACATTACCAGCAAATTATAATCAAAAGCATCAATATTTTGTGGCTGATTTTAGCAATGCAGAAAATGTGAAAACAGTTGCAGAAAATATAACAGCTAATAATAGTATTCATATTTTAATAAATAATACCGGTGGTCCTGCGGGCGGGCCAATCATTGATGCAGCTGAAATAGATTTTATCAATACATTTAACCAACATCTTATTTGCAATCATATTTTAACCAAAGCTGTGGTGCCCTCTATGAAAAAAGAAGGCTTTGGTAGAATAATAAATATCATATCTACTTCTGTAAAAATTCCTTTAAAAAATTTGGGCGTTTCCAATACCATTCGTGGCGCAGTAGCATCATGGGCAAAAACTATGGCCAACGAATTGGGGCAATTTAATATAACTGTAAATAATGTTTTACCCGGTGCTACAAAAACCGGGAGGCTTGAAACAATTATTAAAAACAATGCAGCAAAACAACAAAAAGAAATAGAAAATATTGAGGAAGAAATGCAGCAGGAAATACCAATGAAACGTTTTGGAGAACCTCAGGAAATAGCGGCTGTTGCTGCATTTTTAGCATCGCCGGCTGCATCTTATGTAAACGGTGTAAGCATAGCAGTTGATGGTGGAAGAACCGGTTCTTTATAAAAAAAGATTATGAATTTATCAATACCATACCATTTAGAAAATTTTATTGGCGGAAATTTTATTGGCCCGTTGAGTGGTAAATTTTTAGACAATGTAAATCCTGCAAAAGGAGAAATTGTGGGGCAAATACCAAACAGTAATGATAAAGATATTGAAGTAGCTGTATCGGCTGCGCAAAAAGCATTGGCTGAATGGAGTGTATTTTCTGCCGAGAAAAAATTTATTATACTAAATAAAATTGCCGAACTAATTGAAGAAAATGAGGACGCATTTGTACTTGCCGAAACGAATGATAATGGCAAACCTTTATGGCTAAGCAAGCAAGTAGATATTCCACGGGCATCATCCAATTTTCGGTTTTTTGCCACAGCCATTATGCATTTTTCTACCGAGGCACATGCCATGGAAGACAAAGCAATTAATTATACTTTAAGAAAACCAGTAGGAATTGTCGGATGCATTTCTCCATGGAATTTACCATTGTATTTATTTACCTGGAAAATAGCACCCGCCTTGGCTGCAGGCAATTGTGTTATTGCAAAACCGAGTGAAGTAACTCCCGTAACAGCTTATCTTCTTGGCAAAATTTGTAAAGAAGCTGGCTTGCCAGATGGTGTTTTAAATATAGTACACGGCGATGGTAAAAGTTGCGGAGAAGCCATTGTAAAACATCCAAAAATAAAAGCCATTTCTTTTACTGGTAGTACAAGGGCTGGTGAACAAATTGCAACCATTGCTGCACCTATGTTTAAAAAACTTTCGCTGGAATTGGGTGGAAAAAATCCGAACATCATTTTTGCAGATTGTAATTGGGAAAAAATGTTAACGGAAACCATTCGTTCCTCTTTTGGCAACCAAGGGCAAATTTGTTTGTGCGGCAGCAGGGTATTAATTGAGCAATCTGTGTACGAAAAATTTAAAAAAGATTTTGTTGAAAGAGTAAAATATTTAAAGGTTGGTGATCCATTATTATCGGATTCAAAACAGGGAGCTATTGTAAGTGAGCTGCATTATGATAAAATATTAAACTGCATAGAAATTGCAAAACACGAAGGTGGAAAAATTTTAATAGGTGGTAGTGCTGTGAAATTAGAAGGCAGATGTGCAAACGGATATTTTATTGAACCAACCATTATTGAGGGGCTTAATCAACAATGTAAAACAAACCAAGAAGAAATTTTTGGTCCGGTAATTACCATTCAGCCATTTGTAACAGAAGAGGAAGCATTAGAATTGGCCAACGCCACACAATACGGACTGGCAGCTACTCTTTGGACACAAGATATTAGTCGTGCAAACAGAATGGCCTCAAAAGTAGAAAGCGGAATCGTATGGATAAACTGCTGGTTGGTACGTGATTTAAGAACCGGTTTTGGTGGAGTAAAAAATAGTGGAGTTGGCAGAGAAGGTGGGTGGGAAGCATTGAAGTTTTTTACAGAGATGAAGAATGTTTGTATAGAAATTTAAGAACGTTTCTCGTTTGGCGTTTCTCGTTTGGCGTTTTTTCATTTTCATAAATTAATTGTATTGGGGATTTAAAAAAAAATTAAGAAAATAATTAGATGGCTACGATTACAAAATTTACTGATTTAGAAATTTGGCAACTTGGGAATAACTTGCAGAATAGAATATTTGTAGAAATAAAAAATGAGCCTCTAAGTAAAGATTTTGCTTTAAAAGACCAAATGAATCGAAGTAGCGGCTCCATTCCTGATAATATTGCTGAAGGTTTTGGGAGAGGTGGGAGATTGGAATTTATTCAATTCCTCTCCATTTCAAGAGCCTCTGCTTCAGAACTACAATCCCAAATAATTCGGTGTTATGATAGATGCTATTTTAGCAAGGAAATTTTTGATGAATTGTTTGAATTATCAGATAAAACAGGAAAAAAAATTGGATCGTTTATAAAGTATCTAAATAATTCTAATATAAAAGGAACCAAATTTCAGAACAGAGTTTCCTCAAACGAGAAACGAGAAACGAGAAACGAGAAACGAGAAACGGATGACCTTACAGAATTAGAGAGCAACAACAAAACTATAAACACATCAAACGCTGCCAAACCCCTAGGCGCTTATCCACATGCTCGTAAGGTGGGTGATTTATTATTTCTGTCAGGTATCGGGAGTAGAAGTGCAAAAGACAATTCAATTCCAGGACTTGAAATGGACAACAATGGTAACATTTTAAAGTATGATATAGCAGCAGAAACACATCAATGTTTTGCAAATGTGAAAGCTGTATTAGAGGCAAGCGGAAGCAGTTGGGATAAGATAGTTGATGTGACCGTTTTTTTAACCAACATGAAAAAAGACTTTCCTATTTATAATAAAATTTATGCGGAATATTTTACAGATGTACAGGCATGCAGAACAACGGTTGAAGTAAAAAGTTTACCAACGCCGATTGGGATAGAATTAAAAGTAATAGCAACTTTAGAATAATTTATTATTTATTATTTACCATTTGGTTCACATATAAAAAAGCACTTTTGAAATTCTTCAAACCATAAATAGTAAATAATAAATGGTAAATAATAAAAAATAGTAAATGATAAATACTTTAGAATACGCATTACAATTAGATAAAGACGATTGTTTAAAAAGTTTTAGAGAGCAATTTTACATCCCAGTAATTAATGGAAAAGAATGTATTTATTTTACAGGAAATTCTTTGGGTTTACAACCAAAAACTACACAGGAATATATTTTAAATGAATTGGAAGACTGGGCAAATTTTGGAGTGGAAGGACATTTTCATGCAACAAATCCGTGGTTGAGTTATCATGAAATTTTTCCGCAACAATTATCAAAGATTATAGGCAGTAAAATAGAAGAGGTAGTTGTGATGAACCAATTGACGGTGAATTTGCATTTGTTGATGACCACTTTTTACCGACCAACAAAAGATTGTTATAAAATTATTTGTGAAGCAAAAGCGTTTCCATCTGATCAATATGCGTTGGAAAGCCAGGTAAAACTGCATGGCTTAAATGCTGTTGAAACCATCATAGAAGTTGCGCCAAGATCGGGTGAGTATCAAATAAGAACAGAAGATATTCTTGCAACAATAAAAGAACATGGCTCAACAGTAGCGGTAGTAATGTTTGGAGGTGTAAATTATTACTCGGGCCAAGTATTTGATATGGAAAAAATTTGCTCTGCTGCACATGAGGTAGGAGCATATTGTGGTTTTGATTTGGCGCACGCAGCAGGCAATGTCGAGCTGCAGTTACATGATTGGAAAGTTGATTTTGCTTGCTGGTGTAGTTATAAATATTTGAATAGTGGTCCGGGTGGAGTTGCCGGTGCATACATACACGAAAAACATATTGCCAATAAAGATTTACTACGCCTTGCAGGGTGGTGGGGCCACGATAAAACAAACAGGTTTAAAATGGAAAAAGGATTTGATCCTATACCAACTGCGGAAGGCTGGCAATTAAGCAATGCACCTGTTTTAAGCATGGCTGCGCACAAAGCTTCGCTCGATATATTTGAAGATGCAGGCATGGAAAACTTAACAGCAAAAGGAAAAATGTTAAGCGATTATTTATTGTTCATTTTAAATGAAATAAATGATACACTTCCAAAAAAAATAATAGAAATAATAACGCCGAAAAATAGCAAAGGTTGCCAGGTGAGTATTTTAATGTTAGAAAAAGGTAAAGACTTATTTGAAGCATTAAAGCAACATGGAGTAATGGCAGATTGGAGAGAACCTAATGTGATAAGAGTGGCGCCAGTACCGTTGTATAATAGTTTTGAGGAGGTTTATAAATTTGGGGAGATAGTAAGATCATTTCTCGTTTAATCGTTTCTCGTTTAATCGTTTCTCGTTTAATCGTTTCTCGTTTGGTTTATTATAATTTATAGGTTGTAATATTTTAAAAGTTTTATTAGATTGATTTAATTATTTATGAAAAAAGAAATTACAATTATTGGTGCAGGATTGGTTGGTTCATTGCTTTCTATTTATTTAGTGAAGCGTGGCTATGGAGTAAAAATATATGAGCGTAGAAGTGATATGCGTTTGGAGAAAATGATTGCAGGCAGATCAATAAATTTAGCATTAAGTGATAGAGGAATTAAAGCACTGGAAGAGATTGGCATTATGGATGAAATAAAAAAGATTGCTATTCCAATGCATGGCAGATCTATACACAATGCAGATGGAACACTTGCCTACCAAGCTTATGGCGAAGATGGGCAATTTATAAATTCTGTATCGAGAGGGGAACTTAATAAAAAATTAATGACCCTTGCAGAAGAGAATGGCGTTCAAATTTTCTTTGATCATAAATGTGAAAACATCAATTGGAAAACAAACGAAATTACTTTTCTAAACGGCGCTAACCATCAACATTCAACCATCAACTTTGAATTACTCTTTGGCAGCGATGGTGCATTTTCTGCAGCAAGATTAAATTACCAATTACAGAATGATCGCTTTCAATACCAGCAACACTATATTGATTTTGGTTATAAAGAATTAACGATACCTGCCGGTGAAAATAGCTCTTTTCAAATGGAAAAAAATGCTTTGCATATTTGGCCCAGAGGCAATTTTATGTTGATAGCATTACCAAATATTGATGGCAGTTTTACATGTACTTTATTTTTTCCTTACGAAGGAGACCCTTCATTTGCATCGTTAAAAACTAAAGAACAAGTAAACGAATTTTTTGAAAAAACTTTTGCAGATACTGTTCCATTGATTCCAACATTGGCAGATGATTTTTTTTATAATCCTACTGCATCTCTGGTTACTGTAAAATGTTCGCCATGGGTAAAGGAAGATAAATTTGCATTGATAGGTGATGCGGCCCATGCAATTGTACCTTTCTTTGGACAAGGCATGAACTGTGGCTTTGAAGACTGTTTGGTACTAAATGAATTGATAGATAAGCATGAAGAGAACTGGACAAATATTTTACTGGAATACCAACAATTGCGTAAACCTGATGGAGATGCTATTGCAGAATTAGCATTGAATAATTTTATAGAAATGCGTGATAAAGTAGGAGACCCTTCATTTTTATTACAAAAGAAAATTGAAACAGCCTTCAGCAAAAAGCATCCAGATAAATGGAAACCTGCTTATGCACAAGTAACTTTTAGTCCACAAATAAGATATAGCCAAGCCCTTAAAAGCAGTATAGCACAAGAAAAAATAATGAAACAAATAATGGCTTTGCCAGATATTGAAAACAACTGGCAAGATAGTACTGTTGAAGAAAAAATGCTTTCACTTTTAGCAACACAATAATGTACAATATTTCATATTTTAAGGAAAAGGATAGAAAAGAAATAATTGCATTTATGAAAGAACATTCTTTTGCAATTATTACTGGTATGGGAGAAAGTATTCCTGTAGCTACTCAAATACCTTTGGAAGTAGAGGAAAAAGATGGCAAACTTTTTTTGCATGGGCATATCATGAAAAAGACTGATCATCATATTGCTTTTGAAAAAAACAACAATGTACTTGCACTTTTTACAGGACCACATTGTTATGTAAGCGCAAGTTGGTACAATGATCCACAGAGCGCATCTACATGGAATTACATGACGGTACATGCCAAAGGAAAAATAACTTTTACTGATGACGAAGGCACTTATGAAGCTATAAAAGCTGTGACCAATAAATATGAAGGCACTGAAACAAAAGCTGCTTTTAATCTTATGCCTAAAGAATATGTTTTGCCTTTACTTAAAGCTATTGTAGGTTTTAGTATTGAGGTAGAAAGTTTAGAAAATGTTTTTAAATTAAGCCAAAATAAAAAGAAGGAAGAGCAATTGAATATAATATCACAATTAAGAAAGAGAAATAATAATGATGATGATTTACAAATTGCAAGTGAAATAGAAAAACGTTTACAATAATTCTTAAGATTATTTTTTACATTTATGTATAATTAGAAACCATGCATTACAATTATAAAATTTTACTTACTAAAGAAGAAGAAGGTGGATATATGGTTACTGTTCCTGCATTAGCTGGTTGCATAACGCAGGGAGACAACATTGAAGAAGCTTTAGCTATGGCGCAAGAGGCCATAGAATTGTATATAGAAGAATTACAGGAGAGAGGAGAAAAAATTCCTGACAATAGTAACACATTGGAATATTCTCTTAATCTTGAAACTACATGAATCAATCTCCGCAGTATTTGATGAAGTACTTAGAAGCA
This sequence comes from Ferruginibacter sp., assembly GCA_031398005.1. GTDB lineage: Bacteria > Bacteroidota > Bacteroidia > Chitinophagales > Chitinophagaceae > Ferruginibacter. The sequence goes on from JANNMO010000011.1 coordinate 205,102, forward strand.
AATGGTTTTCTTTTCAAGCGTTCAAAGGGCTCACATCACATTTTTTTTAACTCAACCATTAATATAACTGTTATAGTTCCAGCCCATGGAAATAAAGATATTAAGAAAGGCACTTTACTTGCAATTCTTAAACAGGCAGGTATTGATAAAAATGAATTTTAAATCCCATGCATCGTAATACACTTATACAACAAATCAAAGAAAAGTCATCTTATCTATGTGTAGGATTGGATACAGATATTACAAAAAT
>JANNMO010000015.1:0-41040 GCA_031398005.1 Ferruginibacter sp.
AAAAAAGGCTTCTTTTTGCTGATTTTTAAAGGAACGAAAATATCCTGCACTCAACAGCATACTATTCCTCAAAAACTAAAACATAAAATATAAAAATAAAAAAAATAAAAAACCGCCTCATTTTATAAATGAGACGGCCTCTTTCTATAGATTTATATTTTTTATTCAAAAACAGTAGATGAAATCAGCTTCATGGTAATAGGCATTGATTGTCCCATTACATCCAAAGTGCCAGTTACATCGCTCGTAAAATCATTCTTCTTCACTAACCCGCTTTTGATATCTACCAATATTGTTCCATCTCCTATACTGCTCATGTTCATTTCTATTTGCATGCCTTGGGTTTCTTTATTAATCAAACCCTTTGCAGAAGCAATTACGCCTAATGTTGCCACGCCGTTGTTTATTGCTTTTAGCTCATAGGTTTTAATTCCTTTTAGGCCGGCTTCAAAGGTAGAATCTGTCCATTTATCCCCGGTTTTTTTTCCTGCAGGTATCACAAAAAAAGCATTTCCCGCTGTAACTTCTGCACTTTGTGTATCTCCCATAATATCTGCCATCGGATTTTTCTCTACCTCTTCTTCTGCAGATGATTTTTTATTTACTTCCGTTACCTTGCCCGTGTTTTTTTCAATAGATATTTCCGCAGGTTTATCTAATTGATCTCCCAATGCTTTTCCCATTTCTGATTCTCTGTCTTCTTTTTTATCAGAATCAAACTCCACATTTTGCCCCATGCCTTCATTTGACATGGTAAGTTTTGTAACAGTATTAGTAGCTTTATAATCTTTATCACCAATGGCAGATACATTAATGACATTTACAGCTTTAGAAGCCATTTTCATTTGTCCGGCCATGCCCATATCCATATCCATAGAGGAAGTGGTTTTCGCAGTTATTTTTCTGCCATTATCTAATTTTATATTTTGTGCATTTACATAAGCTGTTGCAAAACACAAAGAAAGAAGTAAGATTTTTTTCATTTTTAAATTGATTTTGAAAAGCAAATGTAGTAGTTTGGATATCAATTATTCAGAATAAAATGCAAAAAAAAGACCACCGTTTCGGGTGGCCTTTTAATCTGATAAAAATGATATTATCCTATAACAGTTACATTAACTGCATTCATTCCTTTTTTACCATTCTGCAATTCAAATTCTACTTTGTCACCTTCTTTAATCTCATTGATTAATCCGCTAACGTGTACGAAAGTTTCTTTGTCAGAATCATCGTGCTTAATAAATCCGAATCCTTTTTCAGAATTGAAAAACTTTACGGTTCCTTGATTTTTGTCCATTTTTTGTATTTGTATTGTATTAATAAAGTGCGAATGTAAGGTTTTTTAATCTAATTTAAGTTAATACTTTCGATATGAGATAAAACAAAGCTGCTGTGTATCTTATGGCAATAGTTTATGATTGGTGAAAAAATCCTCGGAAAGTAGAACCTACTTAGTAGAATCCACATTCCTACTGAACACATAAAAGTTTTTATTAACCAACACTGTTTTTCCATCCCACCATTTCCCCACTTTTAATTTTTTCCATTTAGCTGTAGGTGTTATCCATTGTTCGCTTCCATCTGCCTTGCCAAACGAAACTTTAATTGGTAACACTAAATTTGTTACAGCATCAGTCCATCTGTATTCTATTTTGTTGCCTTTTATTTTATATTCCAACAACGGTACTTTTATGGTTCTTAAATATTGGGCAAAAATGCCTTTTAAACTTAATTTTAAAAAATGAGTTATATAATCTTCTACTTCTTGTGTTGTTACCGTTTTATGATAAAAATTTTTATTCAAGCCTATCAACATTTCTCTAAATCTTTTATCATCATTGGTTAGTTGCCTTATAAGATGAATCATGTTAGCAGCCTTATAATACATATCTCCGCTGCCTTCTTTATTTACACCATAAGTTCCAATAATTGGTATATCATTACTAATATTTTTTCTAATACCATTTACATAAGTTTCGCCGGCAGTTTTACCCCAGTAATACTCTGTGAACAAAGTTTCACTGTAGTTTGTAAACCCTTCATGCACCCACATATCGGCAATATCTTTTGTACAAATACTGTTGGCAAACCATTCATGCCCGCTTTCATGGATAATTATAAAATCCCATTTTAAACCTTCACCTGTGCCTGATAAATCTCTACCAGAATAACCCATTTTAAATCCATTTCCATAAGCTATTGCACTTTGGTGTTCCATGCCTAAATGAGGTGCTTCTATTAGTTGGTAACCATCTTTATAAAAAGGGTAGGGGCCAAACCAATGTTCAAAAGCTTTCATCATTTTCGGCGCATCCAAAAATTGTTTTTTTGCTTTATCCAGGTTGTATTCCATCACCCAATAATTCATATCTAAATTGCCATTAAGCCCTGCATATTTTTCATTAAAATTTACATATTTACCAATGTATGGAATAATACAATAATTATTGATAGTACTTTTTACATTGTAAGTGTACATGGTTTTACCAAGGCCAAAAGGTTGTTTTTCTGTTAATCTGCCATTGCCAATAGCCACCAAACTATCGGGTACAATCATTCGCAAAGTAGCGCCACTATCAGGTTTATCGCTTTGTATATCTTTACAAGGGTACCAAACACTTGCGCCTAATCCCTGGCAAGCCACCGTCATCCATGGGTTATTATTTTTATCTTTTTTCCAAACCCAACCACCATCCCAAGGCGCTCTTACCGCTTCTTTTGGTTTACCATGAAAATAAAATGTGAGAGATCTTATACCCGGCTTTATTTTATACATGAGGTTACTACTTGTATCTCTGTATTCTAACCAATACACATTGTTGTCCCTTCTAAAATTTAAAGATGTTTGGCCATCTTTCACACTATCGAGTATCATGGGTTGTTGTAAATCTATCTGCATCATTTTTGCACCATTATCAAAAAATTGCATGGTGCTTTTTGCTGAAATTGTCTTAGAAACATAATCAGGTTCCACAGTAATATCGTAATGTAATACGTCCCATTGTTGTCTAAAAATCCCATTGCTGCCCCGCAAAGTATCAGCAGTGGTAAATACTATTTTTTCCTCGCCTAACTGTGCATTTACATCATCTGAAAACAAAATGGAATAAATTATTAAACTGCTAAATATTAAAAGTTTCTTCATGTGGGCTTTTATTTCTATTTAAAATTAAGCGGTTTACTGCAACTGAAAGTATAAATTTGATGATTGGCTTTTACCTGTTTAAAAAAAGTAAAATATTATAATAAAAAAATTCATGATGGCATCGTACAAAAAATCAACCTTTCTTTTTTGGCTATCATTTCTATGTATTATATGTTTAATTTCTTGCAAAAATCATTCTCACCCCGATAAGAAAATTTTTCGCTACAACGAATCCAGCGGCATTGCGTCTTTAGATCCTGCATTTGCAAAAAACCAATCTATAATGTGGGCCATACACCAGTTGTATAATACGCTCATTGAGGTTGACAGTAATATGCAGTTGAAACCATCACTGGCAAAGTCATGGCAATTTTCGAATAATAATACAATCATCACTTTTCAGCTTCGAAACGATGTTTTTTTTCAGGAAAATACTTGCTTTACCAATGGGAAGGGTAGGAGGCTGGTTGCTAAAGATGTGGCATATAGTTTTAGTAGAATCATAGATAAAAATACCGCCAGCCCCGGGGCTTGGATCTTTAATAACAGGGTAGATTCTATGAATCCATTTACTGCCATAAATGATTCTACTTTTCAGTTAAAATTGCAAACAGCCTTTCAACCAATTCTTGGAATATTAAGCATGCAATATTGTTCTATTGTTCCGCACGAAGCAGTCGAAAAATATAAGAATGATTTTCGCAGGCATCCCGTAGGCACCGGTCCGTTTGCATTTGTTGCATGGGAAGAAGGGCAGGCAATGATTTTAAAAAAGAATGCTACTTATTTTGAAAAAGATGGAGGCGGAAAATCGTTGCCTTATTTAGATGGAATTAAAATAAATTTTTACGACAGTAAGGCTACCGAGTTTTTAGAATTTCAACAAGGCAGATTAGATTTTATAAACGATATAGATCCATCTTTTAAAGATGAAATTTTAACCAAAACCGGCAATTTAAAAAAGGATTGGGATAACAAAATTGAACTGCAAAAACATCCTTATCTCAATATAGAATATTTTGGAATTTTATCTGATACAAACAATGCATTCGTAAAAAATTCTCCTTTAAAATTATTGAAAATAAGGCAGGCTATTAATTATGCTATTGATAGAAAAAAGATGATGCTCTATTTGCGTAATTCTATTGGAACTGCCGCTGAAAGTGGTTTTGTGCCGCAAGGGCTTCCATCTTTTAACGCAGCTAATGTACAAGGTTATGTGTATGATCCTGCAAAAGCAAAAGCATTATTAGCGGAAGCAGGTTTTGCAAACGGAAAAAATTTGCCCGATATAAAATTGCTCACCATTCCTATTTATGCCAACCTTGCAAGCTATGTGGCCAACGAATTAAAACAGCTTGGCATTACCGTAAAAGTAGAAGCCATGCAAAAAAGTTTATTGTTAGAGCAAACATCTAAACAACAGGCACTTTTTTTTAGAGGAAGCTGGATTGCAGATTACCCCGATGCTGAAAACTACCTGAGTGTTTTTTACAGTAAAAACCCAGCGCCGCCAAATTACACCCGATTTAAAAATAATGATTTCGATAAATTGTATGAGCAGTCATTGTCAGAAACCAACGATAGTTTACGGTATAATTTATACCAGCAAATGGATAAAATTATTATTGCAAATGCTCCTGTGGTTCCGCTTTGGTACGATATGGCCATACATCTGGTACAAAAAAATGTGCAGCAATTTTATCCTAATAGTTTAAATATGTTGGAGCTGCGTAGAGTTATAAAATAAGTAAAGCAATTATTTTTTGTGCGCTCGTCACATCATTTCAATCAGCAGTTATCCGGGCTATTCGCTTGTACTCCTCGCCCGCTTTCAGCGGTGCTGTGGGGTACCGCTTCTATCCCGTCGCTCTTCAGCAATTAATCTTTTTTCAACTGTTATTAACTGCTCTAGGGGTTACAATAGTCATTCACAATCATTAAATTTGCCTCATAAATATTTTAAATGAAACAAACAATCCGTTCTATAATACAAGCTTCTATAGATACCAAGTTATCCATTTTAGCAGATGAAAAAATGATTGATAGTATTCATCAAACAGTAGAAGTGATTACCACAGCTTTTAAAAATGGCAATAAAGTGTTGTTTTGCGGCAATGGTGGCAGCGCTGCCGATGCACAACATTTAGCAGCAGAATTTAGCGGTCGTTTTTATAAAGATAGAGACGCATTACCGGCAGAAGCTTTACATGTAAATACTTCTTACATGACGGCCGTAGCAAACGATTATAGTTTTGATGTTGTGTATTCTCGCATGATAAATGGCATCGGAAAAAGTGGCGATGTACTTGTTGGATTAAGCACATCTGGCAACAGCACTAATATTTTAAAAGCAATAGAAGCTGCAAAAGAAAAAGGCATGGCCACTATTGGCTTTACGGGTACTACCGGTGGAAAAATGAAAGATGCGTGCGATATATTATTAAATGTTCCATCAACTGATACGCCACGCATACAAGAAAGCCATATTTTATTGGGCCATATTATTTGCCAATTGGTAGAGGAGAAATATTTTGTGTAAATATTAAAGCTTGGGTTTCTAAGTTCGTTGTAAATGACAAAAGTTCGATTCTATTGTACTGTCAGTCTGAGCTTGTCGAAGACGGTGTGCAAATAAAAACCCGCTTTCGACAGGCTCAAGCTGAACCATAATACTAAGAACTTAAGCCACTTTCAAAACATGTCATTAGCAGCTTGTCGAACCCGTTGCAGCAAACAAACCCGCCTTCGACAGGCTGAGGCTGACACCATAATAATATGTATTTCATAATCCAATAATGATCAAAATTATCTGTAGAATATCATTAGCAAAATAATTTTATTACATGCACATAAACCAATGCATTATTCTTGCAGGCGGCTTAGGCACACGCTTACGAAGCGCCGTAGCAGATTTACCAAAGTGCATGGCACCTGTGGCTGACAAACCTTTTCTATATTGGGTTATAACTTATTTGCAACAGCAAAAAGTAACCTCATTTGTTTTATCACTTGGTTATATGCACGAAGTAATAGAAGCATATATTAAAAAAGATTTCCCCGATGTTGATATAATTTTTTCAGTAGAAAATGAACCACTCGGTACAGGTGGAGCAATACATTTAGCCATGCAATTATGCAAAGAAGAAAATGTATTCGTTGTAAATGGAGATACACTTTTTGAAACCAATAATGAAAACTTATTAGCACAACACCTTGCAAAGGAAAGTAAGTGCACATTGGCATTAAAACCAATGAGCAATTTTGATAGGTATGGTGTGGTAAAAACAGATTCCAATAAAAACATCATTTCTTTTGAAGAAAAAAGATACCAACAAACAGGATTGATAAACGGTGGAGTATATTTAATAAACAGGCATTCATTTTTACAGGAAAAGTTTCCACAAAAATTTTCCTTCGAAAAAGATTATTTAGAAAAATATGTAAGCGAAATAATAATGATTGGCGTGCAAGATGAGGGATATTTTATAGACATTGGCATACCGGAAGATTTTGCAAAAGCAAACAAAGAAATAAAATTGAAATACGATGTTTAATGTAAAAGATATTGATGCGGAATGGACACTATTCCTTGACCGAGATGGTGTAATTAATCATGAAAAAGCGGATGATTATATTCATACATGGGATGAATTTATTTTTTATGATGGAGTACTGGAAGCATTTGAAATATTTGCAAAAAAATTTAAAACCATTATTGTTGTAACCAACCAGCGTGGTGTAGGAAAAGGTATTACCAAAGAAAATGATCTTCATAATATTCATGCAAATATGAAAGCAGCTGTAGAAAAAAACAATGGAAGAATTGATGCTATTTATTATTGCAAAGACATTGACAGTAGCAGCCCCAACAGAAAACCAAATGCAGGCATGGGTTTGCAGGCTTTAAAAGATTTTCCGATAATTAATCCTACAAAAGCATTAATGATAGGAAATACTTTAAGCGATATGCAGTTTGGTAAAAACCTGAATATTCAAACTGTTTTTTTACCCACCACCCGGCCAGAGGTTAACTTAAAGGATGAAAGTATAGATGCTGTTTACCCTTCATTAATAGCATTTGCCCAAGAACTATTATAAGTTTTCGTTAAAGAAGCTTTTATTACTCCCTACAACATCAGCAATACTATATGATTTAATATATTTATACAATGAAATTATTAGGTATTTTATTATTGTTTGTTTTTGTATCCATTACATCTAATGCACAACGCATTTCTTTAGCTGATAATAAATTTCTTCTTGCAAAAGAAGACTCTCTAAAAAAAGTAGGATTAAAAATTGTACAAGGGAGAAATGCATCTGATCGTTTTTTTGCAGACAGCGCTTTTACAAGAATATTAGTACGGGCATTACGCACCAAAAATTCATTTTTCCATCCATTCGATTCTATCATAAATATTTCAAAATTATATGCGCCAGATAGTTCCTTCAAAATTTTTACCTGGCAATTAATGATCAATGAAAATACTATCAGGCAACATGGCGCTATACAAATGAAAACCGATGATGGATCTTTTAAAGTTTTTCCATTGATAGATAAATCTGATGTCATCATTAACCAAACTGATTCCATTGCAGATAATAAGGGTTGGATGGGTGCTGTGTATTATAAAATCATTCAGAAAAAACACAATGATCGCACTTTCTATACACTTTTAGGTTTTGATGAAAATAATATTAAAAGCGATAAAAAAATAATGGATGTTTTGGAATTTGTAAACGGGCAACCGGTTTTTGGAAATAAAATTTTTGTAATTGAAAACAGCAACAGTTATCAAAAACAAATGGCACGCTACATTTTGGAGTACAAAAAAGAAGCAGCCGCAAGGTTATCATTTGATGCAGAATTAGAAGCTGTAGTTTTTGATGAATTAACATCTGAAAGTAATACGCCTAATAAAAAATGGACACTGGTACCCGATGGTGAATACCAAGGTTTTTTATGGAAAAATGGTAAGTGGGTTTTAACTACTAATTTGTTTGCCGGGGCACCACCAAAAAAATACACTGCCGAAAAAACAATTAGAGATGCGAAAGGAACCATAGATGAAACAAAAGTAAAGGGTGGAGAAACTGAAATTTTAAATAATCCACCAAATTAATTGTGGTGTATATTTTGTGTTGTAACGTAAAAAACCAAGGATGTTAGAAAATAATATAGAAATAGCTACACTAGGTAATGGATGTTTTTGGTGTACAGAAGCAGTTTTTCAACTGGTAAAAGGTGTTGTAAAAGTGGAAAGCGGTTACAGTGGTGGTGATACACAAAACCCTACTTACAAAGATATTTGCACTGGCACCACCAACCACGCAGAGTGTTTAAATGTTTATTTTGATACCACAATCGTTTCTTTTGAAGATATTTTAAAAGTATTCTGGGAATCGCACGACCCAACAACTCCTAACAGACAAGGCAATGATGTAGGCACACAGTACAGGAGTATTATTTTTTACCACAATGACCAACAGAAACAAATTGCCCAAGCTTTCAAGGATCAACTCAACAAATCTGGTACTTTTAAAAATCCAGTGGTCACATTAATTGAACCATTTACAAAATTTTATAAAGCTGAAGATTATCACCAGAATTATTATAACGATAATAAATCTGCTTCTTACTGTCAATTTGTGGTAAGACCAAAGGTGGAGAAATATTTAAAAAATTTGGATATGATATAAAAAAGAATCGTATTTTTATGTGAAATCTATTCCAATTCAGCTTCCTATACTGAAATACCTATTCAATTATTCTTACATTTTCAATGGTAAATTTTTATTATACCATTCTTTAGCTAAATAATTATTCTTGCTAATGATGATATTTTTAATAAAATTTATCTAGAATACATAATTTGAATATTCATTTCTATCCAGTCCATTATCCCGTTTAAAGATTTTTATCTTCCTTTTTACCTGTGAGCCTTTTTAAAATTTTAAAAATAAAAAGATGCTTACTTTTTTACAAAACAAAATCCTTTTACCGGGGTTATTAATGCTTTTGGCTAATGCCACAACAGCACAATTCATACGACCATATTCGCAGGTATTCTCTCAAAATATAAAAGGAGGAACAGCCATATTTGGTAATACGAGTATGCAAATTATTGCTAACTCGGTGGCAGATTCAGTAAAAATGAATCATTCTGGCGATGCAGCAAATGGAGTTGGTGGCATAGGATTTAGCCAGTATGGTAATGATGGTGAAAATATGCAACCAGTAATTACAGATTTGCAATTACCTGTGCTTAATGTTTTTTCAGCAGGTTCCACCTGGAATTATAATAACCCAAATAGCGACCAAGGTACCGCCTGGAGAACATTGGCAAATCCAACTCTTAATTGGGTGAGCGCTACCGGCAGTTTTGGATATGGAAATACCGAAACAGTTACTATTCCACCTGCTATTACCAATTATTTTTTAAAAACAGTAAATATAGTTACACCAGGTTTATACAGTACGTTCGATTTTTCTCTATCATATAATGACGGTGCAGTTATTTATGTAAATGGAGTAGAAGTACAAAGAGTAAATATGCCAACTGGAATAATAAATTACAATACGCTTTCCTTAAGTGCGGTAACTTTTTACAACCAACAATTTTCTATTCCATCATCTTTCTTTACCTCCGGCAATAATGTTATAGCAGTAGAAATACATCAATATACTCCAACAAGCACAGATTGTTTATTTGACTTGAGTTTGTATGCTACACCTAATTATGTGAGTAATTCATCGAGTGCAGATTTGCTATTACCTGCCGGAACAAATACCATAAAATTTGCACGGCTTTATTGGGGAGGAAGAATAGCAAATGCCTATGTTACAGCTTACCCAGATACGCTTAGAAAAATCAAAATTCGCAAAGGAAGTACTGGTGTCTATTCAAATGTAATGGCTGCTGCCACCAGTGTTGATCAATATTCAATAACCGGTACAGGTGCATCGGCTTATCAATCTTATGTAGATATTACTTCTTTTATACAATCTAATGGTACTGGTACTTATACCATAGCAAATATTCCTTCTGATGCTGGCGCTATAGGATCTGGTGGGAATTATGCGGGCTGGTGCATTATTGTTGCATATGAAAATCTTACCATTCCATTCAACAGTGTTCGTATTTATGATGGCTTTTCTAATGTATATTCAACCGGAACAACTACTGTAAGCGAAACGGTTACTTTAACCGGTTTAAATGTTCCTAATAATCCGCTTGCTTTGGGAGATGCTATCATGAGTACAATGGTGTGGGAAGGGGATGCAAATCTTTCTTCATCTACCAATAATCCTGCGGGAGATTATGTAAAAATAAATGGGACTACAGTAAGCAATGCAGTAAACCCTGTTACCAATTTTTGGAATGGAACCATTTCAAAAAATGGTGCTTTTGTCCATACAAAAAACCCTGATTTTACTAACCAAATGGGAATAGATATTGATGAAATGGAAGTAGGAACCGGATATGGAATTCTACCAAATGCCACCACAGTTGATGTTGAATTTGGAACAGAAGCTGATAGATATTTCCCCAGTGTATTTGGTTTTTCCATTAGAATGAAAAGTCCGGTTATAACCCTGGATAAATCAGTTGTGGATGCAACGGGTGATGGCTTTTTACAAAGCAATGAAGAATTAACTTATACACTTTCGGGCAGCAATATAGGCCCGGGGTCTGCATACAATACTGTAGTGGTAGATTCACTTCCTATTAATGTAAGTTATGTATCAAACTCACTTATCATCGTAAATGCACCTGGTATTACAGGCCCAATTTCGCAAACTGATGCATCAGGCGATGACTTTGCATTTAAAGGATTAAACGGTAGTAGAAATTATGTAAAATTCTTTTTAGGCGCAGGCGCTACTTCTTCTGCGGGTGGTACTATTGATGTGAATGAAACATACAATATAAAATTTAAAGTAAAAGTAGGAGCCATACCTGGCAGTGTGAGCAATACAGCGAGAATAACCGCCGCTTCGCAGGCAGGCGATGTGTTTACTGATGATGGCACTGCAATAATGAGCCCAACCGGGGGACCAACTCCTGTGAAACTGAGTGCATTTAATGCTGTATTAAAAAACAATGATGGCGTTTTAAACTGGATTACAGAAATAGAAATAAACAATAATCATTTTGAAATAGAAAGAAGTGAAGATGCCGTGAATTTTGAAAAAAGAGGAATCGTAATGGGCAATGGTTCTACTACTATAACCCAACATTATAATTATATAGATAATATTAATACAGGAGCGTCCATTATATATTACCGTTTAAAAAATGTAGATACAGATGGAAAAAGTTCCTATTCAAAAATTATTGCGTTAAGGTTGAAAGGTTCAATGAACGACTTTAGTGTTTACCCTAATCCATTTGAGAGTAATTTAAAAATTAATTTCATTGTTCCTTTAGATGTAACAGTGCAATGCCGAATTATTTCTTTTGATGGCAAAGAAGTTTTGAGCAGAAAAATGGCCATACAAAAGGGTGAGAATATTATTGTACTGAAGGATTTGGAGAAAATTGCCTCGGGTAATTATATATTAGAAATAAATACCGGCACAGAAAAATTTATAAAAAAGATTATAAGAAAATAATTTCAGGCATTTTATATAAAACTAAAGCGGCATATTTTATGTCGCTTTTTTAATAAAATGAATTAATTAAATAATTTAAACACATCCGTTTTTTTTCTGCGAGAAATTGGTACACATACATCATTAGTAAGCCATAGCGTTCCTTCATTATCTATTTTTTTTACATGATGTTCGTTTACCAAAAATGATTTGTGTACTCGTACAAAATGATGCTCAGTTAAAATATCATCATATTCTTTAAGTGTTTTAGAAACGAGCAAATGTTTTCTGTCGTCAAAAAAAATTTGAGTATAATTATTTTGTCCTTCGAGGCATATAATGTTTTTTAGTTCAAAAAGAAAAACACCTTCTTTTACTGATACGGCCAGTTTAAAATGTGCAGGATTTTTTTGCTGTATATTTTCAATTAAATTTTTAAAAAGTGGTTTATTACTGGTTTGAAAATCCTTCTTTATAATGTGTCTGTTTATGGCATTTTGCAACTCTAAAATATCTACCGGTTTTAATAAATAATCGAGTGCACTAAACCGAATTGCTTTTATGGCATACTTATCAAAAGCTGTTGTAAAAATTACATCAAAATCCCAATTAACTGCACTGTTTAAAAAGTCGAACCCATTCATACCGGGCATTTCAATATCGAGCATTACAAGCCCGGGTTTAAAATCTGTTATCATTTCCAGCGCAGCTTCTGGACTATTACAATAAATAATTTCTTTGTTCACAGGTATATGTTTTTCTATTAGTACTTTTAAAATATTACCTGCGGCTGGTTCATCATCTACAATTAAAATTTTAAGCATAGCATATCATTTTATAGGCTGTTAATGGGTAAATAAATTATTATTTTAGTACCTCTGGGTTCATCTTTTTCATTTACTTTATCAACAATATGAATGGTAGCAAGATTAGGATATTGTTGGTTAAGTAACATAATACGTTGTTGTGCTAGTGCTGTACCTCTCGATTCGAATTGTTCTGCACCAATTTTCTGACTTTTAATTTCAGCAGCTTTTTTTCTTCCTATTCCATTATCATCAATTTCAATTTGTAATTGCTGGCCATTTTCCTTTATTGTTATGGTTAAGTTTTTATTTCCTTGTTTATGACGCAGACCGTGCCATACTGCATTTTCTACATATGGCTGTAGTAATAAGGAAGGCATTTGTACAATATCAGGTTCAATATTCTCATCTATTATAAAATCATAGTTAAAAGATTGGCGAAAGCGTAACGCTTCTAGTGATAAGTATAATTTTAGCACTTCTATTTCATTACTAAGGGTTATAAAGTTTTTCTCTGAATAGTTTAATACCATCCTCAATAGTTTTGAAAAGCTGGATAGATAACGATAACCATCTTCCATATTTTCTGTAACAATTAATTCTTGTATGGCATTTAAACTATTAAAAATAAAATGAGGATTCATTTGAGCACGCAGCGCTTTCGATTCCAGCTCTGTAATTTGTTGTAAAACTGCGGCCTTATTTTTAATGTTATGTATGCGTTTGCGATATAAAAAAGCCATCAAGCTTACTATTGACAGTAAAATAAATAAACGAAACCACCACGTTTTCCAAAATGGAGGTAGTATTACAAATGATATTTTTTTTTCGTCTGCAATTTGGTTACCTGAGCCATCTGTTGCTTTTACATGCAGTGTATACTTGTCAGGTTGCAGTTCGTTTAATAACAGTTCTGTATTTACCCCATGTAATATCCATTCATCATTTTCATGTAGTTTATACCAATATTTAGTAGTGTAATATGGGTCAAAATGTAATATGCCAAATCGAAATTTCAATCGGTTTTGTGTGTATGATAAATGTGAAATCAGCGTATCGTTTGTCATATCTATACTCACAGCATTCACCTGCATTTCCTGTAGTTGTAAAGGATACGTTTGCTGCTTCTGTGCAAAAAACTCATCAGGTTTAATAATAAATAATTTATTGCCTGCATGAAAAGCCAAACGCCCTTCACTTATTTTTAAGGCACTTCCAAAAGCATCTTGATAAGTACCAGTTGGAAAGCTAATGGCAGATTTAAACAAATCTTTTTCTTTATCATATACATCTATCCCGCCAATAGAACCAACCCACACTCTTTTAGATGTATCTGTAACCAATGAATAAGTAGTGGTATGAGATAAACCATCTTTGCCTATATAGGCTTTAAGCAAATTATTTTTGTAATTATAACATAATAAACCATTTTGTCCGGTCATCCAAATTCTATCACCATCATCCGTCATATCTCTGGGATTAGAAAAAGAAAAATCTAATTTTTTTAATTTTTCCTGTAGCCATATAGTGTCAACTCTTTCATCAACCAATGATTTTTTCACGAGATTAAGTTGTTCTGTTAGGTACCAAATATGTTTTTTGTAAAAGCTTAAAGTTGTATTTTTTTTAAAGCCATAACCCATTAATATTTTGGTGGTGTCTTTTGTAATTTCCAAAAAAGTAGCATTGTTTTTTCTTACATAAGTAGTTGCATTATTTTTCCAATACCAGATTACATCACCATCATGGTTTTCAATTTCTTTTGGCAAAAAATTACTGTAATCACCTTCCGTACTTTGCTTTGTTGCTAAGTTTACTTTAAAAAATTTTTTCTCTCGGGCGGCCCATACAAAATTTGTATCTACAGGTATTACGTAGGTAGTACCTCGGGCTTTTTTTTCATAACCTACGCCAAAGCTATCCACCACATCTGTAGTAATATTATATTTTAAAAAACCAAACCGATAAAAAGGGATGTATAAAGTTTCATTACCATCAAAGCTAAAATCACTTGCCTGGTATTGTAGATTTGTAAAATCGGATCGTACACTTAGTTGTCGCTGTTGCACCGCCTTATAATAGTAGTTTATTACATCAATACCATTATCTGTAGCTACCCAAATATTGCCGCCATAATCTCTTTCTAACGAATACACATAATTACTACTTATAAGGCTGTTTCTTTCTTTGTATTGTATGGGTGTAAATTTTTTTGTGATTACATCAAAAAGTAGCAACCCTCCATGCCTAAAACCAATCCATATATTTCCCTTACCGTCTGCCTTTATGGAGTAGCAGCAATACCATGCGTTTGTGGGGTGTTGAAACCGAAAAGTATCTAATTGGTTATTGCGCCAGTTATATTTGGCTAATAAACCTGCATCAGTTACATACCATATATTCCCTTTATCATCTGCCTCCATACCACTTTGCGATTGTTGTTTTGGATTAGTGATAGCAAGGTTAAAAACTGATTTGTTTTCAGGATTATAATACCGATGATAAAATTTTTTGCTGGCATATTCATAATATACCATGCCATCGTAAGTGTGCATCCAAATACCCTTGCATGTTTTTATACCAGAATTGTAACCAACAGTAAAATCAGCCATACCTGTTTTATTTTTTGCAACAGGAATGGCAACATAGTCTCCTGTTATATAATTCATACGAAACATAGCAGCATCCGTGCATATCCATATATAATCTTCATCATCTTGAAAAATGGCGTAGATGTACCCAACAAAACTCGAAGTGCTGTCTTTAGAGCGTATTGGGTAATGCTTCACCTGATAGGTATTTGGATTAATCTTATCTAACCCATTTGTGGTGCCTACCCATATAAAGCCTAATCGGTCTTCATGTACAGTATGCATTTCCAATCCGCTAATATCGGCAGGGCCTTTCCCAATATTTACAAACGATTTGATGGAAGCACCCTCATGTTTATAAAGACCATTGTAGGAACCTATCCACATATTATTGTTTCTATCTCTTGTAATATCGGTTAACGTATTTGTTTGCAAGCCCTGTGCTAATGTGATACGAAAAGAGGATTGTCCTTTGGCTGTAAACATAAAAAAGCCAGCCAATACCATCATTAAATAATGGCGATGATTATATGCATGTATTAGTTTCAAGTATAATACAAAAGTAGTGATTAGCTCCATGTATATTATAACCATACGCTCTATCAACATTACCATTGCATAAATAAAAATTAATATTTATACCATTTTATAAACCACCCTAGCCTTTGGCTGTATAGCATAGACGTATAATACTATAGCCAAATACTTTTACAAAAACAAATATCATAGGGTTATGATGAGTGCTATAACCGATAAAGTGACTGAGCTTAAAACCGAGATGAAACGCATTGGATTATGGAAAAAGCAAATACCAAATTGGGTAAATGAATATTCAAACCAAACCATAAAAACTGAACAGGATTTTGCAGAATGGATGCAGTTTGTTTACCTGCCAAATATGATGCAGGTAGAAAACAGAAGCAGCATGGGAGCAGAAAAATATATAGTGCCACAGGCTATACAATTTTTTGGGGCTGATGTGCAAAAGGGGAAGCTAATGCAATTGTTGATTGAGCTGGATTCTTTATTATAGAATAACATAATTATGAAAAAATCATTCTCTCTCTTATTTATTTTTTGTGTAGCCAATAACTTGCTGGGGCAAAATGTAGGCATTGGCACCACTACACCTACAGAAAAACTACAGGTGTTAGGAAATATAAAGGCTGATACCATAAAGCCCAATAGCATTAAACTAACCCCTAATGCAGGTAATGGTAAAGTGCTAGTAAGCGATGCTTCTGGTGTTGGCACCTGGCAGGCAAGTAGTAATTTGGCTGCGGCAGGCAATATTGGCTATGGCGTTTGGGGCGATTGTGCTACCAATGGAAATATATCCGAGTATCTGCCTGTTACAGATGCCAACGGTGCAGCATCGGACCAGTTTGGAAACAGTGTAGCCATCTCTGGCAACTATGCCATTATTGGTGCAGATACTGATAATGTAGGTGCAAATTCGGACCAAGGCTCTGCCAGTATATACCAATGGAGTGGCAGCGGTTGGGTACTGATGCAAAAAATTACAGATGCCAATGGTGCAGTAAACGACCTTTTTGGAAACAGAGTATCCATCTCTGGCAACTTTGCCATTATTGGTGCACCTTCAGATGATATTGGGGCAAATTTAAATCAGGGTTCGGCAAGTATTTACCAATGGAATAACAGCAGTTGGATACTAGTGCAGAAAATTACAGATGCTACAGGAGCCGCAAATGATAATTTTGGAAACGCTGTATCCATCTCCGGAAACTATGCTATTGTTGGCTCAGATAATGATGATGTTGGTGCAAATGCAAATCAGGGTTCGGTAAATATTTACCAGTGGAATGGCAGCATTTGGGTACTGATGCAGAAAATTACAGATGCAACAGGAGAAGCTGGTGATAATTATGGGGGCAGTGTATCTATCTCCGGCAACTATGCACTTATTGGTGCAAATAGTGACGAAGTTGGTGCAAATACTACCCAAGGCTCGGCTAGTATTTACATCAGGTCTGGTAGTAACTGGGTATTGCAGGAAAAAATTACAGACGCCGTTGGTTCAGCAGGGGATAGATTTGGATATAGCGTATCAATCTCCGGCAGCTATGCTATTATTGGCGCATATGCTGATGATGTTGGTTCCAGTGCAGCCCAAGGCTCGGCCAGTGTTTACTTTCGAAATGGAAGCAGTTGGGATTTGATGAAAAAAATTACAGATGACACCGGAGCCGCAGGAGATTATTTTGGTTACAGCGTATCAATATCAGAAGACTACGCAATTGTTGGAGCCAGAAATGGAAATAATCAAAAGGGTGGAGCTAATATATATTTAAGAGTTGGTTTTGGCTGGCAACTATTACAAAAAGTAGTGGACCCTGGTAGTTTAGGTTTCGAAAGTTTTGGTGTCTCCACCGCCATTGAAGGAAATACTAAACGATTTGTTTGCGGGGCAAGTGGGTATGGATCATTCTCGGGTAAGGTAATATTTGGTAAAATAAATTAGGGTCATTTAACCTTTCTCACACTATTGCTTCTTCAAAGTATTTGGTTTGGCAATACAAAAAACTATTTACAATTAAAACAGCCTTTTAAACCCTTACTTCTTTTAAAACCTTTTGCAGTTTCAGTTTGTTTAAATTTTAATCACAATTGATAACTTAAAAATAAACGAAAATGTATTAAATATAAAAACCAAACAAGATTTTGCTCAGTGGCTACAATTTGTTTACCTGCCAAATATGATGCAGCTAGAAAACAGAAGCAGTATGGGTGCTGAAAAATATATAGTGCCACAGGCTATACAATTTTTTGGGGCTGATGTGCAAAAGGGGAAGCTAATGCAGTTGTTGATTGAGCTGGACTCTTTGTTATAAAAATATATAAAATGAAAAAAATAATCTTACTATTAATCGCCAATATTTCTTTTGTAGCATTACATGCTCAACAAATAAAACCTGAAATAAAACCTGTACAAGAGCAGACTTTAAATTCATCGATTTTAAGAGATAAAAATAATTGCTGCGCAGTAAACCCATACACACTTACAGCATGTGCTCAAAGTTTGTTTCAGTCATTTAAAAATTTGACTGCTCGTATTGGTGTAAGTAATTGCCATGCTACATTAAATTATCCTACAGTAAGTTTTGCGATGCCAGAGAATTGTTTTTCACAACAAATTACTTCTGCAAGTATGGTTACATATAGTAGTTTTTATATGCCAACCATACCAGAGTTCAGAGTAATATGGGGTGCTACTTCTGCTAGCTTTTCTTACTATGGTGCATGTGCTCCTAGTCCTATTATTTTTCCACACCCGGGTATTACAGAAAACCATGTATTTGGGGCAAAGCTTATTAAACAGAGCGATTATAAAGCATTTGCAGGCTCAACAAAAGATTACAATACTATGTTGGCAGTGCCATCGGTAAACCCAGTAGATATTGAACAAATTACATCCGTGTATATGGAAGAGCAAGGTGGGTATATCAGCAAAACAGAACAGGCTCTTTACAATAACATGTTATCATCTAAAGGAATTGTAGTAAAAGTAAAATTGAAAAATGCTGCAACAATACTTTGTTACATCATTAATAATTATGACACAGGCGGTACTATTAATTGGAAAGAAAAAAATGCTATTTGTGTAAAATAAATTTTAAAAAAATCATACAAATATTTTAATAATAAAAACAATAACATGAAACAGATTCTAACAATTTTATTTGCAGTAATTACGTGTAATTTTTTGCATGCACAAAGCGTAGGCATAGGAACCACCTCCCCAAACAACAGTGCAATATTAGACATAAGCAGTATTAATAAAGGTTTACTAATACCAAGAATGAATACTTCGCAACGCACATTAATAGCAAGTCCCGTAGCAGGTTTAATGGTATATGATACAGATTTTAAAGAATATTATCACCATGATGGAACTACATGGAAAAAAATATTAAACAACAATGTTTGGAGCACATCCAACACAAGAAATTGGGTATATAATTTTTCAGATTCTGTGGGCATTGGGACTTCTAATCCAGATGAAAAATTTCATATAAGTAGCGGAAAAATTTATTTGCAGGATAATAGAGGCGGACAAAACCCGCATGTAATTTTTGATATACCAAACGTGGCGGATAATGAAGGTGGTTTGCAATTTAAAAGAAGCGGCGATACTTTGGCTGCTATTAATTATGTGGAAGACCCAGACTATGCAAACTATTTAAAGTTTAGTGTAGGCAGCCCAGGCAAAGGAAACGAACTCACTATTAATACAAATGGAGAAGTAGGCATAGGTAGCAAAAACCCAAATGGACAATTAGCTTTAAATAATTATAATGGAGATAATATTGCCATTAATGATATTGATCCTATCATTCAATTTAATATTCCTTCTTTAGTGCCTAATGTTCCTCCAGTAAAAAGGGCTTTTATGCAGCTTTCAGATTTTGTTGATTTAAGAATTGGCACCAATTCGGGCAACAACACTGGCAAGGTAATTATTCGCACAAATGCAACAGACCAGTTAACGGTAGATCAAGATGGAGAGGTTGGAATTGGCACCATTACACCGCTTGCAAAACTTCATATACCTACCGGTGAAGATGCAGATTTATCATCTAGCACTAATGGGTATATAATGTTAGGCACAGGCAGTGCTACAAGTTTATTGTTGGATAATAACGAAATAATGGTAAGAAATACTAATACTACTGCAGGTACACTTGCTATACAAAATGATGGAGGTCAAGTAACCATTGGAGCAACAACTACCATTAATAAAGGAGGGCAAGCATTAATACTAAATGGTACTACGCCTAGTTTAACATTTCTTCAACCTAGTAACCCAACCAAAAATTCTTTTATAGCTCAAACGGGTGATGGATTGGTAGTAGGTGTAAATAATGGATATGTACAACTTGATGGTACACAAGTAGCCATAGGCGGAGTTGTACCCGCTGCATCTGCATATAAACTTACCGTAACAGGTAAAATTATTTGTGAAGAATTAAAAGTAAAATTAGTAAGTAGTGTATGGCCCGATTATGTTTTTGATAAAAAATACAAGTTGAAATCATTGTCAGAAGTAGAACAGTTTATTTTAAAAAACAAACATCTTCCAAATATTCCTTCTGCTGTAGAAGTAGAAAAAAACGGTATTGAAGTAGGCGATATGCAAAAGAAGATGATGGAAAAAATTGAAGAGCTTACATTATACATTATTGACTTACAAAAACAGGTGGATACATTAAAAGAAAAAAACAAATAAAATGTACAGTCAATATAATTTCAAAAGCGGGGTTATGGCAATAATAAGAATCATTGTGTTGGTATGTATTTTACTACAAAGCCAGGTGTATGCGCAAGTCTCAAAAAATGAGCGTGGCTGTTCCGTTACTGACGAAAATTCTAAACCTTATTTTTTACAAATCAGGAATAATATTGAATTGCTAAAAGCCAATAATACACATGCTGTTTTAAGCAATGAAGCACTTCGGTTTCCGACGCCTAGCGTAAGATTAGACTGGCCACTGCGGCCTAATAATATTTCTAATTTTACTTATTATCGCATTACCAATTATGTAGATTTGGATCCAGCAACCGAAGTGAGGGATGCTCAGGACAACTATGTATCAGGACGACTGGATTATAATTGTGGCACACGCAACTACGATGGGCACAATGGGCTTGATATCTCAGCAATGCCCTATGGATGGAAAATGATGAGTGATGAAGCTATATCTGTAATTGCCGCAGCAAGCGGTGTTATAGTTGGAGGAGATGATGGTAATACAGACAACAACTGTAACCTTGATAATTTTACCGGACCAGCCTGGGGTAACTGGATTGCTTTAATGCACGACGATTCTACAGTTACTACTTATATACATTTAAAGTCAGGCTCGGTTATACCAAGAACAATAGGACAGCGGGTAAGCGCTGGAGCATATGTGGGGTATATGGCCAGTTCGGGTAGAAGCACAGGACCACATTTGCATTTTGGAGTTTATATAAATAATTATTTTTACAACAACGGCTCATGGGACCAAGGATCGTTGCGTGAGCCTTTTAATGGTTCCTGCAACAATATTTTACCATCATTTTGGAATAACCAAAAATCATATAATGAGCCTTCCGTTGTAGCTATTGAAACACACAACGCATCACCTGGTAACTATACCAGTAATTGTGACCAGACAGTGTCTTTATATTTTGATAAAACATTTAGCGCAGGCAATACCATTTATACTCGTACCTGGTTTAGAGACTGGATAGATGGCTCTACAGCAGTGATACAACTACTTAATACGGCGGGAACTCAAATGACAGCCGCAGTTTTTACCAACACAAGTGGCGGTAGAACATTTTCGTATAATTGGAACATATCACTTTCTAATGTAGTTCCTTCTGGTACATACACAATCAGGGTTACTTTCGGTGGAAAGTTATGGGAACGGCACATTACTGTTGGTTGTGTTCAAAACTATACTGTTTCAGGCACACTCAATTCGCCTAAAGGATATATTGCCGGAAATAACATCACTAGTACACACATTATAGAAAGCGGTGCCGATAACCGGGTAGAATATCATGCTGACAATGAAATTCTTTTTACGCCGGGCTTTCATGCCAAAGCCGGTTCACATGTAATAGCAGATGGAAAGGGCTGTACAAACGGATATCATTGATACGTCAGCAATAAGAGCATAAATATTTTCTTTTACCAAGAAATTTAAAAAATGAAAACAGTATTTAGTTTCAAAAGTGTAATTCTTTTTTCAATATGTATTTTTCTACAACTACTTTGTTTTGCTCAAGCGAAAAAATGTAAAAGCCCCACCATTGATATTGCCAGTGAACGAAGGGCAGAAACCTGGGCTGTACAAAGAGGCCCGCTTGCTGTAAATAAACTGGTACGTGTTTATTTTCATATTTTAAGAAATGATGGTGGTACTCTTGGTGAGGCAGCAACTTTAGCTCAGATAAATCAGGAGTTTGCAGATTTGGTAGAAGATTATGCACCATACAATATTTGTTTTGCGAATGTTGGTATTGACTATATAAATAATACAGAAATAAATTACAATTTAGATCCAGATGTGCAAGCCGATGTGGATATGTTGCTGCCCTTTTTGGTACCAAACTGTATCAACATCTTTTATCACCGCAGTTTGGCTGGTTATGGCGGAAATGCTTATAATATTCCCAATACATTTTGCTCAGTAGATGATGATAATATTGGCACATGGCGCACCCTCTCTCATGAGATTGGGCATTGCTTAGGATTAAGGCATACGTTTGAAACTGCTGATGGGGAAGAATACATTAGCGGCACAAACTGCTCTACCCGTGGCGATAGAGTTTGTGATACCCAAGCAGACCCATACACAGAATCTGCTTGTTTTAGCGCAACCACTTGTAACTATACAGGTTCCTGTACAGATCCATCTGGTGCTAACAATTACGCACCACCTTATCAAAATATAATGAGTTATTGGGGTGCTGAGGGTTGTACGGTCACTCATTTTACTACAGGTCAATATGCCCGAGCAACTTCTTTTTTAGAAACAAATGCAGGTTTGTTAACTACTGTTTCGCCTGCTACTGTTACAGCAGGACCAGGCACTGTTAGTAGTGGTTATTATTTTAGAACTGCCCGCAACAGCATTACAATAAACCCTACTTTAAATATTACTGGTACAACTATATCATCATTACAAAGCCAATCGGTTACGGTACCGCCAGGGTTTCAAGCGTTGCCTACAAGCGGTTCTACTACTATTAAAGCTACTTGTGTTTATTAAAACTATTTTTTTGTAAGCACAAATAATACAATAATATAGTATAATTTATAATCATTGTACATTTATATTAGATGTTTTATAACTGCTTTCATTATAGAATTATTTTAAATGATTAAAAGATCACCACTAACTAACCCAGTAATTTCTGATGAAAGAGCAATTATTTTAGATGTACTAAGAGGCTTTGCCATCCTCGGTATTTTTTTAGATAATGTTTTCAGTTTTTCAGGCTATGGGTTTTTTAATATGCAGCAAAGAGAAGCGTTACCTACATTTTATCAAGATGCGTTTTTAAGTATTTTTGAACTGGCATTTGTACACGGAAAGTTTTACAGCATATTTTCTTTGTTGTTTGGTATTGGGTTCTCCATTTCATTGATGCGTAACAAAGAAAAAGCAAGTAAACCTTTATCCATTTTTTATCGCCGCTTGTTTATTTTATTAATTATTGGAGCATCGCATTTGTATTTTTTGTGGGAAGGAGATATTTTATTACTCTATGCTTTGGTTGGTTTTGTTTTACCCTTGTTTAAAAATTGTAGCAATAAAACTATTTTAATTTGGGCAGTAGCGCTTATAGCTTCACCCATTTTTATTGATTGTTTTAAAGTTTTTTTTAATGTACATACAGGCAGTTTTTTACAGGATGTCGCTTTTAAAATTGATAAAAAAACCGGCTTACCCACTGATGGTAATTTTGCTAGTTTTCTTTTTAAAGAAGGCAGTGGTTGGAGAGAATGGCGAATATGGCAGGCATCTAGTTGGGCATACAGATACGCTTACATTATTGAAAGCAACAGAATACCAAAAGTACTGGGTATGTTTTTATTTGGATTTTATGTAGGTAGAAAAATGATGTATGCTCATTTAGAAGAACAAATTACTCTTTTAAAAAAACTAAAAAAGTGGGGTTTTATTATTGGTATTCCAACAAGTATTGCTATGGCTTTTTTTGAAATTGATGGCAACGGAATTCCTACTGTAGTTGGCTTGGCAGATACTTTGCTGTATGCTGTTTCAGTAGTGCCACTTTGCTTTGCATACGTTGCAACTATATGTTTGTTTTGGATAAAAACTGCCGGAAAAAATAAATTAAAATACCTTTCGCCCGTTGGTAGAATGGCGCTCACTAATTACCTGTTACAAACATTGCTTGGTATTGGAATTTTTTATGGTGTAGGTTTTGGGTTGGGTGGTAAAATAGGGCCAACAATATTTTTTCCAATAGTAATTGCTATTTATTTTTTACAAATAATTTTTAGCAATTGCTGGTTTAAACATTTTAATTACGGTCCGGTAGAATGGATTTGGCGACAACTTACTTATTTAAAAAGATTACCTATAAAAAAGACGTTTTAATACTTATATAATTTTTACATGTAAAAGAATTTGTTACCCTAAGGAAACTATTTTTTAATTTTTTTCACCTTAAACAATTCCAGACATGAAAATTCTACAAAAAATTGGAGCAGTGTTATTGCCTCTTTTATTTGCGAGCAATATTTTATTTGCTCAGGTACAGGCAAGGCATGCAATGACTCCCTCGCAATACCAAACTGCGTTTAACGAGTGGTCAGCAAAAGGTTACAGATTAACATCGCTAAGCGGTTATACAAAAAACGGGCAAGAATTGTATGCTGCTATCTGGAAAAAAACTGCTGGTCCTGCGTGGGTGACTCGGCATGGGTTATCATCTGCTGCTTATCAAACAGCATTTACTGAAATGAGCAATAAAGGTTATAGGCTTATTTCAATATCTGGTTATGCAGTTGGTGGCCAGCCAAAATTTGCTGCGGTATGGGATAAAAGTACAGGCGGTGCATGGCTGGCAAAACATAACATGAATGCCACACAATATCAGCAGGCATTTGATGAAAACAGCAAAAACGGTTACCGTATTCAATATGTATCTGGCTATGTGGTAAATGGTGTTGAAAATTTTGCAGCTATTTGGGAAAAAACATCTGGCGGAGCCTTAGCAGCAAAACATAATATGACCGCATCACAATATCAGCAGGCATTTAATCAATTTACAAATGATGGTTATGTATTAAAAGTAATTAGTGGTTATGAAAAAGCTGGTACTGATCTTTTTGCAGCCATTTGGGAAAAAACAAATTCACCTTTTTGGGCTTCACGCCATGGCATTCCCCGCATGAATTACCAAGCCGCTTTCGATAATATGTACTACCAAGGGTACACACCTGTATATGTAAATGCATACGCTGCAGATGGTGGAGATAAGTACAATGTAATTTGGCAAAATACAAATATGAAGCAAAGTGATATCGCAAAAATGGATGCCGCCGCAAAAAATTATATGAGTACACAAGGTGTTACAGGTATTTCTTTTGCTGTAACTAAAAATGGAAAATTGGTTTTTGCAAAAGCATACGGATATGCAAACCCTGCAACCAACGAAGAAATGTCGCCCAACCATACGATGCGAATAATGAGTATTTCAAAATCGGTAACGGCAGCAGGTATTATGAAATTAATAGAGCAAAATAAAATAACCATGAGCCAGCGTGTGTTTGGCGCAAATAGTATTTTAGGATCTACATATGCTACGCCAACTGATAAACCAAAGTTGAATGAAATAACGGTTACACAATTACTACATCACAATAGCGGGCTACGTACTTGTAATGGCGAAAGCGAGTTTAATGATGCAAGTAAAACCTATGATGATGCAATGAAAATGTTGTTGGCAGATCCTAATCTTTTAAAGTTTGATCCAAACACAACAAATCATTATTCCAATACAGGGTACTTTTTTTTAGCAGCTATCATCGAAAAAATAAGTGGGCAATCGTATGAAACATTTATACGTAATAACGTACTTGCACCTAGTGCTGTGGCTAGCAGCATGTATGTTGGGCTTGCCAATGGTGGTATAAAAGCCAACGAAGCCAATTACATACCAGATAGTAAACCAAATATGCAATTGTGGGCAGGCTTTGGCGGATGGGTAGCCCGACCAATTGATTTGGTAAAATATTTAAGTAAGGTAGATGGTGCAACCCCGCCTTCGGATATTTTAAGTGCAACTTTGCATACTACACTTACAGATGATACTCCTCTTTCTCCCGGCTATGGTTGTGGATGGATTGTATCTGGCGATAAGCAAAGCCACAACGGTGCCAACGGTGCATCACGATCTTGGTTAGCAGAAATAGGTAGTGGTTTTAGCCTTGCTGTTATTGCAAATAGTCCACCTTCTAACGACCCCGGGGGACATGGAAAAATGCTGAATGAATTTTCTGCGGCAGTAAAAGCAGTATCAGCCTTTCCTAGTTATGATTTATTTTAGAAAAATATTTTTAAATTTTAAAAATGAAAGTGCCATACTTTATTATGTCGCTTTTATTTTTTAAACACAAGAGATTTTATCTAGAACAGCCACATCATCTAGCAAATAATAAAAGTTGAAAAAAAATTTACTGGTGACCAGCGGCGGGATAGAAGTGCATATCCTTTTTTTGTTGCCTTTGAACAAAAAAGATAGGAACGTATAGCCCGAGCAAATGCTGAGAATATTTCCAATTTTAACCGCCCCAAAACTTATTGGGCCGTCCAGCTTGTAAGGCCATATTTGGTGAAAGAATATTTTTTTATTTCTCCACCAAATTGCTCCAAAGCATTGGTGACACTATAACGTGTATTGCCAGGGCAATAAAAAATCATAAAGCCTCCACCGCCAGCACCGCTTATTTTTCCACCTGCTGCACCGGCATTTTTAGCAGCGTCGTAAATAGCTTCAATATTGCTGTTGCTAATGTTTGCCGCCATGTTTCTTTTTTGTGCAAAACCATAATCGAGTATAGCACCAATATCGTTTACTTTGCCACGAAGCAATGCCTCCTTCATTTGCTGAGCCTGCTCTTTTAAATTGTGCATGGCATCAATACTTTTTTCGTTGTTGCCTTTTACATTTTTTACCTGCTCGTTTATTATGGTGGCACTCTCTCGAGAAGTTGCGGTAAAATAAAGCAGCAAATTATTTTCCAGCTCGTGCATATACTGCGGACGAATACGCAAAGGGTTTACAATTACTTTATCATCTTTATAAAATTCCATAAAATTTACGCCGCCAAAAGTTGCTGCATATTGGTCTTGTCTGCCGCCCGAAAGTTGCAAATCATTTCGCTCAATATCAAATGCATAATGGGCAATATCATAATCGCCGAGTGGCAGTTTGAGCATTTCTACAAAGGCTCCCAAAATAGCCACCACAAGGGTGGAAGATGTGCCAAGGCCTGAACCAGCCGGCGCATCTACATAAGTGGTTAACCTAATGCCTTGGTCGGGAAATGGATAATCTTTTTGTATGCGATTGTACACACCTTTGAGTAAATCTAATGTGCCGTTTAAGGGTAAAATATTTGCAAAATCGTACTGCTCTTTCTCGTTTCTGTCAGGCGCTTCTACAATTATTATTTTTTCATTTAATATTTCTATAGATGCATGCGCAAACAAAGAAATGGTGGCATTTAAAATAGCGCCGCCAAACATATCTGCATAAGGGCTCACATCTGTACCGCCACCTGCAAGACCAATGCGCAAGGGAGCTTTACTACGAAAAATCATGTAATTATTTTTAGGTTTGGCAATGTACAAAGAATATTTAGAGGTGACAGCTTTTCAAAAAGGTGTCACCTCTAAATATTATCCATTATTTTTGCGGCATGACAATAGAACAAATAAAGGCTCTTCGAGACCGTACAATGGTTTTGAGGAGATTTCTTTGACGTGGAAAACCGAGAATCAAAGATTGCAAACGATAAACAACTTTCTCTTTCGCCCGGCTTTTGGGATGATAATGCCAGGGCAACTTCCATTTTAAAAGAAACCAAAGTAAATGAGTATTGGGTAAATATGTTTTACGCTGTAAATACGGCTGTAGAAGATTTTGCAGTACTTTTTGAGTTTTGGAAGGCGGGTGATATTGCGGAAGAAGAAGTGAGGGAAGCTTTTGATGATGCTGTTGCAAAAGTAGAGGAAGCAGAGTTTAAAAGTACCCTTAACGAACCCGAAGATGAATTGCCCGCCATGCTGCAAATAAACAGTGGTGCAGGCGGTACCGAAAGCCAGGACTGGGCAGAAATGCTGGCTCGTATGTTTCGCATGTATGGCGAAAAACAAGGTTGGACAGTTACAGAAATGGACTGGCAATGGGGCGATGGTGCTGGTATAAAAACATGTACTTATAAATTTGAAGGTCCGTTTGCGTATGGTTTTTTAAAAGGAGAAAGTGGTGTACACCGTTTAGTACGCATTTCTCCATTTGACAGTGCTGCACGCAGACATACCAGTTTTGTAAGTGTAAATGTTTATCCATTAGTAGATGATTCTATTGTGATAGATATTAACCCTGCAGATGTGAAAATGGAAACATCGAGAAGTGGTGGCGCAGGTGGACAGAATGTAAATAAAGTAGAAACAAAAGTAATGCTAACACACATTCCTACAGGTATTGTGGTGGTGTGCCAGCAAGATAGAAGCCAGCTTGGAAACCGTGAACTTGCCATGCAAATGCTTAAAAGTCGTTTATATGAAATAGAACTTCAAAAACGAAATGAAATAAAAGATGCAGCCAACAGTAAAAAGAAAAAAATAGAATGGGGAAGCCAAATTCGCTCTTATGTTTTTCACCCATACAAAATGATAAAAGACCACCGTACAGATTATGAAGTGGGTAATGTGGGCCCTGTAATGGATGGAGAAATTGATGGATTTATAAAAGCATATTTGATGGGGGAGAAGGAAGAAGCCTAAATTTTTAAAAAAAATATTTTAATTAATCTTGAGCCAAAACCATACTTTTTTGTGGGTTTTGGCTCAAGATTTTTACAGAGAAATCTTAGCAAACAGTTGCTCTCCCTGTATTACGGTATCAACAAGGCCAATGCTATGTTCGTTTTTTTGTATGCCAAATGGTGCTATCAACACCCAAAATAATTGCTTTCGTGTGCCGGTTTGTTGTTTAAAAATAGTTGCTTTTTGTCGCAAGGTTGCAGCATATTTTTTATCGATGGTAAATTGATCTTCATAAAATTTCATCTCACATAAATTTATAGTCTGGTCTCTTCTGTCTATTACTAAATCTATTTGCGCACCGGTTCCTGCCTTGGTATTTTTCCATGTGCTTGCCTGTGTATGTATGGCGTGTATACCTATTATTTTTTCTACTACTTGCAAGTGTTTCATGCAAAGCGATTCAAATGCAAGCCCACTCCAGCTTTTATAGCTTGCTGTATTGCTCAATTTTAGCCAGGTATTTTTTGTAGCAAGCCTGTTTGGCTCCATAAATTTTATATAAAACAATGAATACTCATCGGTAAGTTTATAAATGGCATCTTTCATTTTTTTGCCAAAAGGTATGTAGGCAGTTATAAAACCACCGGAGTTTAATTCATCTAACAAACTGGTAGTGCTGCCGCCACTTTGTAGTTTACAGGTTTTTATAATGTCGTTTCTGTTGAGGCCTTGTGGTTTGCTTGCGAGTGCTTTTATAACTTTTATATGTCGCTCGGCTGTATCAAAAAGCGCTTTATACAAATCATTAAATTCATTGTATAAAAAACCACTTTTATTAAAACAGGCAGCCTCAATAATTTGTGCGGTGCTTTGGCCGGCAGTTACCTGTTCTAAATACATTGGCACGCCTCCCATTATCATATACAATTGTATCATTTGATAATGATTTAGGTTTATATTTCTACTTTTTAAAAACAATGCTGTTTCGTATAAACTAAAAGGCTGTAATGCAATTTTGTGGGTAATACGATTGTGGAGTCCGCCTTTGTTCCGCACCACATTCTGTATCATCCAGCTTGCAGCAGAGCCACAAAGTATCACCATCATATTTGGTTTTGTAGAGGCATATATATTCCAAAAATTTTCGAAGGCTGCCAAAAAATTAGATTTTGCTGTTTGCATCCATGGAAATTCATCTAAGAAAATCACTATTTTTTTACTGCGGATTTTCTTTTGTAATAATGATTGTAATAATTCAAATGCTGCAAACCAATTTGCAGGTACAGATAATGGTATCTTGTTATTTAATTGTGTAGAAAGTGCTTTTGTAAACTCTTCTAATTGTATTTCTGTAGTTACATTATGAATGCCCGAAAAGTGCAAACTCATGTAAGGTTGCATATAGTTTTTTATGAGGTATGTTTTGCCTATTCGTCTCCTTCCAAAAACTGCCACTAACGATGCCTTGTTTTCTTCCAATGCCTTATCCAATATGCGTTTTGCATCATGTCTTCCTATTATATCTTCCATAAAATAAAAATTTATCTTGAGCCAAATGTACCATTTTATTACGGTTTTGGCTCAAGATATTTCAATAATCCTGAGCCAAAACTATCTTATTTTGCCACTTTTGGCTCAAGATTATTTAAACTATTATTTGAAAATGTACCATAAATCTATTTTTTTAATACGCAGGTATTGTATTTATAGCAGTACCATTCATATCATTTTATACTATCTTTATCCTATTAAAATGTACAACAACTATAAATAATAATTCTATGCAATACGGATCATTCTATTATCCATTACCTGTAAATGAACCTGTACTTAATTATGCAAAAGGTTCCAAAGAAAAACTTGCATTAAAGGCGGCCTTAAAGGAATTTAAAAGCACAAAAATTGATGTGCCCATGTATATAGGTGCAGATGAAGTGAGGACAGGCAAAACAGTAAATATTCACCCACCGCATGAGCACAAGCATTTACTTGGGCAATACCATGTAGGTGATGCAAGCCATGTAAAAAAAGCAATAGCTGCTGCGCTAAAAGCAAAAGATAAATGGGCAAATATGAGCTGGGAAAATCGTGCAAATATATTTTTGAAAGCTGCAGACTTATTGGCCACAAAATATCGCCCTCATATAAATGCAACGACAATGCTAGGGCAAAGTAAAAATGCCATGCAGGCTGAGATTGATGCAAGTTGCGAGCTGATAGATTTTCTTCGTTTTAATGTTCATTTTTTAAGTGATATTTACCAAAAGCAACCTATTAGTAGTCCGGGCATACAGAACCGTTTAGAGTACCGCCCGCTGGAAGGATTTGTATTTGCATTAACGCCTTTTAATTTTACTGCAATAGGCGGCAATTTACCAACGAGTGCTGCTATGTGCGGCAATGTGGTTGTATGGAAATGCGCCAATACACAAGTGTACAGCGCACAAATGTTTATGAGAATTTTAAAAGAAGCTGGTTTGCCTGATGGGGTAATTAACCTGGTTTTTGTAGATGGACAAACAATTGGAGATGTAGTTTTTAATCATCCTGAATTTGCTGGGTTGCATTTTACCGGTAGCACAGGGGTATTTAATAAGATGTGGGAAACGATTGGTAAGAACACGCCCATCTATAAATCGTACCCACGCATTGTGGGCGAAACCGGTGGTAAAGATTTTGTAATAGCACATAAGAGCGCCAATGTAGATGCAGTAGTAACAGCCCTTGCAAGAGGTGCATTTGAATACCAGGGACAAAAATGTTCTGCTGCCTCTCGTGCATATATACCAAGCAATATGGCGGCAGAAGTAAAAAAGAAATTAGTAGAAGTGGTGAAGACAATGAAAATGGGAACGGTAGAAAACTTTACCAATTTTATAAATGCTGTGATAGATGAAAAGAGTTTTGACAAATTGGAAGGATATATTAAAAATGTACGCAAGCGTGATAGTGGTGCCAAAATTTGGGTAGGAGGCAAGTGCGATAAAACAGAAGGATATTTTATTGAACCAACTATTATTGAAGCCACTGATCCTTATTACGTAACTATGTGCGATGAGTTGTTTGGGCCGGTATTAACCATTTATATTTATGATGAAAATAAATATGAAGAAACTCTGAAGTTGGTTGATAACACTTCTCCTTATGCACTTACTGGTGCAGTATTGGCGCAAGACAGATATGCAGTAGAACTTGCAGTAAATAGACTTCGCAACAGTGCAGGTAATTTTTATATTAATGACAAACCCACAGGTGCAGTAGTGGGGCAACAACCATTTGGCGGTGCCAGAGCAAGTGGTACCAACGATAAAGCGGGTTCGCAGTTAAATTTATACCGTTGGTTAAGCGCACGTACCATTAAAGAAACATTTGTGCCTGTAGTAGATTATAGGTATAGTTTTATGGAAGAGGCCTAAAGAAATAAACGGATGAAATATTTATTTTCTATAATTTTTATTTTTTATTGTAACATCTGCTTTTATCAGAATGCTACTTCTATTGAATATGAAATTCGGTGGAAGCAATCTAATTATGTAGGGCGAAGTAGATTTATATTTAATGATTCGTTTTCGTACCATTATTTCATAAAAGGACAAGATACTTTGCAATTCGAAACTGTGTTTAGTAAATTGCTTCAACATCATTCTACTTTTTGTGATAAAAAATTAAATTTGTTGTATAACGGAGTTAGTGTATCCGCTAAAAATAATTATTTATTAAAGGAGAAAATTAATAAACTCGATTGGACATTGTATCCCGATACAAAAATGATTCTCGGATATACTTGTTTTAAAGCAGTAACAAAAATAAACTCCCATAAAATAACAGTTTGGTATTGCAACGATTTAGGAGATGGAATAGGTTTGCCATTTTACGCAGGATTACCTGGTACTATTTTGCAAATAGATGATAAAAATAGAAAGCAAACCTTTATTGCAGTAAATATTGTAAAGGGTAATTATCAATTTTCTTTACCATTGGCGAACATAATTAGCGACGCTGAATGATTTATTTTATTTGTAACTTTTCCTGAAACTTTTATAAAAAATGAGTAAATTAATTTTGATAACTTTTATTTTATTTCAGATTTCCTCCATTCAAGCAAAATCTCAAAATGCTTATAACATAGTTTATGAGTATATTAACGAGAAAGAAACATTTGAAAGAGATCACAATGGATTTCTTAAAGCACAGGAGAAAAATAATTTACGATTGATTGTTAATGACAGTATATCTTTTTGGTATAAAATTATACAAGGGAAAGATTTAGCAAAAAAAAGTAATAATATTTATGGGAACAAAACTTTGCCTCATGCTACCTTCTATGATAAAAAATCTGATAAGACTTTATCGGTAATTGATTTAAAGGGCGAGGATAGATATCTCAAAGAAAATAGCGCAAAAGAAATCAAATGGATTGACGCTCTTTCAAATAAAGAAATACTTGGATTCTTTTGTAAATCTGTTTACAGCGTGAATGAAAACAATGATTCGACATTAGTTTATTATACTGATTCTGTAAAAATTAATGGATCTCCTTTGCATAATTACAATCAAGTGAAAGGATTGGTATTGGAGGTATTTGATCAAGAAAGAAATTTACATTTAGTAGCAAAAAGCTTAAAAGAATGTGATTGTAAAATAATTATTCCACAAAATTTAGATGTGGTAAATGAAGAACAAAGCAAAGTAAGAATCAATAAATTTAGGGCAAAACGAAATCTACCCCCCCCCATTCAATGATCAGCTTATTTCAATTTAATTATAATCTTTTAATGAAATATTTTCTCTTAATAATTTTCTGTTTAATCTCTATTTTTTCTTTTGCCCAAAAAACTCTAAGAATTGAGTACAAGCAAGAGCGTGTAGGTGAAAAAGAAATATATACCCATTCTGTAAATGGAGTACATCAAATCTTTAATATAAAACTATCAAAAGTAAGAATGCTTCTAAATGATAGCATTGCCCAAATTCATTATTTTAGAAATGGTTATGATCCAATCAGAAAAAAACAAAGCAGTTAGGTGCGGAGTTAATTCATCATGGTTACTTTTATGATTTTGCAAATAAAAATACTATAGTCAATGTAATCTTGATAAAACAATTAAAAATCTTGTTCCAATTGATACAATGGAATTTAAAAAATGGGATTTTTTTACAAATGAAAAGATAATTCTTGGTTATAAATGCCAAGCAGCTCTGAGTGTGAATGATAAAAACGACAGTACTTTGGTATGGTTTACAAATGATTTAAATTATAGCAATGGTTTTTTATTTTACTATGGAGTTCCCGGGGTAGTATTAGAAGCTTACAATCAAAGTTTTAAAAATACCGCACATTTTTTGGCGGTGAAAATAGAAGAAACCGAAATAGAGTTGTTACGACCAACAGTAGGGAAAATTATTTCACAAAAAGATTTTTCGGAAATAATGAAAATAAGGAATGAAAAACTGGGAGGCAATTATTTTATAAAAATTAAGCCAACTCAGGTGAATTGATTGTTTTATTTTCCTGCCTAAAAAACTTAATAAATTTATTTCATACACTCAATTTCCCTCAACAAATCTTCCAAGCCATTTATTTTTATTTCGAGCAAGCATTGTAATAAATTACCAAGTTTGCTTTTTGGAAAACCTTTACGTGCAAACCACTCCAAATAACTTACAGGCAAATTTTTGAGTACAGTGCCCTTGTATTTTCCAAAGGGCATTTGCATGGTTACTATTTCCCTCAGCATATTGCCATCGGGCATTTGAATGTCTTGCATAAAAAAGTTCAAAGTTTAAAGTTCAAGGTTGCCCACTGCCAGTTGCCAACTTCAAATTGCCAACTGCTTACCTTCCAATTCCCGGCACCACAGGCAAACTTTCATTGCCAGTTTCGTTAACCGATTGTACAGCAAAAAAGTAATTGTCTTTTGAATATGGAACGGTAATTTCTGTAGCAGTAGTAAATATTTTTTTTTGCCAAAATGCACTGGTAGTTTCTCTCATTAATAAATAGTAACCTTTTACATTTCCGGTTGCTGGTTTTTTCCAATACAAATAAGAATTGTTACCGAGTTTTTTTAGATCAATTTTTACACTATCAGGCATGGATGGTGCTTTGGCGAGATTAGCCAATGTACTCAAATTCATACCGGTATTTTTGCGGAGGTATTCAAAATCTATAAACTCAATAAGATCCCCATATTGAATGCCATTTTCTACACGTACATTTTGATGTTGCCTTGTGTAATTCTCATTCAATTCTGTAATGCGTACTGCTGTAAAACCATTTTCTACAAAAGGCGTATGATCTCCACCTCTCAAAAAACGATCGTTCCTATAAATTAATTTTATCTCTAAATTATCAATATAGCGCTCTCCGGTTTCTTTTACGTAACGGGCAAGTTGTCTGCTTTTGCCATCGTTTTCCAAACCTAACTGGCGAATGGTTTTTGCATTTTTATCCAACTCATAAGCTGGTAAACCTTCACTAAAAACCCTTACTTGTGTATTATTAATGTTGTTTGTTTCGTTGCTGTTGTTGCTGCCCATAATATCGTTGTTCAGCAATGCTTCAATGTTTAAATTTTCTTTTCTAGCTTTTGTAGCCATGTAGGTAGATCCAAGCAGGCCTTGCTCTTCGCCGCTTACAGCCATAAAAATTATGGTAGCGCCAAAATTTCGTTTGCTCATTATACGGGCACATTCCATTACTGCTGCAACACCACTTGCATCATCGTTGGCACCGGGTGCATCGCCAACTCTATCCATTACATTAGTACGCATAGCATCTAAATGTCCACTGATGAGAAATATGCGTTTATCATTTGGATCTGTTCCTTTTAAAGTGGCTAATACATTGCCCAATAAGAGCGTTGTATCTACTCTGCGTTTATCTGCTTGTAGTGTTGTAGTATCTATTATAGCAGTAAGTCTACCGTTTGATTGTGCAGCAAATTCATTAAACTTTTGCAGTACATATAACCTTGCGGCACCAATTCCTCTTTTCTTTTCTGTTTGTGTGCTCAGGGTATTTCTTGTACCAAAATTTACCATTGTTTGTATATAGCTGCGCAAAGAATCGGGTGAAATTTCTTTTACCATTTGTTCGATGGATGGATCTCTAGTAATAGTTGTTTGGGCGTGCAGATTTGTAGTGCTAATAATAACAAATAAAAGGATGAGAATTCTTTTCATGATATTTTTAAATAATTGTATAAATAAAACTCAAGTTAATCTACCAATAGATAAAAGCTAAATAAATAACTGAAGATGAAATGTGCGACGCCACCGCAGCTACATCAGGGCGTCTCAGCCAGTAACCACCCAATAAAATTTACGAAGTAAAATTTTATTGTGCTTCATTAGCAAATTAGCACATCAGCAAATTAGCTAATTACTCCACTTCGTTTTTAAACAAACTATATTTCCGCCATTTTTCTATGAGCTGCGCCATATCATCTGGTAATTCGCTTTTAAACATCATTGCTTCTTTTGTGGTTGGATGTACAAAACCGAGTTCTTTTGCATGCAAGGCCTGGCGTG
Organism: Ferruginibacter sp.; assembly: GCA_031398005.1. Taxonomy (GTDB): domain Bacteria; phylum Bacteroidota; class Bacteroidia; order Chitinophagales; family Chitinophagaceae; genus Ferruginibacter. The sequence goes on from JANNMO010000015.1 coordinate 36,222, forward strand.
GGCAAATGGCAAAACAATTGTCTACAAACTGCTTGTATTTTGTGTAAATAGTACCCTTCACAATTTTATCTCCGCCATAAAAATCATCGTTAAATAATGGATGGCCTTTGTACTGCATGTGTACCCGTATCTGGTGCGTACGGCCGGTTTCGAGTCTGCACTCCACTAACGAAACATAATTGAAATTTTCCAACACTTTGTAATGGGTAATGGCTTCTTTGCCATAATCTCCATCGGGATAAACAGTAAATAATTTGCGCTGTTTTTGGCTGCGGCCAACATGCCCGGTGATGGTTCCTTCGGGCTCATCAAAATTGCCCCACACTACTGCATTGTAACGACGATGCACAGTATGATCAAAAAATTGTTTAGCAAGCTCGCTCATTACTTTTTGCTTTTTTGCCACCACAATTAAGCCGCTGGTATTTTTATCTATCCGGTGTACAAGTCCGTAACGAGTAAGTTCGCTTTCATCAATCTCCGGACAATTTTTTTGTAGATGCCAAGCCACAGCATTTATAAGCGTATTATCTGGATTGCCACTGCCGGGATGAACGACCATGCCAACAGGTTTATTGATGACCATTAAATCTCCATCTTCATACACAATATTAAGTGGAATATCTTGTGGAATTATTTCTGATGACTCGGGCGAATTGGTATCGTACACCACAATTTTATCGCCGGGACGAGTATTGTAATTTTTCTTGGTAGGCTTGTCATTCACCAAAACCATTTCATTTTCTATGGCTTGCTGGATTTTATTTCGGGTGGCACCTTCAATGCGCTGCATCAAAAATTTATCTATTCGAATGGCTTCCTGCCCTTTATCAATTACGATTACATGACGCTCAAAAAGTTCGTCTGAATCATTTATTTCTTCGGTTATTATTTCTTCGTTTTCCATATTTTTATTTAGACCACTGACGGCGGACGACAGACCACGGGTGTTTGTGAGTTCGATGTTTTTTTAATGACCACGGACGACGGACGACAGACCACGGGTTTTTATGAGCTGATATACTTCTTACAATTTAAAGTATCCCAATCCTAATTCCCAATTCCTAATCCCCAATTCCCAATTCCCAATTCCCAACCACCACCTCCAAAATCAACTAATCAACCAATCAACTAACTTTGCAAAGTAAAACATTTACAACTGTATGCAGAACGTAATATTTAAAGATTTAGGAATAATTGATTATAAAACCGCATGGGATTATCAGGAAAAGTTACTGCAACAAAACGTATCGGTAAAATCTGCCATAAGAAATGATGCCGCCTTAGCGGGAAAAATGGACACACAAAACTATTTTTTGCTTTGCGAACATGAACCCGTTTATACACTTGGTAAAAGTGGTGACATGAAAAATGTGTTGATGAGTGAAGAAGAACTGGCGGCAAATAATATTCAGTTTTTTAAAACTAATAGGGGCGGCGATATTACTTTTCATGGACTGCAACAAATTGTAGGTTACCCCATTTTAGACCTTGAGAAGTTTTATACGGACATTGGAAAATACTTAAGAAATTTAGAAGAAGTAATTATTTTAACCATTGCAGCATACGGTATAAAAGGGGAGAGAAGTGCGGGGGAAACCGGTGTGTGGATAGAACCGGGAATAGAGGGCAAAGAAAGAAAAATTTGCGCAATTGGCGTTCGTTGCAGCAGGTGGATAACCATGCATGGCTTTGCACTCAATGTTAACACTGACCTTGCTTATTTTGACAATATAATTCCTTGTGGAATTGTAAACAAACAAGTAACATCTATTGAAAAAGAGTTATGTAAAAAAGTGAATTTTGAAGAAGTAAAAGAAAAAGTGCGGGAGAATTTTAAAAAGGTTTTTGAGGTGGAATTTATGGAAGAGGAAGAGGATAGTTTGTAAACTTATAACTTCTTTGCATCCTTTGTTATTTGAAATTTATTGTTTTCTACCATAATTCCATTTTCAAAAAGCTCAAAGCGAAACCAACCAGTGTGTACAAAATTCACCTTTTCAATAATTAAATATTCTTCTTTCAATTTTGTAAGCTCAAACAAAAATTTTTCTGTTTCGTCGTAAAATTTAATGCTGTATTTTTTTACATTACTTTCTGGTAAATAGATAACAATATTATTATCTTTTGCGGTAAATATGGTGCTGCTTGGGTATGTAATGCCAGACTTGGCTGGTGGGTAAACAACGCCTGAGTCTCGGTTGGTACTCCACGGAAATTTATCTTGCGTTAAAACCTCTGAACCATAAATATCTTTAACAGGCCTGGCAGGAGCAGTGATGATATAAGCCCCACCTTCAAAGGCTACAAAAACCCTGTAATACATTTTATTGTAAGGGGCATTTGCATCAGCAAAACCATTCTCTTTACTCTGCGGGCTAAGTACGCTACCAATGGTAGAATAGTTTTTTAAACTATCGTATGAGCGTTGAATATTAAGTGCAGTAATGGGTTTTAAATAATCGTTTACCCAACTTACTACAATTTTATTATTTATATTTTTTACGGTAATAGCAGGCAACGGCTGCACTTGCGCACGCAAAATATTTATTGTAAATAATAATAGTATAAAGAGGGAAACCTGTTTTATCATAATCTTATCGGATATGCAAATATATAAGCAATATCTATCAGCTAGTTTGTTGGATAAATTTAGGTTGTTAAATTTATTTAAAAAATTAATGTATTTGCCAGTAAAGATTTATTGCCTTGCAATCCACCCGTATGCAGACAAAGTACATTGCTACCATTTTTAAAATAACCGCTTTTTAATTTATCGGTTATACCATAAATCATTTTTGCTGTGTACACAAAGTCAGTTGGTATTTGTTCTTCTTTGTAAAACGTATTCATAAAATGAATAAGCTCATCATTGTATTTTGCATAACCTCCAAAATGATATTCATCAAAAATAGTAGGTTTGTTTTCTTCTGGTACATTTAAAAATTGGAGTCTCTCATAAATGTCCGTCATATTTTTAATAACAGGTATAGCAATAATTTGTTGCACTACCTTCTTTTTTAAGAGCAAACCTGCAAGTGTAGTGGCAGTACCAACGCAGGTACAAATATGTGTGTAGGCATCTGCATTGATGGTATCCATTATAAGTGATGCGCCTCTTGCACCATCGTTGTCGTAACCACCTTCGGGTACCAATGTGAAATAGCCAAACTCATTGATAAGTTCTTGTAACAAAGCCTCACTATTTTGCTTGTAATCTTGCCTTGATATAAATTTTAATTGCATACCAAGTTCAACGCATCTTACAAGTGTATGTGAAAGAATCGTCGGTTTTCCCCCCCTCACAACAGCAATACTTTTTATATTATTTTGATGGCATAAATAAGCCGTAGCTACTAAATGATTTGAATATGCCCCACCAAAAGTGAGTAAAGTTTTATGGCTTGTCTGCAAACAATTCTCTACAAAATAATGTAGCTTAAATAATTTATTGCCAGATACATCTTCATTAATTTTATCTAAACGGGCAACGGTAACAGTTATATTATTTTCGGTATATAATTTCCCTTTTAAAATATCGAAAGTTATGTTGTTAAGCGGAAGAAGCATTCTATAAAAGGTAATATTTTAATAGGTTAGGAGAATAGTTTTTTCCGCTATTTTTGCTGCTGCAAATTAATTATTAAGAAATGAAATGATTAAACAATTTTGCAATCTAACATCACTATCAATATAAATAAATTTATAACAAAGTATGAAACCAACTCTTTTAATATTAGCCGCAGGTATGGCAAGCCGTTATGGAAGTATGAAACAAACAGAAGGCTTTGGGCCTGATGGGGAAACCATTATGGACTATTCAATTTATGATGCTATAAGAGCCGGTTTTGGGAAAGTGGTTTTCATTATAAGAAAAGATTTTGCTGAAAATTTTAAAGAGGCATTTGGGCCTAAGTTTAAAGGAAAGATAGAAGTAGATTATGTTTATCAGGAATTGGATTCATTTGTAGATACTCAATTTTTACCGGCAGATAGAACAAAACCTTGGGGAACAGGACATGCATTATTGTGCGCAAAAGATGCAGTGAAGGGACCGTTTGCGGTTATTAATGCTGATGATTTTTATGGTAAAGATGCTTTTGAAAAAGCAGCAGATTTCCTTTTAAATAAATGTAATGAAACTACTGCTGCCATTATAGGATATAAATTGGCTAATACTTTAAGTGAGCATGGTACAGTAAGTAGAGGTGTATGTGATGTAGATGAAATGGGAAATCTTGCTGCAATAAATGAAAGAATAAAAATATATAAGCAGGATAACGAAATAGTATTTGAAGAAAATGACAATATAACTGTGGTACCGGAAACTCAAAATGTATCTATGAACTTTTGGTGTTTTCATCCATCTGTTTTCGAAATTACTGCCAACTTATTTAAAGATTTTCCTGAGAAAAATAGGGAGAATTTGAAAGCTGAATTTTTTATACCATACATAGCAGAATACTTTTTGCAAAATGGAAAAATAAATGTTATTCCAACAAGCGCTCAATGGTTTGGTGTTACTTATAAAGAAGATGCAGAAGGAGTAAGGAAAAGTTTGCATGCTTTAATTGATGCTGGTGAGTATCCAACATCGTTGTGGAGGTAGTAAAGAGTTAGCTTTTATAGGTACATTCATGAATCACCTAAGCTTCTACAACAAATAACATATTGTTCAAAGGGTCTTCCTGTAAATACGTAATGCACATTCCCATTGAGTTTGAGGATAACTAAATATTAAAAAAGCCTCACTATGGCACAAAAAGTGTTCAAAGTGAGGCAACGTTAATATTTAATTCTATGACAAATTTAATATTTT
>JANNMO010000030.1:0-61465 GCA_031398005.1 Ferruginibacter sp.
AAACCCTAATGCCCTAACTTAAATATTTTGTCCCTAAAAGAATAATCGCCAAAACAAAAAGTGGTTTTACAGAAAAAAACTTCAAAAAATTAAAGAAAAGTTTAAGGCAAAAAAATTACTTTGTAATTACAGGAATACCCTTTACACAACCAAACTTAAAATAATTGCCCTCTTAAAAATATTTAAGAGGTTTTTTTTACCCGTTTATTAAAACAATCCATTAACAAACTGGTGTCCATCAAATACCAATAAATCTTCCATCTTCTCCCCTACGCCAATAAATTTTACGGGTATTTTAAATTGATCTGCAATGGCTATTACCACACCACCTTTTGCTGTGCCATCTAATTTTGTTATGGCTAATGCCGTTACTTCTGTAGCGGCAGTAAAATGCTTTGCCTGTTCCAAAGCATTTTGCCCTGTACTACCATCCAATACCAACATTACTTCGTGCGGTGCATCTGGTATAACTTTTTGAATAACTTTTTTTATTTTACTCAACTCATCCATTAAATGGGCTTTGTTGTGCAACCTTCCTGCGGTATCAATCAATATAACATCACTGTTTCTAGATACGCCGCTTACCACCGTATCATACGCTACAGATGCAGGATCGCTGCCTTGCTCTCGCTTTACAATGGGCACACCGGTACGTTCGCTCCAAATGGTAAGTTGCTCTACTGCTGCGGCTCTAAATGTATCTGCTGCCCCCAACAATACAGACTTACCTGCCTTAGAAAAATTGTAGGAGAGTTTTCCAATAGTGGTGGTTTTACCTACGCCATTTACACCTACCACTAAAATTACATGTGGTTTATGCCCGGCAGGTAAATCATAATTCTCATAAGATGTATCGCCTGGTGCCGCTACCAATAACGCTTCAATTTCTTGTTTTAAAATACCATTTAGCTCGGCAGTATTGAGGTATTTATCTCTTGCTACACGCTTTTCAATATTATCAATAATTTTTACAGTAGTTTCTATACCCACATCTGCACTTACCAACGCATCTTCCAGGTTGTCCAATACTTCTTCATCTACGGTACTTTTTCCTGCAATAGCTTTTGTAATTTTTCCAAAGAAACCTTCCCTGGTTTTCTGCAATCCGGCATCTACTGCTTCCTGCTGTTCTTTCTTCTTTCCAAATAATTTATCAAAAAGACCCATACGCTTATTTTTAAACTTAATATTCTTCCTACAAAAGTAATTTTAAAAAAATACTTCAACTAAAAAAGCCATCCCTACAATATAGAGACAGCTTTCAAAATATATTCATCAAGATATAATCTTACTGAGCTAAATGCTCTTGTATTTTATCTTTGTGTACAATTGATTCCTTAAAAGTGTAAGCACCGGTTTTTGCGCTACGTACAGTACGTATTACTTTAGTCCAGTTCTTCGCATCTTGTGCTGCCTTACTATCTTTAATTTTAGCGTTTTTTGATGCTGCTTTTGCCATTGTTATTTAATTTATATGTTTGTTAATTTCAATCTTATAAAATAGTTATAATGAATAACTAATTATAGAGATTACTTAATTTCTTTGTGTACGGTAACTTTCTTAAGGATTGGATTGAATTTCTTCAACTCTAAACGCTCAGTAGTATTTTTCTTGTTTTTAGTAGTTATATAACGACTTGTACCCGGTTGCCCGCTTGTTTTGTGCTCTGTACATTCCATTATAACCTGTACTCTGTTGCCTTTCTTTGCCATTTTGATAATTTGAAATTTGGTGTTTAATTTCTGACAATGTCATCAGAATCCTAAAAACCTTTATTACTTATTAATGATGTTAGATTTTAGAACCTGCTGCACGCATAGCCTTTACGGTAGCATACAATCCGTTCTTATTTATAGTGCGAATAGCTTCAGAAGAAATCTTCATAGTTATCCATTTATCTTCTTCTGCAAGAAAATAACGCTTAGTTTGCAAATTTGGTAGAAACCTGCGCTTTGTTTTTATATTGGAGTGAGATACCTTATTACCTGTAATTGGTCTCTTTCCTGTAAGTTCACATACTCGTGCCATTGTCCTTAAATTTTGGACGGCAAAAGTAATGATTTTTATTTTATAAACTAGCTATATGTAGATTTATTTTTAGTTTTTATTGGAACTTAACAAAATGACCACCGACCACCAACCACAGACAACAGTAAATTCAATAAAGACCAATTCTCTTTTTACCTTGCGAAATTAAATATTATAACTGCCCACTGCCCACTGCCCACTGCCCACTGCCCACTACCCACTGCCCACTGCCCACTGCCCACTCACCTCTTCTCCCTCACTTCTTCTCCCTCATTAATCTAAACATTTGCAATACTATAGCTAATAATATTAAAAGCACCCCCCAATAAAACTCATTATGAAACGATTCTCCTTCACCAAAAAAAATGAAGGCCAATATAATTCCATATAAAGGTTCTAAATTATACATGAGGTTACAGGTAAAAGCTGAAATTTTTCTTAATGCCTTCAATTGTAAATCAAAACAAACTACGGTACAGAGAATGGCTAATATAAGCAACCATCCCACATCGGACCATGTTGGAAGATAAAAAGCAGCAGGTGACATTTTTAAGTAAAAAGGAAGTAATAAAGTTAATATCAGCAAACCTCCTCCAAGCTCGTAAAAAGTAAGTGTACGTGGAGAAAACTCTTTTATCAATTGTTTATTGAGCATGGGGAAAATAGCCGCTCCTAAAGCAGCAAGAATTCCATAAGCAATTCCTATTTTAAACTGGGGATGAAAATCGAATATGATGTAAATACCTGCAATTGCCATTAAACCAAGGAACAATTCGGCAAAAACTATTTTCTTTTTAAACAAGAGCGGTTCCAGCAATGCTGAGAAAAAACCTGCCGAACTAAGACAAACCAATGCAACAGATATATTGCCATATTTTACGCTTCCATAAAATGTTACCCAATGAAAAGCAATGATACCTCCTACGCCAGCCATTCGAAGTAAATCTTTTGTAGGGTATTTTTTAAACTCCTTTTTGTAGAATAACATAGCTGCAAGTACTATAACAGTAATGAGCAACCTATACCAAACCAACAATCCTTCATTTAATGTTATCAGCCTGCCAAGCACTGCAGTAAAGCCTGCTAGAAAGACCGCAATATGTAATTGAATAAAGGCTTTTTTCATTGTTGTAAAACAAAGATAGTTGCATTAGGTATTTTGCAGAGATGAAAATAGAATTGAAAACGAATAAATTCTACACAATATCTTCAGTTTGATGGCTTGTTGCTATTTTTTAATATAAACTATTATCCATCAAAAATATTTGTAAAAAACCCTCCCACACTTTCAGCCACGGGCAAACATCCCTATATTTGCGACCTTATAACTAACTACTATAAAATGAATTTTAAACGCATTAACGACATTACCGGATGGGTAATTTGCATCATTGCATGCTCAGTGTATATTTTAACAATGGAAAAAAACGGCAGTCTTTGGGATTGTGGCGAGTTTGCTTCCAGTGCTTATAAATTACAAATTCCTCACTCGCCCGGTGCTCCTTTTTTTGTGTTGATAGGCAGACTTTTTATGGCGCCATTTGGTCCGGCAAATGCTGCAACGGGTATTAACTTAATGAGTGCGCTTGCCAGTGGGTTTACCATTCTATTTTTATTTTGGACGATTACACATCTAGCTAAAAAATTATTTATAAAAACCAACCAGGTTATTAGAAATGGCAATATGATAGCCATCATAGCAGCAGGTGTGGTAGGCGCATTGGCTTATACATTTTCCGATACATTTTGGTACGATGCAGTAGAGGGTGAAGTGTATGCACTTTCTTCTTTTTTTACAGCACTCATATTTTGGCTAATGCTTAAATGGGAAAATGAAGTTACAGCAGAGCATGTGGCAGGCATTAAAGGTCATTTCACAAAGGCTGACAGATATATTGTTGTAATATTTTTCCTGATGGGTTTATCAATAGGTGTGCATCTATTAAACCTATTAACCATCCCTGCGTTATCAATGATATATTTTTATAAAAGATATACCGTTACACCCTGGAAAACTTTCTTTGCATTTATTGTAAGCATTATTATTACAGGTCTTGCACAAAAAGCTTTGATACAATGGACCGTAAAAGGTGCTGGCTCTTTTGATGTATTGTTTGTAAACAGTTTTGGATTACCATTCTTTTCAGGCTTTGCATTTTTCTTTTTAATGCTTGCTGCATTGGTATGGTTTGGGTTAAGAATAGCCCACAAAAACAACTGGAATTTATTAAAATTAGGAATGTGGTGTTTTCTGTTTATTACCCTTGGCTGTTTTGCATCTTACTCTACCACGCTGGTAAGAAGTAATGCAAACGTAGCGGTAGATATGAATGAGGTTGATAATCCGGTAAACCTGATGAGCTATGTATCTCGTGAGCAATATGGAGACTGGCCTATATTGTATGGCCAAGATTTTACAGCTCAAATTCAAGATTCGAAAGTTACGGAAACATACATTAAGGCAGGTGATAAATATGAAAAGGAAGGAAGAAAAGTGGAGTACGTTTATGCGCCGGAAGACAAACACTTTTTTCCTAGAATGTGGGACCAAAGCAATGACCAGGGTAGAGCAGATTACTACGCAAATTTTGCAGGTATAGGAAAAAATAAAGATGGCACTTATGAAAGAGCTCCTACTATGGGAGAGAATATTTCATTCTTTATGGGCTACCAGATAAACTGGATGTACATGCGTTATTTCTTATGGAATTTTGCAGGTAAGCAAAATGATGTGCAAGGTGCAGAAATGAGTAATGTACGTGATGGTAACTGGAAAACAGGCATTGGGTTTTTAGATGCTATTAGGCTTGGTGACCAAAATAAAATGCCTGATAGTGTAAAGTATAATAAAGCGAATAACAAATTATTTTTCTTGCCTTTCATATTGGGTATTTTAGGGTTGGTATATCAAATTAAAAATGATAAAAGAGATGCATTGGTGGTAGGTTTATTTTTCTTTTTTACAGGAATAGCTATTTCACTTTATTTAAATATGGCAGGCAACCAACCAAGAGAAAGAGATTATGCTTTTGTAGGCTCTTTTTATGTGTTTGCTATTTGGATTGGGCTGGGTGTTTTGTTCGTGAAAGATTTGCTGACTCCCGCTTTAAAAAATGTAAAAAATGCTTCTATAGTGGCGGGTATTCTTTGCTTGCTTGCGGTACCTGTTTTAATGGCTTCGCAAGAGTGGGATGACCACGACAGAAGCGAAAAAACAATGGCGCCAGATCTTGCAACTGATTACCTGGAAAGTTGCGCACCAAATGCCATTCTTTTCACTTTTGGCGATAACGATACTTATCCATTGTGGTATGCGCAGGAAGTACTTGGTGTGAGACCAGATATACGTGTAATGAATACAAGTTTGCTTGGTACAGACTGGTACATAAACCAATTACGCTATAAAGTAAATAGCAGTGACCCTGTAGATGTAATTTGGTCAGCAGAACAAATTAGAGGTTCAAACAGAGATGTGGTTTATAACTCACCAATGCCAGGAGTAGATCCAAACCAATACATGGATTTATATGGAATGATGAAAGATTTTGCAGGAAGCGATGACCCGCAGAAAACCCAGCAGGGAAGAGATGGAAGTACGATGAATGTTTTTCCCAGCAAAAAAGTTTTTATACCGGTGGATGCTGCTTTTGTAAAACAAAATGGAACTGTAAATGCAACTGATTCTGTAGTTGCCGCTATACAATTTGAAATACCTAAAAACTATTTATATAAAAATGATGCGGCCATTTTAAATATTATTGCTGCCAACAAATGGAAGCGCCCTATCTATTTTACTTCTCCTTATGGCGAACTTGGTTTTCAACAATTTCTTCGTCAAGATGGTATGTCGTACCGGTTAGTTCCTGTTGCAAACGGAGAGGTAAACAAAGATTGGGTAATGGATAAAATGATGAACAAATTTGTATTTGGTGGTGCCCAGAAAAACGGTGTGTATTATGATGAAGAAAACAGGAGGCATTTAAATTCTATACGTTTGGCATATTCCCGTGCAGCAAGAAACTTGGCTGAAGGCGGAAGAAAAGAAGATGCAAAAAAATTATTAAATAAATGCGATAAGGGTATTTTAGAAACCAATATGCCTTACGGAATGGTTAGCCGTCAACAACAGCAAAATGAAATATCGCTACAGTTTTTTATAGCTGCATCGTTGGCAGGGGATTCAGTATTGGCTAACAAAGTATCGGCTGCACTTAAAAAAGATATGCAACAACAAGCAGCATATTATGAAAGCTTGCCAGATAGTAAGCGGGAAGCAATGAGGTACGAAGAAGAAAGAAACAGCCAATTACTGGGTGGTTTATTGCAAATGGAACAGCAATTTAAAAATCCACAGCCGCCAGTTGTAGAAAACCCAGCTCCCATTCAAACACAGCCCGTACAGAGGAATAAGGATTCTCAGAGATAACATTTAATGAGTTTATATTTTGAAGAATTATCTATAAAATACATTAGCCAAAAGCAGGTATTTTATAGATAATTTTTTTTGTACCATGTTGCAGGTATATTTTTACAAAAGAAAAATGAAATAAGAAATGAATGCTTTTATAGAAGAATTACAATGGAGAGGAATGCTGCAAGATATAATGCCCGGCACTGCGGAGCAACTCAATAAAGAAATGACAGCAGGTTATGTGGGTTTTGACCCTACGGCAGACAGTTTGCATATTGGAAGCCTCGTGCCAATATTGTTGCTCGTGCATTTACAAAAAGCAGGACATAAACCTGTGGCTCTTGTAGGTGGCGCCACAGGTATGGTTGGCGACCCAAGTGGTAAAAGCGAAGAACGAAATATGCTGAGCGAAGAGGTTCTTAATAAAAATGTAGAAGGAATAAAAAAGCAACTTCAACAATTTTTAGATTTTAATGCTGCATCTGCTAATGGCGCTGTAATGGTAAATAATTTTGATTGGTTCAAAGGCATTTCATTTCTAGAATTTATTAGGGATGCAGGTAAGCACATTACAGTGAATTATATGATGGCAAAAGACAGTGTAAAGAAAAGATTAGAGGGAGAAAATGGAATGTCGTTTACAGAATTTACTTACCAGTTGGTGCAAGGCTACGACTTTTACTGGTTGTATAAAAATATGAATTGTAAGCTGCAAATGGGTGGCAGTGACCAGTGGGGCAATATTGTAACAGGTACAGAATTGATTCGTAAAAAAGATGGCGGCGAGGCGTTTGCTTTTACTTGTCCGCTCATAAAAAAAGCAGACGGTACAAAATTTGGAAAATCGGAACAGGGAAATATATGGCTGGATGCAGAAAAAACTTCGCCATATGTATTTTACCAGTTTTGGTTAAATGCTTCTGATGAAGATGCTGCCAACTGGATTAAAATTTTTACTTTTTTACCGCAGGAAGAAATACAAAACCTTACAGAGACTCATAAATTAGATGCCGGTAAAAGACAGCTTCAAAAAAAACTGGCAGAAGAATTGACCATTTTTGTACATGGAAAAGAAGAGTATTTAAAAGCAATAATAACGACCGAAAAATTGTTTGCTGCGCAAAATGCATCGGCAGAAAGTTTATCAGAAGAAGAGTTGAAAAATATTGAGGGAATAACAAAAACAACCCTTACCAAAACTGCATTTGATGCAGGTATAGATATAGCAACTATGTTTACAGATGCCGGTATTTTTGCCAGCAAAGGAGATGCAAAAAAAATGATAATGAGCGGTGGCGTAAGTATAAACAGAAAAAAAATAGAAGATCCGAAACTTATACCTGCAGCAGAGATGCTACTCCACAATAAATTTTTATTGGTACAAAAAGGTAGAAGAAATTTTTATTTATTTGAAATAATGTAATGGTCAATTGTGAATGGTGAATTGTCAGTTGGCAATTGGCAATAGTCAAATGTCAATGGTTAGTTGTCAATCAACCATTTTCACTATTCACAATTCACTAATCACCATTCACAATTTCACCATTCACAAATTCACATCAATATCTATTATGGGTTAGTTTATATTTTATTTCTTCTTCTGGTTCATCATCTACTTTTCTGCTGGTTATTGCTCCTTCAAAAACCTCCGGAATAAAAATTCTTTCAATAGCTAAATAACCGTTTCCTTTTTCAAGAAAATGCACTTTCATATTTTCAATGCTTATTGGGCAACCATCAGGTATATCAGCAATATTGCTGTGGCGAATATCGTGTCCATCTAAAATTACAACTAGACCACTACCGATAGCTTCCATTTTATTGCCATCTATTATCAAAAACCCGGTATCTTCTCCTAAGCCAATACCAATGCAAGAAGGGTTTGCAGAAACTGCCTGTGCAAGGCGACCAAAACGACCACGCTTCTCAAAATGCGAATCAAAAATTACATCATCCATAAAGCCTAAGCCGGTGGTAATTTTTACCTCTCCTTTTAAATGTGCTTTTGCAGCATTCCCTTCATAAATCATGGTATTGCTCATGGCCATTGCGCCTGCAGAAGTACCTGCTACCAAAAAAGTTTCTTCATCGTGGTATCTTCTTAAAACAATTTGCAAAAATTCGGTCCCACCAAAAGTACTGGTAAGTCTAAGCTGGTTACCGCCGCTAAACATAATAGCATCGCAGTTTTTAAGCCTTTCAATATAATCTGGCTTCATGGCATCTGCACGGTTACGTATGTGCATTAGACCAACATCTTTACAGCCAATTTTACCAAAAGCATTTGTATAATTATCACCCACCTCAAGTGGAATCATACTCGCAGTGGTTACCACCTCTATGCGCTTATGGTGCCCGCCTATTTCTTCAACTATTCTGCGGAGAATACCAAGTTCAAAAAAATTGAGGTTGTTGCGGTTTATTTGTCCTGTTTCCAGATCTGTGCCTTTATCTTCAGCCCCGCCTATAGCTAATAATTTTCCTTTTGCAAATTGCATGCATGCTTGTATTGTGGTTAATACAAATTTAACGTAAACTCTTACGTATTATTTTATTGTTATCAACCTAATGTGAATATTTATGAAAACTTTGGTAAAAAGAATAAACAAATTCTTTTATTCGAAAATTAATTTATTGAATTTAATTGTAATTTATTTTTGTACTGGCGGGGTTTTCACAGTATAAACTTCTTAGTTTAAAACTCTCTCCGTGAAACCCCGGCACATGATGGTGTTTGGCTTATTATAAACCAAAGCTTAAATTTGGAAAGAATTTTTGGGTTCACTAAACTCTAAAGCTATTGTAAACGTTGGGGTTTCGCACAATGTTTAAAATACTTTAATGATTGTACTTGCGAAAACCCGCCGATACCAATTGTGCTTGCGAAATCTCACCGCTACCGACTATTTAATTTTCGATTTTATCTCCTGCAATTTCAATAAGGCTTCCACAGGAGTAAGGCGATTAATATCTACCGTTTCTAAAATATTTCTTATTTCTTCGAAGGTTAATGAATGCGCATCAAATATGTTTAATTGCATTTTGGGCATGGCAATTTCTTTTACTTTTTGTTTCATATCCGGCGAATGAACGGTTCCTTTTTCCGGTTCAGCCTCGTTCTTTTTTTCGAGTAATAATAGTATTTCATTTGCCCTATCAATGAGAACCGGTGGCATACCCGCCATTCGTGCTACATGTATACCAAAACTGTGTACACTACCACCCGGCGCCAGTTTGCGAAGAAATATTATTTTGTTACCTACCTCTTTATTGGTGATATGGTAATTTTTTATTCGGTCAAATTTATTCTCGAGTTCGTTTAATTCGTGGTAATGCGTAGCAAATAATGTTTTGGGTGCATGTGGCGAATTATGAATAAATTCTGCAATACTCCATGCAATAGAAATTCCATCGTAGGTGGACGTTCCTCTACCAATTTCATCCAATAAAATTAAACTGCGAGCGGTTAAATTATTAATGATACTCGCCGTTTCATTCATCTCTACCATAAAAGTACTCTCGCCGCCGGTAATATTATCGGATGCCCCTACCCTTGTAAAAATTTTATCCGTCAATGGTATTTTTGCGGCAGATGCAGGTACAAAACTGCCCATATGAGCCATTAATGTAATAAGTGCGGTTTGCCTAAGTATGGCACTTTTACCACTCATGTTGGGCCCTGTAAGAATGATGAGTTGATTAGTGGTGTTGTCTAAAAAAATATCATTGCTAATATAAGATTCACCTTGTGGAATATTTCGTTCAATAACCGGATGCCTACTATCTTTCAACTCCATTTCAAACCCATCATGTAGCAAAGGTTTTTTGTAATTATATTGTAATGCATTGTTGGCAAAACAACCCAAGCAATCCAGCACCGCCATTACATGTCCGTTTACTTGCATGGGTGCAATATAATCCTGCAGTTCATTCAACAACTCTTGAAACAGTTGTTGTTCTATTTGAAAAATTTTATCTTCTGCGCCAACAATTTTTTCTTCGTAAATTTTTAGTTCGGGTGTTATGTATCGCTCTGCATTGGCAAGTGTTTGTTTGCGTATCCAGGTTTCGGGTACTTTTGGTTTGTGCAGGTTTGTTACTTCCAAATAATAACCAAACACATTATTAAAACTTATTTTTAAAGAAGAAATACCAGTTGCCAAAGCTTCTTTTTGCTGCAGTTCCAGCAAATAATTTTTCCCGCCGCTTGCTATTTTTCTCAATTCATCTAATTCTTCATTTATACCGGTAGCAATTAATCCGCCTTTGTTGGCAGCAGCCGGTGGGTTTTCCGTAATTTCTTTTACAATTTTTTGTAAAATGTAATTACAACTGTTTAACGAATCGCCCAATCGTTTTAAATATTCATTGGAAGACGCTTCACATATTTTTTTTATTTCATCTGTTTGTTGCAATCCTTTTGCTACTTGCAAAACCTCTCGTGGATTGATTTTTTTGAGGGGCACTTTTGCTGCAAGCCTTTCCACATCTCCAGCCAGTTTTATGTGCTTACTTATTTGTAAACGGATATCTGTTTCCTTTATAAAAAACTCCACTGCATTTAACCGTTCGTTTATTCTTGCAATATCATTTAAAGGCATCAGCATCCAGCGCTTTATAAGCCTTGCGCCCATCGGCGAAACGGTATTATTAAGCGTTTTAAAAAGACTGCTACTTTCATTGTTACTTATCAATTCTAAATTTCTGATGGTAAATCTGTCCATCCACAAATGCTCTTCTTTATTAATTCTTTGCAGCGAAGTAATATGTTGCAGATTTGGATGCTCCGTATCTTTTAGGTAATGTAAAATAGCACCGGCAGCAATAATACCAGCGTGCATACCATCTGCCCCAAAACCTTTTAAACTATGCGTGCCAAAGTGTTTCAGCAAAATTTCAGTTGCATATACATCAGCAAAAATCCATTCATCTAATGTGTAAGTAAAAAAAGAATTGCCATAAGTTTCCTTAAAAAATTTTTGTTTGTTTCGTTGAAAAATAACTTCTGCAGGTTGTAAACTCTGGAGCAATTTATCAGTGTATTCCTTATCGCCTTCTGCTATAAAAAACTCTCCGGTAGAAATATCCAAAAAAGAAATTCCGGTTACATCATCGGTTATATGCAATGCTGCTAAAAAATTATTGCTGTTATGTTCCAGCAATTTATCATTAGTAGCTACGCCAGGTGTTACCAGTTCTGTAACGCCTCTTTTTACAATACCCTTTGCCATTTTTGGATCTTCCAATTGGTCGCAAATAGCCACACGATAACCGGCTTTTACCAACTTGTGTAAGTAAGTATCCAAAGCATGATGAGGAAACCCTGCAAGCTCAGCAGATGCTGAATTGGCGCCATTTCTTTTGGTAAGCGTAATGCCCAAAACCTGAGAGGTAATAATGGCATCTTGCCCAAATGTTTCATAAAAATCTCCTACACGAAAAAGCAATATGGCATCAGGGTATTTAGCCTTGATGGCATTGTGTTGAATCATTAAAGGAGTTTCAGATGCAGGTTTAGCCATGGGCGACAAAAATATTGATTTTGTATTTGTTTAAAGATTAAAAAATTTTGATAGTGGTGTCACCTTTAACCAAATACATTTACCTTAAAATATATCGTAAAGGTGACAGCTCTTGACTCCATTTACATTAACATTATTTTGCCAAACTCCCTTTAAACGAGTTTCATAGCACACTGTCTATTACATATCTTTGCATTTCTTAAAAAATAAAACATAGTAATGAAGAAAGTTTATACCCTATTTACGATAATGGCAGTTGTAATTTTTTCTGCCAATGCCCAAGCACCAAAAGGAATGGGAAAAAGTGATCCGGAAGCTAAAAAAATATTAGACGCAGTAAGTGCGAAATTTAAAACCTTTAAAACCGTGCAAGGAAAATTTTCTTTGAAAGTAGAAAATGGTGCAGGTAAAACACTCGGTACCAAAACAGGTACCGTTTATATGAAAGGTACCAAGTATAGGATAAGCGTAACAGGGCAGGAAATTTTTTCTGATGGAAGCAATATCTGGACATTAGATAAAGCATCTAAAGAAGTAACCATCAGCAAAATTGATCCTTCAGCAAACAGTCTTACCCCACAAAAATTGTTTACAAACTTTTATGATAAAGATTTTTTATATAAACTTAATGGCACTACAAAAGCAGTAAATGAAATTGAATTAACCCCTACCGACAAAACAAAACCATTTTTCAAAATTTTACTTTACGTAGATAAAAATTCTATAAAGTCAACAAAGCTTTTTGAAAAAACCGGCAATAAATACACTTATAGTACCACAAGCCTCACAGCCAATGCAAACGTACCAGATGCAACTTTTGTGTACGATGCAAAATTATACCCAGGTGTAGAAGTGGTGGATTTGAGGTAACAACAGTTGAAATAATTTTATAATTTAAAAGGATGTTTCGTAAAAAGAAGCATCCTTTTTTTGTGTGTAGTGGTAGCCAAATAAAGCCATTTTACTATATCTTTATGGTATATAATTCACACTTAACTTTTGCTGTTTATGAAAAAATGTATACCCGTTTTTTTTCTCTTAATTAGTATTTTTTTTACCGCCCAATCACAACGGCTTTTAAGCTGGTCTCCGGAGTTTCCACAAGAAAATTCTAACTTAAGTTTTACCATTGATTGTGCAAAAGGTAACCAAGGGCTTTTCAATTTTGAGGGAGGAAATTCTTCCAATATTTTTGTTCATGTAGGGGTGCTTACTAATTTAAGTACAGGACCATCTGATTGGAAATACGTAAAATTTACATGGGCAACTACACCTCCGCTTGCAAATGCAACGCCTTTAGGTGGCAACAAATATATTTACACTTTAAAAGACCTTGCAAATAATCCTACCAGTATTCGCAATTTTTTTGGTGTGCCTACCGGCGAATCAATTTTGAAAGTAAATATTATTTTTAGGAATGCTACCGGTGCTTTAAAGCAGGTAAACTCTGATGTAAGTGATATGTATTTGCCAGTATATACGGCAGGGCAGTTTCATGTGAGAATGAACTTACCGCCCTTCGAGCCAAGGTATATTCCTTACGCAGAACCAATCAATGTAGCGGTGGGTGGTACGGTGAATGTTACCGGAGTAGCCTCAAACAATGCCTCACTTACTTTAAAATTAAATGGAACAACAATAAATACAGCTACCAGTGCAAACACTATTTCTGCTACGCCAGCAGTAGCTGTTGCATGCGAACAAAAAATAATGTTTGAAGGCAACGATGGTACTGGGTTAAAGAAAGATTCATTTTCTTTTTATGTGAATCCTACGCAAACGATTGCGCCTTTACCAGCAGGTGCAGTGGAAGGAATTAACTATTTGCCGGGCAATACATCAGCCACATTGGTATTATTTGCACCAAACAAAACAAGTGTAAATGTGATTGGCGATTTTAATAACTGGGCAACAACCTGTAGTGGACAAATGAATAAAACGCCAGATGGAAATTATTACTGGACAACCATAAGCGGACTTACACCGGGAATTGAATATGCTTACCAATACCTGGTAGATAATACCATCAAAATAGCAGACCCTTACACACAAAAAGTATTGGACCAGGATAATGATCCTTTCATTAGCAGCGTAACTTATCCAAACCTAAAGCCCTATCCAGCGGGGCTTACAACAGGCTTGGTAAGTATTTTACAAACAGCAGAACCTACTTACACTTGGGTAGTTCCAAATTTTGCCAAACCAGATAAAAGAAACCTAATTACCTACGAATTGTTAATAAGAGATTTTACAGCGCAACATAGTTACCAGTCGTTAATTGATTCTTTACAATACTTAAAAAACATTGGCATTAATGCTATAGAATTGATGCCGATTAATGAATTTGATGGTAACGAAAGTTGGGGTTATAATCCTGCATTTTATTTTGCGCCAGATAAATATTACGGTACAAAAAATAAACTAAAAGAATTTATAGATAAATGTCACCAAAATGGTATTGCAGTAATATTGGATGTTGTGTATAATCATTGCACCGGTAATGCACCACAAGCAAAACTTTATTGGAACAGTTCAACCAATGCGCCTGCTGCTAACAACCCATGGTTAAATGTTGCAGCCACGCATCCATACAATGTATTCAACGATTTTAACCATACCTCATCAGCTACAAAATATTTAGTAACACGATCATTAAATTTTTGGTTAGATGAATACAAAGTAGATGGATTTAGATTTGACCTTGCAAAAGGTTTTTCTCAAACCATTACCAATACCACCACTGTAGAAAATTATGACCCTGCACGTGTAGCTAATTTAAAATACTATTATGATAATGTAGTACCGTCTCATCCAAACACATACATGATTTTAGAATTTCTAGGCTCTCTTCCAAACCAGGAAGAGCAGGAATATGTAACACATGGTTTTATGCCATGGGGCAATATAAATGCACGTTATAATCAATGCACCATGGGGTTTGCAAGCAATTCAGATATATCTCCAGTTGTACATAATTCTTCTCAAAGACTTTTTTCAAGTCCATCTTTAATGGGGTATATGCAAAGCCACGATGAAGAACGTACGATGTATAGAAACCTACAGTTTGGCAATGCATCTGGCGGGTACGATGCCAAAGTTTTAAACACGGCATTAGCAAGAGAAGAAGCTGCCGCAACGGTTTTCTTTACCGTACCGGGACCAAAAATGATATGGCAATTTGAAGAAAGAGGATACGATGAAAGTATCAATTTTGGCGGGTCAAATTTAGCTCCAAAACCACCACGGTGGGAATATATGAACAATCCTAACAGGAGACATTTATACGATACATATAAAAGCATTATTGATTTGCGTTTAAATAATTCGGCTGTTTTTAATAACCCAGTTTTTACATACGACTTTTTTAATGGCGGTGGGCTAGTTAAATTATTTCAAATAGCCGACCCGAATGCTGCAGGTAAAAAAGTAACTGTAGTTGCCAACTTAGATGTGGTGCAGCAAACAAAAGCGGTTACGTTTCAGGCCACGGGTAATTGGGTAAATTATATAAGCAATGGAACGGGCACAGGATTAAACGGTGCTACATCATCTACTATTAATCTTACAACAGCAGCGCAAACGATTACACTTGCGCCGGGTGAGTACCATATATATGTAAGCGTACCGGCATGTGCAACAGTAGCACCAACTGTAACTACTCCTGTAACATATTGCCAAAACGTAACAGCCACGGCACTTACAGCAACAGGTACAGATTTATTATGGTACACAACAGCCTCTGGCGGAACTGGAAATACAGTTGCACCAATACCAAGTACAACCACCATTGGTTCTACTAATTATTATGTAAGTCAAACAACCAATGGCTGCGAAGGTCCACGAGCATTAATAACTGTAACCATTACTGCAACAACGGCTGCCCCTACAGTTGTAACGCCTGTAACTTATTGCCAGAATGCACTAGCAATTCCTTTAACTGCAGGTGGTACAAATCTTTTATGGTACACAAATGCAACAGGAGGAACTGGTTCTACAATTGCGCCTGTCCCTTCAACAAATATTGCAGGTTCTACAATATATTATGTAAGCCAAACGCAAAGTTGTGGCGAAAGCCCTAGGGCTGCAATAACAGTAAATGTAAACGCATTACCTGCTGCGCCAACTGTAACTTCACCTATTACTTATTGTCAAAATGCTATAGCTACTGCATTACCAGCAACAGGAACAAATTTATTGTGGTATAGTACTTTAATAGGAGGTACAGGCTCTACAACTGCACCAACACCAAGCACCGCTATAGCAGGAACATTTACTTATTACGTAAGTCAAACATTAAATAATTGTGAAGGACCAAGAGCATCTATTGTTGTAGTAGTTAATCCAGTTCCATTAGCACCAATTACGTCTCCAGTTTCTTATTGCCAGAATACCACAGCAACAGCATTAACCGCAACGGGTACTAATTTATTATGGTATAATAATCTTACCGGAGGCATAGGTTCAGCAACAGCACCAACACCAGCCACTACAACCGTGGGCAGTGTTAATTATTATGTAAGCCAATCTGCTAATGGGTGCGAAAGCCAAAGAGCTTTAATTACAGTGACAGTTACTGCACCAACTGCAGCACCAATAACAGCTACCACGCCAGTAACTTATTGCCAAAATTCAACAGCAGTTCCGCTTACTGCAACCGGTACAGGTTTATTATGGTACACAACTTCTACAGGCGGTACTGGCAGTACAGCAGCGCCAGTTCTATCTACAACAACTGTGGGTAGTACCAATTATTATGTAAGCCAAACGGGTGCCTGCGGAGAAGGCCCAAGAGCTTTAATAGTGGTGAACATTGTGGCAAGACCGCCGGCACCAACTGTTATATCGCCCATCATTTATTGCCAGAATTCTACTGCGATTCCACTTACAGTAGCAGGTACAAATTTATTATGGTACATAGTTGCAACTGGCGGCACGGGCGCAACAACTGCACCGGTTCCTTCAACAAATACAGTAGGAAGTACCACTTATTATGTAAGCCAAACAAGCAATTCATGCGAAGGGCCAAGGTCAGCTATTGTTGTTAATGTAAATGCAACTCCTACTGCACCACTTGTAAATGGAACAGTAAATATTTGTCAGAATGCAACAGCAACTCCACTTACAGCCACAGGTACTAATTTATTATGGTACACTACAGCAACAGGTGGCACAGGCACTTCAACAGCACCAGTACCTGTTACAACAACTGCAGGAAGTACCAATTATTATGTGAGCCAAACAACGGGAATTTGTGAAGGGCCAAGGGCAACCATTACCGTAAATGTAAATGCACTTCCTGCAGCACCCACCGTTATTTCTCCAATAACTTATTGCCAAAACGCAACAACAACAACATTTACAGCAACCGGTGCAGGTTTGGTTTGGTACACAAGTGCAACAGGTGGTACCGGTGCAGCTACAGCGCCAACACCAATAACTACAGTTGCAGGCACTACAACTTCTTATGTATCACAAACAAATACTTGTGGCGAAAGTGTAAGAGCCAGTATCATAGTAAATGTTACTCCTACACCAGCTGCACCCACAAACCTTTCCAGCACAAATGTTACTTTAAACAGTGCAACATTAAACTGGACAGGCGCAGCAAATAGTTTTTATACGGTGGAATATAAACTTGCAACTGCAACAACTTGGATTGTCGCAGCCACAGCCATACAAGCTACTAATTACAACTTAATAGGGCTAACAATCGGTTCCAATTACGAATGGCGTGTAAGTGCAAATTGTGCAGCATTAGGTATTGGAAATGTTTCTTCTGCGCAAACGTTTAGCAGTGCATTTCGTAACAGCACTATTACCGATATTAGAAACGGTATTGGTTTAAAAATATCACCAAATCCTGTTAGCACTACTGCAATAATCGATTATGTTGTACCTGCTAATGGCGAAGTACTTTTTACCATCATTGACCAATATGGCAAAGCTGTAAAAACTTTCTCTGAAGGAAATAAAACAGCAGGACAATATCAAAAAAACATCCTAACTGAATTTAAGCATATGGCAAGAGGTGGTTATTTTATTAGAATACAACAGGCAGATAAAACACATAGCCTGCATTTTATAATGTATTAATTTTTTAATAATCTAAAAAAGCCAGTTGAGAAAAATCAACTGGCTTTTTTTATGCTCGAACACTACTACTCTCCCCACCTAAAACTTTTTTGTTGCAAACCAGCAAGGTCAATAATTCTATCCACCACAGTTGCAGCCACTTCTTCAATGGTTTTTGGCAAGCTGTAAAATGAAGGTGTTGCCGGACAAATAATTCCACCAGCAAGTGTAATCGTTTCCATGTTTTTTATGTGTATCAAATTATAAGGCGTATCTCGTGCCACACAAATTAATTTTCTTCTTTCTTTTAAAATAACATCCGCCGCACGGGTAATTAAATCGTTTGAAATACCTGTAGCAATTCTACCCAAAGTACCCATACTACACGGCACAATGATCATTGTTTTATATTGTCCTGAACCCGATGCAAACGGTGCATAAAAATCTTGCTGACCAAAATATTTTACATCAAAATCTTTATAGCTCTCATCACCCAATTCCCTCTTCCATACATCCTTGGCATTCTCCGTCATTACTACTCCCAACTCTTCAATTTGGTCTGTTAAGTGAGATAATTTTGTTAATAATACTTTTGCGTAAACTGAACCGCTTGCGCCAGTTATTGCTACTACCAATTTTTGTCTTAATTTTTCACCCATATTACAAAGCTAAAGCATTTAACTATGAAGAAAATTAGCGCAACTATTGTTTTACTTATTGCGATAACATTCCTTTTTTCGTTTGATAAAAATGAAAAAGAAAAAATAAACTGGATTTCCATTGCACAGCTAAATGAAGCATATGCAAAAAATCCAAAACCGGTGTTGATTGATATTTACACAGATTGGTGTGGATGGTGCAAACAGATGGACAAAACTACTTACCAGCACGATAAACTTGCCAGCTATGTAAATGAAAAATATTATGCTGTAAAATTTAATGCCGAGCAGCGGGAAAGCATTACGTTCAACAATAAAGTTTACAAATACAATACGCAATACCGCACCAATGAATTGGCTATTTATTTAACCGGCGGCCAACTCTCCTACCCAACCACTGTATTTATGGGCGGTACGGATGCACAACCTGCGCCCTTGCCCGGGTATATGAAACCAAAACAAATGGAAGGCCCATTAAAGTTTTTTGGCGAGCGGGCAGATAAAACTCAAACCTTTGTAGCCTTTAATAAAAAATTACACAACGAGTGGTAGTTGGGGCTGTGAGCAGAGAAGCTATTTGCAACATTTATCAGAGCCTGCCCCGCACTTGATTCGGGGGCTGTCCGTAGTACTCCTCGTTCCGCTATGCTCCACTGTGGGGTACTACTTCCCATCCCTCAGCCCTTCGGCATTGTATCTTTTTTCATCTTTTATTATGCAATAGATTATTGCGAAGGTTGATGTTATTTTTATTATTATTATTAAAAAAACACTTCGCTCCCACGGAGCCTTTAGAAGCACTTTTACATTTATTCTACTGGCATGTCGCTCCTCCGGAGTTAAATACAGATTCTTGATTAATCTAGAAATAAAATGGTTAATAATGTTCTTTTAAAGTTTGAAAAATTACATTAATCATAAGGAAATTCTTCACCCTTTAGCTCCATAGGAGCGACATGCCAGTAGCCAAACATAGGATGTAGGAAAAGCAAAGCTCCGTAGGAGCGAAATGTAAAAAAAAATACATTCCGAAAACAACATCCAATCGGAAACTACAAAAACACTAAATGGCAAATAATAAATTATTGATTTCTACCTTTGCAAAAATAAACACATGAGCAAACAGCAAACTTTACTGCAACAAATTACCTATGCTGTAAATAACAATACTCTTTTAAAAATTACCCTTGGCAATAAAAGAGAACATACAACTGACTTAAAAAATGTTTTTATAAAACCTGTTTTAATAAAAGAACAACCACATTTATCATTTGTATATCGCCACAATACAAATGATATAACGAAAAACTTTGTACCTACAGAAGCAATAGAAATAATAAAAGATTTACTCGAAAAAAGTTTTTACAATGCTGATGTTTACACTGCATCCAACACTATTTATTACAGCATTGTAAAAGATGGCAAAGAGAAATTGGTCACTAAAAACAATGAAGTAAATAAAGAAGTACAATCACTTTCGCACGACAAACAAAAGAATAGAATCATACAAAAAAATGCTTTGTATTTACAGCAATTGGGCATTACATCTGCCGAAGGCAATGTGAAAAAAGAAATGCAGCATAAGTACAAACAAATAAACCGCTATGTAGAAATTATTGAAGGTATTTTAAAAGATGCTATCATTGAAAAAGATTTTTCTGTAGTGGATATGGGCAGCGGAAAAGGCTACCTCACTTTTGCTTTGTACGATTATTTACAACATAAATATTATGCTTTAAAAGTTACAGGAATAGAGATGCGGGAAGACCTTGTTGTAAAATGCAACAACATTGCAGCACAATCAAACTATACCAATTTACATTTTGAAAAAGGGAGCATAAATGAAACGCCCCTTGTGGCCGTTGATATGCTCATAGCCTTACACGCCTGCGATACAGCCACAGATGATGCAATAGCCAAGGGCATAAAAGCAAATGCAAAATATATAATTTGTGCACCTTGCTGCCACAAACAAATACGCAAGCAAATGGCGCCCACCAATGCATTAAAACTTATTACAAAGTATGGCATATTATTAGAGCGCCAAGCTGAAATGGTAACAGATACTATTCGTGCTTTGGTGCTCGAAGCATATGGTTATAAAACAAAAGT
The DNA here is from genome assembly GCA_031398005.1 of Ferruginibacter sp. Taxonomy (GTDB): domain Bacteria; phylum Bacteroidota; class Bacteroidia; order Chitinophagales; family Chitinophagaceae; genus Ferruginibacter. The sequence goes on from JANNMO010000030.1 coordinate 20,806, forward strand.
GTTTGGTTTTATTGAAGAAGAAGATACTCCAAAAAATGTATTAATTGTAGGAACCAAAAGTAATTTTTCTGAAAATATTTTTAAAGAAAATATGGATAAAGTGCAGGAGTTAAAAAAATTGTTTGGGATAAAGGAGCATTATTTGGAAGGGGTTGTGAGTTGAGATATTAACCTAATCATGCTATAAAACTTAACCCAATTTTAATTCCCACAAAATTATTAACTTTAAACAAAAAATGAGTTACGTAGATAAACATATAGTAGAAACTTATTCAGGATTGTTTGAAGGTCTTAGCTCATCAAATAAAATAGAATTAATTGAAACGCTGACTAGATCTTTAAAGATTGAAGTAAATATAAAAGAGAAAAAATTCTATTCCTCTTTTGGAGCTTTTGGTTCTGAAAAATCCGCAGAAGAAATTGCTAAAGAAATTAAACTGAACAGAAAATTTAGAAAAAAAGACATCAATTTCTAATGCGTTATTTGTTAGATACCAATATTTGTGTTTTCTTTTTAAGAGGGAAATTAAATCTTGATGAAATAATTAAGGAGAAAGGACAAAGTAATTGTTTTATTTCTGAAATAACAGTTGTAGAACTTTTGTATGGTGCTGAGAACAGCGATAATCCTGCAAAATCTCATAAGGCAGTGAATTCTTTTATCAGTGGCTTATCAATCATCCCAATATTTGGATCAATAAAAAATATATGCAAAAGAAAAAGTCAGACTTAATAAGATAGGTAAACCAATGCATGATGAATTTGATCTTTTAATAGGCGTTACAGCAATTGAAAATAAAATTATTTTGGTCACTGATAATATAAAAGATTTCGAAAGATTAGATGGTATAAAGTTGGAAAATTGGTTTATAAGAAAGCCCAAAGAAAAATAAATTTTGTTATATTAATTTCATTGCATAATCTATTGCACAATTAAAGCTAAATATATAGCTGAAGATGAAATGTGGTTGTTTTTTTCTTTTCCCCAAAAAGAAAAAAACAACAAAATGCATTTGTTACAAATGCTCCCCATACCTATTGTTTTTATTCGGCTAAAAAACATCACCCCGCCAATCCGAAGGAGAGGAGCCAGTCTCAGAAAATCTGAAACAATTCAATTATTTCAAGGTTAATAAGTCCTCCGTCCTATGGCGGAAAATTAGGGGTCTTTCTGTAACTTCATTCCATGGCTACCGCAAATACCCAAAACCGTACGCTCGGTTTATTTCAATCTACAGTTTTAAACATGATAGATATGGTGGGTATTGGTCCATTTATAACCATGCCGATTGTGATTGGCTTGTTGGGCGGAATGTACCTGTGGGCTTGGGTTGCAGGCGCAGTTTTATCATTTGTAGATGCTATGATTTGGAGTGAACTTGGTGCAGCATATCCGCTTGCTGGTGGTAGTTATAATTTTTTAAAAGTTGCATATGGAGAAAAAGGCCTGGGCAAAATGATGAGCTTTTTATATGTATGGCAAACTATCATTCAAGCACCTTTAGTGGCCGCATCTGCTGCTATTGGTTTTGCACAATATTTTATTTACTTAGTACTATTGGAAGTATGGCAACAAAAAGTATTAAGCGGTACTGTAATTATTTTTGTTACCTTTTTATTGTACAGAAAAATTGAAAGCATCGGCAAAATTGGTGTGTTGCTTTGGTTGGGTGTAGTAGGAACTTTGGGGTGGATAATTATTGGCGGAATTACCCACGGCAATTTTACAGCACCTATATTTAATGCGGCAGATTCATTTAGTTTTAATGCCATTGCATCTTTTTTATTTGGACAAGCATGTGTAAAAACTATATACAGTTATTTGGGTTATTACAATGTTTGCCACTTAGGTGGCGAAATAAAAAACCCGGGGAAAAATATTCCACGAAGTATGTTTATTTCCATTATAGCCATTGCTATTTTCTATCTGGCACTGAACATTAGCGTAACAAGTGTAATACCTTGGCAGGAAATAAAAGCATGGCAAAATGCTGGCATCAATAATTTTGTAATAAGTACATTTATTGAAAGACTCTACGGACATACAGCAGCCATTGTAATTACCATAATGGTTTTGTGGGTAGCGCTTGCATCGCTATTTGCTGTAATGCTTGGCTACAGCCGTGTGCCATTTGCTGCTGCACAAGATGGAGCATTTTTTAGAATCTTTGCAAAGCTTCATCCAACAAAAAACTTCCCTTATGTTTCATTGCTTATTTTAGCTGCATTTGCGTTTGTATTTAGTTTGCTTTTTAGGATGGGCGATGTTATAAGCGGCATATTGGCCATGCGAATAATGGTGCAATTTATTGGTCAGGGTATTGGACTTATGTTGTTACGAAAAAGAAAAGGAGCAACGAATTTACCTTTTAAAATGCCCCTATATCCTTTGCCGGTTATCTTGGCAATATTAATGTGGCTGTTTGTTTTTTATGCAACTGGAACAGCAGTAATTTTAAGTTTTGTTATTGTTTTACTTAGTGGAATAATTGTGTATTTGGTAAAAGCAAATTTGAAAAAGGAATGGCCGTTTGAGAAGCTCTAAACACAAAATACACGAAGAGTTTTCACAAAGAACACAAAGAAAAATTTTTATTCCAACTCTTTTAATAATGAATTAATATCTAAATGTTTCGTGTACATTTCCAAAGTGCCATCAGCTTTTTGTGGCCACATTTCTTTAGGTTTATCCCAATACAATTCCACCCCATTTCCATCAGGGTCGTTTAAATACAAAGCTTCAGAAACCCCATGATCTGCAAAGCCAGTAAACGGATAATTTGCATCCATTATTCTTTTATAAATGCTGGCAAGCTCTTTTCTTTCATTATATAAAATGGCTGTATGAAATAAACCAGCAGTATGCAAAGGTGCAGGGCCACCATCTTTACTGTACCAAGTGTTTAAACCAATATGATGATGGTAACCGCCGGCAGAAATAAAAGCAGCTTCAGTTCCATACATGGTAGTTACTTCAAACCCTAACAAACCGCAATAAAAATCTATGGCGGTTTGTAAGTTGGAAACTTTTAAATGCACATGGCCAATGCGGGTTTGTGGTGGAACTTTATAGTCAGCATTCATGATGTTTATTTTAAAATACTTTTAATGTACAAAAGTATTACTTCAAAGCCGCAATTGCTACCTGGTCCATATCAGTAAATTCTTTATTTTCACCAGCCATGCCCCAAATGAAACCGTAATTTGCAGTACCAACACCAAAGTGCATACTCCATGGTGCAGAAATGGCTGCTTCATGATTGGCTACCACCAAATGCCTTGTTTCCTGCGGCTCACCCATAAAATGCATTACACGATGTGCTTCATTTAAATCAAAATAAAAATACGCTTCCATTCTTCTTGTATGTGTATGTGGTGGCACGGAGTTCCAAACGCTGCCTTCTTCTAAAACTGTTAATCCCATTACCAACTGGCAACTCTCAATACCTGCATTGTGAATGTATTTGTAAATGGTTCTTTTATTTGAAGTAGATATATCACCAAGATTAACAGGAGCTGCATCATCTTTCGTCATTTTTTTATTTGGATATGTATGATGAGCAGGTAAAGAAAGTAAATAAAAATTTGCCGGATTTGTTGCATCTGCGCTCTTGAAACTAACATCCTCTGTGCCTTTACCTAGATAAACACATTCCAATTTATCTATTTCAAAACTTTCTCCATTAGCCTGAATAATTCCTTTCCCACCAACATTTATAATACCCATTTCTCTTCTTTCTAAAAAGAAATTGGCTTTTAATTCGTCTTCATTTGGTAAAGCAATTGCTTCGGTTGTTGGTACAGCGCCACCAATAATCATTCTGTCAAAATGAGAATAAACCAATTCTATTTTTCCGGGCTGCATTAGGTTTTGTACTAAAAAATTATCCCGTAGTTGTTGCGTATTCATAGTGCCGGTTTCTTTTGGACTGCTTTGAAATCTTACTTGCATTTGTATGTTTTTATTGTGAGTTTGTGAATGGTGATTTTGTGAATAATATTTTTGTGAATGGTGAATTGTGAGTTGTGAATATTCTGAAATTATGGGAACTCATTTTTAGACCTTTTACTTTGCAATCTATTCTTTGGCAACTGTTCTTTGCAAACTGCCTTTTGCAAATTGCACTCTGCCAACTGCTTTTTGTCAACTACCCTATGGCTACCTCCCCATCCAACCACCATCTACCGTAATGATAGAACCGTTTATATAATCTGATGCGGGTGATGAAAGAAAAACAAAAGCACCGGTAAGGTCTGTTGTTTCGCCCCATCTATTTGCTGGTATTCTTGCTAAAATAGCAGCACTTCTTTCTGGGTCAGCACGCAACTGCGCTGTATTTGCAGTGGCAATGTAACCAGGAGCCACGCCGTTTACAGTAATGCCATGTTGTGCCCATTCGTTTGCAAATGCTTTTAATAAAGAAGAAATTGCTCCTTTGCTTGCTGCATAACCCGGTACATTTATTCCGCCTTGAAAACTTAACAATGAACAGGTAAAAACAATTTTTCCAAATTTTTGTTCCAACATTCTTTTACCTATTTCTCGGGTAATGATGAATTGAGAATTTAAATTGATGTCCATTATTTTATCCCAAAATTCATCGGGATGTTCGGCTGCGGGTTTGCGCATAATGGAACCTGCATTGTTTATTAAAATATCAATGCGTGGATGATCTGCTTTTACTTTTTCTATAAATGCATACAAAGAATCTCTATTTGAAAAATCAGCACTGTACGGATAAAACCTTTTACCTGTTGCGGTTACTGCATTGCCAACTTCGCTACCTGTTGCAGGCAGGCTGCTACTTACACCAATAATATCTGCACCTGCTTCTGCCAAAGCTACTGCAATGGCTAAACCTATCCCACTACTGCATCCTGTTACCAAAGCCAATTTACCATCTACTCTAAAATTTAGCATTATATCTCTTTTAATTTATTTTATAATAAGTTGGTTAAAAGTAATTCAACATTTTTTCCCTCAGCATTTTTTATTGCATCTATACAATTTGCACAATCCATTTTTGATTGACTCCTTAGCAAAAGTGCGTAAGCATCTGAATAATGAAATGGTTTTATTTGTGGATAGGTCCACTTTTCTTTTTGTGTTATAAATGGGATAACAGCATCAAAACCTTTCTTCAATGATTTGCCAGATTGGGTTTGTAAATTATAAAAATCTATTTCATTTTTTTCTGCTACTTGGGCAATAATATTAAATGCATTTAAAATAAACACCGTGTAATGCAAGGAAGTTGTTCGTTCCAACTCTAATGGAAAAAACCCTTTGTCATCTATTTGAACATCCAATCTTTTTGTAGCTCTTTCAATTATTTTTTTAACTTCTTTTTTATCACCAATATAATCAGCAAAAGTTAGTGCCTGCGCATCAAACCAAACACCGTGGTTGTTTTTGGCATTTAATTCATCTATACCAATCTCGCTTGTATTAAGCCATGCTAAAAATTGTGTGAACCAGTTTTTTAATGCCTTATCATGGCTCTTTGTCCATGTAGTAGATTTTTGTAAAAGTTGTACGCCATCCAACGCAAAAATAAATTGACGTGTATCAATAATGCCTTCAGCCCTACCGGTATTTCTACCTTTTACCGCCTGCCCAAAATTTAAGTTTGGGTTCATTTTAGTAGACGAATCTAAAAACCAAACCTGCATTAATTTAGTGGCATGGGCTGCATATTTTTCTCTACCTGAAAAATAGTAAGCCAGAGAAAGTACATACACATTTTCACATAGTTTGGGCATGTTATTTTTATCCTGGTAATCTTTCACCTCAGGATTTACTTCGCCATCTTTTCTTATGTAAGGCAAACCATCAGGCTTTGTAATATCAGGCCACCAATAAGGACCAATACTCATGTAATCATGTTTGCTGCCACTTGGTGGAACAGCAATTTTATCCATCACACTTACCGGTTTGTATTTTAATAAAGCATCAGCATTTTTTAAAAGTTGCTTGTAAGCCGGTAGAAGCGTTTTATCTTTTGCAAGTGATTTTTTTTTCTGCGCAAGAATATTAAAATCTAGTTTTACCAAATCAGTATTTGATAATTTAACCTGCGCTGTTGTTGTATTAACAATGATAAATATTGCTAAAACAAAGTATGTTATTTTATAAATCATTTTTTAAAATTTTATTTCATCCAAGTAACCCCCAAATCTTCTTTTTTTAATTTCCATGCAGAGTTAAAATTGGTCATTTCTTTTTCAGACAATGAAATATTATGAATGGCTAATCTTGCATTGATAATATTTACAATTGCTGTATCCAATTTCATTTCCACTGAAATAAATCCATTCTTCTTTTTAACCTGCGATGATTTTATACTATTAAATCCTTGATAAGAGTTTTTAGCATTACTAAAAACATTGTTTATAAAAGTGTAGCTAGCATTTTCATCTTTAGCCATTACAGGAAATTTATTTTCTCCCTTTACATTTACAATAATATTATTAGCAACCACCATATTTTTTGCAGCATCAAAAGGTTTGCCTTTGCTTGTATTGCCTTCTCCTACTGCAATTGCAGGGCCAACTGAGTTGTAAATGGTATTGTGAAAAACAACTGAACTATCAGCAGGAAAATATTCATTGATGGCAGAACCTTTTAAACCATTCATTATGCAAATAGGTGCTTTCATTGGCTTTTCACCACCTTCTAAATTTTCCAAATAATTATTAAAAACTGTTTGGTTCGGATTAATAATTCTTATTCCACCACTTGTTCCTCTTCCCGTTTTTGCAGAAAAATAGTTGCCATAAACAAAACATTTTTGTCCGTGCCTTAATACCATTGCACCATCATTGTTCATGAAAGTATTAAACCTGTAAATATTATCCCAGCTCTTGTTACTAATCACTTCGGGTTCCAATCTTTGGTCTTCAAAATAATTATATTCTATGATGTTAAAACCGTGTGTGAACGATGTTTTGCTATCGCCAATACGCATATCTTCTCCTCCATTATCGGTAGGCAATGTTCGGAGGCCAAAATAATTATGGTGAATGTGGTGGCGGGTAGAAGGTGCAGCATCACTGCCTGAAACATAATCATCACCGGTTTTATACCTCACTACCAAGTATGGACCTTGGTTTGTTTTTCCGGAAAAATAACAATGGTCTAATTCATTTTCTATTCCTTGAATACTTATCCAATTGTTGTTTGCAAAATCATCGGCAGGTGAGTAATTTTTTACGGCACAATTGCTTATTCTGCAATGTTCCGCAGTATTATCAAATGCCATTACATCTCCTTTTTCTAAAGTAGATTTTCCTTCAAAGAAAAAACCTTCTGCCAGTAAATAATTTCCTTTTACAATAAGTTTTGAATTGCCCTTAAAAACAACTTTCCCTGGGGTTTCTGCTTTTAAAACAATAAGAGCATTTAATTTACCATCTATTTTTGGGTTGAAATTAATAAAGGTATTATTGTAGCTGCCGTTTTTCCAAATAATGGTTTCGCCCGGTTGTACTTTTAAAAGAGCTGTCTTTAATTCAGCTTCTGAAGCCACCATTGTTTGTGCTGAAACTATTACGCAGCTAAAAAGAGATAATATATACCAGGCCAATATTTTCATCTTAAGCCTTTAACTTTTTTGAAGAAATAAAAATGATACATACCCATGCAAGCGGCACTAAAATACTACCCAATACAAAGAAAGAAACATAACCTGTTTTTGTAATAAGCGGAACAGAAAGTGTAGTAAACAATGTTCCTGCAACTGCTGCTGTTCCTCCCATTCCTGAAACTGTTCCTACATTTTTACCACTAAAATAATCTGACGGAAGTGTTTGTACATTACCAATTAAAAACTGAAAGCCAAATAGTGTAGCACTAATTAATGCTATCGCAACATTAATATGTTCCTTTAACGAATCTAAATAAAAAGCAGTGAGCGCAAGCGATACAAGCATAATTACACAACCAATGGTAATGGCTTGTTTACGTGCCGAAGCAGCATCTACTCCACGCTTTATTTTCTGCGAAGCATAATAACCACCCAGTAAACCGCCGATGGCTGCAAACAAATAAGGAACCCATGCAAATGCACCCACCTGTTTTATATCAAATTGAAATTGCTCTTTTAAAAATGTAGGCAACCATGTTACAAACAACCACCAAACCGGATCAATAAAAAAACGGGAAGATAGAATGCCCCATGTATTTTTAAACTGTAACAACTCACGCCAAGTATATGTTTGTGCTTGCTGAGCATTGGCTGCATCGTTTTTTGTATCGCTTAAAATATGTTCCTGTTCTTCGGGTGTAATCCATGGGTGTTTATCAGGTGTATTTTTATTAATTATTAACCATGGAATAAGCCATAAAATACCAAGCACTGCAATACCTACAAATGTTGCACGCCAGCCAAATGCCAAATATAAACTTGCTATAAAAGGTGCTGCCACTACAGATCCCAATGACGCACCTGCACCAAATATGCCTTGTGCTATCCCTCTTTCCCGTGCAGGAAACCATTCTGCATTACTCTTGGTAGCCCCCGGCCAGTTGCCTGCTTCGCTGATGCCCAACAAAAACCTGAAAATGCCAAATGAAGAAAGTCCTCTCGCAAATGCATGCAAGGCAATGGAAATACTCCAGCCAACAATGGATACTGCCATGCCCAATCTTGTACCAATTGCGTCCATCATTTTACCGGTAACTGTTTGCCCAATAGCATAAGCAATCATAAAAAAAGTGGTGATGTATGCCAGCGCATTTTTACTGTCCACATCAGCAATACCAAACTCTTTATAAATGTAAGGCCACATGATATTGATGGCGCTTCTGTCAATATAATTGATGATGGTAGCTAAACCAATGAGCCCGATAATCCACCAGCGAAGTCCTTTTATTTTCATGTTTTATTAGATGACGACGGACCACAGACGACGGACCACCGGTGTGAAATTATTTAGAGTTAATGTTTAAGAGAAACCATTTTGATCATTTCATAGTGAATTATTCAGATCATTGAACTATGAAAAAAAAATGCTCAATAATCAATGTTCAATGATCAATTTTCAAATTATTCAATTCAAAAGTTTCTTTTAAATAGCAATCACCAATGACGTTAAGAGTTCGCAATCTTGAACCTTGAACCATAAACCTTGAACCTTCAACCATGAGCCATGAACCTTTAACCTTCAACCTTCAACTTTATTCAACCACCACATTACTAACTCCGCTCCCTGCTCCCACCACTTTATTATTTTTATAAACTTTGTTGCCTGTTGCATTTCCTTTGCTACTTTTTTCTACAATATTAAATCCGTAACCTGCAGCATATACTTCACAAATATTATTTCTAAAAATATTATCGTTGCCCCAGCCGTCAACCGCACAATGCACTTGGTAACCATCTTTTAACAATGAGCCTGCTCTATTATACCCGGTGTTTCCTTCAACGAGTGTTCCGTTTCCTTTTACATCCATCCAACTATCTGCACTGTTGGCGCCGGTAATTCCCGCTGCATCAAAAAAATTATTTACAATCATATTGCCGGTAGTGCCTTCTTTAATATCTATGCATTCAGCAGTAATGCCCGGACCAATTTTGTTATTCACTATAATATTTGAATCGCATTTATCAGCTTTTCCATCAACATATTTATTCCAGTTGCTTACAGCCGTTCCAATGTAAATTCCTTCGCCATAATCAGCCGTTTTTAATCCGGCATTCGTAATAGTATTGTTCTTTAAAATATTGTGGGTCGAAAACTGTCGAAGGTGCAAACCTTCTTCGCCAATGTTATAAATCGTTAAACTGTCAATCACATTGTAATTAGCTTCATCACACATCAACCCTTTTAATCCATTGGTAATGGTGATTCCTTTTATGTGCCAGTAGTCAGCCTGTAAATGAAGCACGTAGCCTGTTTGAGTTGTGTTACCATCAAGAATTACTTTGCTACTTCCGTGTAAATAAATCTGTTTAAGTTCGGTACCATTTCTTTCCTTTGGTATTTTAAAATTGCCTTTATAAATACCATCAAGTAAAATAATTTCATCACCGGCACGGGCATTTTCCAAAGCATTTTTCAATTGTATTTCTGAAGAAACATAAATGATTCCATCTTTCATTTTTTCTGTTTTCGCAGGAAATGAAACGGATAAAATGAAACTTAGATATACAAAAATATTTATCATCAATAATTAATAATTTGAAATAGACCTATAATAATTTTAAAATTATGAAGTGAAAAAAGTGTGATTTAATATTTGATAATCGGAATATTTTTTATCACACAAACTTATTCTACCAATAGCCATTTAAAAATATATTAGTGATATTTTACCTCACCTGCGATTTTAAAAAAGCCATCATTTTATCATTCATTTCATTCGCCACTCTTGCATATTTTTTATCTACTGCTACATTTACTTTTTCTAATGGATCGGTTTTATAGTCGTATAACTCAACACCTATCAGCCAATCTTTATTAAATGCTGTTGTACTTCTAAATCCATTGTTCATCCAAATGGTATAACGAAACTGTTTAGTTCTGATAGAATATCCCATAGCATTAGCATCTGCATTTCCCTGTCTTTCATTCTCTGCTGTTGCATTGCTTCTTGGGTATTGGCTCACAGAAAATTCTTTTACTGATGATGTAGGATTTATCATTACTGACACCAAACTTTTCCCATCTAAAATAGTTGGGATTTTTATATCAGTCAATTCGCATAACGTAGGAAAAATATCAATATGTTCTGTTTGCGATTTTGTAACAGAAGGTTTTATACCAGGTGCGGCAATAATTAAAGGGGCACGTGTGGCTTCTTCAAAATTGGTATGCTTGCACCACAAGTTATGATCGCCCAAATGCCAACCATGATCTCCCCAAAGTACAACGATGGTATTCTTTGTTAGTCCCAAAGAATCTAATGCATCTAACAGTTTTCCTACATTGGCATCAGCATAAGAAACTGCTGCATAATATCCATGTATCAATTCTTTTTGTTTAGCCAAAGGCAATGTTATTCCATATGCTTTTTGATCAGTAAAAGAAGTTAGTGGTGGAATATCTGAGTATGCCCTTAACTCACCGGCATTATGTGATGCTAATGCAACCGCATTTTTTGGTTGGTCTTGAAAAGCTGCTACCGGCATATCTTCTCTTTTGTATAAATCCCAATATTTTTGTGGTGCTACAAAAGGCAAATGTGGTTTTGAAATTCCTACTGCAAAAAAAAATGGTTGGTTAGTTTTGCTTAACTGAGTTAAAATATTTTTTGCCTCCATCATGTTTGCTCCATCAGCATAAGCATTGTCTGGCACATCTGCATTTTCTGTAGAGGGTTTAATTTTTGTTTGCACATAGTCTGTGGCTTCTGCTTTTGTTTTGCCATCATCTAATGCTTCTTTCATGTACTGTGCAACTAATTTTTTTGTAGCAGGCAGTTGGTATCTATCTAAAGCGGGCTCTCCCATTTGAGGAGGAAAATATTTTTTTGCAGTCTTATAATAAGGTACACTCCACGATGGTTTATCAATGTCTTTATCAACACATCTCACATCGTATACTTTTCCTATTCCTTGTGTGCTGTAACCTTGGGAAATAAAATATTGAGGTAAGCTTAAAATATCAGGATTTACATCTCTCATTTTAGTTTTAAGATCCCACACTTTTGTATAGTCAGGTCTTTTGCCGGTCATTAAACTTGCACGTGTAGGACCACACACAGCTTGCTGCACGTAATTGTTTAAAAAAACCGTTCCCATTTGGGCAAGCCTATCAATATTTGGTGTTTTAATTTGCATATTTCCATAGCAACCTAATATTGGTTTTAAATCATCAATGGCTATAAAGAGAATATTAAATTTATTTTTTTGCTGGGCAAATAACAGCGGTGTAGAAAAACCGCAAAACAGTAAAATGAATAAAATATTTTTTAACATGCTTTGCTTTTCTAATAGTGTTTTTTTAAATAAATAGTTTACTTATATAATTTTTAAATCTTTTAAAAACGCTATTACAGCTTTATTAATTTCACTGTTTTTCTCTTTATCAAATTTGCCGTGTAAGCCGCCTGGCACCGTTATGAATTCAGTTTTCACCCCCATATCTACAAACTTTTTATGCAGTGCTACTGATTGTTGGTAAGGCACTGTAGGGTCTGCATCGCCATGTACAATAAATGTTGGCGGGCTTTTTTTATCTACATAAAATATGGGCGAAACAGATTGTGCAAACGCTTCATCTTTTTGTTTATCGCCTAACCATTTGTTGGCAGATTTGCTGGTAACGTTTTTTCCATAGGCCCAATCCCACACATCAGTTATACCATACTTATCAATAATGGCCGCTACTTTAATGTCTTCTTTACCCTGGCAATTGGTATCAAAACGCCTGTCATTACCAAGTAATCCACCCATTAATGCTAAGTGACCGCCGGCACTTCCACCCATTATCACTATTTTATTTACATCAATATTTAAAGCCTTTGCATTTTTTATTAAATAAATTAATGCACACCTTGTATCTTCTATGGCAGCAGGTGCAGTTGCTTGACCGGTTAAGCGATACTCAATATTTGCTACAGCCATACCCGCTTTAAAAAAACTATTGTAGCCGGTTTGCGATTCTTTTACTCCATGGTTCCAACCACCTCCATGTATGTTAATGATAACAGAGGTTGGCTTTCCTGTGTTAGGTGGCAGGTATAAATCCATACGCCCATTCCAGTCATTTACTTTTACATAAACCACATCAATTTGTGCTGTATAACCTGTAGGATATTCTACAGGTTTATAAGTTGTATCAGTGGGAGCAGTTTGAGCAAACAACCAACACGGTAGCAATAAGAGGATTAAACTAACATACTTTTTCATAATTTCTATTCTAAATATTTTACCAACTTAGTAACCAGGATTTTGAAGAATTACAATCTGTGTATTGTTATCTATTTCTCTTTGAGGAATGGGCAATAACATTCTGTTGGGTACTACAAAAGCCTGCATATCTGCTAATGATAATCTTGGATTAGGATAGCTGGTGTAATGTAATGGATACATAGTAGCAAAATGATTTTTAATTGTCTGCTCTATTGTTAATGTTGTAGAGGTAATGTTCAACCTTTGCAAATCGAACCATCGCTGGTTTTCAAAAGCAAATTCAAACCTTCTCTCATCTGCCAAAGCTTTTTCAAACAAAGCAGTTGTATTTATTACAGCAGGATCGAGTGGAGCTAATTTTGATCTGTTTCTTGTTTGATTTATGAAAGCAATAGAAGCCGGCGTATTTCCTTGCGCTTCCGCCAACATTAAAAGCACATCTGCAAACCTTAAAACTATCCAATCATTTTCTGCATCATTTACAACAGCCGGGTTAGAAATTAATTTTGCAGGGTATCTTATCGTTGCAGAAAAATTACCAATACTTGTTGCCCTTCTTGGGTCGGCAATGGTTAATGTTGCGGTAGTAGAAGTTGCATTTGCCACTTGTGATAACGTAAGTACATTTCCTACAATAGCCGCCACTGTGGTACCTGCCGTTATTTGTGTACCTGTTACTGACATACCAGGTAAAATATTAGCATTTGCTGGAACATTTGTTAACACTACTCTTAAAGAATCTTTTTTAACCGACGCACCAGTAACATTAAAATTGAAATAAGCATTGTTTAACTCATGTGAAGGGAACATAAAACCTCTGCCATCACCATTCACAATGGCACTACCGCTATTAAGTGGTGCAAATAAATTTGGCAATGGGGATCCAATACCAAGCCCTCCAGATTTATAACGAATAGCAAAAAGTATTTCAGAATTCATTTCGTTGGTAATAGAAAATATATTGGCATAAGTAGCTTGTAAAGCATAACCACTATTAGCAATTACATCTTGCAATAAAGTAGCTGCTTCTGTTTTTCTATTTAGGGTTAAAAATACTTTTGCCAACAAAGCTTTGGCACTCCAACTATTTGCCCGTCCTAATTCTGCAGGGGTTATTAAATTAAATTTTGCTGTATTACCGTTAGTGGCTGCGTTTTGCAAATCGGCTATAATTAATTTATAAATCTCCGCCGTTGGAGATCTGTTTACCTGCTTAGCTTGGTCAGGTGTTATTGGCTCATGCACAAGAAACACATCTCCATATAAACGTACCAAATTAAAATAATGATACGCTCTAATAAAAGATGCTTCTGCGGCTATTTTTCTCTTAATAGGATTTTCAACCGGTATACTAACTGAATCATATACCAAAGTACCGGCAGCTTCTGTATAATTAGCACCCAATGCGTTTAGTAATAAATTAGTGTTTCTAATATTGTAATAGGTGCTTAACCAATAAGTATATAATCCTTGATGAGACACGTTTGGAAAAAACATATCCAAATCACTGAGGTCTCTGTTTACATTAGAAGTACTGTTTGCAAAGCCTTGTATAACATTATCGCTGCGCAACTCCGTTAAGGTCCACTCATCAATCAATGGTTTTTGCATACCGCTGTAGCAACCAATAAGTGCCGAGTTTAATTCAGTAACATTAGAATAAAATGTGGCAGCATCGCTATTTGAAATAGGTGCTAGATCTATACTTTTTTTGCAGGCTATAAATGAAATAGCGGCAAGTAGAATAATATATTTTATACGTTTCATGTTGCAAATATTTTTTTAATTAAAAATTTATATCGATGCCGATGATATATGTTTTTTGAATTGGGAAACTTCCTCTTTGGTATCCATCAATTAATGCAGATGAATAAGGACCGGTGTTTGCTCTACCTTCAGGGTTTAGGCCTGTGAAATCTTTTGCAGATTTAAACCATAGATTTTGGCCGGCAAAGTAAACTCGTAATGAACTTAGCTTAATAAATTTAGCTACAGCATCTGGTAATTTGTACCCTACATTCACTTCTCTTAATGCAGCATAAGAAGCATCTGTTACCACATAATCAGTGAGCATCCAGTTAAAACCAATTGTTGAATAAGGTGTTTTACCATCGCCAGGGTTTGCCGGACTAATCCAACGATTATCATTAAATACCCTTAGCCTTCTTCTGGATTCATTGTAGTTTGCATCGCCATTAATTACCTGGCCACCCTGCACACCTTGTAAAGTAAAACTTGCATCAAATGCTTTGTAGGTAAATGCATTTGTAACACCCCATGTAAATTTTGGATAAGAGGTTCCAATAATTGTTCTGTCTTTATTGTCAATAACATTGTCGCCATTTACATCTACAAGTTTTAACCCACCTGGTACAAATAAACCACCCAAATTACTGGTCAATCCTTTTCCTCTTGCTTCATCAATTTGTGCTTGCGAAAGCCAAACACCATCTGTTTTAAAACCAACAAAATTTACCAATGGGTCACCAATTTTATTTTGATAAACTTCCCCTCTTTCTCCCTGATTCAATAAAAATGCTTCTGCACCCAATTCTAAAATTTCATTTTTAGTTCTGGAATAATTTGCTGAAGTAGTCCATTTAAATTTTTTCTTATCAATATTCACAGTATTTAATTCTAACTCTATTCCCACATTTTTCAAGCTGCCTATGTTATTAAAATATTGTGGTACGCCTGCAAATGCCTGTACAGATTGTTGTAATAATAAACGCTCCGTTTTAGATTGATAAGCATCTACCGTTAGACCAATTTTGTTTTTAAGTATAGAAATATCTACCCCAAAATTTGTGGAGAAAGTACGCTCCCATGTAATATCTGGTTTAGCAATATTAATAGCTGATCCTACCTGGCCAGAACTTAAGGTTCCTGTGCCGCCACCAAAAGAATAATTGCCGCCATACAATAAGTCTAAATAAGAAAATGCAGCAATGGTATTGTTTCCTGTAGCTCCATAACTCCCTCTAAATTTTAACCTGTTTAACCATGATACATCTTGTAAAAATTTTTCCTGACTTGCTACCCATCCTAAAGATATAGATGGGAATGAACCCCATTTTTGTCCCGGTCCAAAATAAGAGCTTCCGTCTGTCCTAAAACTGGCAGATAATAAATATTTGTTTTTGTAATCATAATTTACCCTACCTAAATAGGATATTAATCCTACAGGCGTTTCCACACCAAAGGTTCCAGTTTTGTCTATTTGAGATGCTTGGTTTAGGGTTCTAATATCATCGTTAGGAAAATCTACACCCGTGGTTTGAGAACGGGTTGTGTTTGTTTTTTGATAAGTAAAACCTCCCAATACATTTAAGGAATGATTTTGAAAAGTTTTTTTGTAAGTAAAAGTATTTTCAGATAATATATCTGTGTTGATTCCAGATATAAATACACCTCTGCTTACTGTTCCATCTGCCTGAGCGTTTCTTTTTGCAAAGTTTAAACCAGAAGAAGAATTTATGTAAAAACTTGCCAACGATTTAAAGTCTAAACCTGGTAAAATATTCACTCCCAAATCTGCCGAGGTTTGTAAACGGTACTCTTTAGTATTTTGATCTTGGTTAAGAACAGAGGATCGTGGATTATTTTGCGCAGATGCGAATGGATCTGCAGCCGTTGGTGCGAAGACTGTACCATCTGGCATGGTACCGGTATACGTTACACCAGAAAAGTGCCTTGGTTGTGC
Organism: Ferruginibacter sp.; assembly: GCA_031398005.1. Taxonomy (GTDB): domain Bacteria; phylum Bacteroidota; class Bacteroidia; order Chitinophagales; family Chitinophagaceae; genus Ferruginibacter. The sequence continues at coordinate 37,366 of JANNMO010000030.1, forward strand.
AAAATCCCCCGCCCTTATACCTGCCCATTGTGGTATGGTATTTACTGCCGCTGCTGTTAGTTGATTATGATAAACTGGTAAAAAACTTGGGTATCTGTAAAAATTTGTAAAGTTTTCTGAAGGTGTTTCTCTTGTGCTGTATGATGGATTGATATTTACATTTAGCTTAATTCTTCTGCTAAGTTGCATATCTAATTTTGCCCTTACGGTGTAGCGCTCAAAATCACTTTTATTCATCATTCCTTCATCTTTTAAAAAGCCTCCCGAAATAAAATATCTTGCTGCATTAGTTCCTCCAGATGCACTTAACTGTACATTTTGAAATGTACCTGGTCTTAAAGATTCACTTTGCCAATCTGTAACTTCTCCATTCCTAAAATTTTGTTCAATTATATATTCGGCTCTTTCTGCAATGGTTATTAAATTGCCTTTGTTGGTTCTGAAAGCAACTTTAGCAGCTTCAATTTGAGCAGCTGTTCCTGTAAACTGTGCCATATACGCAGTAGAATCTGGAAATCTTAAAGCAGCTTCTTTATAAAGTAAATTTACATACTCAGAGCTGTTTAAAATATCATAGCGCTTGTAATCTGTTTTTCTGCCAATTGAATATTTTACATTGTATTTAGTTTTATCAGATTTACCACTTTTTGTGGTGATGAGAATAACACCACTTGCACCACGAGATCCATATATAGCAGCAGATGCAGCGTCTTTTAACACTTCTACTGATTCTACATCAGCCATATTTACAAATGCCAATCCATCCGGTATTGGTTGGCCATCAACAATTATTAATGGGCTACCACCTGCATTGATAGAGGTTACTCCTCTAATACTAATTTTAGGAGCAGCACCAGCTTCTGACGATGTGTTTTGAACCACTACACCTGCAATTTTTCCTTGCAGTGCTTGATCCAAACGGGAAACGGGCGCTTCATCTAACCGCTCATTTTTATATTTGGAAACGGCTCCCGTTAGACTAGATTTTTTTACTGATCCATATCCAACTACAACCACTTCTTCTTCATTTTTTTTTACTTGTACAGTCATAGAAATATCTATCACTGTGTTACCATCAATGGGAACCGTTTGCGAACCATATCCAATGGAAGAAAAAATCAACGTATTTGATTTTCCTTTAATTGAGATGGAATAAGTTCCATCTTTTTTTGTGGTTGTGCCGCCTTTTGAATTGTTTGTAAGTACAGACACACCGCCTATCGGTTGCCCTGTACCTTGATCAATTACCTTACCTGTAATTTCTTTTTGTTGTGCAAAAGCAATACTTGAAGTAAGCAGGAGCACTTGAAGCAGAAAAAATTTAATATTTCTCATAATAGCAAGTTTTTTAATCGTTAGTTGGTAATTATATTTATTTTATAAAATCTTCCCTCATTGGGCTAAAAATATCTATCAATACTCCTGCCTCCAAGCATACTGCACCATGTATAGCATTTGGTGGTACATAAAATGCATCGCCGGCTTTCAACACTTTTTTTTCTCCGTTTATCTCCACTTCAAAAACGCCTTTTTCTACATGAGATATTTGAGTATGAAAATGATGGTGCAAAGTGCCTATTGCTCCTTTTTCAAAATCTACCTTTACCATCATTACCCGCTCATTGTAACTCATAATTTTTCTGCGAAGCCCTTCTGCTACAGTTTCCCATGCTACATCATCGTTTTCAATAAATACGGTTGTCAGTTCTTTTGTATCCATAAAAAATATTTACTTTTTAATAATTAATTGTATTTTTTTCCGTCGTAAATAACGGTGAATGGCCCTTTCCACTCAATAGTTTTATCAGCTATTTTTAAATTATGATTGGTGTTTTTTTCTACATCTTTATTGCATTGTATTACCAGTAATAATTTATTTACAATGGTAATTTCTGCTACCGTAAACTCATCATTGCTCTGCAACAATTTCATCTGCTTTACAGTTGAATAAGCATTTGATGAAAGTTCATACACAGGATCGTAATCGCCATGAATTTCAAAAACATTTAAAAATGTTTCGTCCTTCCCTTTTTTTCTGATGATGTAGGATGGTTCTTTTCTTACGTTAAAATTTGGATCGTTGGCTCCCGTAGATGTAAGAAATATTTCTGCCTTATCTTCTATCAAAGTAGAAAGGGTATAGAAAGAATTTTTATTTAGAATAGTAAATTGCGCCATCGTATCCTGCACTGTTGCTTCAGCTTCTTTCCATAAAAACTGATAACCGTTTTTATTACCTAACGTTTCCTGCTTTTTAGTATTTGAAGTGTATTTAAATGAAGTACTTATTAATTGTCCATTGTATTGAAATGGGAAATCGTATTGATGCTCATTAGGTGATGCTACCTTAAATATATCTACTACAATTTTTTTATAGCCAGGTAATTCAATCATATAAATGCCTCTATGTAATTGTACATTGTTATAAGCATTGTTTTCTGCCGCAGCCACAGCAAGCACTTTAGGATTATTTATATCAGAAAATAATTTTTGTGCATGGTGTTTTTCGCCCACTTCTGCATCACCGTTAAAATGGCTCATCTCATCTACCACCAAAGTATTGTGTGCAATGGTTTGTGCAGCATAGGCAGTATTTTCAGGAAGGTATCTACCGCCATATTTTTGTTCAATCCCAATAAACCTAGCTGAACCATAGTCCTGCAAAATTTCATTTCCTTTATCAAAAATATTTATGTTGAGCCTATCAAAATGACCGTGCCCCATACCTTGCGATGCATATTTAAAAATGAGCGAAGTGAGGTTGTCATCTTTACCACTTCTTAAAATACTGATACCACCTTCATCACCTTTTACACCATCTGTACTCTCTATAGTTTTGTAAGGAAAATTTGTTGGTACAGTTTTATTTGATGCAAGGGCGGCGGCCACTTCCAACCCACCTTTACTTAATATTACACGGTTTTGCTTTTTTGCAACGGTTAATAATCCATCATTTTTTTCATAAGCTTTCCACGCAATACTTAATGCAGTTACCAGTTCGTTGCTGGTGTAATCTTTATCTTTTATAGCATCATTCATCGGAAAAAAAGTACCATCAGTATTTGTCTGTTGCAGACAAGTAAGCAAGGCTTTTTGTAAAATACTGTTGCGGTGTTCAAATATTTTTAAAGATGGATTTGTATTATTTAATGCATTTGCAAAAAGTATGTAAGGTAGAATTGCATAGCGTACATAATATGGTCCTTCTGTATAATAACCGTCAGGCGAAAAAAGATTGTCCATTTGTGCAATGAAACCACTTTTTTTGTCTTTCTCTGTGCCATACAAAGCCATATCTATATAATCTTGGTTATTGCTCGCAATGCCAATGACACCTACGCCTGCGCATGCCCAAACTGCATGATTATGCAGAAGATTAAACCAGTCTTTTAAATCTTTTGTTACATAATCCACCTCAGGTTTAAAAGCACCTATTTCAATTTTTTTTCTATCGATTACTGAAAGCGAATTGTAAATTAAATCGTAAGCCAATCCTGCATATAACATCCAGTTGGCATCATTCAATGCCTGCCAAAATATACGCCCCGGAGAGCTACTCGTAGCTTGCGGATGATTTTTTAATGTTGGATTAAGCACTGCATATTTGAGCAACATATTTTTTACTAGCGTGGCATATTTTTCATCGCCTGTTAAATTATACAACACACCGCTGTTAAACATTAAGGTATAATTATTCTTATGCCTATCGTGCGTATATCCACCTGCTGCATCTTTAGGAAAAGGAACATCTACATCTTTACCCAGATAAAGATCCACCTCTTTTTTTACCTCATTAAATGACTTTGTAAGTAAAGGATATTTATTAATACCTGCTTTTACTTCAATACTCTCAGCTTTTGTAAAAAAAGCGGAAGGGTGCTGTTGGGCCACGCTTGAACATGAAATAATTATTGAAAAAAATATTGAGAACACTTTGATCATTGTCTTTTTGTTTCTTAGAAATTATACAAAATAACTACCGCCATTTATCTCCACACTTTCTCCATTAATAAATGATGATTTTTCACTAGCAAGAAAGATAACTAAGTCAGCCACTTCTCCTGCTTCACCTTCTCTCTTCAATGGATTGGCGGCTGCTACATTTGTACGTACTTCTGGCTTGGTAAATTTGTCGTGGAAAGTAGTATTGATTAAACCCGGCGATACACAATTTACCCGAATGCCTTTTGGACCAAGATTTTTTGCCAACCCTCTTGTAAGTGTAAGCACGCCTCCTTTTGCGGCTGCGTAGGCCAATGCCCCAAAACCACCACCATCTCTTGCTGCCTGCGAAGAAAAGTTTACAATTGCTCCACCATCTTTCATGTGAGGCACTGTTTCTTTTGTTACCAAATAAACTGATTTTAAATTTACATCTATTACACTATCCCAAAAAGCTTCATCAATATCTGGTAAATCTTTTCTACCAATAATACCACCAGCTACGTTTACCAACATGTGAATTGTATCGCCATATGCACTTAAACATTCCCTTATTAAATTTTGTACATCGGCGGTTTTAGTTACATCTGCATATACTGCTATTGCTTCTCCACCATTGCTTTTTATTTCAACCACAGTTTCATCAGCAAATTGTTTGTTCCCAAAATAATTCACACACACTTTTACACCTAAGGCTGCAAGTTTTAAAGAAACTTGTTTTCCAATATCTCTAGATCCGCCGGTAACAATGGCTACTTTATGCTGCATAATTTTTAAAAAATAAAAGGATTAATTGATAAAAATAATTCTATGTAGAGCATACAATTATTTCACACAAGCTTATTCGTTGTTGTAATATTACATGAGATATTGCTGAGAATGACTTTTACACAGATTTTATAATATTAAATATTATCGAATAATTTTAGACATGGATTAAGATATTGAATAAATAGTTAGCCAATATCTAATATTTTTCTTTCGGCAACGTTAACGGAAACGGTACCGGATATTTCGTAAACTTTAATGTGGTAGATTTATAGCCTAATTAAAAAACGAACGCTTGAGCAAACCCGCCACTATTAAAGACATCGCAAAAGCGTTGAATGTCTCTATTTCCACCGTATCTCGAGCACTAAGAAATGCGCCTGATATTAGTGCCGCTACCAAAAATGCCGTTACGGAGCTTTCGGAAAAACTTAATTACCAGCCCAACCAACTTGCCGTAAGTTTAAGGCAAAAGCAAACACATACCATTGGTGTTATTGTTCCCAATTTAGATTATGTATTATCTATGATGGTACGTGGTATAGATGAAGTGGCACTGGAGGCAGGTTACACTGTAATGGTTTGCCAGAGCAATGAATCGTTCGGCAGAGAAATAGTAAACACAAAACGATTATCAGAAAGTTTGGTAGATGGTTTTATTGTTTCAGTTTCCAGCGAAACTAAAATTTTTGACCACTTTAAAAAGATACAGGAAAGAGATTTACCCATGGTTGTTTTTGACAGAGTAACACCCCATTTAAAAGCACCAAGTGTACGGTTAGATAATGAAGAAGGCGGTTTTATTGCTACCGAACATTTAATTGAACAAGGCTATAAAAGAATTGCTATACTTGCCGGCCCAGAAAATTTAGGTGTAAGCAACAGCCGCATGCAAGGCTATTTAAATGCATTAAAAAAGTACAAAATAAAAGTGGATGACAGCCTAATTTTTCACTGCGACTTTAATCAGGATTACGCCTATTTTGCTACGCAGGAATTGCTTTCCATGAAAAAAAGACCCGATGCAATTTTTACCATCAGCGATCGTATGGCTATTGGCGCCATGCTCGCTATAAAAAAGAAAGGCCTACGAATGCCCGAAGATATAGGCTTGGTGGGCTTTAACAACGAACCAGTGGTTAGTTTAGTTTCACCTAGTATTTCTAGTGTAGAGCAACCAAGTTTTGAATTAGGAAAAGTAGCTGCAAAACTTTTTATAGAAACCATGCATAGCAATGAAGATATGAGCCATGTAGAAAAAGTATTAAGACCAAAGCTTTTTGTGAGGGAATCATCGGATAGGAGTATAAAATGAATTTAAAAATGTTTATAATTTAATTTTTTATAAAATTTCAACTGCTAACTTAAACCGCTAACGGGGTTTGTATTCCGATTGCAAATCGGAACAGGGTTTTACGACCTTCTTTAAATTTAAAAGTAGTAGCGAAAACCCCCGACGGCGGCTTTCAGCCACGTCGGCGGTTGTGCAAAAAGAAAACTCTGATATAAATAATATAAGCTCCTAAATTATTTAAATAATCAAAAAAGATTTCTAAAAATATCACCATGTTAAAATTCACTCTATCAATAATTCTTTCTTTATTCTTCATTACAATATTTGCTACTACAATTAAAGTAAAGGATATAACAGAATTACAAGCAGCAAATAATATTGCAAAACCGGGAGATTTTATTGAATTACAAAATGGCGAATGGACAAACGTGAACATTGAAATAAATTGTAACGGTACTAAAAAGTTACCCATCATTTTTAAAGCAGCCACAGCAGGTAAAGTTATCATAACAGGTAAGTCAACACTTAACATTGGCGGGGATTATATTATTATTGATGGCTTATTTTTTACCAATGGTTTTTCGGGAAAAGATGCCGTAATAACTTTTAGACTAAATAATAAAACAGCTAATTACTGTACATTAATAAATACCGTTATAAATAATTTTAATAATCCTAAAAGGTTGCATGAAAATTATTGGGTAGAGTTATATGGCAAACACAACAACATAACCCACTGCAGTTTTTTAAATAAAAAAAATATCGGTGTATTAATGGCCGTTATTTTAGATGATGAAAGAAGTCAGGAAAATTTTCATTCTATTGACCATAATTATTTTGGGGTGAGAATACCTTTGGCATCAAACGGTGGAGAAATAATTAGGGTAGGCGTTTCGCAACAATGTGAGTTTAATTCAAACACTCAAATAACAGATAACTTTTTTGAAAACTGCGATGGCGAAACAGAAATCATTTCTTTAAAGTCAGGCTCTAACACAGTAAGAAATAATTTGTTTAAAGAGTGCCAAGGTGCAGTGGTATTAAGGCATGGCAATTATAATACGGTAGAAAATAATATTTTTTTAGGGAATGATAAAGAAGGTACTGGTGGTGTACGAGTTATCAATAAAGGCCAATGGGTAGTAAATAATTTGTTTTACAAATGCAGAGGCGAAGGTTTTCGTTCGACATTAGCCATAATGAATGGCATACCAAACTCTCCAGCTTTCAGGTATGTAGCAGTGAGTGATGCAGTAATTTTTGGCAATACTTTTTTTGAGTGTGCGCCCATTAGTTTTTGTGAAGGCAGCGATACGGAAAGAACGCTCCCACCAAAGACTACTCTTTTTGCCAATAATATTCTGTATAACACAATGGATACTTCTGCTTATTATGTGGCTGATAATATAGATGGCATTTCGTTTAGTAGTAATTTATTAAGCAAAAAAATAACACATCAGGTGTCTGCGGGTTTTAGCAAAGTCAGCATGGTTAAAAATAATTTATCAGCCATTGCACAACTTGTTTTCTTTCAAACAAATAAAAAATCAATTATTGATTCTTTGCAAAGGCAAGCTAAGCAACGCCTATCCTCTTCAATTATCCAACAGAATGGATTTGAAAATATAGAAATATGGAATAGAGTGCCGGATAATGCAGTAAAAAATTGTGGTGCAAAATGGTTTGTAACGTCCTCTAAATCTTTGACCACAAGAAAGTTTTTTATGGCTTGTAAAAATGGAAATGAATTAAAAGAGTTGTTGAGTGAAAGAGATAAACAAGATTTCAATATTTTATTAACGTCACAAGAATATATTTTTACAGAGCCACTTCAAGTTTTAAAGAATGTAACAATTTCTACAAAAAATAAACAACCAATAAAATTCATTTTCCAATCTGCTAATCAACCATTTTTATTTTTACTTAATGCCGGCAGTAGTTTAACTTTTAAAAATATTAATCTTAATTTATCAGAAATAAAAAGCAACAGCTTTATAACTACCGATACCTCCGCACCAAGCAACCACGCCAATTTTAAAATGGATAATTGCATAATCGAAAACAACCCTTCAACCTTTTTCTACGCAAGTAAATCTGCGGTATGCGATAGCATTATTATCACCAAAACAACTTTTAAAAACAGCAAAGGCAGTATTTTTAATCTTGCGCAAGAAGCAGATAAAAAAGGTTATTATCCCGTAGAAAAAATGACCATCAGTAATTGTTTGTTCGAAAATAATGATGGAGAAATCTTAAATATTCTTCGAGGAGGAAATGACGAAAGCACAATGGGACCGCAATTAACTTTCACAAACAATCAAATCATTTCCTGCACCAATAATTTTTCTGCGGCAGCATTAATAACATTACACGGTGTACAAAAATCATTTTTTACTAATAACAGCTTCACTTATAGTAATGGCGGAAAAAGTTTAATAAAATATATTGATGAAGTGAGGGCAATGCATATTTTAAGAGATAATAAATTTATTTCATCAGGCACCGTTTACAAAAACAAATACGTTATTGAGTATAAATGAAAAAAAGCCCCGTGAAAAAAATCACAGGGCTATAAATAAAATAAATTATAATTCTTTACAACGCTCCAACCTCAGCCATATCAGGAATATCAGCCGCTTTATAATTACCGGCATCTAATTTCTTTTTCGTTTCTTCAAATGCTTTTAAGGTAATATCTATCTCTTCAAAACTGTGCGATGCCGTAGGAATTAATCTGTAAATAATATCACCCTTCGGTATTACAGGGTAAACAACGATGCTGCAAAAAATACCATAATTCTCTCTTAGATCCATCACCATTTGTGTAGCTTCAGGCACATCGCCTTTCATATATATCGGCGTCACCGGACTGTTGGTATGACCAATATCAAAACCTTTTTCTTTTAAGCCGTTTTGTAAACGCTCCACATTTGCCCAAAGTTTTTCACGCAGTTCCGGCATAGATATAGCCATTTCCATCCGCTTCAACATTCCTTCTACAATCAACAGCGGTAAGCTTTTCGCAAATATTTGAGATCTTGTATTGTAACGCAAATATTTCAACACCGCTTTTGGTCCGCTAATAAAAGCACCAATACTTCCCATACTTTTTACGAACGTACTAAAGTATAAATCTATCTGGTCTTGCACACCTTGCGCTTCATCTGCACCTGCACCTGTGGGACCCATATATCCAAAACCATGTGCATCATCAATTAAAATTCTGAACCCATATTTTTGTTTAAGCGCTACAATTTCTTTCAAAATTCCCTGCTCACCATCCATACCAAAAACACCTTCCGTAATAACTAAAACACCACCGCCATTTTTTTCAGCCAATGCTTTTGCACGTACCAGTTGCTTTTCGCAATCTTCAATATCATTGTGTTTAAATGCAAAGCGGTTACCCATGTGAAGTCTCACACCATCTACAATACACGCATGCGATTCTGCATCATAAACAATCACATCTCTACGATTTACCAGCGCATCTATACAACTCATTATTCCCTGGTAGCCAAAGTTCAACAACATTGTATCTTCTCGGCTCACATATTTGCTAATCACTTTTTCCAACTCCTCGTGCTTAGCCGTATTTCCGCTCATCATACGGGCACCCATTGGGTTTCCCATACCATAAGTTGCTGCTGCTTCCGCATCTATTTTACGCACATCGGGGTGATTTACCAGCCCCAAATAATTATTTAAACTCCATACAATCACTTCTTTTCCTCTAAATTTCATACGTGGTCCCAATTCGCCTTCCAGTTTTGGAAACGCAAAATAGCCATGCGCCCTATCCATATGCTGACCAATAGGCCCACCATCTTTCACTAACTTATCAAAAACATCTATCATATATTGCTTTTTTTAATGCTGCAAAAGTAAATAAAATGGTTTGTAGTTCAAAGGGTGAAGAGTTTAAAGTTTAAGGTTCATAGTTCAAGATTTTTTTAAATTCAAAACATCGTTTAGTTCTTTCTAAGTTTAATATCTAATGTCTAAAAATCTAATATCTAATTATTGGGGGCTGTGAAAGGCATACAATAATAATCTTTTTGACCGGCTATCCGTTCCTATCTTTTTGTGCCGCCAAGCGGAACACAAAAAGGATATCCACTACTATCCGGCAGCCAATCATCTTTTGTTTTTCAATTAAACAATACCTCAAAGTATATGACAGAAATGACAACTTTTTTATTAAGTTACTATCTGGGCGTAGAGGTGTCACCTTTTAGCAATAACTCTCAAATTTAAAATATCTAACAAAGCTGACACCTCTTAATCAGCGTTTAAATCAAAATTTCTCCTCACATTTTCTTAACCCTCACAATCAACTCCTAATTTGTATTTTTGTAAAAATCATTTCAGCCCATGAAGTTTATTGTATCCTTACTAATCTTATTTTCATTTTCACAAAATATACATGCACAAAAAATTGCCCTACAAAGCAATCAAATTAGCCGCCCAAAAATTATAGTAGGTATTGTAATTGATCAAATGCGTTGGGATTATTTATACCGTTATTACAACCGTTACAGCAACGGAGGTTTTAAAAAATTAATCAACCAAGGTTATAGTTTTGAAAATACATTTATACCTTATGTACCTACATACACAGCCGTAGGTCATACAACAATATATACAGGCGGCGTACCTTCTACACATGGCATGGTGGGTAACAATTGGTTTGATAGAACCATTAATAGAAATGTATATTGTACAGAAGATAGTACAGTACTCGGTGTAGGCAACAATGATATAAATGGCAAAATGAGTCCACGAAATTTATGGTCTACCACCATTACAGACGAACTAAGACTTAGTAATAATTTTGAAAGCAAAGTAATAGGCATTTCACTAAAAGACAGAGGTGCTATTTTGCCCGCAGGCCATAGTGGCAATGCTGCTTATTGGTACGATGACAAAACAGGAAAATGGGTAACCAGTAATTATTACATGCCGCAATTACCAGTATGGGTAAATAATTTTAATGCAAAAGATGAAGTGGCGAGTATGATGAAAAATGATTGGAACACCTTATATCCAATAAACACATACACACAAAGCACGGCAGATAATAAAGAATATGAGCAACCAATAGCAGGGTTAAAAAGTCCAACATTTCCGCATCAACTCTCTACTATAAACAGTGTAAAGTACAGTGCATTTAAATACACGCCATACGCTTCCACATTTACTTTCAACTTTTCAAAAGCGGCCATTGACAATGAAAAAATGGGCGCCGGAAAAGCTACAGATTTTTTAGCCATCAGCATTTCCTCTACAGATTATATGGGTCATAATTTTGGACCAAACTCCATTGAAGCAGAAGATACTTATTTGAGATTGGACAAAGACATAGCCAATTTTTTAACCGACCTGGATATAAAATTTGGCAAAAACAATTACCTCGTTTTTTTAAGCGCAGACCATGGTGCTGCACACATCCCGGGGTTTTTAAAAGAAAATAGAATTGAGGCAGGGGTGTTTGATGATGTTATGGTAAAACAACAATTGAACAAATTGTTGGAAGATAGTTTCAATATAAAAAATAGTATTTGGGCGGTGCAAAATTATCAGGTGTATTTAAATAAAAAGTTATTTGCAAATAGTGGTAAAGACATTGATGCCGCACAGCGTGTAATTATGCAATCGTTAAGAACGCACCCTTCCATTACAAGCGTATTTGAAACAAATAAAATAAGCGCTACTACACTCAACTCATCTTTAAAAGAAATGTTTGAGAATGGATATACGGAAACCCGCAGCGGAGATATTCAATTTATTTTAAAGCCTGGCTATTTTGATGGTGGTTTAAAAGGCACTACTCATGGTTTATGGAATCCATACGATGCACATATACCGTTGTTGTTTTATGGTTGGAATATTAAACCAGGTAAAACCAACAGAGAAACCTACATGACGGATATAGCACCAACACTTGCAGCCATGTTACATATACAAATGCCATCGGGTAGTGTGGGTAAGGTGTTGCAGGAAGTGGTAAAGTAAAAAGATTTAAGATTTCAAAATATATCGATCACATCAAAATCCAATGCGGGAAAAAGAGGGCTTTTCATTTTATCATCTTCTATCAATGGTTTTAAGCCAATAAATTTTTCATTTTGTAGAGTATAAATAAAAATACTTTTTTCAGCAGGTTCAACAATCCAATATTCTTTCACGCCATTTTCCTCATATAAATCAAACTTTATTCCCATTTCTTTTTTTGAATTACCAGGCGATAAAATTTCAACAATTAAATCAGGTGCTCCGTTACAACCTTTATCATCTAATTTATTTTCATCACAAATCACACATAGGTCAGGTTGAACTACAGTAATAACCTTAGTGTCATTGGATTTTGTTTTTACTAATCTTACATCAAATGGTGCAACAAATAAGCTACAACTTGTTTTTAAAAAAAAATTATCTAGTTTTCTTGTTACATTTAAAGATATCTGTTGATGCTTTGAACCTGGCGCAGGACTCATTTTAAAAATTCTTCCTTTAAACAATTCAACCCTTTCATTAAACTTCCACTTTAAATAATCAGCATAAGTATATGAACCGTTAGGGTCCAGTTGATTTATATCAGTTATAATGTCATTCATCGGCACCTTATTTAATTTCAAAGATAACTTAATTCTTTTGGGAGAAAACACAAAACGCCCCGACAAAATCAGGGCGTTTTATTTATAAATTTATTTTTAAATTATAGCTGCACCGTTATTTTTTCTTTACTGTTTTTCATTACCACAGTTTGTGTATTGCTTCCTTCTACAGGCTTACCCGTTCCCTGTGGATCAAACTGAGAAATTGGATTTAATAACACTGTTAATGATTTTTGTGCATTCACACTGTTACCATTTGCTTTTATATTATTTGTACCATCAAAGCCATGTAACACAATGGCCACATTATTAAATTTACTATTCATTTGCCCTTCTGCGTTTTCAAAAGTTATTTGATTTGCTGATGGATTATACATGATGGTTCTTTTGTAAAACATTCCTTTTTCATAATCAAAACTTTTTCCATCATCTTCGTAATACACAAAAGAATTTGGAGCAGTGCCTTTGTAAACATGCAGCATCAAAGTATCTGTAGGCGCTATAGATGTTGATTGTACCAACGATTGCATTGGTATAATGCTGCTGGCTTTTACATATACTGGCATTTTAGCCAATCCAATTTGTAGTGTATTTTCTTTACCACCCATGGTCATTTCATCGTTGTAAAAATCGTACCAACCACCTGCCGGCAAATAAACTTTCATGAAATCTTTACCACTTTCTACCGGGCAAACCATTATTGATTGACCAAACAAAAATTGATTTTGAACAGCTCCGTTGTAAATATTATTATCAAAAGTATTTTCAAAAACCAATGATCTGTTTACAGGCAAACCGCTCTGTGTAGATTCATAAAAGCTACTGTATAAATAAGGTAATAATTTATAACGAAGGCTGATATAATTTCTGGCAATCTCTGTAACTTCTTCACCATAAGCCCATGGCTCCGATGATTTTGAATTAATACCGGTATGGTTTCTAAAGTAAGGAATAAAGGCACCCAACTGCATCCAACGGGCATACAAACCAATAGAAGGGTTTCCTGTAAAACCCCCAATATCCATTCCTGTAAATGATACACCACTTAAGCCAAGACTGTTTATTAATCTCACGCCTGCCATCATGTGACTGTCTTCAGAGCGGTTATCGCCCGTCCACAATGCAGAGAAACGTTGCAAGCCTGCAAAACCAGCACGGGTAAGTACAAACGGTCTTTCAGTACTGTGTTGTAAAAAACCTTCGTAACTGGTTTTGGCCATTAAAGAACCATACACATTATGTGCTTCTAAATGCGAAGCTTTTCTACCTTCAAAATTAAACACTACATTGTTTGGCATTTTTTGCCCCCAAGTTGCTATCTCGTTCATATCATTCCACACACCACTCACTCCATTATCTGGAAAAAATTTCATTTCGTTTTTCCAATAATTTCTACCTATTTCAGATGAGTAATCTGTGAAGTGACACCAGCCCGGCCAAACCTGTCCGGTATAATATTTTCCATCGCTGTATTTTATAAACGCATCTGCTTTTACACCACGATCAAACGCTGCAGCACCTGGTACTACCTTAATTCCCGGGTCTACAATTACAGTAGTTTTAAAACCCATCGTTTTCAATTTATCTGTAAGCGAACGAGGATTTGGAAAGCGTTCTTTGTTCCAGGTAAACAACTGGTATTTATCCATATAATGAATATCCAACGTAATGCCATCGGCAGGTATTTGTTTTTCACGAAGGGTTTGTGCAATACGCAGAACTTCTGTGTCTGGATAATAACTGTATCGGTTCTGCTGGTAACCTATGCTCCACAATGGCGGCATTTTCATACGACCTGTAAGCGATGTGTATGACTTTACAATATCTGCCACCGTTTTGTGGTAAATAAAATAATAATTCATTTCACCACCACGAGCACCGAAAGAAGAAAAACGATCGTTGCTAGCACCAAAATTAAAATCAGATTGAAATGTATTGTCCATAAAAATACCATAGTTCAAATTGTGATGAATGCCTATGTAAAAAGGTATGGATGTATATATAGGATCTTGTCCTGTGCTGTAACCATACGCATCTGTATTCCAGTTGGTGTAGCCGTTGCCTTTTCTATCGAGGTCACCGGTTTTTTCACCAAGTCCAACAAAGCGTTCACCCTCCTGCATTTTTTTGTACGTGGTTACTTCTTCTGCTACCCAAGAAGTGGTTAATCCTTTCTCATCTTCACTTACAACCATTCCTTCATTGTTATAAAAAGTAACGCTGTAAGGTTTTTTTGTAAAGATGGCTTTTAAAGAATCTGTAACAATGGTTATATCATTTGCAGTTTGAGTAATAGTAGCTTTTGTTTGAATAGGCTGCGCAATTACAGCATAAGAAAAATCTTTTTTAAGTGGTTGCTTATCCATACGAATACGAATAATCGATGGGCTGTAAACCATGGCCTCAATAAATGCAGCATCAGTTGCAAGGCTTACGTTTTGTCCGCTAATTTTTACCGATTTTACATTGCCTGTCTCTTTAATGTTTGTTTGTGCTGCCACATTTTTTGCATAAAAAAACAACAATATAAACGTTAAGGAGTAAGATATTTTTTTAATGTGCATTTTCATATTACAAGTGTTTTGTTAGAATAAAAAGCAATGGTTTTGTAACCACAATTTCGATAAAGCAATTTACTTAGAAAAATAAAAGCCAGGTTTTTTGAGGCCTGGCTTTTATGTATTAACTATAATAAATTATTGTGTGATAGGGAATCCGAAGTTATCTCCTAAAGAGCCAGAATCACCCACGGTACCTGGACAATATGGGCTTAACCTTGTTCTAAAATGAACTTTAATTTTAGTAATTCTAGAACCTGCAGGTGGAAACTTTGTGCTTCCAGGATCTCCAATTCTAAAAAATTTAGATGGTACTATTGTCCAACCAAACAAACCATTTCCAAAATCTTTTGCCTTCAGTGCAAGGTTATCTGCCGTAGTAGTTTGACCTGGATAGTAATTACCATCTCCTGTATTTACCGGTTCACAATATTGTGATACTTGAAAATATCCACCCGTTCCATCAGGTTTTACATAATCGATATCTGTATAGACATACACTTCTGTTGCAGCTTTCAAAGCAACTTTTGAAATATCTAAAAGGTTTTTATCCATAAAAAATGTTATTACATCGTCTTGTGTAAACTTAGATGGAAACGGACGAAAAACGGAAGGCGTAAAAGTTAATGGGTCTACCGCAAAAATAAAATCTTGTGTTTGTCTGGAGCCATTTTGATTTTTGGCTAAGAAACCAAACTGTGCACCAATTTGAGCAGCCGTCTTATTCATGTAAGTTGTAGGTGTTAATGTAAATGTAAATTTATTACTAGTACCTATTCTGGTAAACTTAGCTGCAGGGTTACTATTACCCCAGCCAAACCCGCCTTGATCATTTAATGGGGAACCGCAACAACCTGGTACAAACCCCCATATATACACATCTTCATTACCGCTTCCTAAAGCGTTACCTGTAAGATCTACTGTAATTACAATTTGATCTTCTGCAGTAAAACTGCTCGGGCTCACAGAAGCCGTAGCTTGTGAAAAACTATTTAGTGATGCCACTAAAACAGTGATTAATATTAATATTTTTTTCATTGTTATTTTTTTACTGTTGTAGTAATAAGGTTAATTAATTTCTTGAAAAATTGAAATCATAATACACAAATACTTTTTTACTTCCTGTAAAAAAAGCACGATTGTATCTTAAGGCAAGTTTGTTATCGCTCACTCTGTAAGCTTTAGCAAAATCTATACTGTCTGTACGAGCAGTACCAACCAATCTCAATCTTTGTGATGAACCATTTTCAAAAAATGAATAGTTTCCTGTTGGTGCTACAAACAAGGGCGCATTGCCAGGGTTTACAAATGCATATGATCCGGCTAATCCAGTACCTGCGTCAGTAAATTTTACTGATACAGTATTATATGGAAATAGGGAAGTAATATTTAAACGTTGTACAAAAGCAGGGAATCCTTTATCAGCAGCAGTTTGATCTACCTGTATGATGCTGTCAAGTTTCCAGTTTCCAACAAGGTTTTTTTCTACGCTTACAGGTTCTCCAATTTCGTTGTAGGTTATTTTTTTACAAGATGTAGTAAAAAGACAAACCACAAAAAAAGCAGCAAAGCAAATTGTGATAATTTTTTTCATTTTAATTTTTTTTTTTATAAATAATTTTTAGTTCTGAACCATATTTAAATTCGCCCTTACTTCGCCATCCGGTATTTTTAGTAATCCAATTGCATCATTATAAGCAATACCACGAATATTTAATTTTAATCTTCTCAATTCATGGTACCCATCTCCTTCAGTAAAAAATTCAACTACTCTTTCTGTTCTTATAGCAGTTAACAATGCTGCTGCTCCAGTAGTAGTCACATCAGCCGATACTCCTGCTACAGCTCTCACCGCATTATAGTCTGCACGTACAGTAGCGTCAGTAAAACCGCCATTCTGTACCCGTGCTTCAGCACGAATCAAATACATTTCTGATAATCTTATTAATGGAACATTAATACCTACAGATGCACCAAGT
Source organism: Ferruginibacter sp. (assembly GCA_031398005.1). Taxonomy (GTDB): domain Bacteria; phylum Bacteroidota; class Bacteroidia; order Chitinophagales; family Chitinophagaceae; genus Ferruginibacter. The sequence continues at coordinate 54,524 of JANNMO010000030.1, forward strand.
TGACTCCATTTTGTAGAAATCCCTCTTACAGGATTAGTAGACGATGTTGTTAAGGTAGTAGCTCTTGTTCCACCTCTAGCATTTATAGTTGAAAAAATGGTACTACTTAATGGTAAATAGGTATTGTTTAAATCACTGTTCCAAAAACTACCTCGTTGTGTACCTGCATCACCTAATATCATCATGATAACACCAGGTGTTGGTACCACCTGATTGCCTACACTTTTAAAGGGAATTGTTACATCTGTACCTAAACTATAACCACTGTTGTTTATAACATCATTTGCATAAGCAAAGGCATTAACGTAGTCTGCCATATTAAAATAAATACGTGCTAAATATGCTTTTGCAGCCCATTTGGTAGCACGTGCACCGCCGTTAAATGCAGGTAGCAATGCTTCAGCAAGTTTTAAATCAGCAATTGCTGCATCGTAAGATTCTTTTACTGTATTTCTTTGTACTGCAACTTGCGCTTCTGTAGCACTAAGTGCTTTTTGCCTTACTACAATTCCGTAATCAACTGTTGGGTTACTTGTGTAAGGTTTTGCAAATAATCTAGTAAGTTCAAAATGAGATACACCTCTTATAAACAATGCTTCTCCATTCCAAGTTTTTTTGGTTGAGTCAGTAATGTCTGTATAATTGTTCTCTGCCAAAGCTTTTACAACAACATTTGCTCTTGCAATAGCTTCGTACCCTGTAAACCAAAGGCTACGACCAATAGAATTAAAAGAGCTAAAACCTCTTTGTGTAAACTGCACTTCGGCACCGCCGGTTACATTTACAAAGTTTATTTGATCTCCATAAAGTTCAGATGTTTTAGTAAAGTTTCCACCCATGAAGTCATTATTGGTAAAGCGCTCGTACGATGCTGCAAGTATTGCATAAACGTTGGCACTTGTTTTTAATACTTCATCGCCAGGTTGTGCGTCGCCAGGTATCTGGTCCAATACTTTCTTACAACCAATAGAAAAAATCATGGCTGCAAAAAAAGTTAATATTAATATTTTTTTCATTGTTGTTTTTTTAATTATTAAAATTCAATTACAAAGTAATACTTACACCAAGGTTTAAGCTTTTGGCTTGCGGGCTTGGTAAGTATGGTGCGTTAGACGCTCCATTGGATGCGCCATTATTAAATCTGTAACGAACAACCTCTGGGTCCCAACCTGCATACTTCGTAAACGTAAGAATGTTTGAAGCCGCTACATAAATACGTGCACTGGTAATTTTAGCACGACTTACAATATTTGCCGGAATAGTATAACCAAGATTTATATTTCTCAAACGAAGGAAAGATACATCGTACAACCATCTAGATGAATTGCTATTGTTCGCATCAACGGTTAATAAAACCTTTGGTACTTCCGTAATGTCACCTGGTTTCTGCCATCTGTTTAATAATTCTCTTCTTTGATTCCATTCATTTAATCTGCCGCCTATTTGAAATTTTGCACCATCATCATAAATTTCATTTCCGTACTGGAAAGTAAACAAGAAACCAAGATCGAAACCTTTGTAGGTGAAAGTATTTTCAAAACCTCCAAAGAAATCAGGTATCGGATTACCCACGGGTACCCTGTTTGCATTTTGAGATGCAGCTGTAAGTGGAATTGATTTACCAGTTGCTTTTTCTCTTATTAAAGTAACACCAGTTTGTGGATCTACTCCCACAAATATGGGCAAGTAATTTTGGCCTAATGGATAACCTGCTATAACACGGGTATCACCTTCGCTCAAGTCAAGAAAATCTGGATCATCAAAACCTGCTACGGTTAATACCTTATTTTCATTGCGAGATATATTTAATGAACTTGTCCATTTAAAATCTTTAGTAGTAATATTATTTGAATTTAACACCAGTTCAATTCCTCTGTTTCTTATCTGTACATCTACGTTTGCGGCAAGATTATCAAAACCTGTAGATCTTTGAACAGGTTTATTTAACAATAAGTCTTTACTCTTTTTAGTATAAAAACTTATGCTACCACTCAATACATTTTTAAGCAATCCAAAATCAATTCCGAGGTCAAATTGCTGGCCCTTCTCCCAAGTAAGATCAGGGTTTGCTAATGAACCTTGTCTTAAACCGTTGGTACCTGCATAACCTCCAGCCGGATTGTACAATTCAAGAAAACGATAATCACCAATTTCTGCATTTCCTGTAAGCCCGTAAGAAGTTCTTACTTTAAGATAATTAATGACTCTACTGTCTTTTAAAAATTTTTCGTCAGATGCTATCCAACCAGCAGAAACTGCAGGAAAATATCCGAAACGATTATTTTCTCCAAACCTTGGAGAACCATCTGCACGAACACTAAAGCCTAAAAGATATTTATCCATAAAGCGATAATTTGCTCTGGCGAAATATGATATAAATCCAGACTCATTTGTTGGACTTCCGTAAGCTGTAACCGGAGAACCGTTGGTAACTGCAGCAGGCGCTAGTGGCGACCATGCTAAGCCTGCTGTACCAGTTTTAAAATATGGATTTACATATCCTACAGCATCGCTTTGTGGTCTGTAAGATGCTTCATGAAATTTTATAGTATTCACTGCAAAACCTACAGTTGCATCTAATTTTCCATTGCTTCCTATTTTATTATTATAGGTAAAATAGTTATTATTGTTAATGTTGGTAATATCCACCTGTCTTTCAGAACCTGCTGCCAACATGGTATTTTGATACCACCTGTTGTACGGTTGTTCGTAGGTATTTTCTTTTTGCCTAAGTAGATCTAACCCTATTTCACTTCTAAAAGAAAGTTCTTTTGTTATTTTAAGTGTTGCATTTACATTAGCAAAAGTTCTTAAAGATCTATTGATAAATGTATTTTGTAGCCTTGCTACAGGATTAATAAAAATATTATACTGTGTTTGTGTTCCAAAATAACTTCCGTTTGGGTTTAACACAGGAAAAATTGGTAATGCATTTGATTGTGCCGCTCCAATACCACCATTAAACGAAGTGGGTACTTCATTATTTCTGGTAGAATACATACCAATTTGAATTCCTAAATCTAAACGATCAGAAGCTTTGTTATCTATATTTACACGACCACCTATTCTTTGAAATTTGTTTCCAACTAATACACCTTTTTCATCTCTATATACCCCACTTAAAAAGAAACGAGTTTTATCATTACCACCTCTTGCGCTTAAATTAGCTTCATACAATGAACCTCTTTGGGTAGTTTGATCTATCCAATCAGTATTTACTTTTGGATCATACACATAAGACAAAGGCAAACCTGGAATATTTTGATTAGGACCTAATGGCAAAAGCCCATCATTTACTCTTGCTTCGTTGTAAAGCTGGTACCACTCTGCACCATTCAATTGAGGAAGTTTTCTGGTGATTTCAGAACCACCCGTTATAGCATCTAGTGTAATTTGTGTTTTACCACTTCTACCTTTTTTTGTAGTAATTAATATGACGCCATTAGCAGCACGTGCACCATAAATGGCGGCAGAAGCAGCATCTTTTAATACCTCAATTGATTCAATATCATTTTGGTTAATGGATGCCAATGGGTTGGTGTTATTTGCTTTGGTACCATCTAATCCGCTACCAAAACCTGCCTGGTTATCTCCATTAGAAAAGGGAATACCATCTACCACATAAAGAGGTTCACCGCTACTAGAAATAGAACTTGTACCTCTTACTCTTATTCTTACTGCACCCCCTAAAGATCCATTTGCTTGCTGTACTTGTAAGCCTGGTGCTCTACCTTGTAAAGCAGCATCAAAACTTGGTGCCGGCGTGCTTGTAAATGCTTTGGAGTCAATTTTAGAAACGGAGCCAGTCATGTATTTTCTTTGCTGTGTACCATACCCAACCACTACTACCTCATCTAAACTTGTAGTACTAGATGTAAGAGAAACAGCCAAAGAAGTTTTTCCATTTACAGCTACCTCTTGCCTACCATAGCTTACAGATGAAAAAACCAATGTGCCATTTGAAGGAGCTGTAATAACAAAGGCGCCCTTCTCATCAGTTTGTGTTGCAGTTGTTGTACCTTTTACTGTAACGGTTACACCACTTGCTGGCAAGCCATCTTTTGAATTTGTTACAACTCCGCTGATTGAATTTTGGGCAAAAGCTGTAACAGAAAGCCCCGAAAAGAAAAGCATTATGCAAATCTTTCGGATCTGTTTTAAACTAATTTTCATAAAAAATGTTTTGGTTTTGGTTTGAATAAATCAATAATCGTTGCATGAAGTATATGAGAAGTTACTTTTATGCATTATCAAAAATAACGTTTTATTAATAAACGCAAACGATTGCGTAAAATTATTTTTTTGACTCATGCAAAACCACCCACTACCCTACAAAGCAAATCAGTTATACTTGATTGTTTATCTATACATGACATTAAATAACTGTATAAAAGTTTCGAATTTGGAAAGCATTTATAAAACTTTTCCAATAAATATTGATTTTGCTGGTATTTCTATAGTAGAAATATGTAGTTCGCCTGTTACTATGTTTTTTATAGAATTATTTTTTTTATATACTTCAGAATATTTTTCTGACAAATTTATTTTTTTACTGTTATCCGAAACATTCATCAAACAAATAATTTTTTCTTTGTCATCATATCTGCAATAGGTGTACACATCATTATCAGGTAAATAATGCATCATTTTACCTGTTTTTAATGCAGAAGAAGTTTGCCTAAAATTTGCCACGGTTTTTACAAAATCAAACACTTCATTTTCCTGTTGTGTACGGCCTGGTTTTGTAAATTTATTTGCAGTATCTGCTGCCCAGCCACCTGAAAAATCTGATCTTACCAATCCATCAGGATTACTAAAGCCTTTCATTAAAATTTCATCGCCATAATACAACTGCGGTATTCCCCTGTATGTGAGTAACCAGCCCAGGGCAATTTTATACTTTGCCACATCTTCATTTACTACAGAAAAAAATCTTGACACATCATGATTACCCAAAAACAATACTTGGCCCATTGGGTTCTTGTACAATATATCTTGCGCTGCTGTATTGTACAATTTCATCAAGCCTTCCGTCCAGCCATATTTTTCAGTTAATGCAGGCTGTATGCCATACAATAGCATTTGAAAATCGGTGGTGTTTTGCAGATTGCTTTTAAAATTATTGTTTAAATTATTCTGGCAAAAGTAACTTTGGTTTACTACTCCATGTACCCATGTTTCGCCAAACAAAGTTATGGCAGGATATTCATCTAAAAGTGCTTTGTTGCACTTGTTCATAAATGATAAATCGTTGTATATATATGTATCAATCCGCCAGCCGTCTACGCCAAATTCTTCAACACTCCACAATGCATGTTGTATTAAATAATTTACCACAAAAGGGTTTTGCTGATTTAGGTCTGGCATGTTTTTTACAAACCAACCATCACTCATTTTCTTTGTTTCAGATGATGCAGCATAAGGATCAAATAATACCTGATCTCTGTAAGTAGTCTGTGTGAAATTTGGCCATTCGTGCAGCCAATTTTTCATGGGTTTATCCAAAACTGTAAAATGCTGCGAACCTACATGATTGTAAACTGCATCTTGAATTAGCTTCATTCCTTTTGCATGAATAGCTGCACTTAATTTTTTATACAAATCATTTCCACCAAGGCGATCATCTACTTTATAATGATTGGTTATAGCGTAGCCATGTTCGGTTCTGCTGGGCATATCATTTAATAACACTGGTGTCATCCATATGGTTGTTACACCCAAATCTTTCAAATAATCTAGCTTATTTATTACACCCTGCAAATCGCCACCATGGCGATGATACATCGAATCTCTATTGAACGATTGATCTTTTAAACCCGCTATCTTATCGTTGGAAGTATTGCCATTACTAAACCTATCAGGCATTAACAAATACATAAAATCAGATGAGTTTACACCCTGTGCATACGTAGTTCCATTACCAGCTTTTTTGATTTGCAGTGGCCATTGTATTTTTTCTGATTTATTATCTGCGGTTAAAATAATATTTACAATACCAGGTTTTGAATTTGCAGCAATAGTTACATCTATTGCCAAATACTTTTCATTTTCCAGCCTGTGTACTTTATTTAAAACCACACCAGGATAATCAATTTTCACTTCAGTATTCTTAATACTTTTTTCGTTGTTGTAAACCAGTATTTGTACTTTATTCCATTTCATACCTATCCACCAATTGGTAGGATAAAATTGTATTTGTTGTGCAGTTAATTGTAAAGTAGTAATGGTTAATAAAATATAAAAAACGAAAGTAATTTTACGCATAAATAAAAATTTAAAACAACTAATTATATATTTTTTGATTGATGGAAGGACAAATATATTTTATATTGAATAGTGTGAGGAAATTTTTGAAAATGTATTTCTTTTTTTTCTGTGCCTCAGTGGCATACCTTTTTGCCACAGAATACGCTGGGATACTGTTTTAGTTTGTAATGAAACAAACTATTTTTAATTAACTTATAATTTGGCAGTGGGGAAATGTAGAACAAACAAATTAAAATTACATCCACAAAAAAAACTCCACATTTCTGTGGAGCGTTTTGTTGGGTTACCAGGGTTCGAACCTAGACAAACAGAATCAAAATCTGTTGTGCTACCTTTACACCATAACCCAATCTCACACCTAAATTTCTTTGGGATTGCAAAAATAAGGGATTTAAAAAACACGCCAAAAGTATTTTTGCTGGAGAGGCTAAAAGCTGTTAGCTATTAGCTACTAGTGACTTGCTAAAAGAAGTTAGCATCTTTTCCTCTTCCGTGATATCCGATAGCATTTCATTTATTAATTCTGCATTCCCAAAATTTAGTTCCTTGGCAATTAATAATTGAGTCTCTGCTTCAAAGCAAGATCCTAATGAGATCTCTATAAACCTGTTATAATCTTTGCTGCTGTTTCTACTACTTCCTTCCGCAATATTCGAAGGTATGGATATACATGCC